>MHPK01000007.1 GCA_001822075.1 Candidatus Staskawiczbacteria bacterium RIFOXYB1_FULL_38_37 | reverse complement strand
AGGATTCTTAGTGTATGACATATACATAATATATACCATAGACTGCGTCCAAGCTATTGAACCATTACGAGGTAGTTGACTTTTGGCAATTTTCGTTGTAATCTATATTCGTGCCATAACATGTTGTTATGGGCGTTCTTTTACAGGAGAATAGCGATGAAGATGAGAATGATTTTGTTTCTGACGGTTTTGTTTACTTACGACACAGTATATGGCGGTTGGATACAATTTAATGATGGCGGAACGCACGATATTGATTACCAAATCAACGAGGATGTCTGGGTTGATTACCAAGCTCCTAACATGGGAACTACTCTCAACCTACTAAGCGGAGGAAAAATATTTGAACACAAGTTGAAGGGATACCAAGATAGTCGTATAAATATTCTGGGTGGGCACATGGAAGGAGTTTTATATTCCTATGATGATAGCTATGTGAACATCTCTGGTGGAATAACGAACTATGTATCCCCTTTTGGTGATAGCCGTGTAGATATTTCTGGGGGGTTAATACACTATATTTGGGCATACGAGAACAGCAGTGTAGATGTCTCAAATGCAACAATTCGGGATTATTTGTATGCCGAAGATTACACTATTGTAAATATCTATAGTGGGACAATAGGCACTGACTTAGAAATATGGAACAACAGTCAAGTAGACTTTTTTGGCGGAACGATAGGCTATAAATTAAGACTGGGAGATAACAGCCTATTAACAATACACGGCTCAAATTTCACTGTTGATGGACAACCATTTAGTGGTGAAATTAACAGTATATTGGGCGGTGGTCATCGTTCCGAGCCACAACGGCACCTAACAGGTGTTTTATCCTCTGGCGAGATAATTGATAACGATTTTTACATCGGCAATAACGCCTCAATCAATCTTGTTCCTGAGCCGGGAACGATTGTGTTGCTTGTCACCGGCTTGATTGCCTGTGGATTTCTTCTTCGTCGCAAATAGCGCAAAACAATAGCGATTCGTCGCTTATACCCCTTGACTTGTTCAAGGGGTTTTTGTTTGTAAAAAGTTTATTTTTTAAAAGGATAGGTTTATTGTGCGACATAAAAGAGATAAAAAATGAATCGCTCAAACACGTCTGAACGATTGAAGCCCCCGCCTTCGGCGGGGGCTTTTGAGTTTTTTCCCGCCGTATGCGTCCTTGCAAATCAGTCCCGAAAGTGATTTAATTAAGAAAAAATGCCGTTTTTTAATGATTTTAATTTAGATAATTGGAAAGAATCAGAAATTTGGACAGATAGTCTTTGGATTATTCCGGAAAGAGACAAAACGGGCAAGCATAATGGTTTTTACCACGGAAATTTTATTCCACAAATTCCGAGGCAACTAATTTTAAGGTATACAAAAAGTAATGATATCGTTTTTGATCCATTCGTAGGAAGCGGAACAACGGCTTATGAAGCAGAGAGCTTGGGTAGACATTTTATCGGAGTTGATATTCAACCAGAACTGATCGAGCACGTTAAAAGTAAAGTGGATAACAAAAATTATTTTGCAGAACTTATAGCTGGCGATAGCACCAATAAAAAAACTTTTGCCGATATTACGGAAATTTTGAACAAGAGGAAAAGAAAAAATATCCAATTGGCAATTTTGCACCCACCATACGCTAATATAATTAAATTTAGCAATAATGATAAAGATTTATCAAATACTAAATCCTTAAATGATTTTTTGAAAGCATTTTCTTCAGCTATAAACAACACACTTGGCATTTTAGAGAAAAATAGATACTTAGCGATAGTGATAGGAGATAAATATACGCAGGGTAAGTGGATTCCGTTAGGATTTTATTGTTTGAATGAAGCGCAAAAGTTGGGGCTAACACTAAAAAGCATTATAATTAAGAACATGGAAGGCAACCGTGCCAAACAAAATAAAGAAGCCATTTGGAGATACAGAGCATTATCAAGCGATTACTACATTTTTAAACACGAGTATATCTTATTATTTAAAAATTGAAATTATGACAACACATGTATTTATAGTTGATTCAAAAACATTCAAGCTACATCTAGAGTATCTTTTTGCTGGGACAGGTGCTAAAAAAAGAAATGGTGAAAATAATGAAGGCTATGATATCGATTTTAATAATAATGAAAGGACAATGCTTCATTCGACAACTGAAAATATGCTCGTCGGCATGATAGCAGATGGGAGTAGAATTAGGCGAGGCGATCAGATAATATTTTATTTGCAGCAAGATTTCTCAAAGAAAATTTTTGACGGAAAATTTTATGGAATTTTTAAGGCAAAAGAGGATTGGTCATTTATAGATAATTATGATGAGCACCAATATCTTAATGAAGAACTTGGCAAATCTTTAACATTTAGAACCCTTGTCGAGCCATATAAAGTTTATTCAGAGGGAGTAACCGAATGGGAAGCATTAGACGAGATAAAAAGTTTGCAATCCCCGAATCAAATGCTTTGGAGTTTGATTTATCGTAAGTTGAAAGGAAATCGTGGTAATACTATGATAACTATTTATGAATCAGAAAGATTGTGTCAGTTGATTAGAGATAAAAACTCGAGACAAGATATTAATTTTGATAATCATAAACTATCATTTGATCAAAACGAGCAAAAGATAATTTTGACCACTGAAAATACTAATGATTATTCCGGAAGAAACGATGAAATAAATTTGCTACCAAGACTGATTGCTAAATATGAAGCCGGTAAATCGTTTGAAACTCACTTACAAGCCTATATCGTAAGGAATATTGGGAAAAGAATAAACAGCTCGCTTGACGATTGTATTTTGGGACAAAATCTTAAATTCGAGTGGCTCGGGAACGAAGTGTCTTGCGGCGTTGGCATGCAACGAATTGACGTTATGATTTCGACAACTATAAATGATCAAAGAATTGTAATACCTATCGAATTAAAATCAGTTGAAGCCGATATAATCAACATAAAACAAATTCAGAGATACATTGATTGGATAGAGCAATATTATACACCAAACAGGCAAAGCGATATAAAACCAGTTTTAGTTTCTAAAAAGATTAATGATAAGAGTTCAGCAAGGTATCAAGGGGTGATTGCTACCTTTAATGATTTCAATACGCGAAACTCTAGAAGATGTGAGCATCTGAAGTATATAGAGTATCACTTAGAAAACAATGATTTAGTTTTTGAAAAAATAAATTATTAGTTATGAATTACATAGGAAGTAAATTATCATTATTGAAGTTTTTGGAAAAATCAATCAATAAAGTAGTTGATAAAAATTGCTCTACTTTTTGTGATTTATTCGCGGGAACTGGAATTGTAGGAAGCTATTTTAAGAAAAAAGGTTATAAAATAGTCGCAAACGATATCCAATATTATAGCTATGTTTTAAATAGACATTATATTGGTAATCACAAGGAACTACCTTTTTCTGTCCTTATAAAGGAAATTCCAGAATTGAAAAATATTGAAACAAAAAAACGAAAAGATTTCGTTTGTAATTACTTATCAAATTTGAAAGGCACAAAAGGGTTTATTTATAAAAATTATTGTTTTGGAGGAACAAAAGATAAAAAAGAACCACGACAATATTTTTCTGACGAAAATGGGTTGCGATGTGATGCTATTCGTCAAAAAATTGAAGGTTGGAAAAAAGAAAATATGATTTCTGATGACGAGTATTATTTTTTGATTACTAGTTTAGTTGAATCAATTGATAAATATGCAAATACAGCTTCTGTCTATGGTGCATTTTTGAAAAAGTTGAAGAAAACAGCCCAAAACAACATGGTGTTAAAACCCGCCGAGTTAATAATAAACAACAAAGATCACGAAGTATTTAATGATGACATAAACGAAGTAGCAAAAAAAATTGAAGGTGATATTTTGTATTTAGATCCGCCCTACAATCAAAGGCAATACGCAACAAATTATCATTTACTTGAAACAATCGCTAAATATGATAATCCAAAAATCCACGGTAAAACTGGCCTTCGGGAATATCAAAATCAAAAATCTTTTTATTGTTCAAGAACACAAGTAAAAAAAGCATTTGAAGACTTAATCTCAAAAGCTCGGGCAAAATATATTTTTTTAAGCTATAACAACGAAGGATTGATGAGCCGTAAAGATATTAAAGAAATAATGAGCAAGCGGGGTGAGTACGGCTATTTTAGTAAAAAATATAATCGTTTTAAGGCCGACAAAGATACAAATAGAAAACATGCTGCTAGTAAAACGCTTGAGTACTTGCATTATGTTATTTGTGAATAAAAAATTAATTGAGAAAAATAATTAATCTTGTATGACCTGTTATGCTGATCTAAAAATAATTGCAGAGGATCGTTTAGATGATGCTAAGGCCTTATATCAAGCACGACGCTACGATGGCACCGCTTATTTATGTGGTTACGTATTGGAAGTTGCGTTGAAAGCTCGTATATGTAAACTTTTGGAGCTAGATGAGTATCCATGCACAGGTGTATTCAAGCAGGCTTTTGCTACACATGATTTAAGTGTCTTGTTGAAATTAGCCGGTTTAGAAAAAGAAATATCGTTGAGTAAGAGTAAAAACTACAATTTATTCATTCAATGGTCTATGATGATTAGTTGGAATTGGGATCCAGAAATGAGATATCGTATCATGAATAAAAACAAAAAAGAGGTAGGAAATATGTTAGTAGTATTAATTAATATATTTAAATGGTTGAAGAATTATTGGTAAAAAAAATTATTGAATTGAAAGAAAAGATTTTGAATGAAAAAGGACCATTAAATCTTTTTGCATTGGTTCAGAAAGACGAGCAAGATAACTGGGATCTGGTTGTAAGTTCCAATTTTTTCTTTGGCAAAGAAAAAGAGTTTTTAGAATATTTTGTAGGAGAATTACAACGATCTCTCACAAATAGAGAATTAAAATTTATCTTGCGAGTTATTCTGCTAAAACCAGACGATAATTTTGTAAAAAATATTAATTCGGGGATGAAAATAGAAAAGGGAAGTATGGTTTTAGAAAACTGCACATTTAACGGAATGTTAGTAAAAAAGATGTATCTATTTTATTCGTCTAGAAATCCTAAAAAATAATTAAGAAATAAAAATATGGATTTTTTATATATTGTTTTAGTTTTAGTTGTTGCTGGGCTTGGGTTTTGGGTGTATAAGCTGTATCAGGATAAAAAAGAAAGCAATAGGGAAGCCGAAGCATTAGCAAAAGAGAAAGATGAATATGCAGAGCTGGGGCAAGGATTGGCCGAGTATAACCAGAAATTGCAAGATAAAAAAGAGCAGGCAAAGCAAAAAATTTTAGATTTGCTTAAATCAAAAGGTAATTTAGCATATTTTTTACTTGCGGCCTTCAAAGGCTGATTCTAAAGTTTCTTCGTCGGCATATTCGAGTTCTCCGCCAACAGGAATTCCTTTTGCAAGGTGAGTAATCTTAAAACTCTGTTTTAAGTCCTGAGCCGCGCCGAAGGATTCTTTTAGCATCCTTTCAATCAACATAGAGGTTGCTTTGCCTTCAGGAGTTGGGTTTAAGGCAATTATTATTTCTGAAAAGTTTCCTGTTTTTATTCTTTCTTTTAATGGTTCAATTCTTAAGTTGTCAATATCTTCTTTTCTCATCATAGCCAAAGTGCCGCCCAAAATAAAATAAAGCCCGTTGTATTTTTTTGTGTTTTCAATTGAAAGCAAGTCTGCTTCTTTTTCAACTATGCAGAGCAAATTTTTATTGCGTCTTAGGTCAGAGCAAATCTCGCATAAATCCGCGGAGGACGGGCCTCCGCTGTCTTCAAAAGGGTTGAAGCACAGCTGGCATAATTTTACATTGTTTTTTAATTCTTCCAGCGCCCTTGATAATTCGTCAATTTGGTTTTTGGGGAGTTTTATTAAATAGTAAACAAATCTGCGCGCTGTTCTCGGGCCAACCGTGGGAAATTTTTTAAAAATATCTATAAGCTTGTCAATTGAAGACATTTAAAATTTAAAATTTAAAATTCACTGAGAATTAATTGCATTAATTCTCAGTGCTGTATTCTTCTTTTTCAAGATTTCTGAAGCTCACCCTTTGTTCGTCAAAATAAGTTTCAACAGTTCCCAATGGCCCGTTTCTATGCTTTGCAATTATTATGTCAGCTATGTTTTTTCTAAGGCTGTTTTCGTTGTACCTGTCTTCTCTGTAAATAAACATAACAACATCAGCGTCCTGCTCAATGGCTCCTGACTCTCTTAAGTCAGCTAACCTTGGAATTTGCGGCACTCTTTGTTCTACGGCGCGCGACAATTGCGACAAAACCAAAACAGGAACATTTAATTCTTTAGCTAAGGTTTTTAATGCCCTGGAATTTTCTGTTGTTTGTTGCACAGATGAAGAAAACCTATTTAAGGGCTCCATTAATTGCAGATAATCAACGATAATAAGGCCCAATCCTTTGTTTGCCTGCAACCTGCGCGCCATTGCCCTCATTTGCAAAATATTCACAGAGCCTGCGTCATCAATAAATATTGGAGCTTCAGACAAAGTTCCCAAAGCGTGCTGGATTCTTGAATAATCGTTATCGCCGCCGCCATCTTGCAGCCTGCCGGTTCTTATGTTCCACAAATTTATGTTCGCCTGGCTGGCGATTAATCTGTCAGCAATTTGGTCTTTTGACATTTCTAAGCTAAAAAGCCCTACAGGCTTGTTTTCAAAAATTGCGACATGCCTGGCTATGTCCAAAGCCAAAGATGATTTTCCCATTGATGGCCTGGCGGCTAGAATAATCAAATCTGTATTTTGAAGGCCAGCTAATTTATTGTCTAATCCCGCAAACCCAGTTGAAAGCCCTCTTAAGCTTCCGTGGTGTTTTGAGAGCTCGTCAATTCTTTCAAAAGTGGCAGATAAAATGTCTTTTATCGGCGTGAAGGTTTGTGTTAAAGACCTTTGGCCTATTCCAAAAACAGTTTTTTCTGCCTTGTCTATTAAAACATCCACTTCTTCTGCCTCGTCAAAAGCTGAAAGCCCGATTTCGTGGGAAGCGGAAATTAAGTCTCTTAAAATCTTTTTCTGCCGTACAATTTTTGCATAATTTAAAACATGAGTGGCTGTGGGGACAGTGTTTATAAGAGAGGTAAGGTAGGCTGAACCCCCTATGTCTTCAAGTCTGTTTTTTTCTTTTAATCTGGAAGACACAGAAAGAAGGTCAATGGGGTCTGACCTTTCATAAAGCTCTGCCATTGCCTGGTAAATGTCATGGTGGGCGCCCTTGTAAAAATCTTCAGCTTTTATAAAATCAATTACTTTTATAATTGCATCTTTGTCCAACATCAAACAGCCCAGCATGCATTGTTCTGCCTCAATATTTTGGGGAGGAAGTTTTTCCGGCAATTCATTAGCCATAGTTTATCTTATATATGCCTGGTTAAAAATCAAGTAGCAGGCTTTATAGAGGGCCCGTTTTTTGTATCTTCAACTAAAAACCCTTGTTTTTCAATTTCCTGGCGCGCATGGTCAGCTTTCTGCCACTCTTGATTTTGGCGGAACTTTTCCCTCGCATGGGCAAGTTTTTTAATTTTGGCCGGAATTGCGCGGTTTATTTTTTTAAAATCTAAAATTCCGAAAATATCATTTACTTCTTCAAAAAATTTATAAATTTCGGTTGCTTTTTTTTGGGAGACCGTGTTTTTTTCTAAATTTTGATTTTCTTTTTTAATGAAGTCGAACAAGACGGCCAGCGCCTTTGCTGTGTTAAAGTCATTTGAGAGTTGGTTATAAAAATCAGATTTTACTTTTTTAATCAGATTTTCGCCTACGTTCGATTTTTTTTGTTTTTTGTTTTTTATATCTTGTATCTTTCGCAGAAATTCCTCAACTTTTTCTAAAGCTGACTTTACCTCTATCATTGATGACTCAAGGTAATCAACCGGCGAGCGCCACAAATTTTTAAGCACAAAAAATCTTAAATGGTTTGCAGGGTGCCTTCTTAAAAAGTCATTTATGGTTATGAAGTTGCCAAGAGATTTTGACATTTTTTGGCCTTCAATTGTTAAAAACCCCACATGCATCCAGTATCTTGCCAGCGGAACTTTTCCTGACAAAGTTTCCATTAGAGAAACTTCAGCTTCATGGTGGGGAAATATCAAGTCTCTTGCGCCGCCATGTATGTCGTACTGCGCGCCCAAAAATTTTTCTGTAATGGCTGTGTCTTCAATGTGCCAGCCAGGCCTTCCTCTGCCAAACGGAGACGGCCAGCTTGGCTCATTTTCCTCAGAAAACTTCCAAATGCAGAAGTCTCCGCGGTTTCTTTTGTCTTTGCTGTAGTCAATTCTTGAAATAGAATCTTCTGCTTGCAAGGCTGTGCGGCCTGAAAGCTTGCCATAGTTTTTAAATTTTGAAATGTCGTAATAAATTCCGTCGCCCTTTATTTCATAAGCAAATCCTTTTTCTTCCAGCCTTCTTGCCTGGCTTATTATTTCTTTTATGTGGCTTGTTGCTCTGGCATATTTTGAAACGTTGTTGATGTCAAGCATTTTCATGCTTTTAAAATATTCTTTTTCAAAAGCAATGGCCAAATCTTTTGGCGACACTTCTTTTTCTTTTGCCCTCATTATTATTTTGTCGTCCAAATCAGTTATGTTTTGCAGATAAAAAACGTTATACCCTATTTTTTTTAGATATTTTGCAAAAGAATCAAAAACTATGTAGTTTCTGGCGTGGCCTAAATGCGGGTAATCATAAACCGTCATTCCGCAGACAAACAAATTAATTTTTTTGCCCTTCATTGGCTTAAATAAATCTTTTTTTCCGGTCAACGTGTTGTAAATTGTTAGCTTTTGCATGAATTTTTATTTTTTAATTCTTTTTTTCATATTATCCCACATTTCTTTTTGTTCTACGGGAATCTCAATTTTTATTTTATTTTTATTTTTCAGTTCTATAATTCTTGCGGCCATGCTTAAAAATGAAAACGGGATTGTCGCCCAAAGCAGATATATAAAGAATTGGGCAGGGGGTGATGGCCAGATAATTAAAATTACAACAAATACAGCAGATTGTAAAACCATTTTTGTCTTTCCAAAGATATTTGATTCAAGATATATTTCCTTTGACTTATAAAATATTGAAACAAAGGCATTCAAAACCTCAATCAAAATTAAAATCAATAACAGCCATCTGTGCAGAGAAAACAAGCTGTAAACAGCAATTGGTATTATCAAAATTCTGTCGGCTGTTGAATCTAACATTGCCCCAAATTCTGTAACCATGTCTTTGCCTCTGGCAACAGAGCCGTCAAGCATGTCTGTTATAACTCCTATTGTGAAAAGCGACAAAACTAAAATTTTGTCTTCTGCGCCCAAGAAAAACAGCAAAATAAAAAGCACCACCCCTATGCCAACTCTTATCCACGTTATTTTATTTGGAGTAAAATTTTTCGGCCAGTAGGGCTTTATAAATAGAAAAAGAAGCTCATCTCTGTAGTGGTCTAATTTCTCCAAAAAGCCCTTAAAGTCCTCAAAAAGTTTTTTCATTATTCGCCGGTTGTTAGTTGCTTAATTTTATCAAAGTCCGAGGCGCTTTGCAACCGCTTTTTTTTGTGATAAGCTAACGATATATGGCAGTATTATATAGAAAATATAGGCCGCAGACCTTTGGGGAAGTTATAGGGCAAGAGCACGTTGTTCAAACTTTAACTAATTCAATTCTATCAAAAAACATTTCCCATGCTTATTTGTTTTCAGGGCCCAGGGGGTCGGGTAAAACAACAATTGCAAGGCTGTTTGCAAAAGCTGTAAATTGCGAGAATCCAAATGGAGTTGAGCCGTGCAACAAATGCTCTTCGTGCCTTGAAATTACGCAATCAAAATCAATGGATTTAATTGAAATTGATGCAGCCTCTCACAGGGGGATTGATGACGTTCGCGAATTAAGGGAGGGTATTAAGTTTGCTCCGGTAAAATCAAAATATAAAATTTTTATAATTGACGAATGCCACCAGCTTTCAAAGGATGCAGCCAACGCCTTGCTAAAAACTTTAGAAGAACCGCCAGCTCACGCAATTTTTCTTTTAGCCACCACCGAAGCCCACAAAATGATACCAACCATATTATCAAGGTGCCAAAGGTTTGATTTCAAGCGCCTGCAGGCGCCAGAAATAATAAAAAAGCTTGAGTTTATTGCAAAAAAAGAAAACATAGAATTCGACCAGCCAGCCTTTTCTTTAATTGCCTTAAATTCCCGCGGGTCTTTCCGTGATGCAGAATCTCTTTTAGACGAATGTATAAATTTTTCAGGCAGTAGGGGATCTGTAAGGGCAGAAGACATAAAAGAGCTGTTAGGAATTGTGGAGGTGGGGCAGATAGCTGAGTTTGTTGATTTGCTTATTTCAAAAAATGCAAAAGATTCAATAAGCTCAATAAATTTGCTTGCAGACAAAGGGTTAGATTTGCATGAGTTTGCAAAAACCCTTGTTTATTATTTGCGCCAATCTTTGCTTTTAAAAATAAATCCAAGTTTTTTAAACATCCAAAACAGCGGGCTTTCTTTGCAGGAATTAGAAAAAATAAAACAGCAAACAACAGCGCTTCAGCAAAAAGACATACAAAATATGCTGGAGCTTTTTATTGAGGCAGAAAACAAAATGAAATACGCAACCTTGAGCCAGCTGCCTTTAGAACTCGCAATTTTAAACATAACGCACCAAGAAAGCTAGCTGTTTGACAAAAATTGGGAAAATAGTAGGGTTAAACTAATATGTTTTTTTACGGCACATTGACACTTGAATAAGGAAAAAGAAATGAGCATAAGTATTATTAAGGTTGTCGCGCTGGATGTTTATGGAACTATTCTTGCTTTTGACGACGTTGATGATTCTTTTCCTCCAAGAAGGGGGATAGAAGATTTTTTTGATAATTGTGAAGAAAGAGGAATAAAAGTTGTTACAAGCTCAGACGGCGGAACAGGTAATGTGAAAAATGATTTATCTATCTCGTTTAAAGTTGCTATTGAAAGGATAGCAGACCCGGAAGAACGAAGAAAAATGAAAGAAAGATTAAGTTTGAAAAGATTTGATGATTTTTTTCAGCTTGATCAGGGAACAAAAGATTTTTCTGAGATTATCGGGCATTATGATATTATCCCCAGCCAATTGTTGGTTATTGGAGACAATTTGAACAAAGATATTTACGGAGCATTCCGGGTGGGAGCAAGGGCGATACTTTGTCCCATTTATGGCATTGATCAAGGAGGGGATTGGGATTTTGGAATGATAGACCTAGACAATATTGAAAATGCGCAGTAGGCGCTTAGTTAATATAGCGAGTGAATGCTCGCTTTTTTGTTGCAGAGAATTTCAGCCAAAAATCCAACGGCTCAACTTAAAACAGGTTGAGCCGTTAAAAATTTGGGCCTTTGGTAGGCCGTAGCCTTCTTCGTCCCGCCGGTTTCATCCCGTTTTCATCCTGTCTACGTCCTTGCAAACCCGTTCCGAAAGTGATTTAATAAAAACGTTAATTATTAATTTTTATTTTTATGAAAATAGAGGAATTAATAGAAAAATTAAAAAAAATAGAGAAGATGGGGTTTGTTAAAACCGTTAGACCCCACGACGGCGGTGTTGGCAATACATTAGAATCATTGTTAGATGTCAAAGAAAATAATCTTAGGTTGCCAGATATTGGAGATATTGAGATAAAGGCAAAACGCATTGAATCAAGCAGCATGTTAACATTGGCTTCAAAATCACCTTTACCGAGAGGTGTGAACAAACTTTTGTTTATCAATTATAGTCATGTAGCGGAAGATGGTATCAGAAAACTTTATACAACAATATATGGGTCTAAAACCAATCCCCAAAATTTTAAAGTAATTTTTGAAAATGATAAATTGGTATTACAAAACAAAAACAATATTTTAGCATATTGGCCAGTTAGTCTGCTTTTTGAGGGTCTTAAAGCAAAGGCAGATAAGGTATTATTAGTTTATGCCGAAACTAAAGGCGAAAAAGGCTCAGTTAATGAAAAGTTTCATTATACTGAGGCTTATATACTTGAGGGAATAGATTTTGAGAATATTAAAGAAATTTTAGAAAATGGTAAATTAAAATTTGATATAAGAATTGGAGCCGATAGGAACGGAAAAAAAATCGGCGTGTATCACGACCATGGCACAGCGATTAGAATAAGTAAGCAGGATTACCCGAAATTATATAAAAAACACGACAAAATCATTTAAATTTTTTATAGCTATTGTTTGGGGCGCCAAAAATCTAATATGTATTCGAAAGTGGTCCCTAATGTTATATAGTTGGACGGCCAGCCAAAAATACCAGCTCCATTAACTAAATTTCTTCTGTCCCAAATTATTGTATTTCTTAATCTATAACCTGCTTTTTCCATAGCTTCTATAGTATATAAATGCAGGGGTATTCTTTTATTTTCCCACCATAAATCAGTAATATTAATTACACAATGCGCGCCCGGTTTGTGCAATGGCAAAATGCCCTTATAAATTTCCCCTAACGTTTCAGCAAACTTTTTAGGTTCCATTGTTCCTAGGTCTCTAGGGTCTTTTGAATATTGCTGAATTTTTTCGTAGTGCTTATTGTTTCTTAAATCTCCACGGAGACTTTTATTTTTCCTAGGTCTGTTCAACATATTCGCATACGGTGGCGATGTTATAGAAAGAGAGACAGAATTTTCATTTAAATAATTTGCTATATTCATAGAGTCATCGCAAATAGCCATCTGCTGAGTCTTTGAAAGGACAGTGGATTGAGATAATCTTTCTTTTGTAAAATTGATATATCTTTTGCCCAAATCAAAACCTACTGCATTTCTTTCTAAATCTTTAGCGGCAATCAATGTTGTTCCTATGCCGGCGAAGGGGTCTAATACTAATTCTCCTTTATGCGTGAATAATTGTATACACTTAGATGGTAGGCCGACTGGAAATACAGCCGGATGTATGTCCTTATCTCTTATATCTCTTTTTTCGTAACTAAATTCCCAAACAGCAACCTGACTTTTCATCCAACTTTTTGCGTCTAGACAGTTTATGTGATTACTGGGACAATCGCACATTTTTGTAAATCCAATATCTATTTTTTTATTTTTTATCCCAGTTTTTTTTATTTTTTCTTCTTGTATTATTTCATCTTTTAATTCTTCAAATTTTCTGATTACACTGACTACCTTGCCTTGTATTTCTAATCCTTTTACAAAAATAGGTTTTAAACTTGAATTGGCTGGTTGTAATCTAAAACCATTTTTTTCCTTGTATATTTTTTTTAAAGTTACCTCGTTATTATTCAAAAGAGCCACTACGGTTTCTCCGTCATCGGCGCTGGATTGTTTTTTTATAACTACGGTGTCGCCATCAAAAATTCCATCGTCTATCATGCTGTTTCCTTGGACTTTAAGGGCAAAGTGTTCGCCAGATTTTGATAATTGTGATTTTGCAACTTTTATTTTTTCTGGAGTTTCTATCGCCTCTATAGGTTGGCCCGCGGCAATGATTCCGAGTAAAGAAATTTCTACTATATCTGATTTTTTATTTTTTGATAACTCAATAGAACGCGCCTTGTAATCTGTTTTTTCTAAATATCCTTTTTCTTTTAATTCTTCTATGTGTTGGTGGATAGTAGATTTAGCCAATTTAAAATGTTTGGCCGCTTCATCAAGAGAAGGGGAGTAGCCATTTTTTTTGAGACATTTTTTTAAATATTCTAATATTTGTTTTTGTTTTGGCGTAAGCATATTGACATGTTTTTTATTAATACTATTATTGTATTATACCGAACATTTACCGAACATAAAAGATGGTCAACCTGTGGATAACTTTTTAAAATATGAATATGATAAAATTAATTGAGAAATAAAATTAAATTTTTAAAACTATGCTTTCAATTGTTATTTTAGGAGTTGGGATTTTAATAGGCGCTTTTGTTGTGGGCGGGATTGTTTGGGCTGTCAGAGAAGATATGAAAGGAGATAAACAAGAGAAAGAAGGGGATTTGGGTAAGACGCCCGCCCTAGGCGAGGCAACGCAGTTTGAGAAAAAAGAGGAGAATCTCAAGAAAATTTTGGAGCTTTTGAAAGGCGAGCAAGCTCGAATCACAAATAATGCTGTGGAAAAATTTTTGAAGGTTTCAGATTCCACAGCAACCCGTTATTTGGACGAACTTGAGAAGCAGGGGAGTATAAAGCAAATCGGCAAAACCGGAAAATACACTTATTACGAAAAAATATAGCAAAATTTTAACGGCTCATCCTTAAACAGGTTGAGCCGTTGGAAAAAATAATTTTATGGATGGGGAGAAACGGGAAAATATAAAAATTGGAATGATTGTGGACATTGTGTTAAAAGCAGACCAGAAAACAGGGAAGCTTACCCGCGGGATAGTGGCGGACATTTTGACCAGCTCGGCTTTGCATCATAGGGGAATTAAGGTGCGTTTAAAAGACGGGCAAGTCGGCCGGGTGCAAAATATTTATCCTTACAAAATAATTAACGGGCAGGAGTATATGGATGGCCTTACATAAATTATTTGATTTATGCACAGAAGTTTTTGGCATTGACATAAAAAAATATGTTATAATTGAAAAATAATAATAATTTTTAAATAATTTAAAAACTATGACAGACTCAAGAGTTGTAGATTATATTAAAAAAGCCAGGGAGGCCGGGCAAAGAGATGCTGACATAAAACTTGCTTTGCTTCAAAACGGCTGGTCAGAGCAAGAGGTTAATGAAAACCTTTTAGCTGTAGGGCTGGAGGGAAAATCTTTTGATGCCGGGCCAAGCCAGCAAAAGACAATGTCCGCACAGGCGGGGCCTGAGCAAAAAACAATGCCTGCCAGAAAAAAATCGCCTGTATTATTAGTATTTTTTATTATTTTAATTGGTTTGGTTCTGGCTGGAGGAGGCCTTGCTTACGTTTTATACAGCAGGATATGGGACCCTTTGTGGAACCCGTTCAGGCCCGACCCCGAAACAGTGATTTTAAAGGCATGGGAAAATTTAAAAACCGTTGAAAGCGAAAATTTTGTCACACAAATAACTATAAGCGGAAAAAATATTACAGCCAACGATACAAATTTTAATTTTAATTTTAGCTCAGACCTGAGTGGGGGAGCAGATATGTCAGACCCCAACAACAAGTTAGCTGACGTAAACATAGATGTTACAGCCAGCGCAGATGTTAAAGAAAACCAAATTACTGTCGGGGGAAAGGTTGAAGTCAGGCTTATTGGGGATACAGCCTATATAAAAATAGATGACCTAACTCTTGGGCCACTAGAATTTTTTGCTGCAGCCGCAGGAATTGATAAAAGCCAAATACAAGGCAAATGGATTAAACTAGATGAATCTGCGGCTGGCGCCATTGCAACTCAGTATTCTGGCGCGCAAGAAAATATCGGGGCAGATCAAGAAAAAAATCTGCAGGAGCTTGCAGATAAAATTACAAAAACATTAATAGAGAAAAAAGTTTACGACATAAAAGAGCTTACCGATAAAAAAACAAGCGAAGGCCCTCAATATCATTATTCAGTTTCTTTAAATAAAGATAGGTTTATAGCAGTCTTCCCTGATTTATTTGACATGTTGTCTGAATATGCCCAGGAAAATGGCGCGCTTGCGCCCGAAGCAGGCGATATGGAAAAGGCAAGGACAGAAATGAGTAATTTTTTAAATAAATTAGGAGCCGTTTCAATTGATTTGTTTATTGGAAAAACTGATAATTTATTGCGCAGGGTTACAGCAGATAAAGATTTTGAAATTAGCAAATTCAATGATGTTGCGAGCGGGACGGTAAGTGTAAAGGTAAATATGGAACATTCAAATATAAATAAGCCTTTGCAAGTCTCAGCTCCTGAAAACTACGTTAGCCTCGAAGATTTCCTTTTGCCGTATAGGGACACAGCATATGCAAAGACAGCTGCCATAAAATCGGGTATGAATGGAATTTTATTTAGCGCAAAAATGATTAAATCTTCTGAGCAAAGCTATGCTTCGCTTTGCTATAAGGGGCTGCTTAACGGCTATCAGAAAGAATATGGCAAGTCTTTGATTAATTTTAACAATGACATTATAGCTATAGGCGGGTCAAAACCAAATTGTTTTGCAAACGCAAGCAGTTTTTGCGTTTCAAGCCAGTTAAGCGATGGCACATGGTATTGCGTGGGCAAGGACAATACTTTTGGAACAATGAAATGCTTGTCAGCTGACACAATTTGCAGATAAGATTGGCAAGCAAAATAATGCAAATAAAAAAGTTTTTAATAATAGGGTCAATAGCCGCTGTTATAACAGCGGCTATTTGTTTTTTGTATTTTTCAAATCCCGTTGAAATATTTTTACAACAAATAGCAGGCGAAAACTTGCGGCAAAAAACTTTTTTAGCCAGCCCGTATAACAACATAGAAAATTACCAAGATGTTTTTTTAAAATTGCCCAAAATTATAGAAAACCCAAACATTAAGGCAGGAGTAATTTCACATCATTTTTTAGCCAAAGAATTAATTGCAAATTTTTACAACAAAATAAGCAACAAAAATATTGATACAATATTTTTAATTTCTCCCGACCACTATAATAATTTTTTTGCTTCAGGAGTTACTGCTTATACAAGCGACTTATATTGGGATACGCCTTTTGGGGTTTTAGAATCTGATGAAAAAATTGTAAATTCGTTGGCGGGGCAGGGTACTGTTGAAAAAAATAATTCTTTAATGGGGTTAGAACACGGAATTTATGTTGAAGTTCCTTTTATAAAGAAGTTTTTTCCAAATGCAAAAATTGTTCCCTTGGTTTTAAACACATCGGCAAATTTTAATAATTTTTCAGATTTGGGCGCAAAACTTAAAAATTTAGCCGGCAAAAAATCAATTTTAATAGTGAGCAGTGATTTTTCTCATGATATTCCAGCAAAAGAGGCTGGCATAAAAGATAAAGACAGCATTCAAATATTAAAAAATTTGACACTCGATAATGCAAAAAATATAAACAGCGATTGCCCGAAATGTTTTGCTGTGTTATATGGATTTTTACAAAACGCCAATAATTATAACTTTAATTTAATAAATAATAAAAATTCTTTTGATTATGAAGGAGATTCAGAAGATTCTGTCACCAGTTATGTGTCGGGCTTTTTTGAAGAAAGAAAATATGTTCAAATTTTATTTACGGGCGACTTAATGTTTGACAGGGGAATAAGATATTATGCTCAAAAAAACGAGAGTAATGAATTTATTTTCGAAAAAATATATCCTTTGCTTATAAACAATGATTTGGTTGTTTCTAATCTTGAAGGCCCAATTACAAATGAAAAATCAATAAGTTCAGGAACTGCGCCGGGTTCTGCCAATAATTATTTTTTTACCTTTGACTCAAGCCTAGCTAAAACCCTATATAGAGAAAACATAAAGATAGTTAGTTTGGGAAATAACCACATTTTAAATTTTGCTTGGCAGGGGCTGGAATCCACCAAAGAATATTTAGATGGCGCTGGAGTTGGTTATTTTGGCGCCCCCGAAGAACAAAGGAACGTTATTAAAGAAATGGGAGGAGTGAGAATTGGCTTTATAAGTTATAACGAATTTTATGGCGACAACGAAGAAGAACAAAATGCAGTTTTAGAAGAAATTAAAGATATAAAGCAAAAATCTGATTTAGTGATTGTTTTTAGCCACTGGGGTCCGGAATATAGATTAACTTCAACTGACACCATCAAAGATTTAGCGCATAAATTTATTGATGGGGGAGCTGATTTAATTATTGGTTCTCACCCCCATGTAATTGTGCCCATGGAAGAATATAAGGGCAAAAGAATTTATTATTCTTTGGGAAATTTTGTTTTTGACCAATATTTTGACGAAAATGTGCGCAATGGCATGGGGATTGTTGTAAAAGTAAACTTAGAAACAAAACAGCTTAATTTTGAGGAAATTAAGTTTTATTTGCAGTCCGGCGGGCAGACAATAGAAAAATAGCCGGTAATTTTAAGTATTTTAAAACCCCGCGTAGCGCGGGGTTTTTGTGTACACTTATCTTTTGCACCTATGAGTACATCTTACTTTTGCTTTTTTGTTAATCTTTCTTAATTGTCTTTTTCTATTTGCCCATGTCATATTTTTAAAAATTGTTTAATTTTATTTTACAAATTGGCTGCGGGGCTAGGATTCGAACCTAGATACAGAGATCCAAAATCTCTAGTCCTACCATTAGACGACCCCGCATTGTTTCTACTTTTTAAATATTACCACTTTTTTTAGTTTTTTTCAATACACTGCGCACATATTGGCAAAAAACAATTTTTTTGTTATATTAAATGTATGAACACGTTTATAACAGATGAAAATTTTGAAAGGGAAATTTCGAAGTCAGACAAGCTGGCGCTTGTTGATTTTTTTACAACATGGTGCGAGCCCTGTACAATGCTGGCTCCAATTTTAGAAAAAGTTGCAGAAGATTTAAAAGATAAAATTATTTTGTTAAAAGCCAATCTTGATGACATTCCAAAAACAGCGGGCAAGTATGGCGTTGAAAAAATTCCGACAGTGATATTATTTAAATCAGGAAAGCCAATTTCGGGATTTGTGGGGCTGGCTTCTGAAAGCGCAATAAAGGACTGGATAGCAAATTCAACAAAAGACAAAGGTGAAGATAAAAAGGAAATATCAGAGCAAGATATTAAAGACACCATAGAAAGATATGATAACTATGCAAAATCAAACGGATTTCGCTTAAACCCAGATGAAAAAACAGTTGAAAGAGTTGTGAGAGGACTTTTTGAAAACCAAAAAAAATATGGCAAAAAGTATTGCCCGTGCAGAAGGGTTTCGGGGAACGAGGAAGAAGATGCAAAAAAAATATGCCCCTGCGCATTTCACAAAGAAGAAATTGAAAAAGACGGCCATTGCTTCTGTAATTTATTCGTAAAATAGCAGAAATTCAGCTTTTTGATATAATCAAAACATGATAGCCTGGTTATTTGTAATAATTTTAGCGTATTTTTTCTTTAGCTTGGCTTCTTTGGGCGACAAGCTGGTTTTGAATAGAAGGGCAGACCCTGTAGTTTATACTTTTTATGTGGGATTTTTCAGTATTTTGCTGGCTTTAATAATACCTTTTATAAATTTTGGCTGGCCTGCAAGGGAGGCTGTTATCTGGATTATTTTAGAGGCTGCAGTTAATATATTGGGCCTTTATTTAATGTATCGGGCTGTGAATAAATTTGAGGTTTCAAAAGTAATTACAACCATAGGCGCCACTCAGCCTGTATTTATTTTTGCTTTAACATGGATTTTTTGGGGGCCTCAAACAATGGCCACGAAAATTATTTTAGCTTTTATTGTTTTGCTTTTAGGAAGCATTATTATTTCTGTTGAAAGAAATATAAATCTAACCGCAGATTATTTAAAAATAACAATTCTGGCGTCTTTGATGTTTTCATTAGATTATGTCTTTTCTAAATTTGTATTTTCAAGCATGACTTTCTGGCAGGGATTCATTTGGATGAGGATGTTTATATTTTTGTTTTCGCTTCTGTTTTTAATAACTGCCAAAAACCGAAAAGCAATTTTTACAAAACAAACAATTACAGACAAAAAAACCGGCTTGTTGTTCGCCCTTACTCAAATGTCGGGTGGAGGCGCCAACATGCTTCAAAGTTTTGCCATATTTTTAGCTCCCGTGGCTTTTCTGCCGATTATAAATTCGTTAAGAGGAATACAGTATGTTTTTCTTTTTTTGATGACTTTGTTTTTGTCTGTATTCTTGCCTAAAATTTTAAAAGAAAAAATATCAAAAACAGCAATTACCCAAAAAATAATTTCCATAATTTTAATATCTGGCGGGCTTGCGATACTTATTCTATAATTATCAGCAGTTTAAAGCCGCCCCGACGTTAAACGTCGGGGCGGCTTTCTGGTTAAAAATAAGTTGACAAACAGGAAGCAAAAGTAATAAGCTAAAAGCGGGGCCACATTTAACCAGGCCGGCCCAAAAATATGAAAAACACAATTTTAAAAACAAGTTTTCTAGTTTTGTTTACCGCTATAATTTTTCTTGTCCCTGGGCAAGTAGTTTTGGCTGTAATAAATTCCCAAATAACGGCAAATGCCGGGGCTGATCAATATGTTAATTCCGGGCAATCTGTAACTTTGCAGGGTTCGGGCTCTGATAGTTCGGGAAATCCAATAAATTATAATTGGAGCTGTGTAGGAGGCACACTTTCAAACTCAAGCATTAGCCAGCCAACATATACTCCCCCCTATGTTTCGGGGCAGGGAACTTATACTTGCACGTTTACTGTCACAAATAATTACGGAAATTCAAATTCCGACAGCGTTACAATTTATGTAAATTATAATAATCAGCAAGTTGGAGGCATAAACGCGCAGACAAATTCTGCAACAAATGTTTTAAATTATTCGGCAACTTTAAACGGATATTTTGGCGCTCCATATCTTAATGCTTCGGCAAATGTTTGGTTTCAGTGGGGAAATACCACCAGCTATGGAAATAATACAAATCAGCAATCATTGTATAATTCGGGCTCATTTAGCCAAAATATTACAGGGCTTTCTTCAAACACAACGTATCATTTTAGAGCAGCAGCTCAAAGCAATAATACAACTGTTTACGGCTCTGATATGACTTTTTACACCGGGTCTGGTTCGGGGGCAGGATATTTAATTGTAGGTAAAAAAGCTATAAATTTAACAACGGGAAACTTGAACTGGCAGACATCTGTTAATGCAAAACCCGGCGATGTACTAAGTTTTGCTATAACTTTGCAGGCTCCAAGCCAAGACGTTCATAATATTTTTGTTCAGGATACATTGCCCGCAAATCTTTTATACAAAGATAATCTTACAATAAATGCCAGCCTTAATTATGCCGGAAATCCTACTTCTGGAATTAATGTAGGAACATTGTCTGCGGGCCAGGTAATGGTAATTTCATATCAGGCGCAAGTGGCTCCAAGCCCAAATTTTGCTTATGGCCTGAGCAGTTTAACCAGTACAGTCAATATAACTAGCCAAGAAGGAGGAACTCAAACAGCAACAAATATAATTGTGGTAAATAATACAGAGGTGCAGGGAGCTACAAACATACCAACAGGATTAACGAATAATTTATTAGAAGATTCAGCTTTTCTTCCGCTTTTGATTATTTTAATCAGCATTTGGCTGTATTTTTCAGGTTCAGCTTACAAACTTGCCGACTGGTTAAAACGCATAAAACAAAGAGCATAAAACATATAACAAAGGCAAAGCCGCTTTTTCGGGCGGTTTTTTGTGTTGAAAAAAAGGTAATAAAAGCGTAAAATATACAATATGCCAATAGATTTGGAAAAACTTAATAAAGAGCAAAAAGAGGCAGTTTTGCACGAAAAAGGACCGCTTTTAATTGTGGCGGGAGCCGGAACAGGCAAAACAACCGTAATTACCCAAAGAATTGTTAATTTAATTGAAAAAGAGCTGGCAAAGCCCGAAGAAATTTTGGCAGTAACTTTTACTGAAAAAGCAGCTTTTGAAATGGAAGAAAGGGTTGATAAGCTTTTGGAATTTGGATATGTGGATTTGTGGATTTCAACTTTTCATTCTTTTTGCGAAAGAGTTTTACGGGAAAACGCTTTAGACATTGGTTTGCCCACAGATTTTAAAATTTTAGACCAAACTGCAGGCTGGCTTTTGGCCAGGCAAAATTTAGATAGGTTTGATTTAAAATATTATAAAGCTCTGGGAAATCCCACAAAATTTATACAGGCATTAATTTCTCATTTTTCACATTGCAAAGACCAAGAAGTTTATCCGGAAAATTATTTAGAATACGCAGACAGCCTGAAAACAAGAGATGACGGCCCAGAAGACCAAGAAACAGAAAGAATTATGGAGGTCGCAAATACTTATCATGTTTATCAGCAAATTTTACTTGAAAACAGCTGTTTAGATTTTGGCGACCTGATAAATTATTGTTTGAAACTTTTTAAAAAAAGGCCGTTAATTTTAAAAAAATACCAAGAAAGGTTTAAATATATTTTAGTTGACGAATTCCAAGACACAAACTGGTCGCAATACGAGTTGATAAAATTATTGGCAGAGCCAAATAATAATTTGTGCGTTTGCGCCGACGACGACCAGGCAATTTACAGATGGCGGGGAGCTTCTTTTTCAAACATTGTAAAATTTCAGGAGGATTTCTCCCGCCACAGCGGGATCCCGCAAGGCGGGACAAAACAGGTTTCTTTAATTAAAAATTACAGGTCAAGCCAGAATATCTTAGATAAGTCATACAATTTTATAAAACAAAATGACCCGGACAGGCTGGAATTTAGAAATAAAATAGATAAAAAATTAATTGCTGATGCAAAAGCAGGAGAGGGGATTATAGAACATATTCATACTAAAAACTTAGATGGGGAAGTTGGCCAGACCTTAAAAAAGATTCTAGAAATTTTAAAGCGCGACCAAGATGCAACTTACAATGATTTTGCGCTTTTAGTAAGGGCAAATGATTCGGCAATTCCGTTTGTTAAAGCTTTAGAAAGGGCAAATTTGCCTTATCAATTTTTAGCTTCCCGCGGGCTTTATTCAAAACCAATAATTTTAGACATAATTTCTTATTTCAAGCTTTTAGATAATTATCACGAGGGCTCGGCAGTTTACAGAATTTTAAATTTGCCTGTTTTGGAAATTTCAGATACAGATATTGCCAACATAACGCAATTCAGCCATAAAAAAACAAAATCGCTTTTTGATTCCCTGCAGGAACTGGCAATAATTCCCGGAATTTCGGCTAAAACGCAGGAAAAAGTGGCATTTATTTTAAGTTTAATTAAAAAACATGGCCAGATGGCAAGAGAAAAAGGAGTTTCTGAACTTTTGGTAGCTTTTTTAGAAGATTCAGGATATTTAAAACATTTGATACACAACAATGAAATTGAAAAAATAGATTTATTGAACCAGTTTTACAAAAAAGTAAAAACTTTTGAGGAATCTGCCATTGAACCTTCTTTAAAAAATTTTATGCAAGAGTTAAATCTGGAACTAGAATCAGGAGAGGATGGAAAGCTGGAATTTGATCCTGAAAAAGGCCCTGATATGATAAAGGTTATGACAATCCATGGAGCTAAGGGTTTGGAATTTAAATATGTATTTTTGGTAAATATGGTTGACCGCAGATTTCCAACAGACCAAAGAAAAGACCCCATTGAATTACCGGACGTTTTAATAAAAGATATAAAACCAAAAGGAGATGTGCATTTACAAGAAGAAAGGCGCCTTTGTTATGTGGCGATGACAAGAGCCAAAAAAGAGCTTTATTTTACATCAGCCGAAGATTACGGAGGACAAAGAAGGAAAAAATTATCTAGATTTTTATCTGAAATGGGATACAAAGACGAAGCTCAAATTTCAAATTTCAAATTTCAAAACGAATTAATGGCGGAAAAGCCAAAACCGATAGATAGATTAAAAGCCAGAATTGAAGCGCAATATCTGCCAGAGCACTTTTCTTATTCCCAATTAGCTGCTTTTGAAAAATGCCCCTTGCAATATAAATTTGCTTTTATTTTAAAAGTACCCACAAGAGGCAAAGCAGTTTTTTCTTTTGGAAAAACAATGCATAATACCTTGCATGATTTTTTGAAATTAATGAATGAAGAGAAAAAAGCAGGACAAACAGATTTGTTCAGCGGGAAGTCAAAAAAGAAACCTGCTAAAAAAAATAAAGATTTTGACGAGTTGGTAAAATTGTACGAAAAAAATTGGATTGATGAATGGTATGAAAATCAAAAACAAAAAGATGATTATTTTAAAAAAGGCAAAGATATATTAAAAGATTTTTACAAAAATTTTGAAAAGAATCCGCCGAAAATTTTAAAAATTAACCCTTCGACAGGCTCAGGGCAAGCTAATCTGGCTTTGGAGACGCCATTTAACTTGAAGATCGGGGGCTATACTTTGTATGGCGTAATAGACAGAATTGACGAAGAAAACGGGGGAGTGGTTATTATTGACTACAAAACAGGCCAGTCAAAAGACAAGCTGGATTTTGAAGCCAAAGAACAGCTTTTAATTTACCAGATTGCCGCCCAGGAAGTTTTGCATTTAAAACCAAAACAGCTTGCTTACTATTATTTAGATGATGGGAAATTTGCTTCATTTTTGGGGTCTGAAAGCGATTTGCAAAAACAAAAAGAAAAAATAATTGAAGAAGCAGAAAAAATTAAAAATTCAGAGTTTGAAGCAACTCCGGGCTGGCAATGCCAGTACTGCGACTTTAAAGACATCTGCGATTACGCTCAGAGATAAAAATTATGGATTTAGATAATTTAAAAATAGCTCTGGAAAATGAGCCAAAATATAGGATAAAGCAGGCGAAAGAGGCAATATTCAAAAACTTTATTTCTGATTGGGATAAGGCGACTTTTTTTTCTGTCAGCTTGCGTGAAAAATTAAACAAAGAATGCCCGTTGGAAATTAAGGCAGAGTCGCTTGTTTCAAAAAGCAAAGATTCTATAAAGACCAGAATTACTTTAAAAGACGGGTTTTTAATTGAGTCGGTTTTAATGCGCCATAAAGACGGTAGAAATACTGTGTGCGTATCTTCGCAGGTTGGGTGTCCTTTAGAATGTACATTTTGCGCCACCGGTCAAATGGGTTTTAAAAGAAATTTAGAGCCGTCAGAAATTATAGAGCAAGTTTTGTTTTTCAGCCGTTATTTAAAGAAAAGCGGAAAAAAAGTTACCAATGTAACATTTATGGGAATGGGCGAGCCGTTTTTAAATTATGATAATGTTATGAAGACCGTGCGAATGTTAAACGATAAAGAATTATTTAATATAGGAGCGAGGAATATCTCAATTTCAACAGCAGGCATTATAGAGGGGATTGAAAAATTTTCAAATGAAGGGTTGCAGGTTAATCTGGCAATTTCTTTACACGCTCCAAATAATGAGTTAAGGTCAGAATTAATGCCTATAAATAAAAAATATCCTTTGGGAAAAGTTATGGAAGCTGTTAATAATTATATTAAAAAAACAAACAGGCAGGTGATGTTTGAATATCTTTTGACAAAAGATATAAATGATACAATTTACTATGCGACAGAATTGGCCAAAATTATGAAAAACCCGTTATATTATGTTAATCTTATATTATATAATCCAACCGGCCATAATAATTTTCAGCCGTCAACAACAGACAGGGTTAAAAAATTTAAAGACATATTAAGCAAGAAAAAAATAATATTTTCACAAAGATTTAGATTTGGCGAAGATATTAAAGCCGCCTGCGGGCAGTTTGCAGGTAAAAAATAATAACACAATGGACCCAATTTTATTTATTCACGGCTTTGGCTCTAACGACAAACAATATCAGCCGATAATCAGATATTTAGAACAAAAAGGAATTGAAAATTTCTATGAGTTTATTTATGACAGCAGTGTTGGGCTGCATCCGATTAAAACAATAGCGAAAGAACTGTCAGAATATATAAGTGAAAATGTAAAAGAAGAAAATATAAATATTATTGGAATCAGCCAGGGAGGAATTATTGCGCTGACGTATTTAAAATTTTATAAAAACAAAAATATAAAAAAATTATTTACTTTATGCAGTCCGCACAAGGGAAGCCGTTTGGCTAAACTGCTTAATCTGCCTGGCGTAATTGATTTGCGGCCAAACAGCCAATTATTAAAAGAATTGGAAACATTTGCGCAAAGCGAAAAAATAGATATGTATTCTGTTTATACTCCGTTTGATTTGATGATTTTTCCGGGCTGGAACGGAAGGCCAAAATACGGAAAAAAGAAAATAATTCTTGCCCCCGCGCATCCTGTTGCATTTTTCTGGCCCGCCACTAAAAAATTTATCTATAAAAATCTGTTTGAAAAATAGACAACAAAATAAATAAAATTTTGCAATATTTTTACAGACGTTGTATAATACATCTATTAATATTTATTTTAGAAGATTAAATGGATAAAAATTCTATAGTAATTTTTATATTAACAATAGCTGTAATAATTGTATCAGGATTGTTCTTGTGGCAAGGCAATTACAGATCATCGGGGTCATCTTTATCGCAAAGCATAGACCAAAGCCAACAAGTTTCTGACAATAATTATAAAACTAAAGAAATGAAAATAGAAACCTTGCAAGAGGGCGAAGGCGAAGGAGCAAAAGCAGGAGATAAGCTTACTGTAAATTATGTGGGCACATTAGAAGACGGCACAAAATTTGATTCCTCAATTGGCAGGGGCCAGCCGTTTACTTTTACATTGGGCCAAAACAGCGTAATACAGGGTTGGGAACAGGGTCTTTTGGGCATGAAGCCTGGTGAAAAAAGAAAGCTTACAATACCTCCAGAATTAGCTTACGGAGAACAGGGCGCGGGCGGAGTTATTCCTCCAAATGCCACTTTAATTTTTGAAGTTGATATGATAAGTATCAATTAAATTATCCACTTACACTATAATCCACGTCGCGGTGTGCAGAGGGGCTCTCAAAAGAGAGCAAATGGAGTTTGGGCCAATCCCGCCCGTGCTTACAAACTCCTTCTTTCTGGCGGAGCCCCTCTCACACCATTTGCACATTAACAATACACCCCATATGTTTTTATACTTGAAAAAACAAAAAAAATATTATAAGCTAATAACTGGGGCCATAGCTCACACTGGGAGAGCGCCCCGCTAAGCGGGGAGGTTGTGGGTTCAAATCCCTCTGGCTCCATTTATCGGATTTGTAATCCGATTCGCTCGTTGAAAACACAAAAGGAAAGAAAATAAATAGGAGGCGTAATATGACAGAGTGCGCTGTATCAACTGAAGAAAAACTATTGTCTGATTTTGTATTAAATAGGAGAAATAAATCCACAAGGGTGAAAATTCTTCAAAAAATAGCTGAGCGCGGCAAAATTTTTGAATCAGATTTTCTGCTGATTCGAGGCATTACGGAAAAGTTAGACGCAATGGAAGATGCCGATTTTGACTTGATAGAAGAGACAGAAACATATAAAAGATTATCCAGAGAATGCCTTAATTTGCAACGTCAGTTGCTGCAAAGAATGAACGGCGAACCATAGCCCAAGGACAACCTTGCGGCTTTTTTTATTTATCACTTATCACTCTTGACAAGTGATTGCTAATTTAATAAGATAGATTATCACTCATAATTATCAACTGATAATGATAACAAAAAGGCAGGAAAAATTATTAAATTTTCTGGTTAGAGAATATATAAGCACAGCCGAACCTGTTAGTTCTTTAGCATTAAAAAAAATTACAGATTTGGATGTTTGCGGAGCGACAATAAGAAATGATTTGCAAGAATTAACAGAAGCAGGATATATTACACAACCCCACACATCGGCAGGTAGAGTGCCAACACAAAAAGCATACAGATATTTTGCAGAAAAAATTTCTGCAGAACGACCCGCCTCCGCCGAAGGCTTCGGCGAGGCAAAGGAAGATGCTTTCTCAGATTTTATCGCCCGACAAATCAAAACAGCCCACCAGCAGATAGAAGAGGAAATGAAACTGGCAGAGGAGTTAATGAAGTCATTGTCAGAGGTCTCAACAACGTTAAATTATACAAGAATACAAAACAATGATAATTTATTTGAAATTTTGGAGATATTGGGCCCGTCAAAAACAGCTCACAATAAAAACATAGATATTATAAATAAAATAATTAAAGAATTGGAAAATTTTTAACATGGCAGAAGAAAAAAATATAAAAAAACCCGCCTCCGCCGAAGGCTTCGGCGAGGCAAAGGACGAGAATATAGATAAACTGGAAGAGTGCAAAACAAAGTGCGAGGAGTATTTGAATGGCTGGAAAAGGGAGCGGGCTGATTTTTTAAACCACAAAAAAGAAGAAATGGAAAGAATTGGAATAATTATAAAATATGCAAACGAAGAATTAATTTTAAAAATTTTGCCGATTTTGGATAATTTTTGTTTGGCAGAAAAGCATATTGAAGACGAGGGGCTTTTGCAAATTAAAAAGCAAATGGAAGATTTATTAAAAAAGGAAGGAGTTGAGCATATTGAGGTTTTAGGAAAACAGTTTGACCCAAACACAATGGAAGCTGTAGGCAGGGTTCCTGCCTCAAATGAGGGTGAAGACGGCATTGTTGCAGAGGAAACCCAGCGCGGGTACACAATGCATGGCAAGGTTATTACCCCTGCTAAAGTAAAAGTCACAGAGCAACATTGCCAGTAACATTATCTGTTACGTAATTATCTACTGTCATTTGACAGTAGATGTGACATGAGACATGACATTAGCAATGAAAGTAGCAACAGGTCAAGCTAATAAGCATTAACCTAAAAGAAGAAAAGCGCAGGTTGTTGTAGGACAACCTGATACAGAAAAAAATAATTAATTACAAAGATTATGGAAAAAGAATCATTCGGCGCGGCTCATGACGGGCCGCAGCAAATTCAAGTAAATTTAGACCCAAATTCTTATATGATAACCATGGTCAATATGGTTTTTAACGAAGAGAGCTTTCACTTTTTGTTAACATCAGGAAATCAGGGCAGGCAGTTTACAGCAACCCCAAAGCACGCGAAAAGAATTTATCTTCTTCTAAAACAGCAGATTGAAAACTACGAAAAACAATTCGGCGAAATAAAAACCCAATTGCCCGAAAGACCGAAAACCACCCAGGAAGAAAACAAAGTCGGATTCTAAGGCGATAAAACCACCCGCGGAATAACGAAATTAAAATTTTCAGGTTGTCATATGACAACCAACGCGGGAGTCAGAAAAATAATTAAAAAATAAAATTATTAAATAAGAAATATGACGGGAGATAGAAAAAAAATTTATATCTGCAGTCCTTTGTCTGGGAACATAGAGGAAAATATTGAGAAAGCCAAAGAACATTGCCGAGATGTTTCTTTAAAAGGATTTTTGCCCATTGCTTCTCACATTTATTTTACCCAATTTTTAGATGATAATAATTCAGAAGAAAGAGATATAGGAATGGAAATGGGATTAGAATTGCTTAAATTATGCGATGAAGTTTGGGTTTTTGGAGATAAAATTTCTGAAGGAATGAAAAAAGAAATTCAATTTGCCAAAAAATTAAATATAGAAATAAAATATAATTAAATTATTCAAATAAACATATGTCAAAAATATTAGGTATAGATTTAGGAACAACTTTTTCAGCCATGGCTGTGGTTGAGGGTGGGGAGGCAAAAATTATTGAAAACAAAGAAGGGGCAAGGACAACCCCGTCTATTGTTGCTGTTACAAAAAACAGCGAAAGGGTTGTCGGAGTTTTAGCTAAAAGACAGGCAGTAACAAATCCCCATAACACCATTTTTTCTGTTAAAAGATTAATCGGCAGAAAATTTTCTGACCCCGAAGTCCAAAAAGACAAAAAATTAATGCCCTACGAAATAAAAGAGGCTTCAGATGGCGGAGTGGAAGTTAAAATGGGCGATAAATGGTTAAAGCCAGCTGAAATTTCAGCTATGATTTTGCAAAAATTGAAAGCAGATGCAGAAGCCAAGTTGGGCGAAACCATTACTGACGCAATTATTACCTGCCCTGCGTATTTTGACGACGCCCAGAGAAAAGCAACAAAAGTCGCAGGAGAGATTGCTGGGTTTAATGTGAGAAGAGTTATCAATGAGCCGACTGCCGCGGCGTTGGCATACGGTTTAAACAAAAAGAAAGATGAAAAAATTGTAGTTTATGATTTTGGCGGCGGAACCTTTGACGTTACTGTTATGGAAATTGTAATGTCTGAGGGCGACGACAAAGAGTCGCAGGGAAGCATTGAGGTAAAAGCAACAGGCGGCGACACGCACCTTGGGGGAGACGACTTTGACCAAAAAATTATGGACTGGATAGTTGCAGAATTTAAAAAAGAAAACGGAGTTGATTTGGCAAAAGACAACTTGGCTTTGCAAAGGATAAAAGAAGCTGCTGAAAAAGCAAAAATAGAATTATCTTCAAGTTTGGAAACAGAAATTAATTTGCCGTTTATTACTTCTGATTCCTCGGGGCCAAAGCACTTGCTTTATAAATTGAGCAGGTCTAAGTTTGAGTCATTGGCGCAAGAATACATTGATAAATCCATAAGCTTGGTAAAACAAACAATGAAGGACGCCGGTCTTGATGCAAAAGACATTAACGAAATTGTTTTAGTTGGAGGACAGACAAGAATGCCAAAAATAATAGAAGAAGTTAAAAAATTCTTTGGCAAAGAGCCAAACAAAGAAGTAAACCCAGACGAAGTTGTTGCTATTGGAGCTGCGGTTCAGGGCGGAATTATGTCTGGAACGGCCGGCAAAGATGTGTTATTGCTGGATGTCACTCCTTTATCTTTGGGCATTGAAACTTACGGTTCTGTAAATACGATTTTAATCGCTAAAAACACAACAATTCCAACAGCTAAAAATCAGGTCTTTTCAACAGCTACTGACAGCCAGACATCAGTTGAAGTGCATGTTTTGCAGGGCGAAAGGCCGATGGCTCAAGATAATAAAACTTTGGGCAGGTTTATTTTAGACGGCATACCGCCCTCGCCAAGAGGCATTCCGCAAATTGAAGTTAGCTTTGACATTGACGCCAATGGAATTTTAAATGTGTCGGCAAAAGACAAGGCAACGGGAAAATCCCAGTCAATAAGGATTGAAAGCTCTGCCGGAATTTCAAAAGAAGAAGTTGAAAGAATGAAAAAAGAGGCCGAATTGCACGCAGAAGAAGATAAAAAGAAGCAGGCGGAAATTGAAGCCAAAAATATGGCAGACAGCTTGGTTTATGATTCTGAAAAAACAATTAAAGAAGCCGGCGATAAAATAAAAGCAGAAGAGAAAAAAGAAGCCGAAGAAAAAATAGAAGCATTGAAAACAGCCCAAAAAAGTGGTAATATAGAAGATGTTAAATCAAAAACCCAGGAACTGTCGCAAATAATGCAGAAAATCGGAACAGAACTTTATAAAAACAGTCCGCCAGCTGGCGAACCAAAACCAGAAGAGCCAAAAGAAAACAACGATAACGCAGAAGAAGGAAAATACACCGAGAAGTAAATTCGAAGCACGAAATCCGAAATCCGAAACAAATTTAAAATTCTAAATTCGAAATCATAAAAACGTTTCGAATTTCGATATTCGAATTTCGAATTTCTTTTGCAAAGCAAAAGATATGGATTACTATGAAATCCTTGGAGTGACGCGAAGCGCGTCGCAAGAGGATATTAAAAAAGCCTTTCATAAACTGGCGCATAAATATCATCCTGACAAAGGCGGAGATGAAAAGAAATTTAAAGAAATAAATGAGGCGTACCAGGTGCTTTCAGATAGCAAAAAACGCGAGCAGTATGACCAGTTTGGCAGAGTTTTTGACCAGCAAGGCCCAACAGGCCCAGGCGGACAGGGCTTCGATTTTAGCTGGATGTGGGGCAATAGGCCCCAGCAGGAAGTGGAATTTGATTTTGAAGAAGTTGGAGATATTTTTGAAAGCTTTTTTGGAGGCGGCGCAAGAAAAACTGCAAAAAAAGACCATAAAAAAGGAAGAGACATACAGGTTGATATAGAAATACCATTGGAAAAGGTTTTAAAATCAAGTGTTGAAAAAATAAACATATTAAAGTATGCTGTTTGCAGGAGATGCGAAGGAAGCGGGGCTGAACCTGGAACCAAAACAAAAGAATGTTTTTCATGCAGGGGCGCAGGACAGGTCCAGCAGGTTAAAAAAACCTTTTTAGGGTCTTATACAACAATCACCACATGCCCTGAGTGCAAAGGCGAAGGAAACATTCCCGAAAAGCCGTGCAATGTTTGCAGGGGCGAAGGCAGAATAAAAGCTGAAGATAAAATAGAAATACACATACCAGCTGGCGTTGACACAAACCAAGTCATTAAAATTGAGGGAAAGGGCGATGCTGGCAAAAAAGGCGGAAAGCCAGGAAACCTTTTTGCAAGAATACTTGTAAAAAACAATACTAATTTTGAAAGAAGGGGAGATGATTTATTCACAGAAGTCCAGATAAATTTTTCTCAGTCAGCATTAGGAGATAAAATTGAAATGAAGACCCTTGAAGGGACAAATATTTTATTAGAAGCGCCGGCAGGAACAGAATCTGGAAAAATTTTAAGAATTTCAGGAAAGGGCATTCCTCATTTTTCAGGATATGGAAAAGGAAACCTATATGTTATACTAAAAATCAAAACCCCGAAAAAACTGACAAAGGAGCAGAAAAAAATATTAGAACAACTAAAAAAGGAAGGATTATAATAATGTCGCGAAGCGACACTGATTAATTTAAAATTAAAAATTAAAAATTAAAAATTCCACATTTTATAAAATAAAATGTGGCATGCCCTCATAGCTCAATTGGTAGAGCAATTCCCTTTTAAGGAATTGGTTCCGCGTTCGAGTCGCGGTGAGGGCACAACAAACTAAAAAACAGCTGAAAGGCTGTTTTTTAGTAAATTCTAAATTCTAAATTTAAAATTTTAAAATAATTGCAATAACTGGTAGAATTAATATATGATATCAAAGGGTATTGCAACTTTTGGTTTAGATTATGGAAAGTGCCCGAAGTGGCTTTTTGACAGAATGGTTTTGTTGTCTAAAAGAATGATTTACGCCATTGTGGCAGAAGAAGGCCCGGACGAATTTGTAAAAAGAATTTCAGACCCTGTGTGGTTTCAGTCGCTGGGAACTGTTTTGGCTTTTGATTGGAATGCTTCCGGCTTAACAACAATTTTAACAGCGGCTTTAAAAGAAGCGATACGCGGGTCTGAAAAAGATTTAGGAATTTTTATTTGCGGAGGTAAAGGAAAAACTTCGCGCAAAACTCCGGACGAAATTTTAAACTGGTCTGAAAAAATAAACTTGGCGGAAAAAAGCGCCAATGCTTTAGTATATAACTCAAAAATGGCTACCAAAGTAGACAGCTCATTAGTGCAAGATGGATTTCAAATTTACCACCACAGTTTTTTCTTTACGAAAAACGGCGCATGGACAGTTGTGCAACAAGGGATGAATGTAAGCGCGCAAAGCGCCAGGCGCTACCATTGGTTTTCGGAAAATATAAAAGATTTAATTGAAGAACCGCATTCCGGTATTGAAAGCGCCGTTAAAATAAAAAGTGTTTTGAATATGACAGCAGATAAAAGCAAACAAAACAGGGGATTGAGCACAGGATTGGTTTCGCAAAGCTTTAATACTTTAATGAAAGATATTACGTTTTTGAGAAAATACTGCACGCCGTTATCGCAAACTATAAAGCTGCAAAAAGGAAAAGAACAATTAACTTTATTAAATTTAGAAACTAAAGAATTTAAATGGCACCCTGTCGTGACAGAAGATTTTAGTAAAAGCAAATACTTAGAAAAAATTTTATGGCGATTGTGCGACCAAAAGCCAGAAAACTATGAAAAGCTTCTGGCAACACAAGGAGTGGGACCGAAAACAATTAGGGCTTTGGCATTGGTGGCAGAAGTTATTTACGGAGCCAAGCCCTCATATGAAGACCCGGCAAGATATTCTTTTGCCCACGGAGGAAAAGACGCAACGCCATACCCTGTTGACCGCCCAACCTACGACCAAACCATAGAAAAACTGAAGAGTTTTATTAAGCGCTAAAATATTTGACTTATGGGTTTGGGTATGCTATAATAAAATATTAGGGCATTTTGCCTTAGTTCCTGCCGCAGGATTTGCGGAGCTCTTTTTTAGGATTGGAGATGCAAGATGAAAAGCATCAAAACAGCGGTGAAGGGTTTTCTCATGACTGCAGGATGGCTTTTTGCCATTTACTGCGGCCTGATGGCCATCCTCACATTTCTTTTCCCAAACTGAGGAAGAGAAAGAATAACTTTTCGCCGATGAGCCATTGTGCTGACCCCACTCTGGCTTTTTATTTTGGCTACATTTCCAAATAAATAAAAGCCAAAATAACCCCTCACCAATTTGACCACAATAAAGTATTTGGCATAAAGACAGCCGAAGGCGCTTCGCCCGACAAACTCTCTATAAGTTTTAGCAAACATCGCCGAAATTGGTGACGGGGTTTAATATTTTTTCAATTTCATTGAAATTTTTCAAAAAACAAGTATTATAAATATATTGGGGCCCATAGCCCCTCACCTATAAATTTATATTATGTTCTATGTTTATGTAATAAAAAGTAAAAAAGATAATAGCGTATATATTGGGTATACAGATAATTTAATCAGAAGAATGAAAGAACACAATACTGGCAAGAGTAAGTACACAAAAAATAAATATCCATATGAATTAGTATATTATGAATCATACAAAAGCATAGCAGATGCAAAATTCAGAGAGAATAATCTAAAAAGATTTGCCCAAGCATATTCGCAACTAAAAAGAAGAATCAAAAACAGCCTAAAATAAGTTTCTAGGTGAGGGGCCCATAGTAAATTGGCATTACGCTTCCATGGCATGGAAGAGGGCCGGGTTCAATTCCCGGTGGGTCCACATTTCGCAACACTTTGTTTTCCACAGGGTTTTGTTTGACAAGCCTTTTTGTTTGACTATAATTATATAAATCTGCTCTTACTATCACAATTTGGGGAGAAACCAAAATGTTATATGCGATCGGATTCATCGTAGCTTTGGCTGCAGCTCTTATCATGGCGATTAAACCAGCAAAACATTTTGCTGGCAAAAAAACGTTTCAGACACATGGGGATGCTGCCGTCAATCTGGATAAGCCCCAGCTTACGAGCTGGGAATTTACCTCCGGGAGGTTTTGCCAAGCTGTTGGCTAGGGCGCTATGGCAGCGCCAAAAAAACTCTCTACGGAGAGTATGCGCAGCATGGAATGTGTTGCTTTAAAAAAGCTGCGCATAAAATAGCTCGGCCCTTTTTCAGCCTACTTCTCATCTTCTCTGTTCTTGCTGAAAGGAGGCCCTATCTTCTTGACCGTGAGTCTTCGTTTCTGCTAGCAGACTTGAGAACCCTGCCAGCATCTGAGAGCTACATGCTCGTTCTCTTTTCTCCTCTGTATGCCCTTTTACGGGCATGGCCTCAAGGTACAACCTTGTTAGGGCAAGCATAAAGAAGGGCGACTAACTCTGTTTAGTCGCCCTGTTTCATTGCCTTGAGCGTAATGTTGCTTTGTAAATTGTTTTTTGGTATAAAGACTAAATACAATAAATAATCTCATGTTCGATTTTAATTTTAATTTTGATAAAAAAATAATTTATGTCGTTGTTCTGGTGGCATGTTTTATCGCTGTTTTTTATTTGGGCATTTGGGTCGGCGTTGAAAAAGTGGCTTACTGCGTGCCCCAGCCGGAAAACATAAATTTTTCCCTTTTTTGGGATGCTTATAATAAGCTCCGTGAAAATTTTATAGACCCGTCAAAAATAGATGACCAAAAAATAATTTACGGGGCCATAAAAGGAATGGCAGAGTCGCTGGGAGACCCGTATACTTCATTCTTTACTCCCGAAGAGGCAGAAACTTTTATGCAAAGCCTTTCAGGGTCTTTTGAGGGAATCGGAGCTGAATTAGGCATTAGAAAAGACCAGCTTACAATAATAGCTCCATTAGAGGGCACTCCCGCCCAGTCAGCCGGGTTAAAAGCCGGCGACATTATTTTAGAAATAAACGGCCAGGACGCATCAAATATTACAATTGAAGAAGCAGTTAATTTAATAAGAGGCCCCGAGGGCACAGATGTTGTTTTAACAATTTACAGAGATGGCTGGACTAGCTCAAAAGATATAAGAATAACCAGAGGCACGATAAAAATTACGCCAACAAAATGGTCTTTGAAAGATAACGACATAGCCTATGTGCAAATTTTCCAGTTTGACGAAGCGCTTTCTGGAGATTTCAAAAGAGAGGCTTATGAGATATTGCAAAGCCCAGCTAAAAAAATTATATTAGACTTGAGAAATAACCCCGGAGGATACCTTGAGGTTTCGCAAGAAATTGCAGGATACTTTTTAAAAAATGGGCAAGTTGTCACAATAGAAAGTTTTGGCGGCAGCGAGCAGCAGCAAATTTATAAAAGCGAGGGAAACGGAGAATTCGCAAATTATCCTGTGGTTGTTTTGATAAACCAGGGCTCTGCTTCGGCCTCTGAAATTTTAGCAGGAGCCCTAAGAGATAACAGGGACGTAATGCTTGTAGGAGAAAAATCATTTGGAAAAGGATCGGTCCAGGAAGTTGTTAATTTGCGCGGAGGGTCGTTTCTTAAAATAACCATATCTAAGTGGCTTACCCCGAATGGAGATTCGATTTCTGAGGTGGGATTGGAGCCAGACATTAAGGTTGAGCTATCGGACCATGACACAGAATCAAATAAAGACCCTCAGCTTGAAAAAGCCCTTGAAATTATTAAAGATTTAAAGTAGAATAGTAATTGTAAAATAATAAAAAACCATGAAGGTAATTCTTCTACAAGACGTTGAGAAATTAGGCAAAAAATACGACCTGAAAGAGGTAAAAGACGGCTATGCCAGAAATTTTTTATTGCCTGGAAAATTAGCCAGGCCAGCTACCAAAGAAGCCTTAAAATGGCTTGAAAACCAAAAAGAACTTATAGAAAAAGAAGCCGAAGAAGATTTAAAAAAATCACAGGAATTGGCTTCAAAACTCGATGGATTAGAGTTAAGCATAGCAATTAAAATTGGAGAAGAGGGCCAGCTTTTTGAATCTATAACCAGCCAAAAAATATTAGAGAAATTAAAAGAAATGGGATTTGAAGTTAAAAAATCCCAAATTAGTTTAGAAAAACCAATAAAGGAACTTGGTGAATTTCCGGTAAAAATTAATTTAGACCACAACTTAGAAATTGAAATAAAATTAATAGTAACAGAGGAAAAATAAAAGTAGAATGGCGCGCTATATTTTCGTATCGGGAGGCGTGATGTCTGGAATAGGCAAAGGGATTGCCACAGCATCAATAGGCAGAATTTTAAAAAGCAAAGGATATAAAGTTACTGCCATAAAGATTGACCCGTACATAAACGTTGACGCAGGAACAATGAACCCTGTAGAGCACGGCGAGGTTTTTGTAACCGACGATGGAACTGAGTGCGATCAGGACGTAGGCAACTATGAAAGATTTTTAGACGAAAATATTTACGATAAAAATTATATGACCACTGGCCGGGTTTATCAAAACGTGATAAACCGCGAAAGAAATTTAGAGTACAACGGCAGGTGCGTTGAAGTGGTGCCCGACATACCAAATGAAGTCATAACAAGAATAAAGGCAGCTGGCAAAAAAGTAGAAGCAGATTTTGTTTTGATTGAGATCGGAGGGACCGTAGGCGAATACCAGAACATGCTTTTTTTGGAAGCCGCCAGAATGATGAAGCTTTCACATCCAAAAGATGTGCTTTTTATTTTAGTAAGCTATTTTCCTGTGCCAAAAATGATAGGAGAAATGAAAACAAAACCCACCCAGTATGCTGTAAGAACATTGAATTCTGCAGGAATACAGCCAGAAATAATTTTAGCCAGATCTGTTTTGCCGCTAGACGAGCCGAGAAAAAGAAAAATTTCAATGTTTTGCAATATCGCCAAAGAAGACATTATTTCGGCTCCAGACGTAAAGTCTGTTTATGAGGTTCCTATAAATTTTGAAAATGAAAACATGGGCAACAGAATTTTAAAAAAGTTCGGCATCAAACCCCGAGAAAGCGACTTAAAAGAATGGCGCAAATTGGTCAAACTTATAAAAAATTCCCCGAAAATCGTAAATATCGGCGTTGTGGGAAAATATTTTGAAACAGGCAGCTTTACTTTAATGGATTCATATATATCTGTTATCGAGGCCATAAAACATGCAGCTTTTTCTGAGAACAAAAAAGCAAAAATATCATGGATTTCATCTGGAGAATTCGAAAAAAATCCCGCATCGTTGAAAGAATTAAAAAAATACGACGGCATTATTGTGCCCGGGGGGTTTGGCAATCGCGGAATAGAAGGAAAAATAAAAGCTATACAATATTGCAGGGAAAACAAAATTCCGTTTTTAGGATTGTGCTTGGGGCTCCAGCTTTCTGTAATAGAATTTGCAAGAAATAAAGCTGGCATCAAAGACGCCACTTCAAGAGAATTCAACAGCCATTCTAAAAATCTTGTAATAGATGTAATGCAAGACCAAAAAAAACTTTTAGAAGACAAACACTACGGGGGGACAATGCGGCTGGGAGCGTACGACTGCCAAGTTCAGCCAGGCACCATAAGCTGGAAGGCCTACAAAGCATGGGTTCCAAACGAAACAGGGCCTTATATTATTTCAGAAAGGCACAGGCATAGGTATGAAGTAAACAATGACTACCGCAAACTTCTTGAAGAAAAAGGATTGGTAATCGCCGGGACAAACCCGAAAAAAAATTTAGTAGAAATAATTGAAGTAAAAAACCATCCGTTTTTTGTGGCCACCCAGTTTCATCCAGAGTTCAAATCAAGGCCGTTAAAACCGCATCCGCTTTTCAAAGAATTTATTAAAACAGCCATTAATTGTCAAAAAAAGCACTAAAAATCCGCCCTAAAAAAGACGGACGGATTTTTTAATAGGAGTTATTTGGCTTTGCCAGGCTGCACTGAAACAATTCTTACTAAACGTTGAGAGCCGTCAAAAAGTTTTTTTCTTTTTGCATCAAATCTGACAACTCCGCCCTTCATAGCATAAATAGTATCATCAGAACCTAATTTTACATTTTTGCCAGGAATATATTTTGTGCCCCTTTGCCTGACGATTATCATGCCAGTCTTGACCTCCTGGCCCGCGCACGCCTTTATTCCGAGCCTTTGCGACATGGAATCTCTGCCAAGCCTGGATGATCCTCCTTGTTTTGTCTTAGACATAATCTTGTAATTTTAAATTAAAAATTTTAAATTTTAAATTATAATGTATGATAGCAAAAATATCTGACTTTGTCAAAAGCCATTTTTATGATATAATGTTAGTTATAATAGTCGCGCTTTTAGTATTGCTTTCTTTTGCCGCAGGATATATCACAGCAAAATACCAGTCAAAAGAATCTATAATAATACAAAAAACTCAAAATCAATGAACTCGCCGCAACATATAGTTTTATTCCCAGATGGCAATCGCCGCTGGGCAAAACAAAAAGGAATCGCCAGTCTTGACGGCCATAAACAAGGCTATAATAATCTTTTAGATTTTTCAGAATGGTGCAAAAATAGGGGAGTGAAAGTGCTCACGGCTTTTGGATTTTCAACAGAAAATTGGAATAGAAGCAAAGAAGAGGTCAGCTATTTAATGAAATTATTAGAAAGCTGCCTGGCGGATAATTTAGAAAAATATAAAAAAGACCAAGTCCGCGTAAGAGTAATAGGGCAGAAAGACAGGCTTCCAGAACCTTTGCAAAACGCAATAAACACAGTTGAGAATGAAACAAAAAACAACTCTAAGCTTTTTTTAAATTTAGCAATAAGCTATGGCGGAAAGTGGGATATTTTACAGGCTGTCAAAAAAATTATAAAAAACAAAGTACCAGCAGACAAGGTTGATGAAAAACTATTTGAAAGTTATTTGTCTACTGCCGGGCTTCCGACCCCAGATTTAGTGATAAGGGCTGGCGGAGAAAAAAGAATGTCAAATTTCGTAATATGGCAGACAGCTTACTCAGAGTTATATTTTTCGCCAAAACTCTGGCCTGATTTTACAGAACAGGATTTAGATTTAGCTTTGGAAGAGTTTGACCGCCGAAGCCGCCGTTTCGGGAAATAGATTTATTTTTTTCTTTTAAATTGTTTTTGCCAATCTTTGCGCTATTTCTAGCCATTTTGGCGCTCTCGGCCTGTTTTTATATTTTACAGAAGCTTTTTGGATTTCTATTAAAGAAATTAATTCATTTTTTTTCCAGCTTGCTATATATTTTCCTTTATTTCTTTGGATTATTTCAACGCTTTTTGCCCAAAGCTCAAAATCTTTTTTCTTTTTTTCCGCCAGGCAGTTTTTTCTAAAAAACGGCACGACAATTCCAGTTATGTCTCCAATTTTTTGCACAGAAAATCTTGCTTGGCCGTTTGATAAAGTTATTTGTCCGCACCCGATTTCCTTTTTAATTTTATCTAAAATTTTAATATTTTCTTTTGGCATTGTCACAATAAACTGCGCCTTCCATCTGTAATAAGTGGGGGAGTTGGTTCTTTCGTGCCTGGTGTCTTTGCGAAACTGCAAATCAAAACATCCGTCCTTATTTACCAATAATGCAATGTCAAAGTTTTGTTTTGCCATAACTTTTCCTTTTTTAATTTATATAATTTATCATACCAAATAAATAATTGTGCGACAATGCCCCTATTTTATTATGCGACAAAATTAAACTATTCTTTGAGGTCTTTTCCGCCATGGAATTTGCGGTGTATATCGCGGAGGCGCTTATTTGTTACATGGGTATATATCTGGGTTGTCATTATGCTGCGGTGGCCCAAAAATTCTTGAATTGACCTTAAATCAACTCCTTGGTTTAAAAGGTCTGTTGCATAAGAGTGGCGGAGAGTGTGAGGGGTAGTGAATATGGGTACTCCAGCCAGTATCGCATATTTTTTGACGATCCTTTCAATGGACCTGGGGGTTAATCGGCAATCAGAGCCCTTCTTTCCGCTAGTGCTTACAAATAAAGGCTTTTCCATATCTTTGCGCGCCTCCAGATACCTCTTTATCCACCCTAAAGCCCTTTCTGAGAAATAAACAGTCCTAGGGTTCCCGCCCTTGCCAATAATGCCCAGTTCAAAGTCTTTCTTATTTTTAATGTTAGCAAACTGCTCTTTGTTAAGGGCCACTAATTCAGCTATTCTAAGCCCGGTTGAGAAAAAGGCCTCTAAAATAGCCCTATCCCTAAGCCCAACCTCGTCTTTTGGCTCAACGGCTGTTAAAAGGCGTTCAATTTGCTCTAAAGTAAGAAATTTTATGGTTTTTACGCTTTTATCGGGCTTAGGAAGGGTCACTTTGCCTGGGGGTAGTGAAACTATGTCTTTTGCCACAAAATAGCCTAAAAAGGCCCTTAAAGCGATTAAATAGTAGTTCTGAGTAGTCTTTCTAAGGGATTTGCCTGATTTAGGGTTTGCATACCTCGAAAGGTATAAACGGTACTCCCATATATGCTCTGGGGTCAGCTGATGGGGGAGTATATGGCTTAAATTCTTATATTTTAACCAGCCAAAAAATTTATTCAGATATTCTTTGTAATTTTTCTGAGTATTATTCTTTAATCCTTTTTCCACGTCGCAATAATCCAAAAAGTCATTTATATGTTTTGCTAAAGACGTCTTTGATTTTTCCATAAAAAAATATTATCTGTTTGGATTATTTGGATTATTTGTAGCCAGACTTCGCTTTACCAACATTTTACGACATCTCCTATATTTAATAATAAGCTCTTCCCTAATGCCATGTCAACCCCTAAATTAACATCAAGGGCTAACTTGATACGGGCTTTGAGACGACTGGCAAGGCAGACAGGTTTCAGTTCGACTTGGACCAGAATCCTCTTTTTTTATATTTAAAACACTATCCACTATTCCAGCCACTATTCCAGAAAAATAATTTTTAATATTTTCTCCAATGCTTTCTGAAACTTTTTCTTTTTGTTCAGTTATACCTTCCTTTGCCATATCCCCTCTCTTCTGCGCTTCCCCGCCAATTTTAGAGAAGAGGTCGTCTTTTACCCAATTAGAACCTTTGGCCCAATAATCGCCTCCGACAGCCCGCAAGGACCCTGAAAATACATTTTCCCCCAATTTAGAAAAACTGGGGTTTTGGCTAAAATAAACAATTGCCAGAATAATGGCTATAATTGTCATGTTTTTTATTATGATTCCCCTTTTCATAGTAATTTATCGCACAATAGATTACGGCTATAGTTTTTTTATGGCTTCGGCTATTCTTGCCAATGTATTCTCTTTTCCCAAAATGTCTGCTATTTCAAAAGGGCTTGGAGAAAATTCTTTTCCAGATAAAGCCACCCTTAACGGCCACAATAAAAATCCTCTGTTTTTTTCAGGAAAGCCTTTTTGCTTATTAAACTCTGCTGCTCCTTCAAACAAAACCTCTTCAACCTTTTTAGCATCCCAAATTTTGATATTAGATAAAATCTTGTCGCACAATAAAAGAGCGCCCTTTATATCCTCGTCTTTCATTTTATCCCATTTCAATAAATTTTTTTCATAATTCAACTTATCTTTAAAAAAGAAATCAGTTAACTCAACTATTTCTGAAAGTTTTTTCATTCTTTGTTTTGATACCTCTACAATTTTTTGGAGTTTGTCATCAGATATCTGGCCTTTTACCAAAAGCCCGGCTGCTTTAAGATACGGCGCGCAAAGCAAAACAAGCTTTTCTGGCGCTTTTTCACGAATATATAAGCTGTTTAAAAAATCCAGCCTTTTTATATTAAATACAGCTCCGCCTTTTTGCGCCTTTTCAATAGAAAATTCCTTCACAAGCTGAGATAACGTAAAAACTTCCCTTTCAGTGCCCGGATTCCACCCCAAAAGCGCCATAAAGTTAATAATTGCTTCCGGCAGATAACCCTGCTTATGGTAATCAGCCAAAGCAACATCTCCATGACGTTTTGAAAGCTTACTCCTGTCAGGGTTTAACAACAAAGGCAAATGCGCATATTCAGGATGCTCAAATCCAAGGGCCCTGTAAATCAAAATTTGCCTTGGAGTATTTGATAAATGCTCTTCTCCCCTTATAACGTGTGAAATCTGCATTAAATAATCATCTACAACAACTGTAAAATGGTACAAAGGAGCATTTAAATCTTTTGCTATTACCACATCCCCTAAAAGCCCTGCATCAAACTCTATTTCCCCTCTGACAAGGTCTTTAAACTTAACTTTTTTATTTGCAATTCTAAATCTTATTACAGCCGGCTTGCCTTCTGCTAAATTTTTTTTGACTAATTCAGAAGAAAGATGCGAGCATTTTCCATCATATTTCGGGGCCACTCCCCTAGCCATCTGTTCCTGGCGCTTGTCTTCTAATTCTTCTTGGGCGCAAAAGCAATAATAAGCTTTGTCTTCCTGTAAAAGCTGTTTTAAATATTTTTCGTAAATTTCCATGCGCTGAGACTGCTTATAAGGCCCCGATGCCCCGTCAATGTCTGGGCCTTCGTCCCATTCAATTCCCAGCCATTTCAATTCATTTATAATTTCTTGCACCCATTTTAATTCAGATCTTTCTTTATCGGTGTCTTCAATCCGCAAAATAAATTTACCCTTCCCTGCTCCATGAGGATTTTTTGCGAAAAGATAGTTAAATAAGGCCGTTCTTGCTCCGCCTACATGCAAGGGCCCCGTGGGAGATGGCGCAAAACGCACTCGTATATTTTTCGTTGCCATTTTTTTATTAATCTAACATTAAAAATTCCAAAATTTCTCTTGCAATCGACCTTGCTGCCACAGGTTTTGCAAAAGACAGCGCCGCTTTCTGCATTTGCTCTAATTTTTCAGGCCGCAAAAATATCAATCGGAGTTCGTGCATAAAAAAGTTGGGGGTTAAATTTTCTTGCTCAATTACCAAGGCAGCTCCTGTTTCCGCATAAACATAAGCATTTTTTGCTTGATGGTTTGCGGCGGCTGTGGGCAGGGGTATTAATATGCTGGGCTTGCCGCAAGCCGCAATCTCAAAGATGGAGCCCGACCCTGCTCTTGAAAGCGCAATATCTGCTGCCTTGTAAACGTGTTTTATTTTTTCTTCATCTAAAAACCCTATAGGATGGTAATATTTTTCTAAATTTTTATCTATAATAACTTCTGCTTCAGCTTCTGTTTCTTTTATGTTCGCGGGCCCCGTAACATGGATAAGTTCAAAATCTTTCAAAAAATCGTTTAAAACCCTCAAAACAAAATCATTTATGGCTTCGGCTCCCTGCGAGCCTCCGGTTATCAAAAAAACAGGCTTTTCAAAAGTTAAATTAAAAATTTCTCCTGCAACTTTCGCGTCTCCGTCTAAAATTTCGCTTCTTATGGGGTTTCCTGTCAAAATTGTTTTTTTGCTGTCAAAATATTCTGTTTTAGGGAACGAAATAAAAATTTTCTTTGCCCATTTTGAAGTTTTTTGATTGGAAAGCCCGGGCACAATATCTGACTCGTGCAGAAAAACAGGAATTCTTAAAATTCTTGCCGCCCATGCCACCCCAATAGACCCCGACCCGCCTTTGCTAAAAACCAAATCAGGCCTTATTGAAATAAGCAAAAAAATACTCTGAAAAAACCCAAAAGGAATTTTAAATAAAATATCTATAAAATTTTGAAACGAAAAATATCTCCTTATTTTGCCTGAAATTATTTTCTTTATTACAACGTCCTCCTGTGACAATAAAATCAGCCCAAAGTCATCTTTAGGTCCCAAATAATAAAATTCTAAATTATTTTTAGGGTAAATGCGCCTTATCTCTCTGATTATGGCCACCAAAGGATACACATGCCCGCCTGTACCGCCCCCCGTAAACAAAATTTTCATAATATTATCTAATCATAACAAAGTTATCCGTTTTTGGAAATGTTGAGTAGCAAGCCCACGCCTATCATTTCAGCTACTAAATGCGATCCTCCGTATGAAAAAAATGGCAAAGGAATGCCTGTCATTGGAAAAATTCCTATTGTTGAGGCAATATTTATAAAAGCCTGCAATGTTATCCAAAAAGTAATTCCAATTGCTGTCATCTTATAAAATTTATCGTTAGAATTTTTTGCAATTTTAACTCCCAAATAAAAGAAAAACACAAACATCGCAATTAAAATTACAGCCCCCGCAATCCCCAGCTCCTCTCCCACTATTGCAAATATGGAATCGGATATGGCTTGGGGCAAAAAACCGAATTTTTGAGTTGACATTCCAAGCCCTTTGCCAAAAATTCCTCCGGACCCTAAAGAAAGCAATGATTGCCTTAATTGAAAACCCTTGCCTAATGGGTCTGATTCCGGGTGCAAAAAAATAAGCCAGCGGTCCAGTCTGTATGGTTCAAATCTTATTAAAAACAGCAAACTGCCGGCTCCCGCCAGTATAACCAAAAAAGTATGCCAAATGGGAGTTCTGGCAGAAAAATAAACAGCCAGCAAGGTAAGCGAAATAACGCCTAATGTGCTGGCATCGCTCTGCAAAACAAGAGCTATAGAAATTATTGCCAAAAGCATTAAAAACGGAACAAATATATATACTGCATTATGGTATCCCCTTTTTGCTGTAGATTTCCACCCCGAAGCAGGAGCATCAGACAATTTTGAGGCAATCCATGCAGACAAATATAAAATGGCTGTAATTTTTAAAAATTCTGAGGGCTGAACTGCAAATTTGCCAAAGTTGAGCCACCTGCTGGCTCCCCCAAGCTTTAATCCTATAACAGGCAGAAAAACTAAAAAAAGGCAGAAAAAGTTTGCCAAAAAAATATAAGGCGCCCATTTTTTTAAAAATTTTAGCGGAATCCTATAAAAAACAAATCCCAAAATTACACCGGCTATCAGTAAAATAAGCTGGTGCAGCAAATAATAATTTGCTGTATTAAACCTCTGCAAGGAAGCTGGAACCGAAAGGCAGGCTAAAAATAAAAATCCAAAACCGGCCAAAAAAACAACCAGAAAAAAAAGATAATAATTAAAATGTTTTTTCATTACTTTACTTTGAATATTTTTTAACAAATTCTTTAAATAAATCTCCTTTTTCTTCAAAATTTTTCCATAAAGAATAGCTGGGAGAAGCACAGGAAAGCAGACAAATTTTTCCCTTTTCTGTATGTCTATATGCAAAACTTACAGCTTTCTCCATGCTGGAAGTTTTTAAAATATTTAATCCCTTTTGTGATTTAAAGATTCTCTTTCCGGAATTTGGAAAAAGAACGATATTCTTTATTCTATATTTTTTGATGGTTTTTTCTAATTGTAAAAAATTATATCCCCTGTCTTCTCCGCCAAGAAAAATTGTGCCGATATTTTTTAACGATTTAATCGCTTCAATTGTTGATTCGGGGGTGGTAGAAATGGCATCATCATAAAATTTTATATTTTTAAACTCGTCAACAAATTCCAGCCTATGTGGCAGCGGTTTGAATTTTTCAATGGCCTTTTTTATTATTTTATCGGAAATATTAAATATTCTTGCGACAGCAATTGCCGCCCCGATATTTTCTCTATTATGCTGGCCAAGTAATGGAATCTTCAAATTATCAATATCAATTTTGTCACTGAATGAAACTGTTTTGCCTTTTGCGTCGCTTACCCACTTCCGTAATTTTGCATTTTTTTGATTATAAATAAATGTGTCCGTTTTATTTTGGAATCTGATTATATTTTTTTTCGCATTATAGTAATTATCTAAACCGATGTGATAATCCATGTGTTCTGGAAACAAATTTGTTACCACGGCTATATTGGGAGAAAAATCAATGTCGTCTAGTTGGTAGCTTGAAAGCTCTAAAACAAAAATCTCATTTTCTCTAATGGGCTCTGATAATGCCGAAAGCATCGGATTTCCGATATTTCCTAAAATTCGTACGTTTTTACCAGCTTCTTTTAATATTGAATAAATAAGCGAGGCGGTTGTGCTTTTTCCTTTGCTTCCGGTAATACCAACTGTAGTATTCTTATTTTTTGAAAAAAATATATTTGTTGCCGTTGTATAGGGAACTTTAACAAAGCTTTTAGCAATGCCGGGGGTTTTTACCGCCATATCATAATCTTTCTGCTTTTCCAAATAATTTTTTCCTAATTTAAGGTCTGCTGTGCCAATTTTAAAATTAGAATAATTTTTTTTAATGTATTTTTTTGTTACTTCTCCTTCCTCACCATAACCTAAAATTAGAATATTTTTCATTCCTAAAAATCTAAATTGGCTTGGAATGTTATTCGCCTGATGAGTTTTGAATAATCTGTTGATAATGTCTTTTTTAATTTTTACTTTTGATAAAAACGTTTTTGTTATAAAATCATTTTTAAATTTTTTAGCACCAAGAGTAAAAGCTGCCCTTGATTCCTCAAATGTCCCGACGCAATCAAATGGTTTTAACTTTCCCAACCCAAAAATATCTTTAAACAGAGGCAAAAGGCTCGCGTCTTGATAAAGATTTTTTTTAAAAATGCCTAATAACTCATCTTTTGATAAAAAAGCTGAAAGTAAAGTAAATACGAAAACACATTTAGGACATTGTCCGCACCAAAGCCCCGATTTTTTGTCTGCGGCTATTCTAAAATTTTTATTACAGCTGGAAAAATAAGGGAAATATTGTTTATATTTTGAAAATAATTCCGCGATTCTTATTTCATAAAAGGGCCTTAACAAAGAGAAATAACGAACATCGGGGGTTATAAAACTTTTCACATAATCACAAAACATATCTTCAAATTCTGACGATTTTGACCATTGGTGGTTAATCATCTCTCCTTTATATTTAATATTTCCAAAATTACTGCTATGCTCGTTTGCCATTATACAGTAAGAACATCTATACAAAACTGCATATAAAATTCCTAAAAAAGCAAACATTGCAGAAACTGGCACATGACCGTTATATTTATAATTTTGAAATACTTTCTCATCTAAAACTCGCCTAAATTTTAATGATTTAATTTCTAATGTTTCAATTACTTTATTTACAATTAGCGATTCTTTTTGCGTTTCAGTAAAAACAGCAGTTATATCAATCCCCTGTTCTTTTAAAAGTTCTGCTGCCACAATTGAATCTTTGCCTCCCGACACGCCAACAAGACATTTTTCATTTTTATCTAAAAAATAATTTTTAGTTCTTGCGTTTTTATTATAAGAAAATTTAGGTGATATTTTTGGGTCTAAATTATTTCTATAATAAAATTCTCCTAATCCTTTTCTATAAACAATATTCCAAAAATTTGCTTCTTTTTGGGACAAAGCATAAGGAAATTTTAACTTTGTCGCACAATAAGATTTATAATAGCTGACGCCTAAAATTAAATGGACCCCTTGTAAAATTTTATCTACTAATCCTTCGGGTAGGCCTTCTAAATTCGGCAGCTCTGGCAGAAGCAGAGTTTCAGTGAAATTCAAAGGCTCGCTATCTACAAATTCTTGTTTGTAACTGAATAAAACCCTTTTTTGCGCGGGCTCAAATTTATACGAGGTAAATTCAAAAATGGTCGGCTTTTTGTCCATAATTATATTTGATTATAGCAGAAAATAAGGCGAATTAAAAGCTGCCCAGTTTGTTAAGGGGCAGCTGTAAAATACGTGTTTATACGTTAGAAGACACTCTCCTAAAAACAATTATAAACAAGAATATCAGCACTATGCCGGATAAAATCCATAAATACCAACGTTTTAAAAACGTTGTAATTCCAGTGTCTTCAGCCGGCTGTGAAACAGCAGCAACTGTTGACTGCCCAGGAACAAAATCAAGGTTTACAAAGTCTGACCGCACGGCCCCAGACGAATTTACAGTTATAGTTGCCTGTTTTTGAGATTGCTCTGAAAAAGATTGTGTTTTGCCTTCAAATGTTATAGATTTTGCGCTTTTAGGCTCAAGAGAGCCGATGCTAATGCCAGAAACTATATCGCCTGAAAAAGCAGCATCGTTGACTTTTAAGTTTCCTAAAAGAGAAATTTCTCCGGGAATATTAGCTGATATGTTTACATTGCTATAGGCTGTATCTGAATTGTTGTTTAAAGCTATCATAAAATATACAGTGGAATCTGGTGAAACTTGCGCGTTTTTATTCCATTGCTGAGATGCTTCGTCTGTTTTGGCGACAAAAGAAACCATTAAATTATTAACATCATTTGGCGGCGGATTTGGCTGCGCCTGCTGGCAATAAGTATTGTAATCAGCTAAACCCGCAGCGCAAGTTGAGCCATCGCACTTTAAAACATTAGAGCATTTAGCTCCAGAACAGCTGTCCTGGGTACAGCTATTTGCGTCTTGGCAATTTTTATATAAAGAATTAACAGCTCCCAACGAATCATACCAGTATAAATTATTTCCAGAACAGCTAATTTTTTGGTGGGCCGTGTAAACAGGCTGTATGCTTGCAACGCATTGGCCGTATTGGCATGTCTGGCCAAAAGATGAGCAGTCTTGGTAAAGGTCCTGCCTGTTTGAGCACGAGTCAAACCAATAAATAGAACTGCCTACGCAGTCCTTGTATGCGTGATAATTACATACATTATATTGGGCATGCAAAATTCCCCCACCTGCAAAAATGCCTGCCGAAACAACTAAAATAAACATTAATATCCCGAATTTTTTGTTTATTTGAAAAGTCATAATATATGTCTATACTACCCAAATTTGCTGTTATGTCAATTACCCTAACAGTTTTATAGATACTCCGACGATGGCCAACACAACTCCCACAATCCAAAAACGCATTGTAACTTTGCATGCTGGCCAGCCTATGGCCTCAAAATGATGATGTATTGGCGTTGATAAAAAAATTTTCTTTTTTCTTAATTTTTTTGAAAAAATCTGTAAAAGCGCAGAAGCCACCTCAACAACCAAAAGCCCGGCTATTATTGGCAGAACATAAACAGAATTTGTTAAAAAAGAAACCACAGCTAAAACTGTTGTAAGTCCCAGCATGCCCGTTTCTCCCATGTAAAATCTGGCTGGCGGAATATTAAACCATAAAAATGCAAAAAGTGTTCCGCAAATGGCAGCGCAAAAAGCCGCCAGATCAATTTTTCCTTGAGAAAAAGCAATTACTGTAAAAGCTCCAAAAATTGAGGCGAAAGTTCCGCCTGCCAGCCCGTCTAATCCATCTATCACTCCCCCCGCCCAGCAAGCTAATGTTACTATTACAAACAAAGGTATGTACCAAAGCCTTATTGAAACGTCTCCTAAAAAAGGAATATAAACAACATCCCAACCTAATTTTTGATAAAACCAAATGCTGGCAATAAAGCCGATTAAAACCACCACGAAAATCCGTTTTTTTAATGACAACCCCCCGCCAACATATTTGCCCCTTCCATATATTTGTAAAAGGTCATCAACCAAACCTAAAATTGAAGCTGCCGCCAAAGTAAATAATGGCAGCCATGTCTGGCTTCTTGATAAAAAGTTGAACTGGGCAAAAACAGTTTCTGGAAAAATCAAAGAAAGCAAAAAAAGCAAAAAAATTATGATTAAAATTGTAACCCATATCAGCAATCCTCCAAGCCTGGGCGTACCGACCTCTTTTTCCTTATGCAGAGAGCTGAACACAACAGCATCCTCGCCTGTTATTGCTTTCTGGCGCGCAGATTTCTTCCAAAGCTTCCGTTTATACAAAAAATTTGTAAGCAGAGGAGTCCACAAAATAGCAAATCCGCAAGCCAATGTAAAAATAGTAAAGATTTTTATTACGTTTAGCTCTATGTCTGTCATAAATTTGATAACATAATTAATTTTCTCATTTCTGCAAACCTGTCATCTGACCCCAAAATAACATAAATAAAAAATCCGCCGGTTGAAAGGTTTTTTCTGATTAAAAGCATACATCCCCCTGCCTCCTTTGTAAAGCCTGTTTTTCCCCCCATTATATCTGGAATTTCCCCTAAAATCTCGTTCGTATTTTCTATTTCTCCTAAATTGGGCAGATTAAGTTTTTTTGTTCTTGTAATATTTATGACTTCCGGATAATGTTTGATTATATATTCTGCAAATTTTTGCAGGTCTTTTGCCGTTGAAACATTCTCCGGCGACAAGCCAGTAGGGTCTTTAAAAAAAGTATTTTGCAACCCCGCTTCGGCTGCTTTTTTATTCATTAAATCAACAAACACTTCCTGGCCGATTTGTTCAGATAGCGCGTAAGCTGCTTTGTTGCTTGAACGTATAAGCGAAAAATACAAAAGCTCTGTCACAGAAAAGATGTCCCCTGTTTTTAAGTCGGGCTGCATCGCATCTTGCGAGTCGGCTTTTTCACTGACAATCACATTTTGAATCAAATCATAATTTTCCAAAACAACAACAGCTGTCATCAATTTTGTTAAGCTTGCTATAGGAAGTTTTTTATCTGCATTTTTTTCAAACAAAATTTTATCTTTGCCTGCCAAATCTGTTTCAACAGCAACAGCTGATTTTGCATAAATTGTCAAATTGTCTTCTGGTTCTGCGGGCTCTATAAAATCTTGCGCCGGCGGCTCTGCAGGCTGCTGATTCAAATTCTCGCCCTCTTCGTTTAAACTTGCTGGAACAGCTAAAATGCCTGCTGTTAGAAAATTTGAAGAAATGAATTGGTTTACAGCAAAAATCGCGCCCCCTGAAAGGCCAAGAAAAACCAAAGACAGAACCACCCCTTTAAATATGCGCTCTAAATCTAATTTCATTGCTTTTTCTTTTTTTGTTTTGGCAAGCTTACTTTTATGTGGAGCTCATTTAGCTGTTTTTCATCTATTTCAGAGGGAGCAGACATCATAAAATCTCTTCCGTCGCCAGTCTTCGGAAAAGCAATAACCTCTCTAATGTTTGGTTCGTTCTGTAAAATAGAAACAATTCTGTCTATGCCGGGGGCTATGCCTCCATGCGGAGGAGCTCCATACCTGAAGGCTTCCAGCATGTGCCCGAATTTTTCTTTTATCTCGTCTGCCTTGTAGCCAATTATCTCAAAAACTTTTTCAAGGGCCTCTGGCCTGTGATTTCTTATAGAACCTCCGCCAATTTCAAATCCATTTAACACAATATCATACTGCGTAGTCAAAATGTTTTCTATGTTTTTCTTTTGCATAAGGTCGTCCATAAAATCGTCCTGCGGTTTTGAAAATGGATTATGCGTTGGCTTCCACTTGCCCGTTGGATACCCATCATCAGACCCCGCCTTAAAAAACGGGAAATCAACAACCCAGCAGAAAGCCAGCAAGCTTTTGTCGGATTTGTCTTTTCTCAAATCTGGCCTGTCTGTTTTATATTTTGCCATGGCCTCTTTATAAGTTATTTTGGGAAACGGAATTTCTTGTATTTTCTTTTTAGGATAGAGGGTTTTAACAAGCGAAACTAAAAGGCGCTCGATTAAATCCATCACATCTTCCATTTTTGCAAAACTTACTTCAAGGTCAAGCTGAGTAAATTCAGGCTGTCTGTCCCCTCTTGGGTCTTCATCCCTAAAACATTTTGGTATTTGGTAGTACTTTTCAACCCCAGAGGCCATTAAAAGCTGTTTATATTGCTGGGGCGACTGCGGAAGCGCATAAAATTTCCCTGAGTTTAATCTTGAAGGCACAATGTAATCTCGCGCTCCCTCAGGAGTTGATTTTGTCAAAACAGGAGTTTCAATTTCAACAAATCCTTCTTTATCAAGAAAATCACGCATGAATTTTATGACCTTATGCCGCATAATAAGATTGTTTTTAAGCCTCTCGCGCCTTAAATCCAGATACCTGTATTTCATTCTTATCTCCTCGTTTATATCATATCCGTCGCCCTCTATTTCAAAAGGCGGAGTTTCAGATTCTGATAAAACTTTTAAACTTTCAGCTGACATTTCAACTTGGCCTGTTGCAATTTTGTCATTTACCATGCTGTCTGGCCTTTTTACAATCTGGCCTTCAATTTCAACAACCCACTCCGGTCTTATGGTTTGAGCTGTATCATAAACTTCTTTGTTTGAAGGCACAAAAACAACCTGCAAAATCCCGCTTCTGTCCCGCAGGTCAATAAATAAAATTTTTCCGTGGGCCCTTCTTGTATTTACCCAGCCTGAAACTTTTACTTTTTCTCCTATATGTTTTGAGGCCTCAACTATTGTGAATCTGTGATGCATTTTATGTTTTAAGCTTAATTTTTACAAATTTTCTGCCGACTTTAATTATCATGCCGTCTTCTATAATAATTTCTTTTTCCCAATCAGCAACTTTTTCTTTTTTCTCTCCGATTTGTATTTCCACTCCCCCACCCTCAACCAATCTCTTTGCTTCGTTTTTAGAAAAAGATAATTTTGCGTCAAACAATAAATCCAAAACAAAATAATTATTTTTATCAGTTTGAAAAACCGGAATGTCTGTTGGCAATTCCTTATTGCGAAAAACTTTATCAAATTCTTCTTCGGCTTTTTTCGCCTCTTTCTCGCCGTGATACATTTTTACAATTTCTTTTGCCAATATAGCTTTTTGGTTGCGCGGATTCGGTATTTTTATAATTTCATCAATCTCATCTGGCGCTACGCGAGTGCAAATCTCAAATGTTAAATGAATCAATTCATCTGGCCAGCTCATAATTTTGCCAAACATTTCTGCAGGGCTTTCATCTAAATTCACCATATTTCCTTCTGTTTTCCCCATTTTTTTTCCAACAGAATCAACCAAAAGCTTAGTTGTTAAAACAAATTTTTCCTTATTTTTCATTTTTTTCATCAAGGTTCTTCCTGCTAGCATATTAAAAGTCTGGTCGTTTCCGCCAACTTCCATGTCAACATCCATTGCCACAGAATCGTAAGCCTGAAAAATTGGGTACAAAAATTCTGGCACATGAATATCGCCCCCCTTCTTAATTCTTTTTTGGAACATATCCCTTTCAAGCAGCCTGGCAACTGTAAAGTGCGAAGCAATTGCAAATAAATCAGCCATCTTTAGCTTATTGGTCCATTTGCCGTTGTAAAAAAACTTTACGTTTGATTTTTTAAAATCCAAAATTTTTCCTATTTGTTTTTTGTAATTTTTAGCATTGGCAAGCACCTGTTTTTTAGTCAACACTTTTCTTGTTTCAGACTTTCCTGTCGGGTCGCCAATTGTTGCAGTAAAATCGCCTATTAAAATAATTATTTCGTGGCCCAAATCCTGAAGCTGGCGCAATTTTAACAAAACTGCCGCATGGCCAATGTGAAGTTTTCCGGTCGGGTCAATGCCGTTATAAATTTTTAGTTTTTTTCCAGACAACAAAACTTTTTCCAGTTCCTCGCGGCTTGGATATACATTTTCTATCCCCCTGGTCAAAATTTCTTCTATTCTTTGCGGGTTTGTGTCAACCATAGTTTTTTATTAGTTAAATTATTGTTTAACTATATCAAATTATTAAAATAAAGAAAAGTGTAGAAATTTTGTCTCAGGGAGTTGACCTTATTTCTTGAGGTGGTATAATAATTATATTCTTCTGCGATGCGCAGAAAAACAATTGACCTTTTACAATCTGCTTACGGAGGGAGGTTAAAAGCAGAACCGAATAGAGGAGGCATTCGTTGTAGTTTCCCTGAAACGGTACACGGACACGGAAAGGATATGTCCAATGAGACATTCTAACAGCAAAAACAAAAGAGGGCGGAATGGCGATGGCAAACCCAATGCAGTCAGCTTTAGCGAGCTGGAAGCGTGTCCTCAGTCTTTTTTGAGGAACAGAAGCCCCGATCCGCAGTTCCTCGACAATGACGATGTTGAGGATTTCAGACAGATGTTCCTTTATCAATACCCGCTGCTCGAGGAATCGGTGACTGACACAAAAATCATGAGAAGGCTCATGTTGTTTGCTGTCAGGGACAGAAGAAGGCGCATGGCAGCCATGAGAAAACCGCGCAACACAACACCCGCCACCCTTTGATATTTATCTGACCTCCGCAAACCAAAACCCCGCGTTGCAAGTGCAACGCGGGGCTATTTTTTTTATTTAAAACTTATCTGCGAGTTTATAAATGTCTCCTGCTCCCATTATAACTAATATGTCGCCTGCTTTTATGTTTTCTTTTATATATTTTTCTGCCTTATCTAACGCGAAATACTGCACATTGTCTTTTTCAATTTTTTTGACAAGTTTTTTTGAACTTACCCCAGCCTTAATCTTTTTTGTTTCTCTGCCAGCTACATCATAAATATCAGTTATTATAATCTTATTAGTTGGAGCTTCTTTAAAAGCTCTTACAAACTCATCAAACAAATAATATGTTCTTTGGCGCTGATGCGGCTGAAAAATACACCAGATATTTTTTTTAGCATATTTTTCCCTCACAGCTTTTAAAGTTGCCAGCACTTCTGTGGGATGGTGTCCGTAATCAGAAATAATTGTTATTTGCTTTCCATAAGCCTTTGCTTTTTTAATTTCAAATCTGCGCCATGTGCCTTTAAATTCAGACAAAGATTTAAAAGTAATATCATCTGGTATCCGTAAAATTCTAGCAACAGCCAAAACTGCCAGCGCGTTATAAACATTGTGCTGACCCGGCACTTTGAGCAATTTTTTGATTTTTTTAGCTTCAGATCCGTTTACAGAAAACTTATTTACTGCAGGATGGCCAGCTGAGGCAAATTCGTCTTTTGTAATTTCTCGGCCTAAATTTTCAAATTCATAAATTATTTTTGTTATATTTTTGTCGTCTTTGTTTGCAACCAAAAACCCGTCTTTTTCTAAATGTTTTATATATTTTTTAAAAGCTGACAAGATATTTTTTAAATTTTTATAATAATCAAGGTGGTCTCTTTCAATATTTGTGAGAACAATAATTTTTGGCCAATAATTCAAAAATGACGCAAAATGCTCGTCAGCTTCTATTACTAAAGTTTTTGACTTACCTGCCCTAAAATTGCTATTGCCAAATTCTTTTAGCCTTGACCCCACAATAATTGTGGGGTCAAGGCCTGCTTTTTCAAGAGCCAAACCTATCATTGAAGCAGTTGTGCTTTTTCCATGGGTGCCTGAAACAGCTATTGTAAAATATTTTTTTGTTAGCTCGCCCAAAGCTTCGGGATAGCTTAAAGTTTTTATTTTATAACTTTTTGCTTTTTTCAGCTCTGGGTTATTTTTTTTGGCAGCCGGGGTGTAAATAACCAAATCAAAATCTTTTTGTATGTTTTTTGCAAAGTTTCCAATATAAATTTTAGCGCCCATTTTTTTTAAAAAATCTGTGATTTCCGAGCGCGTCAAATCAGACCCCGAAACTTCGCTGCCTTTTGATAAATAATACTGAGCTAAAGCCGATACCCCTATTCCGCCTATTCCTATAAAATGTATTTTCATGATTATGCTAAATTATGTGATTCAATTATTGAATAAACAGGACCTCCGCGTTTTAATTCTGACTCCATAACATCAATTGATTCTACTGTAAAAGTTAAATCAATATTTTCTTCAATTTCCGGCCTTTCTTCCGGTTCAATTTTTCTAAATTCCCATTCTCTGATGCGGGCTAAAGTAATGTGGGGCGTAAAACCTCTCCCTTCTGGCCTATACCTTATTTCCTGTAACAAGCATTCCTGAATATCTTCTCGCAAGTCAGTTAAGTCGTCTGATTTCTCGCCTTCTGCCCAAACCATGCAAGGAGGCATTTTTTTGGGAGGCCCGTATAAAATTTTATTTAAATTTACAGAAAAAATTTTATGTCTTAAAGTCACCTTGCCTACCGCCTTGCACACATTTCCCAGCTCTTCATCGGTTAAATCACCCAAAAACTCCAGGGTAATGTGTAAATTATCCTTTGCAGTCCATTTTGCCGGTAGCTCAGGCCATTTTTCCTGGTATTCTGACAATCCCCTTTTTATATCCTCGGGCAGGTTTATTGCTATAAAAATTCTATGTCTTTTTTGCATAATAATTCAATTATACTATACCTGATTTTTCCATTATTTTCACTATTGACATACAGGTTCAAATATGATATACTTAAATATTGTACCCAAATCAAATCTCCAGTCCCTATCAAAAGGAGGATTGCCATGGAGATTAAACAGGGAGCGCTTGTCGCGCTGAAAATCCAAGGGATGATTAGCGCCCTGGGCAAGGTGCTTTTAGAGCAAAAAATCGACGATGAAAAATCGTTCGGTCCGCCGTTCAATCCCGAGGAACGAAGCTTCAAGGTGAAGCTGATCTATCCTCACAGCCTCCAATACGAGACAGTTGGCGTTTTGGCAAAGGACTTAGTTCCTATCGCCCAGCTTGACGCTCGCCAGCCGGTTTCCACAGAAATCACAGACTGCCTGCCAGAGATTATCCTCGGGCTCACAGACCGAATCACAAGATTGGAACGGCGGCTTATTGCGGCGGCTTATTGAAAGCCAGCAAGCCTACGGCTAACAAGTCGCGCTTCACATTCAAGATGCCCGAGCGTCGCACATAGTGCACGTTTCGGGCTTTTTTGTTGTAAAAAAGAATTAGATACAAAAAATCTGCGGCTTATTTAGATAACTTATTTAGATAACTTGTATTGATACGACGGCTTTTTGCCGTTCGGCAAAAAGCCGTTTTTCTTTTTTTATCCTTCTTTTTTATCTTATTTAGCGAGTTTAAAATGCCTAATCAAAATATCTTGATTATCTATAAATTCCAGCAGACCAAACCTAACATACTTTTCGATTTTAAACAAAGCGATAAGCGTTTTTACTTCTTTCTTACAATCATACGGATATAAAAATAAACTTTTTTGCAGCTCATAAAATCCTCCTGATTTTAGGCGATACACCAGTGCCTTTCTGCCTTTTGTGCAATAATCCGGGATATCAAACGATATCATCCGCCATTTTTCATCCCACTTTTCCCGTCTTTCCCCAAATTTTCTAAAAACAAAATTCAGCGCCCTTAATTTTCCTTTTTCAGATAAAGAGACCAAAACCGATCCGTTATAATCTTCTTTTTGTTTTATAAATTGATTATTGGTTAAATCTCTTATTGCTCTTTTGACACTTCCCTGCTCCTCTTTTTTAAATAAATCGAAAACATCCTCAATGGTAAATTTAGGATTATCATAGCCCTTCCCAAACCACAATTCCATCATTATTTTTGCGGTAACTGCACTCATAAGTTTTATTATTTTTATTCCCCTAAACTGATTATAACATAAAAATGAATCGATTACGACGGCTTTTTGCCGTTCGGCAAAAAGCCGTCGTATAATGCCGATGTCCCGATGCCCTAAAAATTTTGCTTCAAAATAACTTATTAAGTGGATTTTAACAAACGTCTCGACGCGTTGAGGCGATTAGGAGACGGGCTTTTTTGTTGTAAAAAAAATGGTAAGATAAACTAAAGATATGAATAAAGAAATATCTAAAATTTTTAAGGAGATAATACAGCTTTTAGAAATAAAGGGCGATAAAGCTTTGGGCTATAAATTAAAAGCATACAAAATCGCCATAAATATTTTAGATAATTTAAAAATTGATGTAAGCGAAATTTACAAAGAAAAAGGGGCTAAAGGAATAAGAGAACTTGGCATTGGCGAGAAAAATACGAAAAAAATTGAGGAGTATATAAAACATAAAAAAGTAAAAGAATTTGATGAATTAGAAGAGGAAACTGCAATAAGGCAGGTAATCACCCACTTTTTCCAGTCTAAGGGCTTATCCTTGCAAGAATTAAAAGAAAATGCTAAAAAGAGGAATATAGTATATTCTCGATTTACAAAGCCGGCAAAACAATTGCTGGATTTGGCGGGTTCTGTTGAAAAAGCAAAACAAGCAATTGACAAGGTTGCCAGCTGGGCAAACTCAAGAAAATTGGATTATGCCATTGAAACTGTTTTTAAAAAATGGCTGGAATTAGACAGGTTAAAACCAAAAGAAATAGTTAAAAAACCATTTTATAAAGGAGACCCAATGATTTGGTCTGAAACAAAGAAAAAATGGTTCGTTATTTCAAAATTTGGCGAGTGGCTGGAGTTTGCAGACAAAGAAAACACAATAGAGTGGAGAACAATAGAATGATACAATTAATTTTTAATTTTAAATTATAAATTTTAAATCAATCTTAAATGATAAAATGTTTAAAAATCTTAATTTAGATATTTAAAAATTTCGACGCATGCTTACACATACAGATTTAAAAAAGGGCGTACAATTTATTTTAGACGGACAGCCATGGGAAGTGCTGGAAGCCCAGCTTTCAAAAATGGCCCAAAGAAGGCCTGTTATACAAAGCAAAATTAAAAATTTGCTTGACGGCAGAGTGCTGGAAAGAAACTTCCAGCAGGGAGATGTTTTCCAGGAAGCTGATTTAGAAAAAAGAGAAATTAAATTTATTTACCAAAACCGCGGAGAATATTTTTTTTCAGAACCGAACAATCCGTCAAAAAGATTTTCATTTACAGAAGCTCAAATCGGAATACAGGCAAAGTATTTAAAGCCAAATGAAATTGTAACAGGCATTGTTTTTGAAGAAAAAATTATCAATTTTGTTTTGCCTATTAAAGTGCAACTAAAAGTTAAAGAATCAGCTCCCGGAGTTAAAGGCGACAGGGCGCAGGGCGGAACAAAAGAAGCTGTTTTAGAATCTGGAGCCATAATTCAAGTTCCTCTGTTTATTGAACAGGGCGACATAATTGAAGTTAACACCGAAACCGGCCAATACGTAAAACGAGTTTAATTTAGGGCTGGCGGAGGTGGCGGAGAAACCGAAGGCGGAATTTCAACAAATGATCTCTGCATTATTTCCTGCTCCACAATTTGCTTTGGCTTTCCATATTTTATTTTTGCTATTTTTTTAATCGGTTCAATTATCTCGGGCCTGCCTTTGGGGCTTGGCAGAGTCTGCATTTTAAACGGAGTTGAAATTTTGTTGCTAATCATCATTTTTATTATCATTGTGAAGTTGTCTAAATTCACTAAATCAAATCTTGAAAATCCTGGCTCAAACTGCTTTTCTAAATTTTCTGCGTCTTCGGCTCCAATGCGGAATGTTCCTATTGTGCCAACGTTTCCTAAAACAGCGTCTCTTATCTCCTGCTTTAGCTGGGGCATATATTGGTGTGCCATTATTAAATTTAATTTATATTTTCTTGCTTCAGACAAAATTGTGGCAATGGAGTCTGTTGTAAAATTTTGGAATTCGTCAATATATAAATAAAAGTCTGTTCTTTGTTCTTCCGGCACGCGCGCTCTGCGCATTGCAGCCATTTGTATTTTTGAAACTAAAATTAACCCCAGCAATGAGCTGTTTACTTCGCCTGTCAGGCCTTTTGATAAATTGGCTAAAAATATTTTTTTCTCGTCCATTATTTTTGACAAATCAAAACCCGACTTTGACTGGCCTATTATGTTCCGCATCATTTCGTTTTCAATAAATCTGCCCACTTTTGAAACAACGTATCCCAACATATCAGACCTTGTTGACCCTGTTGTGGCTGTCCATTCTTTAAGCCAAAAATTTCTTACCACAGGGTCTGAAACCTTTGCCATTCTTTTTTGCAAAAAAGTGGGGTCTGTGAACATTTTTGGAATTTCAACCAAAGTTCCGGGGTTATCCTTGTCTGCCATTAAAGCCAGCATTGCGTTTCTCATATAATGTTCAAACATAGGGCCTATAATTTCCGGCGGAAACAATTTGTAAAAAATTGCAATCATTTCCTGAACTGCAAAATCTTTTTGCTCTGGGGTGTCATATTCTAACATATTCAGCCCGCATGGACGTTCCATGTCAAAAGGCTCAAACAAAACAACATCTTCTGCCCTTTCTTTTGGAATGTTGGCTAAAACATGCTCAACCAGTTCTCCGTGCGGATCAACCACAGCCACTCCGTGTCCGTTTTTAATATCCTGCGCAATCATGCCCTCGATAAAAGTTGATTTTCCAACGCCGGTCTGCCCTATTATATAAAAATGCCTTCTCCTGTCTTCTGCCGTGGCAAAATAGACTTTTTTGTTTTCTCCGCGAAATAAAACTTGGCCGATTAAATTTACTCCCGCATCCGGCAAGTCTGAAGGGGGCGCTGCAACCCCGGACCTTGAAGCCTTAATATAAGGAGTTTCAATAAAATGGCTCGGAAAATGATAAATTGAAGCCAGTTCTTCTAAATTTAAAATACAAGTCTGCTTTTCGTTAAAATTGCGGAAGCTAAAATCAAAAATAAGCTTCTTTAGCCCTCTTTTGCTTAATTTTTTAGGCTCTAAGCTGTTTATAGCTGACATTGAAAACTGGCTGAAAGAAGACGTTAAATGTTCTAATATCTCCTCTGCCCTTTCCCGAGATTTTGCCGAGGCTATTACTCTTATGTTTGTTTCAAAGGGCTGTTTTTGGATTTTCTTTTGTATTTCTTCGTATCCTTTTTGGTCGTATCCTTGCTCTTTTGGCCTGCCTTGCTGGTCTAAATTAGGGTTTGTCTGCTGTTTTTCTTTGGGCTTTGGAGGATTTAAAATTTCATCAAGAACCTCCAAAAAAATTCCGTGGAATGCCTGGTCAGCCGCTGTTCTTACGGGCTTTCCCTGCCTTATTTTTTTTAACGCCTTTTCCCCTTTTTTCCTAAGATTTAAGCGCGGAACGGGCCTTATTATTATTTGCACAGCTCCGCCTTCATTGGGTTTTATTTTGCTTAAATTATTGCTGAGTGAAGCCAACGGGTCTTTTTCTAAAACCTGATATGTGCTTATGGGAAACAAAGAGTTTTCCGCAAGCCGCATATAGGCTGCAGCTGTGGCTCCCTGCGGTTCAAAAATAGTATAATCTTCTGGAACTTTGTCTACTATGGCCGAAGGGTAAACGCCTTGCACATATTTTTCAAAAACAGATTCCAAATATCTTGGGAGCGCCACGTAAAAGGAAATATCAGACCCGCCTATTTGAGAAGCTATTTCAAGAGCAACAGATGGGGGGGGTTGGAAAAGCCGGCGCTTTTTTAAATATAAAAAATTAGCCAAAACTTGCTCCATTTGAGATATTATCATTTTTTCTTCCTTTTGCTGGTCTCCCTCCTTTTTAGTCGGGTTTTTGGGCATCGTAACCAAAAACAAAGTCTGCTCTAAACCGCCGAAAATAGAGTTTTTTTCATTTGTTTCCGCGCTCAAGACAATCGCAAAAGCAAGTATCAAAAGCAAAAAAACTAATATAAAACCAAAAATGATTAAAGACATCTGATAAAATTTAATATCTATTTTACACGATTTTTATAGCGCCCTTCCTGCACTAAAGCATCGTGGACCATATCTAAAATATACGGCTCGTTAGTCTTTTTTGCGGTGCTTATTGCTAAAACAAGCCCTCTTTCTGTTGTGTCCCTGCGGGCAATTTCTAAAATAGATTCAATTTTTGTCCGCTCGTCTAAAAATTTAATCTCTTCTGCCTTTTTCTCTGCCAATTCTTTTAATTCTGGGTCAACTTCCATTGCTTCTATTTCTTTTCTCATTTGCTTTGCCAACATTCTTTCTTCGGGCGCTATTTCTTCAGTTTTTAAAACAGGCTCTTGCTCGCTTTTCTGCGGCGGAATATGCTCTGGAACCGGAACGTTTTCTTTTTCGGGACTTGTAATTTTGTCTACGTCTGACATGATTTTAGCAAACTATTTTAATATTAAATCAATTAAGGCTGTGTCAACTTTGTCAGAAGAAAAATTGTTAGCAAGATTGTCTTTGCCTGCTATAACATTTACCTTTAAGCCTGTAGATTTTTTTGATACTTCGTATATTTTTGTGCATAAAACCGGCTCAAAGGCAGGTTTTAACAAGGCTTGGCACCCATTGTTTTCTGGCAGCCACGGAGAAATAGTATACCCTTCCAGCGGCTCATAAATCCTTCCTTCAGAATCAACAATATTGCCTATATCCCATGACCTTTCCTGAATATTTTCTTTGCCTTGATTCTGGGCGCCTATTGTCACTTTTATAAACCTTTCTGTTGTGGCCAAGTCTTTCTGCCAGCCTGTGCTGCTTAAAGAATCCTGCGCCCTTAAAACATTTCCCATATCAATAGTGCTTCTAAAAGTAAACCCAATGTTTCCTAATGTTTGGCTGTAAACTGGCTGTAATTCTGTTGGCTCTGGATTGGGATTCGGCTTTGGGGGCGGCGTTGCCATTCTCATAACCAAATAAGTAATAACAACAGCAACCAAAACTATGATAGCTAAAACTAAAAGCAGTTTTGAAACCTGCCCCGCCTCCGCCCTTCGGGCTCCCGCTTCGATCGCGAAGCGAGGCGAGTCGGCGGGCAAGCCCGAAGATTTTTTAAATTTAAATTTCATAAATTTAATTCTTAATTCTATTATTTTATTTTACCACAGCCTATTCATATCTTAAAGCGTCAACTGGCTTTAACTTAGAAGCTGACTTTGCCGGGAAATAACCAGAAACGCATCCCACTAAAAAAGAAAAACTCAAGCTGAATAATATCAATTGAGGGCTAACGTCAGCCTCAAGATAAAAAAGCGGATGCACCTGAAAATATATTTCAATGCCTTTTGCTAATATAATTCCCAAAAACGTTCCGCCCAAGCCCCCTAGCATGCCGAAAATTCCAGATTCAATCAAAAATATAGCGGTTATCGTTCTATTTTTAGCTCCTATCGCTTTCATAATTCCTATTTCTTTAATTCTTTCTGTAACAGACGTGTACATTGTGTTCATAATTCCAATTCCTCCCACAATAATTGCAATTGATGCAAATCCAATAATTACAGCCTGTATTACGCCCAGTATATTGCTTACAATGCTCATCACTTTTTCTGAAGTCAAAACCGTATAAGAAGAATCGCTTTCTTTTTGGCCTATCTGCCTTTTTCTATTTTCATTAAGGTTGCTTTTTATTTTTTCAGCCACAACATCCGGCGAATAACCGGCTTTTAATTTTGCCATAGCCTGCTTGGCTCCTGTACGTTCTCCTGTAACAGAAGAAAAGATGGTGTCGTCTATGCCAGCCATAGAATCATCCTGCTTAGACCCCACAGAGTTTAAAATACCCACAATAGTAAATTTTCTGCCCTTTATAACAGCTTCTGTTCCAATTCTTATTGAAGGAAAAAGTTCAGAAGCCACAATGCTTCCCACAATAATTTCATTTTTTCTGGCTATAGGCCACCTGCCTTCTGCCAAACTCCAGCCCACATCATTTTCAAAAACATCAAGCGCGTTTTTCCAATCCGCGCTATACAGCAAAACTGTCTTTTTTTGATTGTTATAGCGCATTACAATAGACGTATAATCAATAGACACAACTTTTGCCACCCCTTCTGTTTGTTTAATGATTTTTAAATCTTCTTCAGAAAGCTCGTCTCCTGTTACCAAAGAAGTTATATTGCTTATGTCTCCCGGCATTATCATAATCAGGTCTTTGCCAATCATGCTCAGCTGGTTTAAAACAGCGTTTTTCAATCCTTGCGACAAAGATAAAAGCGAAACAATTAAAAATACTCCGATTACAATTCCTATTGTTGTAAGCCAAGACCTCACCTTTCTTGTAGCAATGCTTTTAAAGGCTATCTTAAAATATTCCTTTACCCCGTTAGAAATTCCGCCTAACTTGAATAATGCCATAAATACTGATTTTTTATCCCCCGCTTTTAATTTCTAACGGGGTTTAATTTGTTTTTCCGTTTTCTGCCCACAAAACTTCTTCGTTTTTAAAATGGTTGGCGACAATCTGGCCGTCTTGTATGTGTATTATATTTTGGGTGTAATGAGCGATGTTCGGGTCGTGGGTTACAACAACAATAGTTTTTTTATCCTCTTTGTGCAGTTTTGTTAAAATTCCCATAACCATTTTCCCTGTTGTTGAATCAAGGTTTCCGGTCGGTTCGTCAGCAATCAAAATTTCGGGATTGTTCACCAAGGACCTGGCAATAGCAATTCTTTGCTGCTCCCCTCCGGACATTTCTGTTGGCTTGTGATTTATTCTCTTTGCCAAACCCACAGATTCCAGCAGTTTTGCGGCCTTTTCTCTCCTTTCAGCCTCTGGCACGCCTTGAAAAATCATGGGGAGTATTACATTTTCTAAAGCTGTAAGATTTTGTAAAAGATTAAACTGCTGAAAAATAAATCCTATTTTTTCTCCTCTGAGCTGGGCGAGTTTGTCTTCTGAAAATCCAGACACATCCTGACCCTGCATATATATTTTTCCTTCAGACGGAGTGTCTAAAAGCCCTAAAAGATACATCAATGTTGATTTGCCAGATCCCGAAGGCCCCATTATTGTAGCAAAAGATCCTGGCTTTATATCCAGGCTGATTCCCCTTAACACAGGCACTTCTGTTTTCCCAAGCTTATATTTTTTCCAGACATTTTCTAATTTAATTAACGATTCCATAGTTATTTTTTTCCAGTAACAATTTCATCTCCCTCATTTAATCCTGATAAAACTTCGTAATAATCATTTCCTTCCAGGCCCGTAGTTATTATTTGGTCTTCTATTTTTCCATTTTTAACAACCTGCACCATTTGCCCGCCGTTTATTGTTTCAACAGCAGGTTTGGGCGCCCTTAAAACATCTTCTTTCTTATTTGTTCCGACAACAATGTCTGCTGTCATGCCAGATAAAATATTTTCAGGCTGGCCGGGAAAATCAATTGTAATCTCATAATAAACCACATTGTCAATTATTTTTTCACCGGGATTCATTGCAATAACTTTTCCTGAAAAAGTTTGGAAAGGAAAAGCAATCAAATTAATTTCTACCGTATCCTCTATTTTTATTTTTACAATGTCTTCTTCATAAATGTTTGCCTTTATTTCAAAGGGATTTGAAGAAAGCAAATTAGCAACAGACTGGCTAGCAGAAACTATCTCTCCAATTTTTACATTAACGTTTGTAATTTTTCCGTTTACCGGGCTCCTTAAATGATTGTCATTTAACTGCGTCTGGTATAAATCCACATTTGCCCGCGCTTGTTCTACCTGAGCCTGGTAAATATCAATGTCTTCCGGCCTCGGGGCAGCAGTTTCCAAATTCAAATTATCCTCTGCTTTTTGCAAAGCTATTTTATAAGAAGATATGCTGTTTTTGGCGCTTATAACGTTTGTCAGGGCTGTATTTACATAAGATTTTTGATTGTCTAATGATGTTTTATCTGCAGAGGAAACATTGAAATAATAAATCCCCTCGTCGCATTGCTCCCTAATAATTTTTAAATCATTATAAACATTATCAAGGGCAATGGCTGCATATGACAACGTAGAGTCAATGCTGCCTTGTGACGGATTTCCTTCGGCTGTTTTTAAATAACTTTTAAAATCCTGAATGTTCTTATCTATATTGCCTCTGGCGGCTAACACCTTAATGCCTGGCTGGTCGCTTAAATTAAAATAGCTGCTTTGTATAGAGGTTGCAACAGTATATGCATTATAAATTTTTATATTTGCGTCTTTAAGGGTATTTAAGGCTGAGTCATAAGTTGTTTGCAAGTCATTTTTTGCCGAATCCACAAGATTTTGGTAAGTTTTAATATCCTCTTTTGTGGAGCCGTTCAATAATTTATCATATTTAATTTTAGCCTCTTCTAAAGCAGCTTGGGCGCTTCTCAACTGCGAATAAAGCTGGTTAGAATCTAATTCTGCAAGAACATCTCCTGCTTTTACATCCTGCCCGGCTGCCACATATATTTTTGAAATCTTACCCAAGGACTTAAAACCCAAGCTTATATTATTTGTTGCCTCCACACTGCCAGTTTCAGAAACTTCCTGCGAAACCTCTCCCCTGCTTACTTTTTCTGTGACGTATCCTTCGGTTGGGCTTTTAAAAAATTGCGGCATTATAAAATACCCCAGCGCCGCAAGGACAATAATTATTATAACTATCCATTTCTTTTTTATTTTTTTAATCCTGCCTATTTTTCTTATTATATTTTCTATATTCATATATTTTATTTTTAAAAAAATTTAATTTGTAAAACTTCTTGCGCCCTTTAACCACGTTCCGAACTTGCAATCAGGGCTGTGAGGCGGAGGCGATGATTGTTTTAAGTAATTTACCGCGTCTTTAAAAATTTCATAAATATCCGAGGGATTTGTTTCTATCTGCACCATTTCCTTTCGAAAAGGAAGACGGTCAATAAATCCCCTGCTTTTATCTACAATATAAAAAGCCAAATATCCTTTTCTTGTAGTTTTAAACCCGTTTTTTTCCATTAAAAATGTGTAAGTATCCAATTGAAGCTGAAATCTGTCATAAACATTAGCTGCCGTGCTTCCCGTTGACTTATAGTCCAATGGAGCTATTTTTCCGCCTTCAAATTCCAAAACATCGTCCACCGCCCCGAATAATGTTGCTTGCAAATCCTGGTCAAAAAATCTTATTCCTGCAAAATTATTCCGCCACTGGTTAAGCAATTTTTGATTGTTGAATAATCGCGCATTTATATTATTTTCTTTCAGCATAGGATGCGGTAAATTTTTTGACCGGTACGTATCAAACTCCTCTTTCAGCAAGGCATCTACAGCGGAATTTAAGGCATAAGGATAAGGAGGAGGCCTTTTAATTCCCATATTTTTATCTAACCAAAAGCAGTGCGGACATTCTAAATACAAATTCAAAGAATTAGGAGACAATTGTATTGATTTTCCCATATTTCTAAATTATCTTATCTTATCACAAAAAACAAAATAGTAAATCCTATTTTTTCATTACCCATTATTCTTTATCCTTTACTCTTTACTAATCCATACCCACCTCCATTTTTTGTACTGGTCTTTATAAAATTTATAATTTTTATATTTATATTTCAAAATTAGTTTTTGTATTTCTTTTTTCTGTTCCGGACTAAATTCCATAAAAATAATACCGCCTGAGTTTAAATAATTTTTAGCTTGTTTCAAAAACTTTTTAATATAAAAAAGCCCGTCATTGCCGCCAAATAAGGCTTTTCTCGGCTCGTATTTTAAAACCGATTTCTGGACTTTATTTTTATTTTTTAAAGCAATATACGGCGGATTAGCAAAAACGAAGTCGTACTTCGCCCTGAGGAATTGTGGCGACGAAGGATTTATCACTTTTAAAATATCCGATTTTATTATCCTATATCTGCCTGATTTTATGCGATTTATTTTTAAATTTATTTTTATCTGCTCTAAACAATTTTTATCGCTGTCTGAAAAATCAACTCTTGAATTTTTAATGTTCTTTAAAACCGCAATCCCAATACACCCAGACCCCGAAAACATGTCCAAAATTTTAATCTGATGCTTTTTCTGCCAGCAACAACATCCTATCAAACTTGAGTATGTAAGTATGTCTTTAATTGCTTTTTCCACCCAAAATTCTGTTTCAGGCCTTGGTATTAACGGCCTTTTAGACAAATCAATTTTGCATTCCAAAAAATCTGTAAACCCCCTCACATATTCTAACGGACCAACGCCGTTGAGCCGTTTATTTTCTTTTTGCATATTAAAAAACCCGCAACAAGCGGGTTTTATCCTTAATTTTTAATTCCCATAATTTCAATTTCTGTATAGGGCTGTCTGTGGCCTATTTTTCTGCTGTATCTCTTTTTTGGCTTATATTTAAAAACAATAATTTTGTCCCCTTTTCCATGTCTTAAAATCTTTGCCTCAACTTTGGCTCCTTTCACAAAGGGCGCGCCAATCTCTAACTTATTATTTTTTTCCAATAGCAAAATATCTTCAAAAATAATTTCTGAATTTTCCCCGTTGGAAGACGAAGTCTTTCCAATGGGGTCCAATTTTTCAACTTTTAATTTGTCTCCGGGTTTTACAATATATTGTTTTCCCCCGGTTTTTATTATAGCTAACATAAATATAATGCAAATCTACAAATCTTATGCTAATGAATGCGAAAATGCGAATATATTTTCCTTTTACGCATTCGCATTTTTGTAGATTAGCAGGTCATTCGCATAATTTGCATTGCGATATAATAAATATAGTTTAGCAGAAAAATTATTCTCCGTCAAGCATTGGACGCTCCACCTCGTCTATTTCAATTTTTGCTTCTCCTGCTGTAAGTTTTACCACGTCTTTGTCAATTTTCTGCAATTCCTTTCCGGCTTTGTTATAGCTTGAAACAGTTGTGTCTAAATGCTGGCCTAAACGTTTCATATATTCTGAATAGACAAACAAATGCTTGCCCAGCTTTTCAACTTCTTTGATAATTGACTGGGCCTGCTCTGAAATTTTTTGGTTTCTCATGCCCTGCAGAACCGTTTGTAAATATGCTAAAAAAGATGTGGGAGACACAACAACAACTTTTTTCTTTCCTGCGTAATAAATAAGATTATTTGTGTCTTCTGTAATAACCCCAACTTTATTTATCAATAAATCATAATAAACAGCTTCTGACGGAATAAACATAAAGGCAAAATCAGTTGTTTTTTCTTCGGGCCTTACATATTTTGAAGTTTCATCAATCCTTAATTTCAAATCATTAACAAATGATGTCTCCAATCTTTTTTTCTCAGCAGGGTCTCTTGTTTCTATCATTCTATTGTAGTTTTCCAAAGAAAATTTTGAATCAATGGGAATGATGCGCTTATCTATAAAAACAACCGCGTCAACAATTTCTCCGTTTGAAAACCCATATTGCATTTGGTAGGAGCCAGGAGGCAAAACGTTTTTAAGCACGGTTTCCAAATAATACTCACCAAGCACTCCTCTTTGCTTTGGATTTTTTAGAATATCTTGCAAATTTTTTAACTGGTCTGCAAATCCCACAACCTGCCTGTTTGTTTCGTCTAACCTGGTTAATCTTTCTGTAACATTTCTTATAATGTCGGCAGATTGCGAAAATTGCTGCTGCAAGCTTTTGTTTGACTCTGATAATTTTGAATCTAAAACCTGCGAGATATGGTTTATCTGTTGCTGAAGCATCAGCAAAGAATTGCTGTCCTTTTTTTCAAGTTCGGGCTTTTTTCTCAACAGCAAAAAGACAACTGCTGCCAAAACAGCTATCACTAAAATTAAAAGTATTATTGCCAAGTCCATATAATTTAGCTTATTTTACACTAAAGTTTATACATTTAAAACGTTCCCCCGGTTAATGAAAAAAAATCTCTGCGAGCAGAAATATAATGTACAGGATTATTAAAAGCAGTCCCTCTTTTTTTGTAATTTCTTTGCCGCTTCTTATAATAAAAATTGAAAAAACAGCCGCCGCAACAGTAAAAGTTCTTACAATGAAGAAAGGAGAAAAATCAACAATCTCAAATGGGCTTATGAAGGCCACGATTGCCAAAACCAAAGTGGCAGGCATAATTACAGAGCCCATAAGGTCTCCCAAAACCATCCAGCCCTCGCCTCTTTTTGCTGAAACTATTGAAAAATATGCTTCAGGAAAACAGTTTCCCATGCCTACAATTAAAATTCCAATCATTGCCAATGATACTCCAAAACTGTTTGAAAAAAAATTGGCGGTGTTTATTACAACTTGCGAAGCTGCCAAAAGCAAGGCAATCAAAATTATAAGCTTTACAACATTCTTTAAGAAGATTGTGAGCTCCAATGGCTTGCTTCTGGTTTTTTTTGACGTTGTATAAACTTTTTGAAACCTCTCTTGTTTTGAAAAAATCCACCAGCTGTAAATAATAAATGCCGAAAGCAGTATTGCCCCGTCTAACCTTGAAACCTTCCCGTCTAAAATAAATAACAAAGGCAGCACAGCTATAACAGCTGTAAAAATAGCGCTGCCCTGCACCATTTTGCTTTCAGCCTTCAGCGGTTTTTTAGAAAAAAGCGTGGCCAGACCCAAAATCAATGTAAGGTCTATCAAGTTGCCTCCAAGCACATCGCCAAAGGCAAGCTGGGGCATGCCTCTTATGGCTGCGTTAACGTCAACAAAAATATTGGGCAAAGTTGTGGCTGTAGCCATTACAAAAAACCCAATTATAAATTCGCGCCATTTTAAATACTTGGCTATTTGGACCAAAGTTTTGATTAAGCTTTTTGAAAGCCATGAAAGCACTACGCAGGCGCCTATAAAAATAATTATCTCAAAAAACATATTTATCTGATAAAATAAATAAGCTGATATATAATTCCTAAAATAAAAACCAATGACAGGGGGTAAATTATTATGTTTTTGCCTTTGATTTTTTTATACATAAGCAATATCAAAATTCCTTCAATGCCGATAAAAACTCCTCCGATAAAAGAAATAATGGGCACAAAAGACCGCAATCCCAGCAAAAAAAGAATTAATGGCAGGCAGCAGACTATAATAATAGAATGGCTTTTTTTAATGCCGATGTCATACATAAAAACTTTTTTCAATATAATGGCTAATGACAAAAAACCGTTGAAGGTTATTACAGCTCCCACGAAAAGGCAGAAAGAAAAAATCCACCCGCCTAAAACATTCTTTAATCCGGTTAAGGCAGAGTCTGTTGTCTGGCTTCCTGTAATGCCAAGAACCAAAAGCACAAACAAAAAATAAATAACGGCCGGTATTAAAACAGATATGACAATTATTTTTTTAATATCTTTTTTATCATCTCTCACCATTTCTTCGGCTTCCGGAATCATTCCAATGCCCCACAAAGAAAACATTATGGCTCCGTATGGCAAAAATATATTTTTAATATCCAATGCCGAGTTTCCGGCAAAAATATTTTCCAGGCTCCAGTTTGAAAATCCTTTTATAAAAATTAGAATTAAAATAAAAACTAATGAAATTAGAGCTAAAAGCTCAACTTTGGCAATTGCTTTTATATCAAAATAAATAAATATAAGAGCCGCAAAAAAATAAATAAGCGCGTATGTCAAATAATTTCCGCCGAAAATCGGCGAAAGCGCGTTTAAAAGAAAATCCCCTCCCACAATTAAATAAACTAAAAGTATTCCAAATCCTCCCAGCGCAGCTGTTGCCAAAGAAAGAGCTTCGGCCCATTTTCCCAAATGAAATCCTGCAAACCCCGGCAATCTTTTAAAATCCGGGGTTTTAAGCGCTATCTGTCCAACAATTGAATTTATAGCCGCAACTATGGCCGATAAAACAACCAAATAAAAAAGCATCAGCCAAATTCCCGCCTGGCTGGCAATATAAGGCAAAGAAAAAATTCCCACCCCAATAATGCTTCCTGACAAAATTGCTGTAGGATAAATATATCTCTCAAATATATTTTTTATTAGCATTATTATATTTTACCTTGAATTCAAAAATACATCTATGGGGATAACTGGTTTGGTTGTGCTCCTAACCGGAGTCGAACCGGTGTTTCGTCCGTGAGAGGGACGCGTCCTGGGCCACTAGACGATAGGAGCTTTACATATAATTTAACACAAAATTTTTATTATGTCTATTTAGCTTGAGCATCGTAGTCTGGCGGGATTTCCCAGTAATTTATTATGTACTGGGCAAGCTTTTTAAAAACAGGGACCGCTGAAAGCGCGGATTTTGGAACTTTCGGGTTGTCTAATTTTATCAAAATTAAAAATTGAGGATTGTAGGCCGGCGCGTATCCTATAAAGCTTTGAATAGTTTTATCTTCTTCATATCCTTTTCCATTTTTTAAAGGCACTTGGGCAGTTCCGGTTTTGCCGGCAATATAATATCCTGGAATCTTTGCCCCGCTGCCAAACCCTTGCTCAACCACATTAATTAACATTGAAGTAACAGAAGAAGCTGTTTGTTGCGAAATAATCGAGCTTGAAAGATTAGGCTCTGTTCTAACTTCGTCTCTCCCGTTTATTATTTTTTCAACAATATATGGTTTCACAAGATTGCCTCCGTTAGCAATAGCTGAAAATCCGGCTGTAATTTGTATCGGGGTCATTTCAATTCCTTGCCCAAAGGAAGCTGTGGCAAAGTTCATATCTGAGGCATTCCTTAAAATATCATTATGAGAAGCCACTTCTCCCTGCAAATCAATGCCTGTTTTTTTTGTAAACCCGAATTTGTCTGTATAATCCAAATATGTTTTGTGCGAAATCTGCTGAGAGGCAAACACAGCTCCTGTATTTATTGATTTTTCCAAAACCTGGGCCATTGTCTGTTCGCCATAAACTTCGTTTGCAAAATTATGAATTGTTTTTATTCCAAAGCTTACAGAACCCGTATCAACATAAGTGGTTTCAGGGGTTATTTTACCCTCATTTATTGCAACTGCCATTGTGAACGGCTTTAAAATGGAACCTGGCTCAAAAAGTTTTTGAGTGGCTGAATTTTGGAAAATTTCTAAATTGCCTTCTTTATAATATTCATTGGGATTAAATGAAGGATAATTCGCCATAGCCAGAACTCTGCCGGAATCCGGTTTTATAACAATTATCTGCCCCGACTCTATATCGTTTTTTTGCTTTTCTTCTTTCAAAAGAGTTTCTGCCTGAAACTGGATATTGCAGTCTATTGTCAAATATAAGTCAGAGCCGTCCAAGGTTATATTATCAAAATTTGAAAAAATAGAATCCAATCCCCTTTTTTCCTCTTTTATGCCTTCCTTGCCTTTTAGAATATCCTCATAATAGCCCTCGAGCCCGTACTGCCCCTCCCCCTCTCCGCCCAAAAATCCGAGCACTTGAGAAGCCATTTGGCCCTGAGGGTAAAATCTTTCAGGAATGTTCTGCCAGTATAGCCCCTTTAAATTAAGCTCTTTTATTTTATCAAGTTTGTCTGTAGAAACGTTTTTTTCTATCACAGCATAATAATCATCGCTGGTTATTTCTGCAAGTATTTCTTCTTCTGTCTGGCCAATAACCGGAGACAAAGTTTTAACAAACGTTTCTTTGTCCTCAATATCATATGAATTTGCAAAAATTATCCACGTTTCTTTGTTAGTCGCTAAATTTTTTGCTTCTCCTAAATTATATTCTCCCTTGCTTTGCAGGCTGTTCTGGCACAATATCTGCCCCCTTGAGCCCACAACTTTGTTAAAGCCCGCCTGCTGGCCTAAAGCTTGAGCCTGATAAAGCTTATGGTTTAAAACTTGCAGAAAAAACAGGCGGCCAATAATAGCTGCCCCTGCAATAACAATTAAAAATAAGATTAAATTTACGCGCCAGTGCTTAAAAAAAATTTTCATAGCGCCTTTACCTTGCTTTAGCCACAGAATTGTTCAAAATTTGCACATAAGTTATTGAAGCTGTTCTTTGAAAGCCGATCTCCTGCGCCTTTTGCAAAACTTCTGCCAAAAAATTATTTTCCGCAAAGCTCACCTCTAAATTTTTATTTTCCCTGGAAATTTTAGCAATGCTGTTTTGATAAGTATTAAGAGAATAAGATATCTTTGTTAAATCAATAATCTGATAAATATAAAAAACCAGCAGCAAAAAGCATAATAAAAATAAGGATACAGACAAAATTTTCCAATTTATTTTTGGCATAGCAAAAGATACTGCCTTGGCTTGAAGCTTGTTATATGCCCTTAATTGCTTTAAAACTGCTGTTGTCATGTTTATAGTTTAATTGCCGCGCGGAGCTTTGCTGACCTTGAGCGAGGATTTTGCTTTATTTCCGCGCTTTGGCCCACTGCGGGTTTTTTTGTTAATATTTTTAAAATTTTCTGGTTTTCTTTTTCTTTTAAAAAATTTTTAACTATCCTGTCTTCCAAAGAATGAAAGGAAATTACAGCTATTCTTCCGCCTCCGTTTAAAACAGAAACTGCCTGCGGTAAAACTTTTTCTAAATTTTCCAGCTCTTTGTTTACAGCAATCCTTAATGCCTGGAATGTTCTTGTCGCGCAATGGATTTTTGCATACTGATAATTTTTAGGCGCAGACCTTTCTATAATTTTTACCAATTGCAATGCGCTTTTTATATTTTGAGCCCGCCTCTCTTTTGCAATATTTTCAGCTATTTTTTTTGCATATCTTTCCTCGCCGTATTCTTGCAGTATTTTTTCTATTTCTTTCTGCGGATATCCGTTTATAATTTTTTCTGCTGTCAATTCTTGGTTTAAGCTGTATCTCATGTCCAGCGGCTCGTCTTTCAAAAAAGAAAACCCTCTTTTTGATTCTTTCAACTGATTTGAAGACCAGCCCAGGTCTAACAAAATTCCGCTTATTTTTTCAAAATTCTCTTTTTCAACAATTTTTTGCAAGTTGGCATAGGAATCGTTGGCTAAAACCAATCTCTCTTTATAATTTTCCAAAATTTCTCTGCAATTTTTTATCTGATTTTCGTCAGCATCAATTCCCAAAATTTTTCCTTCGGGACCTGTTTTTTCTAAAATCAATTTTGAATGGCCCCCCTCCCCTATTGTGCAGTCTATAAAATTTTCATTTTTCTGCGGTGAAAGATATTCTAAAACTTCTTTTGTAAGAACTGCTATGTGAATCATTTTAAATTCCTAAACCTCCTAATTTTGAAACAATTTCATCTACTCCTTTCTCCGCTTTCTGTTTGTAAGTTTCCCATTTTGCAGAATCCCAGATTTCTAACCTGTTTGACAAGCCGCAAATTACCACATTCTTTTTTAAATCTGCATATTCTTTTAAATAGTCCGGCACAAGTATTCTGCCTAATTTATCCAAAGAAATTTCCATAGCTCCTGCTAACATCATTCTTGTGAAAGACCTTGCTTCCGCCTGAGTCATTGTTAAATTCACTATCTTATCCGACACTATTTTCCATTCTTTCTCTGTAAATACGGCAAGACAACCCTCCATCCAGCGAGTGACTATTACTTTATCGCCTAATTCTCCCCTAAATTTAGCTGGAAGAGCTAAACGTTTTTTGCTATCGATTGTGTGTTCATATTGGCCTATGAGCATATTTTTGTTTAATTAAGATATTCACTATTTTCAGGGGTTTTCCCACATTTATCCACATCTATCCACTTCATCTTATTTATATCCCATTTTATGGGCCCAAGTCAACACTTTTGTTTTTAAGGCTATTTTAGTCGTAAATTAAGATACTTTTCCACCGCTTATCCACACCACACATCACAACTATTGTCGCACCTACCTGCCGACAGGCAGGCAACAAAAAAGCCCCGCTAAAAGCAAGGCTATCAAGAGCAGGTTTCAATAACCTATCTCCATGGGCGTAAGGTTAAAATCCTTAACGCCCTTTGACCTTAAAAATTCCATTGCCTGGGGTATGACGTTAAATTCTTCTACATAATCAGGAGTAGAGCATATATTGACCTCAGACACATTTTCCGGTTTCTCGACCCATAGCAAGTTTATTCGCAAAAAATTACGTTGGGAAGAAATAACCCATCCTATCCACCACCCTATTCTGGCGCTGGGTTTTACGGGAACAACAAATCTTTCCTCACGATTCTCGCACACGATACACCTCCGTTTTGTTATCAACGAACTAAAAACAAAAAATCCTCGCCGAGAGGATTTCACATTTTGATTTTGATTTTTAAACTCTGATTTTATTTATAATTTATATGAAAACCCCTCAGACTTCTTGTCCAACAAAGCGAGGTTTAGGTTGTTATCGTTTAATAACTCCATTATTTTATAATACTCCTTAAAAAGGCCTTGTCAAATTTTTTTATGGTCTGTCGCACAACAATACTTCAAAGGTTTCCGGGGCAATTTCTATTTTGTCTCCTTTTTTTATTTTTTCAGAAAGCAGAGCCTGAGCAATGGCATTTTCCACATTGTCTTGAATTACCCTTCTCATTTCTCTTGCCCCGAATTCGGGCTTATACGATAAGGACATAATTTTTGCTTTCAAGGGTTCTGTGATTTCAAATTCAATTTCTTTTTCTTTCAAGTTCTTTTTCAATGACCCAAGCATTAAGCCTGCAATCTGCAAAAGGTTTTCTTTTGAAAGCGGCCAAAATAGCACAGTAGCGTCAAAACGGTTTATAAATTCCGGTTTAAAAATATTTTTTTCAAAAAGCGCATCAAAAATTTTATCTTTATCAAGCTTCTGGCCGGCTTCAACCTGTTTGAAAATCATTCCAGCTCCCGCATTTGAAGTGCAAATAATTATTGTGTTTGTAAAAACAACTTTCCTGCCATGGCCGTCGGTAATATGCCCCTCGTCTAAAACCTGCAAAAATAAATTTAAAATATCAGGGTGCGCTTTTTCAATTTCATCCATTAAAACCAATGAGAACGGCGACTCTCTCACTGGAGTTGTCAAAAGCCCCTGCATTTCAACGGGCGAGGTGGCGCCTATAAGCCTTGCGATGTCTGAAATTGCCTGGAACTCAGACATATCAAGCCTTATCATTTTTTCTACGTTTCCAAAATAAATTTCTGCCAACGCCTTTGAGGTTTCCGTTTTCCCAACTCCCGTAGGGCCTAAAAACAAAAATGAGCCCATAGGCCTTTTTTTAGGGCCTATGCCAGCCCTCGCCCTTCGCATCGCAATTGAAACCTCTTTTACTGCCTCTGACTGGTTTACAATTTTTTGGTGGATTAAATTTTCAAGATTAAGCAAAGTCTCTTTTTCTTTCACGTCCATTTTCCCAACGGGAATCTCTGTTTTCTTTGAAATAATTTCTGCCACATGATGGGGCAAAACAGCTTTTTCCTTTAGTGTCTCAACATAAACTGCCGTTTCGTCTAAAATATCCAAAGCTTTTTTAGGAAAAGGAAGGCTTGGCATATAGCGCGAGGTTAAATTCACAATTTCACGCACACTGGGGTACAAAACCGTAATTTTATTTTTCTGCTCTATAGCCAAAGCCGCGTTTTGCAAAATTCTTATTGTTTCTTCTTCTGTGATTTCTAAAACTTCCACTTTTCTAAAAAAATCAGCGAACGAAGGGTTTTTTTGTATGTTATCGTGCAGGCCCGCATAAGTTGTAATTGCAACAAACTGGAAATTCGGAATAGCCAAGTATTTTGAAAGTATGCCCGAAATATCAACGGTTCCAACTTTTTGCATTTTTTGGCCCACAAAATTTTCAAGGTTGTCTATCACTAAAATAATGTTTCCTGCGGCTGCGGCCTCCTGAAAAATTCTGTCTAATGCATCTTCAAGCGCCTCAAAATCCTGCGCCCTGGCAGTTAAAGAAACCAAATCAAGCTCCACCACTCTTTTGTTGTTTAATTCCGGCAAAGAAGTCCCCAAATAGCATTTTTGGGCCAAAGCCTGAACTATGCTTTTTCTTCCTGTTCCGGGCTCGCCCACTATTAAAGCATTACTGAAATTAGATTTTGCCAAAATCATTTCTGTGTCCTCTATTTCTTTTTTATGGCCTATTATCTCTCTGAACACCCACTTTGAAACAACCCTGCGCCAGTCAATAGAAAACTGGTCTAAAGTTACAACGTACCCCGATGTCCAGTCTTTTCCAAAAGAACCCGCTCTGGCAAGGTTTTCTTTGTTCCAAAACTGCTTGCTTTTAGCTATTGCTTGTTCAGCTGAATCCAGCCACAAGGTCAAATTTTCAATATCGGCTTGCTTCAAGTCAAAATCCATCAAAAGTTTTTTAAAAAAATTGTTGTTCTTGGCAAGCCCCACTAAAATTTCCTTTTCTCCAATTCTTGGATGGCCCCTAAAGTTAGCCAGCAAAAGAGCGTCTTTTATTGTGTTTATAAAGTCGTCTGTAAAACCAGTTCCGTTTTCATTTTTCTCAATGCAGTTTTTAAGGTCTGACCTTAATTTATTTATGTCTAACCCAAGCCTGAAAGAAATAATTGCAATTTCCTTGCTCTCTTTTACGGAAAAATAAAATAGAACCGTAGAGTCTGTTTTAATCTTTCTTTTTTTACAAAATTTTAAAGCTTCCATGCAAAATCTGGCCGAATCTAAGCTCAAAAATTCAGCCAAATTATATTTCTCGGGGTTTGAAACGGCTTCAAAAATGTCTGAAAAATCTTCCGGCTTGTTTATCTTCAAAATAAAAAATAAATACAAGTTCCAAAACAAAAGGCAGAATGCCAGAGACAGCAAAATAGCTTTTATAGCAAAAAATACAGAAACAAATCCGGCTAGCGAAGCCGCAAAAAGCGCGAATGACAAAATAAGCAAGAACAAAAAAAGCTGGTATAAAAAACTTGATGCCTTAAACAGAAAAAACTCTGCCCTTTTCACATCTCTGGATATTTTTGTTTTTTTAAAGCTAAACTCCATATATTAAAAAAGAAACGCAAATAAAAAAGCGCTCGCAATTAAAAACGGCAGCAAAAGCCAGCTGGCAAAAACTGCAAAGCCGGCTATCACAACAAAAATTTGGAAAATAATTCCAATTATAATCAAAACAGACCTTACCAAAGCCCCCAAAAATCGCGAGAACACGTTTGAAACAAGAGTATTAAAGAATTCTGCAATATCAAAAGCTTTCGGGTATTGCCAATTGTACTTTCTCCATGGCGCAAAAAAGGTTTTTAAAAGAAGGGGCAAAGAAAAAAGATTTAATGCAAAGAAAAAATAGTTATTCCAAACCTGCCAAATAAAAGCGGGCATTTGGTAAAAGTGCCATATAAGCCACTCTATAAAAATATTGTTCTCTTCAAACGATTTCATTTAACTAATTTTACACCAATATTAGTTATTGTTCCACCTGCAAATATAAGAATAAACGCAAAAAGCGACCATGTGGCAAGATTCAAAATTTTAGAAAAAACGGCAGGCGGCAAAATCTGGCTCAGCTGCTTTTGCACTGTTTGCTCAATCTGGCCCTGCAAGCCTTGAGAGTCAGAAGAAGATGTTTCAACAGAAACTGGAATTTGAAAAATAATGGGCGCTGACGTCTTGCCCATATAAATATTATAAGAGTAAAAACAAGTAATAATTATTGCTGCCAGGCCGGCTGCAATTAAAATGTATCCTAATATTTTAGTTAAAATCATAATTATTGTTGTTTAATAATAATTCTTGGCGGATATCTTCTGGAATTGGAATTTCATCGCCATGCTTTGAAACTCCAGGATACCGCCATGCCGAAATTATTTTTCTTTCTTGGGCGCCATTACGTTTTACGTCTTTATACATTATCCAAATTTCTCCAGGCGTCCTTTGCCTCGCCGAAGTCCTGCTCCGGCAGGACGAAGGCGGGTTTTTATCATCTTTCAGCAATGCAACATTTTTATTAACAAACTTCTTATTTGTGCGCATCACAGCTGTCGTGCCGGGAGCTATCCCCTTTTCTTTTCTTTCTGGCTTTCGCAATATTCCCATAAGTTTTTGCTTCGACAGCCCATACTGGCGCATTTTAATTTGGGAATGCTGAGTCCAATTCAATTTTTTAAAACCCTGCTCCATATCTTTGTGGGCAGTATAGGATTTGAACCTATGGCCCCTGCAATGTGAATGCAGTGCTCTGCCGCTGAGCTAACTGCCCATTAAATAATTTTATCATCTTTGCAACAAAAAAACAGCCCCGAGTAAAAACTAAGAACTGTTTTAAAGCGAGGCAATAAATTTTTTCGAGAAGAGGGTGCCCCGTAGAGAGGCTCTCCTCGCAGAAAAAGTTTGTTGCCGAGCGAGATTATTTAACTTCTGCCTTAGCGCCAGCTGCTGTAAATTTCTTTACAATTTCGTCTGCTTCCTCTTTTTTCACTCCCTCTTTTACCAGCTGGGCTGTTCCGGCAGCTGCCGCGTCAACCAAATCTTTTGACTCTTTCAATCCTTTTGCAGTAACATCTCTTACAACCTTAATCACCTCAATTTTTTGGGCTCCAACTTCTTTTAACTCGACATTAAAAGATGTTTTTTCTTCTTCTGGAGCTGCTGCGGCTGCTGCAACTGCGACTGGGGCTGCAGCTGAAACTCCAAATTTATTCTCCAAAACTTTCACCAGTTCTGCCAATTCAACAATTGGCATTTTTTCTATTTCAGAAACCAGCTTTTGAAATTTTTCTGGAACCTGAATATCTTTTGTTTCTTCCGCCATTTTTTTATGAATTTTGAATTTAGTATTTAGTATTTTGAATATTCTAAATTCTAACTTCTAAATTCCAGATTCTAATTTACTAATTTTATCCAAAACTCTTACAAAGCCTGTTATTGAGCTTGAAAGCGACCCGGCTAATCTGCCTAACAGCTCATTTCTTGGCGGAATACTGGCCAGGGCTAACACTCTTTCTGTATCAATAAATTTGTTTTCGAAAATTCCGCCTAAAATTTTAAATGTTTCGTGGTCTTTTGAAAATTTATTTGCAATTCTTGCCGGAGCCACTTCGTCTTCAACTCGTTCACCTTTTGCCAAAGGTGAAGAGTCAATTCCCAAAACCAAAGCAAGTTGGCCAGGGATATTCTCTTTCATTTTCTTCCAGAAAGACATATTAGACTGCCCAAAAGCCACCCTCACTAATGTTTTCTTTGCGATTTTGAGGCCGCATCCTTCCTCCTTTAAGGTCTTCCTTAAAGCAAACATATCCTTTGAAGGAACATTGTTAAAATCAACAAAAATCAGCGATTTTTGGTTTGAAATCTTGTCTTTTATATCTTTTACCTGTTTTTGTTTTTGTTCTTTTGTTAATGCCATAAATAAAAAGCCTGCTTTCGCAGACAAGAAACAAAATACTGCCAAAATTGGCTGATATTTTACCTCGGCAGGATTTGGTCCTCGATTTAATCGGGATACCTGCTGTCTGCGGCATATTAACTTAACTATAATACTATCTTAATCTATCTTATTCTGAATGTCAAGGTCTATTCGGGGCTATATTCCCCCCACCTTAATCTAAGTACTTTGCCTTGTTGACGTTATGCTCTTCTAGGGTTTTTGAAAAATATGTTGCGCCGTCTGACAAATAAAACCAATATGGCGAATCTGTGGGTTCAATAGCAGCTGTAATAGAGCTCATTCCGGGGTTTGAAATGGGGCCTTTGGGCAAGCCTTTATACTTGTAAGTGTTGTAAGGCGAGTCAATTTTTGTGTCTTTAATGGTAGCTCCCGGGTCGCTTTTGCCTGTAATGTAATTTATTGTGGCGTCTATTTGCAAAGGCATGCCAGCTTCCAGCCTTTTCCATAAAATTCCTGAAACAATTTTTTTGTCGCTTAAAGTCCTCACCTCTTTTTCTAACATAGCTGCCATTGTTATTATGTCAAAAACAGATTTTTTCTGTTTTTGTATCTCATCTTTTAATTCTTGGGTAAGCTTCTTTTCAAAATTAGAAAGCATTGCAATCACAATGTCGTCACAGCTGGTGCCCTCTGAAATTTCATAAGTGTCAGGAAATAAAAATCCTTCCAAGCTTATGTCTTCTGGCTTTTCTTTTAAAAACTCACATTCCTTGCTGTAATCTTTTTTGGCTGCAGCAATAAAATCGGCTTTTGAACAGATGTTTTTTAATTCTAAATATTCTCCAATGTCCTGTATGTCCCAGCCCTCGTAAATTAAAATTTTCTCTTTTATCACATCTCCCTTTGCCATTTTTTTTGCAATTTGATATATAGACATGCGCGGAGAAAACATATATTTTCCAGCTTTTAATTCTGAATGCTGAAATGACAAAACAGCATAAAACCTAAAAAAGTAGGCGCTCCTTATAATTCCAAGGTTTTGCAAATCTTTTGAAATTTCAACGTCCCCCCACCCTTTTGGCGCCGTATAAGTAATTGTTTCATGAGAAATAGGATTTTGAGGAACATAAATTTCAAAACAAATAAATGCAATCACAGCCAAAAACAAACCGCCTAAAATCATTAAAATTTTAGCTAAAAAATTAAGCGATATTTTAGAAAAGTCCCTGTTCGGCTGATTTAATTTTTTAAACCAGCGGGACAAAAACAAATCCTTTATATTCTTTTTGCTCAAATTCATTTTTAGATTTTTTGATAAACAGCCAAATTGAATTTTCTACCGGACATACCAGCCTGCCGTTAATTTTAAGCTGTTTTTTCAAAATTTCCGGCGGTCTTTTTGCGCTGGCTGATACTAATATTTTATCATATGGGGCCTCTTTTTCATAGCCCTTTGCCCCGTTGCCCAAAATAAACTCAACAGTTCCCTTTTTTACAAACCCGTATTTTCCGGTATTGTTTTTACCAAATTCAAAAAGCTCCGGTATAATCTCTATAGCAATCACCCCTCCTTTTTTGCCCGCAATTTCAGCTAAAAGAGCGCTTGTCCAGCCGGAGCCCGCCCCAACATCTAAAATTTTATCTCCTCTCTTTGGCTGCAAAATCTCTAACATAAAAGCAACCGTCAAAGGTTGCGAAATTGTCTGGCCAAACCCTATGGGCAAAGCTTGGTTTAATTCAGCCATCCGCCAGCTGGCGGACTTAGCATCTTCGGGAATAAAATCCTTTCTTTTTATTTTTTTAAAAGCATTTATAATTTCCGGAGTCTTCAGCCATCCACCCTCAACCAACTCATCAATAAGTCTTTTTGTTATGTGTTCCATGTTATGTGTTATGAGATTAGAGAAGTTTTCCCTGGCGCAAAACTTTTTCTATTTCTTCGGCCCTCTTTTCCCCTTCTTTTGTAAGCATAAAAATAGTTTTAGGGTCTCCAATTATCAGCTTGTCTTTGCGCAAAGCCCTTAAGGGCCTGTCTAATTTTCTTGAATCTGGCCATATGGGGTATCTTGTAAATTTTAAGGTTTCGGGGAATAAAGTAAAACATTCTTTTACCAAGCGCTCAAAACTGCACTGCTCTGAATCCAAAATTATTGAGTGTATACAAAACAAAATCAAATCGGTAATCGGAATTTTTTTACCAAATTCTTTTTTATTTTTTCCAAACGATATGACCATTTATATTATGCTTTTCGTAGGTATTTAAAACGTCTGAACAAAATTTTATTAATTCTTTATTATTTTCACTCTTTGCCAATTCATAGAGACGAATAAACATTTTTTTGCCCGTTTCAGTTTGTTTTAGATTCTTTTTCATAAAATTATGTTGCGCGCATAGAGTTTGACCATTTTCAATTGTAGCTTCACCGCCAAAATCTTTTGGTTTTATATGGTCAATATGTAATTCAACACCATCTTTTTTACCCCTACCGCAAACCACGCATTTGTAGCCGTCTCTTTTCAAAATCGCTTCTTTCTGCTTGGCGGTAAAGTCCTCTAAATCTCTTTTATATGATTTGTCTGGGTCGTATTTATAAATTCCTTTAGAAATTTTAATCAAAAAGCCGCTTTGAGCTAATTGACGAATTGCTCTATCGGGGTCGCGAAAAACTTTTCCTGTTCTCTCTTTATATGTTGCCACCACCCAATCAACAACTTCTGGATGTTTAATATCTCTGTTTGGATTTTTCTTAAAAAATTCAACCAGTAAATCTTTTTGAACTAAATTATTATTATCTTTTTTCATAGTATTTTTATTGATTTAATTCATTTTTGTTTCTTGCTCTAAACGTTTTATAGCTATATCACAATAATCTTTATCAATTTCAACACCAATCCCCCTTCTATTATTCAAATAAGAAGCAATGAGCGTTGAGCCGCTGCCTAAAAATGGATCTAAAACAATATCGTCTATAAAACTAAATAATTTTATGCATCGTCTTGGCAATTCAATCGGAAACGCCGCAGGATGACCGCCAGCTCCCTTTTTACTTTGACCATTAAATGTCCAAATACCATTTGTCCAATCCATAAACTCTTGCTTTGTAATGTCATTTTTTTTGCTTCCACTTGTTTTTTTCCAGCTATCTTTATATAAAACTAATATCAATTCTACTGGAGCTATAACATAAGGAGCCGATGCAGACATAAAAGAACCCCAAGCAGTCCGACGAGATATGTTTCCCTCATTCCAAATGATTGTTGAATGATATTTCCAGCCAATATCTTTTGCTATTTTTGTAATATCGGCGCCGACTGATTTCTGACCGCCCTTATTTTTATCAAGAGGAATATTTAATAAAAACCTTCCTTCATTTTTTGTTAAATCAAAACATTTTTTTATCCATTTCTGCGTAAATTCTAAATAATCTTCATAAGATAAATTATCGGCGTGAGAATTATAACGGATATCAACGTTATATGGCGGTGAAGTAATAATTAAATCAACATAATTATTTGGTATTGAGTTAATTTTTAAAATATCATCTTTATATATTACAACTTTTTCACCTCTAAAATAGGCTTTGCTGTTTATTTTATTTTTTTTTGTTACAGCTGATTTAGCTAACATTATAAATTTATTTTATTGCGGGCTTGCCCGCCGAAGCCGAGCTACGGCGAGGCGAAGGCGGGGGCGCCTGGACTCGAACCAGGAACAGAAATTTTGGAGATTCCTATGATACCGGTTTCACCACACCCCCATATTTTATAATAATAACAAATTTTGCTTTTTTGTCAAAGTAAAAACCGGGTGTTTAACCCGGCCGTTTAAAAACTCTTTGAGCTATCTCTCTAAGCGCTTTTTTACCTTGTTTATTATGTCAAAAATATGCACTTCTGTTTTTACAAAATAATCTTCGGCTCCCAAAATCATAGCTCTCCTAATGCTTTCAGGGGTTGACAAATTAGACACCACAAGCACAGGAATTGTTTTTAAAGCAGGGTCTGATTTTAATTCCCGCAAAACATCAAACCCTCCTTTTTTGGGCAAAACCAAATCAAGCATTATAATATCCGGGTCAAAACTTTTTGCCAGCTTCATTGCCAGTTCCCCATCACCCGCCACTCTTGCATCAAAACCCATAAAATCAAACTCTGTTTCAACTAATTCAGACAGGGCCTTTTCATCTTCAGCTATTAAAATTTTCTTTGTTATCTTCATAAAATTTTATATATTACTATATTTTACCACAAAATAAGTATCGACAACAAATAACCGCAAAAAAAAAGACCGAAACAGTTGTTCGGTCTTACGAAAATAACAATGAGGGAGCACGACGGGATTTGAACCCGCAACCATTAGATCCACAATCTAACGCTCTAACCAATTGCGCTACGTGCTCCACATTGTTTTAAGAACTGTCTACAGCTTAGCAGAAAACAGCCGGCAAGTCAAGTATTTGCACGAGACGGCCACATAGGTAACACTTTTAATGTTTTCTCGGTAAATTGTATTGGTGTGGAATATCCGAGAGTTTGGCGC
>MHPK01000006.1 GCA_001822075.1 Candidatus Staskawiczbacteria bacterium RIFOXYB1_FULL_38_37 | reverse complement strand
GTAGGTAAAATCGGCAAAAACGTATATTATACTAAAATTTAGCTCTAAAACCCGAATAACTCACCGGCGTCAGTCGGTGAGTTATTTATATATAGGGTGTGAAAAACATATTGTTTTTTGATTATGCTTTGCGTGTTATAATAAACAAATAAACAAATGAAAATTGACGAACAGAAACTGAAAAAGTTTCTTTTGGACGCAGGGCTTGTTTCAGAAAAGCAGTTTGAAAAAGCCCTGTTAGAAAGCAAAGAAGGCAACAGAAAAGTTGGCGATATTTTGGTTGCATCAGGGCTTTTGCCAGAAGAGGAGTTTATAAAAATCAAGGCGCATCTGTCTGGGATACCTTTTATAAATTTAAACAAAGAGGCAATTCCCGCGGAAATTTTAAAAATAATTCCAGAGCCCATAGCCAGAGTGCACAATATTATTGCTTTTAAAAAACAAGGCAACAAGCTTGAGGTTGCTATGTTGGACCCAGAAGACTTAAGAACCATTGAATTTATACAAAAGAGCAATCCTTCTTTAAGAATAGTTTCCTGTCTTACCACAACCAGCGGTATAAAAAATGCTTTAGCGCAATACCAAAAAACTCTGGAAACAGAATTCAAAGAAATTATTAAAGAGGAAACCCAAGATGTAAGGCACATAAAAGACGAAGGCATAGCTGAAATTTTCGGAGGCAAGGAAAGATTGCAGAAGGCCGCAGAAGAGCTTCCTATAATAAAAGTTGTTGATACTTTGCTAAAGCACGCTATTTTGCAAAGAGCGTCTGATGTGCATATAGAACCCTTGGAAAAAGAGGTTATTGTGCGCTACAGAGTTGACGGAATTTTGCACGTTGTGATGACCCTCCCGGTTTCTGTGGCTCCCGGCATTGTAGCCAGGATAAAAGTGCTTTCTAATTTAAAGCTTGACGAGCACAGGCTTCCGCAAGATGGCAGGTTTAAAATTGAGACAGAATATTTTAAATATTCTGTCAGGGTTTCTGTTTTGCCAGTGTATAACGGAGAAAAAATTGTAATGAGAATGCTCGCAGAAGACGTAAAAGCAACTACTTTGGAGGGGTTGGGTCTTGCCGACAAAGCTTTAGAATATGTGCAAGATAATTTGGAAAGGCCGGCTGGAATGATTTTGGTGGTAGGGCCAACGGGGTCTGGAAAAACAACCACTTTGTACACAATGATGGAGATATTAAACACTCCCGATGTAAATATTTCAACTGTTGAAGACCCTATTGAATACAGAATGCCGAGAATAAACCAGACGCAGGTGAATTCAAAAATAGGATTGACGTTTGCCGCCGGCCTCAGGGTGCTGGTGAGGCAGGACCCTGATATTATTATGGTGGGAGAAATTAGAGATGACGAAACAGCCGGGCTTGCAATTAATGCAGCTTTAACAGGCCATTTGGTTTTGTCTACTTTGCACACCACTTCAGCCGCAGGAACAATGCCCAGGCTTATTGACATGAAAGCTGAACCCTTTTTAATTTCTTCAACCTTGAATTTGATAATAGCCCAAAGGCTTGTCAGAAAAATTTATGAGGAGAAAGAGCCTTACAAATTAAAACAAGCTGATTTAAAAAATTTATCAAAATATTGCGACTTAAATAAAATTTTAGAGATTTTAAAAAAAGAAGGCTTGGCAAAAGCAAAAGATAAAATAGAAGATGTTAATTTTTTCAGAGCCAAGCCCTCAAAAGACTGCCCGGACGGATATAAAGGAAGAATAGGAATTTTTGAAGTTCTGCCGGTGACTGAAAAAATAAAAACTTTAATTGTAAAAAAATCAGCGACAAACGAAATAGCAGAGCAAGCCATATTAGACGGAATGCGCACAATGGTTGAGGACGGCTTTATAAAAGCCGCCCAAGGGCTTACTTCAATAGAAGAAGTTTTAAGAGTTATTGTAGAGTAATTATGCCTAAATATTTTTATACTGCAAAAACTGCCGATGGAAAAACAGTTAAGGGAGATTCCATTGCTGAAAGCACTCATGAACTGTTTCAAAAATTAAAGGACAGCAATCTTATTTTGATTACAGCTTTGCAAGAAGGAGCAAAGGGAAAAAATTTGTTTAATTTATCTATTTTAGGAAACGTTCCTGTAATAGAAAAGATTTTAATGACAAGAAACTTGTCTGTAATGGTGTCCACCGGTCTCTCTTTGGTAAACAGTTTTGAGGTGCTTTCTATGCAGGCCAAAAACAAGAAATTGAAGAATGCGCTGCTTAATGTGAAAGAGCAGGTCAATAAGGGTAAAAGCCTTTCTGAATCTTTGTCTTCATACCCCGATATTTTTTCCCAGTTTTTTTTGAGCATGGTTAAGGTTGGAGAAGAATCTGGCACGCTTGAGGATATATTAAAAATTTTAGCCCAGCACTTGGAAAGAGAGCACCGCTTAAAATCTGAAATAAAGGGGGCGATGATTTATCCCTGTATTGTTTTGGGAATGATGGTAGCTGTGGGAGCTGTGGTTGCTGTGGTGGTTTTGCCTCGCTTAAATTCTTTTTTCAAGGGGGTTGGCGCTGAAATTCCCTTTTATACAAAGATATTAATTGCTTTGGGCGATTTTTCAGTAAAAAATTGGCCCTTTTTGATAATTGCGCCTGTTGTTTTAGGATTTTTAATATGGATGTGGGCTAAAACAAAAACTGGCAAGCGCGCATTAGATACAATTTTTTTGAGAATTCCCTTGATTTCGTCTTTGGTTAAAAAAAACAACTGCGCTATTTTTATACGTTCTTTAAGCTCTCTTTTGTCGGCTGGAGTGCCGTTAACAAAATCATTAGATGTGGTGCACGGCACTGTGGGTAATTTTTATTTTAAAAAAGCTCTGTCTGGCTCTTTAGAAAGAATAAAAAAAGGAGAGAGGCTTTCTAAAACATTACAGCCTTACAGCGACATTTTTCCTGTGGGAGCGCTTGAAATGATAGAAGTGGGCGAGGAAACAGGAAAAACTTCAAACGTGTTAAAAACTCTTGCTGATTTTTATGAAGAGGAGCTGATAAGAACAACTTCAAAGCTTTCTTCTGCAATAGAGCCGGTTTTATTGATAGCGCTGGGTTTGGCTGTAGGATTTTTTGCATTCTCAATAATCGAGCCGATGTACTCCTCGTTGCAATCTATAAGGTAAAAAGGGGGGGTTTACCCCGTTAGAAGTTTGCAAGACAACAACATCGCAGAAAAACAATGAAGTTTTTAATAACCAAAAAAAAATATTTTAAAGACGGCAAACTTCTAACGGGGTTTACCCTTGTTGAGATATTGGTTGCTGTGGCTATAGTGGCTATTTTGTGTTCTGGAATATATGCGATTTTTACTTCCATGATAAACGGAATTGCATATTACCGCGAGCGCACAACAATATCTTCTTTAGCTGGCCAGTACCTTGAAGTCGTTCGTAATTTGCCTTATTCGCAAGTTGGCACTGTAAACGGAAATCCCCCTGGCAATCTGCCGGATTTGCCCAATGCCCTTAACATTTTTTTTGATAATAAAGATTACCAAATTTATTATGTGGTAAATTATATTGACGACCCGGCTGACGGAACTATTTTATTAGGCACAGACCCTGCCCCCAATGATTATAAGCAGGTAAAGCTTTATATTAAAACAATTGGTTCTGGCAGAGAAAATAGTTTTTTAACAAATGTTGTTCCCAAAAATTTAGAAGATTTGGACAGCGGGGGAGCGCTTTCCATTGAAGTTTTTAATTCTGTGGGCGAACCTGTGCCCGGAGCTCAAATACATATTATCAATACCCTGCTTGAGCCAAATGTTGACCTTACGAGAACAGCCGATTCTAATGGAAATTGGATTGAAGTGGGTCTGCCAGATTCTGTAAATGGATATCATATTGAAGCTACAAAAGATAATTTTTCTTCAGACCAGACCTATTCTATTACTCCAGAAAACCCAAATCCCATAAAACCAGACTCCACTATTTCAAATGGCCAGGTTACTCATATCAGTTTTTCAATCGACCAATTGAGCGATTTATCTTTTAATACGCAAGACCAGGCTTGCCAGCCGATCTCAGGAGTTGAAATTAATGTCAAAGGCGCAAAGCTCATAGGCACTCCTGACGTTTTAAAATTTGATAATGATTACACCTCAAATTCAATTGGAAAAGTTTTGATAGAAGATATTGAATGGGATGATTACACTCCAACATTGAAAGAAAGTTCTTATATGGTTTACGGCACTTCTCCTGTCCAGCCAGCTTCTGTGTTGCCGGGTATTAACCAGAATTTCAGCTTGATACTCGGGCCGAAAACCAATAATAGTTTGCTGGTTTTAGTGAAAGATTCTGCAACAGAAAGCCCTATAGAGGGAGCTGTAGTGCAATTAGTGAACTCAAGTCCTGCGGTAAATATGGAAAAAATAACAGGAGGAAACGTTTGGAGCCAGCAAGATTGGTCAGGAGGTTCAGGCCAGGAAGATTTTGTTAATGCCGCAAGATATTTTGATGATGATGGAAATATAAATAATTCGGCGCCATCTGGCATAGAACTCGCAGAAAATGGGGGCCTTTATGTTGCTTCAGGTTATTTGATATCTTCAACTTTTGATACAGGGACTGATTTGACAGCTTATACAACCTTGAATTGGCAGCCGGCCTCCCAGGACCCTTCAGCAAGCCTTAAATTTCAGATTGCCACAAACAATGATAATTTAACGTGGAATTTTTTGGGCCCTGACGGCACAAGCTCAACTTATTATGCTGTTCCTGGAGCTACAATTAGCTCTGCCCACAATAACGAACGTTATGCGCGCTATAAGGTTTTTCTTTCAACAGAAGACCCTTCCAAGACTCCGGTTTTAGCAAACATTAATTTAAATTATATTTCTGGCTGTTTCACTCCAGGCCAGGTTATATTCACCGAGCTTTTGCCTTCAGATACTTACCAAATAATAATTTCTATGCCAGGCTACCAGACAAAAGTAATAAATGACATTCATATCGGAGGATACGGATTTTTAGAAACTTATTTAGAATATTAAAATGAAAAAAACACCAACAGGATTCACAATCATAGAATTGATAATATCAATATGCCTTTTTTCAGTTCTTATATTTGTGGTGGTTTCAATGTTTTTGAATGTTTTTTCAAATCCCGAAAAGAATTTGTCAGCCTTGGAAAATATAGACGAGGCAAGAGCAGTGACATCTGATTTTGCCAATGAGATTAGAAATGCTTCTGTTGCAAATGATGGGTCTTATGCATTGAATCATACAACCGAAAATCAAATAATTTTTTATTCTAATTATGGGTCTTCAAGTCCGACAATTATTTACAGAATCCGTTATTTTGTTGAAAATAATAATTTATACAAAGGCGTGATAATTCCATCGGGAAGCCCCTTAACTTATGATTTGCTTTCAGAAGATGTGACTACATTGCTAACGGGCTTAGAAAATGGTTCAGACCCTGCTTTTTATTATTACGACGGCGACTATAACGGCTCTGGCAGTGAGCTTTCAGAGCCAATAAATTTAACTGCGGTAAAATTTGTAAAAATAAGCTTGGTGGCGCCAAGGCTTTCAGAAGAGGGCAGCTCAACTTTTTTGGTTAATGCCGGGGCCGCCATTAGAAATTTAAAGGATAATTTAGGAAATTAATGAAAACAAAAAAAGGATCAATAATTGCATATCTTATAATCATAATTGCTGTTTTTATGATGATGATGCTTCCTGTGGTGGCTGATTTTATGTTAAAGCTCAATATACTCCGCTCATCCATAAATAAAGAACAAGCTTTTCAGATAGCAGAAGCTGGCATAAATTATTATCAATGGCACTTAGCCCATTTTCCAGATGATTATCAAGACGGAACCGGCCAGCCAGGCCCTTATGTGCATGATTATAAAGATTTTGACACTCAGGAAAAAATTGGAGAATTTAGCCTTGAAATCACGTCTCCCGATACTGGGTCTACAATTGTCATAATAAAATCAACCGGAAAAGTTGAGGCGCAGACGGGGCTTGAAAGAACAATTACTGTAAAATACGGAGTTCCTTCGCTTGCCCAATTTGCTTTTTTGAGCAATGACGTTATTTGGATTGGAGGAAATGAAAATGTTGGAGGACAGCTGCTTTCAAATAACGGAGTAAGGTTTGACGGAACTGGGTCAGCCCCCATACAGTCAGCAAAAGAAACATACACCTGCCCTTCTTCGCAAGGCCCGCCTTGCCCAGCCTTAAAGCCAGGAGTATGGGGTTCAGCTCCGCCGTCTGTGCAAAGCTTTTGGCAGTTTCCAGTTCCAATAGTAGATTTTGCTTCTTTAACATCAGATTTAGCAGGCATGAAAAGCTCAGCTCAAGATAATGGAATCTATCTTCCTCCTTCCAATAAAAAAGGATATTCTCTGGTGTTTAATGCTGATGGCACAGTTAGCATTTATAAAGTTAAAAATCTGAGGAGCAACCCCACTGGCTGGGACGTTGAAGGCAATGCCCACAATGAAGACGTTGATTATAGCGCCAGAGACATTTTACCTGGTTATGACCATTATGCTCTGCCTTTAAACGGAATAATTTATATTGAAGACGATATATGGGTGGAGGGAATAGTGAACGGAAGAGTTACTGTTGCGGCCTCCGTGTTGCCATACAGCCCTTCAACAGCCCCTGTAATATATATACCCAATAACATAGTTTATAGCGCAAAAGACGGCTCGTCTGTTTTGGGGTTGATTTCTCAAAAAAATATTGTTGTGACATACTATGCCCCAAATGACTTAGAAATTGACGCGGCTTTGATTGCCCAAAACGGCTCCTGCCAATTTTTTTACTGGCCTGGCAATATCAAAGATAACATTACAATTTACGGCTCTATTATGACTTTCGGGCAATGGACATGGACATGGGTAAATTATTGGGGCAACGTTGTTTCAGGATACAGAAACACTTATTCTAATTATGATAGCAATCTTTTATATTCACCTCCGCCGAATTTTCCTATTTCAAGTTCTGGGTACCAAATGTTAAACTGGGTCAGCGATTAAAAAGGCATAAATATTATGAAAAATTCCAATATATTATTTTTGTTAATATTTTTTCTGATTTTATTTTCTTCAAATGTTTTTGCAAAAAATGATTATTTTTTTCCTATCCAGCCAATGCCTTCTGACGTTTCTCCAGACGTTTCCAGTAACATTGACAGGAACGAGAACGACCCTCCGATAGATTATTCTGCCCTGGTGCCGGAAAACCCTCAGGAAAATCCAGAAAACCCTGGAGATAACGGAGAAGACAACGGAGGAGATGCTGGAGATGAAATGGGCGGATTTAGCGATGAAGAAATTTATAACCTTTTGAACGGGAACATCACTTATATAGATACAGAGCACCACCGGCTTTTTTCAGCTGAGCCTCAAAATAACCGTGTTCTTGTTTTTGAGCTTAATAATGACGACACTTTGATAGATGACATTCCAGACCATGTTTTGGGTCAGCCTGATTTTGTGACTTTTGACCCGGGCGCCAGTGATTCAGAATTTAATATGCCGCAGGGCATTGCTTATGACTCGGTAAATGATTTGCTTTTCGTAGCTGACACAGGCAACAACAGAATAATGATTTTTGACGTTTCTTTAATTGCCAACGGAGAGAGCGCTGTAAATGTTTTGGGTCAGCCTGATTTTACAGAAAACGACCCGGGCTCTTCGGGCTCTGAGTTATCAGGTCCGGTGGGCCTTGTTTTTGACCCAGATACAGATTTTCTTTCTGTGTCAGACAAGGGCAACAGACGCATTATGGTTTTTGATGTTTATTCAGTTATAAACGGGGAAAAAGCAGCAAATGTTTTTTCCCAAACTCAGAAATCATCGGCAAAAGAAAAAGTTTCAGAAAAAGACCCTGAAAAAGCCAAAGGTTCTAATTTATTTTGGATAATATTATCATCTTTAATTGTTTTGATATTTATTGTTTTTATCGTAATAAAAATAATAATGGCAAAAGACTAAATTTTTATTAGTTTAATTTTAGTGATATAATAATATCAATGGCTTTTTTAGAGTTAAAATATGATGCTTTTGGACTGGATATAAATGATTCCTCTATAAAAATAATTAAGCTCTCTAAAAACGGAGCGAATTTTGCCGTAGACTCTTATAACAAAATAAAAATAAATCCAGGCATAGTGGAGGCTGGGATAATAAAAGACGAAAAAGCATTGTCAGAGGCCATTAAATCTGCTCGCAAGACTGCAAAGGGCAAAAGAATTACCACAAAATATGTGGTGGCTTCTTTGCCAGAAGAAGAATCTTTTTTACAGGTCATACAGATGCCCAAGATGTCGCAAAAAGAGTTGAAATCAGCTGTTATTTTTCAAGCAGAAAATTATATTCCTCTGCCAATAAGCGAAGTTTATATGGATTTCAAAGTTATAGTTCCGATAAAAGACAGCTTAGACCACACAGATGTTTTAGTTGTTGCGACTCCCAAAAAAGTTGTAGACCCATACGTTTCTTGCATAAAGTCAGCCGGCCTTATACCTATTGCAATGGAGGTTGAAGCCCAATCAGTGTTAACTGCAGTTATAAAAAACGAAACAACCGAATTTCCGGCGGCTATAATTGACATAGGCGAGAACACAACAGATTTTATAGTTTTTTGCGGCCGTTCAATACGTTTTACATATTCAATCCCAATTTCTTCCGGCCAGCTTACTTTGGCAATAGCGCAAGATTTAAAAATCAGCCCGGAAAAAGCAGAAGAAATTAAGATAAAATACGGGATTGCGAACTCTGATAAAAAAATGCCGGCAGAATCTTTAAAAGCTGCAGACTCGCAAATGAAGCTTTTAAATAATCTTGTAAATCAAATTAAAAAATACATAGATTTTTACCAAGACCACGCCTCACATGAGCACCTTTTTACGCCCAGCGGAATTAAAAAAATTATTCTTTGCGGCGGGGGAGCTACGTTAAAAGGCTTGCCGGAATTTTTATCAAAAGAGCTTTCTCTGCCAGCTGAGATAGGAGACCCTTTTGCAAACACTCCCCTTGAAAAAAAATCAAAAATTAATCCTGCTGATTTTTTGGTTTTTACTACAGCGCTTGGACTTGCTGGCAGAGGAATTAATATTAAATGTGAAGACCTTGATGACTGATCTTTTGCCTCCAGAAGAAAAAAAATCTTTGAAATTAGAACAGACAAAGAATCTTGTTATAGTTTTTGCCGTTTCAATTATAATAGCTTTGGTATGCCTGATTTTAATATTATTATCAATAGAATTTTATATATTATCGCAAATCAATAGCCAAAAATTTGTTTTAGATTCTGTGGAAGCAGAATACCAATCATCGGATTTTTTAGAATATAAGCAGATAATTGAGAAATATAATGAAATTCTGCCAGGATTGTTTTCTTTTTACAAAAAAGAAATACCATTCACAAATGTGTTTGATGTTGTTTTGGATGTCCCGAGGCCCGAGGGATTAGTTTTTGATAAAATTTATATAGAAAGGTCAGATACCCCTGGAAAAATCAAGGCAGTTGTCTTTGGATTCTCCGATAATAGAGAAAATCTTTTATTATTTCAAAAAAACGTGAAGCAGGAGCGCAAGCTTAAAAATGTTTCTTTTTCCACTGAAAGCTGGATAAACCCCGTAAATACTAATTTTAGTTTTACTTTTGAGTATGGCAATTAAGAAAAAAATTTATATAATTATTTTAGCATTCTTTTTGATTGCTTTATGCATGGTTTTGTTTTTTATTTACCCTGCATTAAAAGAAATTTACGATAAATCCCGAGAATTTGTTTCTGAAAAACAAAAATCTTTGATTATAGCAAAAGAGATTGAAGACACAGAAGCTTTCAAGCAAAAATACCAAGAGTACAGAGAAAATTTAGATAAAATAGACGGCTTGTTTATTGACGTCCAAAACCCCGTTGAATTTATTAAATTTTTAGAAAATACTGCCGAGGAAACTTCAGTAAGGCTGGAAATTTCATCTCCATCTTTCTTGTCTAACGTAGAGTCTCCTTTGATAATTTTTAGGCTGTCATCTTACGGAGATTTTTTGGATAATTTGTCTTTTATCAAAAAATTAGAGGCAGGCCCTTATCTTATTAAAATACAGAATTTAGATATCGGCAGATACCAAGACAAGCTTTCTGGCAAGAAACAAACCAATCAGACAAAGAGTGTATTTTTAATAAATGTTTTTGCAAAAAAATAATTTATGAAATTGCCAACCTGCACAAAAGTTTTTAAAATTTTTCGCCTCAAAAAAATATGTTTATACTTTGGGAGGCGCGCCTTTCTGTTTTTGCTTTGCGTTATTTTAGCGGAAGTAATTTCGGGAGCTTTCTTATATTATAAATACGCTTTTTTGCCAGAAATAGAAACACCCCAGATTGATGGCAGCACTTTGAATTTTTCAGAAAGCGATTACCATGGAATTTTGGAAGAATGGCAAAAAAGAGAAGAAAAACTGCAAGAGCCCGCAGACGAAAACTATGAAAATCCATTTTGATATATTGATTTTTTATAGAATATGCGATAAGATTTTATATGGAAAACATTAATAAAAAAATACTCATAGTTGAAGACGAAGAAAGTTTTCTTTCTATCTTAAAGAAAGTTTTTAGCTTAGAAAAAATTTCAGTTATTACAGCTTCAGACGGAGAGAAGGGGGCAGAGGCCGCCATAAAAGAAAAGCCGGCTCTGATTATCTCAGATATGCTTTTGCCAAAGCTTGACGGCAAGCAAATGGTAAAAAAAATAAGGGAAGCTGGCGTAATGTGCCCGGTTATGTTTTTGACAAATGTTGATAGCGAGGAGAAAGAAGGCGAGAATGTTGAATATCTTGTAAAGTCTCAAATGCATATTGATGACGTTGTCGCCAAAGCTAAGGCAAAGATGGACTTGAAATAAATAGGTCGACTATTGCAAAGGCTTCTCTTCGAGGGTATAATAAACATAGGCAGTATAAATTAAAAAACTATTAAACGTCGGAATTAGCTGCTTTTTAAGCATTTAACCCGATGAAAAAAATATGCCAGGAAAAGCAAATTCGGCTTTTATGAAGCCTTTAAAGCTTACCGCAGATTTGGAAGCTGTAGTGGGCAAGGGTCCGATGCCGCGCTCTCAGGTTGTAAAAAAACTTTGGGCGTATATCAAAAAGAACGGCTTGCAGGATCCAAAAAACAAGCGCAACATTAACGCTGACGATAAGTTAAAAGCTGTTTTCGGAGGCAAGAAAGTTGTGAATATGTTTGAGATGACAAAATTAGTTTCAAAGCACTTATCTTAACACGCAAACTAAAAACGTCCTTCGACTTTGCTCAGGGCGTTTTTAGTTTGTAAATTATTTATTTAATTTTCTATAAGCAAAATATGAATAAACAACAGTTATCACAGCCATAGCAATTCCGGGTGTTATAACCATCAAAAAAGCTGTTTCTTCTTTCAAAAATAATCCCCAGTATTGACAAGCTTTTTTGTGTTATAATAAAGAAAACTAAACAACAACTTGACTAAAGGTCGAAAATTTTAGTAATATTATTGTTTTAGAATCAGGCAAAAGCTAAGTTTTAAAACAAAAAGAATATGAAACTAAATGTTATAGACTGGATAGCCATGGTTCTCGTCATTGTTGGCGGGTTAAACTGGGGCTTGGTGGGTCTTGCAAATTTTGACCTTGTCGCCACTCTTTTTGGCGCATCGTCTGTATTATCCCGCGTAGTATATATCTTGGTGGGGTTGTCAGCCATATATGTGGCTGTAGTATCAATGAAAATGGAAAAGAAATAGGGCTATTTGCCAGAGGAAATTTTAAATTAAAAACCAAAGATAATTATCTTTGGTTTTTAATTTATCTATCTATAATTTTTAATCGTAGTGGGTTTCGGGATAATTTTTATATACGTCGTCTTTTTTAGATTTAGAAATCTTTTTTTCAGGTTCTTTTTTGGCTGCTGTAAGCCACAAAATAAACGGGATTCTAAATTTGTCTAAACACCATTCATTATCTTTTATAAGCGGCTTTTTTTCCTCTTTAAAACGATTAAGCAAAGCTGGCGTAGCTTTTAGATTAAGAGGCGACAACTTATTGTGCTCTTCTAAAAATTGTTCTTTGCTAATAAATATCATAATTAAGCATACCATAAATTGTATAGTTATGCAAAAAAACAAAGGCGGTTGCGCGCCTTTGTTTTTATAAGCAATTTTGTTTACCAACGTTTGCCGCCGCCGTTGCCTCTTGGCTCCATTGGTTTTGCTTCATTTACTTTGACAGTTCTTCCATCAAGTTCTTTGCCATCAAACATTTCAATGGCTTTTTGGGCTTCTTCGTCGGTTGACATTTCCACAAATCCAAAACCTTTTGAACGGTTGGTCATCTTGTCTATGATGATTGTAGCCGATTCAACTGTTCCAGCTTCTGCAAATGTCTCTTTCAAAGTAGCTTCGGTGGTGTCATAAGACAGACCGCCTACATATAATTTTTTTGCCATAATTTTTTTTATTTTAGTTAATAAAAGTAAGCCGACCTCTCTAGTTCTCCTCTCACGGCTTACTTTTATTTTCAGTAAAAACCTAAGAAAGAAATCTAATAGAAACTTACTTAATCATTATAACACTATTCTGTATAAATACAAGCTTTGTAAACGTTTCTGATATTTGAGTTATTCACACGCGCGCTATATAAAACTTTCCTCAAATTTATTACAATAGAGCAATCATAAAATATTTTTAAAACAACAAATTATGGATAAAAAAATGATTATAATAATATCAGCAGTTTCAGCTGTGTTGCTGATTGTTTTGATTTTGGGCGGCTATTTTTATTGGATTAATTATAAAAAAATTAAAACCAATGATTTCGGCAGTGCAGAAGATATAACTAATAGCGCGACAAAGGGCGTTTTGCCGTCTCTGGGGACAAACCCCCTTGAAAACAAACCGGACATTAACCCGGCCGAGGCGGCCAATCCCATCAAAGATATTAAAATTAATCCTTTTGAATAATATGAAAACAAAATATTTTATTATCACAATTTTTTTGTTAATTGGCTTGGCTGTCTTTGTGGACAAAATTATTGCCCAAGAATCTAACCAAATGTCGGCTATACAATACCCTGTTGAAGAATTGGGCAATTGCGAAAATAAAGCGGATTGCAAATCATATTGCGACAAACCGAAAAATAGCGACGGCTGTTTGGATTTTGCGCAAAAAAATAACCTTATGACTGAACAAGAAATTAAAGTTGCTAAAAAATTCCTGTCAAACGAAATTGAGGGTCCCGGCGGCTGTACCGCAAAAGATTCCTGCGAAGCATACTGCAATGATATAAACCATATTGATGAGTGTATTTCTTTTGCGGAAAATAATAATTTAATACCGCCTGAAGAATTAGAAGAAGCCAAAAAAGTCCAAGCCGCGATTAAAAGAGGCGCCAAACCGCCTCCTTGCGGAAATAAAAAGCAATGCGATATTTACTGCGAAGAACCGGAGCATATGGAAGAATGTATTGCTTTCGGCATTGAAGCAGGTTTTATCCATGGCAAAGAATTAGAAGATGTCCAAAAAATGTTGCAGGCAGTAAGGCGGGGCGTAAAACCTCCTCCCTGCAAAGGCAGAGAGGCCTGCGATGAATATTGCTCAAGTCCCGACAATATGGAAGTGTGTATGACTTTTGCTATGGAAGCCGGGTTTATGTCAGAGCAAGAAAAAGCCGATTCGCAAAAAATGCTGCAAGCGCTTAAAAAAGGAGTAAAACCGCCTCCTTGCAAAGGAAGAGAAGAATGCGATGCTTATTGCGGACAGGAAGAGCACCTTAAGGAATGTATGAATTTTGCCGTGGCCGCTGGTTTTATGACAGAAGAAGACGCAAAAATGGCTCGTAAAACAGGCGGAAAAGGCCCCGGCGATTGCAAAGGCAAAGAAGAATGCGAAACATTTTGTAACAACCCTGACAATCAACAAACTTGTTTTAACTTTGCAAAAGACAATGGAATGATACCAGAAGAGGATTTAAAAAAAATGGAGGCAGGCCAGCAACAAATTAAACAGTCTTTTGAACAAATGCCGGTCGAAGCAGAAGAGTGTCTTAATTCAGCAGTTGGCGCAGATATGGTTGAAAAAATGAAAAGCGGATTTATGCCCCCAAGAGAAATGGGCGAAAAAATGCGCGAGTGTTTTCAAAAAATTGGTCCTCCACAAGAAGGGAGACCGGGAGAGAGCGGTATGATACCTCCTGCAGGGCAGACAGGTCCGGGCGGTTGCAAAACTCCTGAAGAATGCAAATCATATTGCGAATCTAATCCCCAAAATTGCCAGCAATATCCTGGTCCCAATGGCCAGCAACAGGGGCTACCTCCGTGCCAAGGGGATAATTGCCAAAATATCCAATATCAACCTATGCAACCAGGCGAAATGCCAACGCAATGCGTGGGAGATAATTGTTCTCAAATGGCTCCGCCATCACCTGGCGATTCAACCAACATGCAACAACAGCAACAATTTGCGCCGGGAACCGGACCCAATAATATGCTTTTGCAAGAGGGAATGGCGCCGGGAATCGCGCCATCTAGAGAAAATATTTCTCCTCCGCCGCCGCCATCGGGCGAGCCGGGTTCAAGAGGCAGTCTTATACCAGGAGAGCAAGTTCCTTCAGCTCCTTCGACAGAGCAGACAGCTCCGAGCGAACCTCCGCCACCGCCTCCTCCGCCTCCCATAAGCTCGTTTTTAAATCCTCGAACATTTTTAGGTTCAGTGCTCTATATAATAGCCAGGGGGCTTTATAGTTTAAGATAAAACAAATGAACTGGACGCAGCCGTGGATATGCTGTAAGGAAAATTCCGATTTAATTATTTTTTTCTAAAAACAAAACGGGATAACCTTTTTTAATTTCTCTGTTTTCGGCGTTTTCAATTCCTAATTCTTTTAAAAATTTAAGGCAGGCATGCTTAGCTTGTGTGGCGTCCTTAAAATCTCCTTTTGCTTCTGCCTCAATAAAAGTACCTAATCCTTCAATTTTATCTAGTGCGACTTCTACGTCTCCACAATCCCAATATTCCCTTTGTTTATCAATTGTCACCACTTTTTTGAAATCCAAAAAGTTCAATATTTTTCTGAGTTCATCTGCTTCAGAAATTGCTGTTTCATATTCCTCTGCATAATCGTAATCGCCATTCACTGTCATATTTACAGCCTTATCATATTCGAAAATTACTTTATCAGGATTGGTTCTTATGCGTAGCCATTCTGTCGGACATGGTTTTTGAGCAAAAAAATCCCTGTGACTGGGGATAAAATAATCATCAATTTGTCTTATTGATTTTACTAGTTTCCCGATAGCTGCCACCTTTGCTTTAATATTCTCAAAATTATTTATCTCAATTTTTATTTCTACTTCAATATTCATATTCTAAATATATACCATTTTTTTAGAATAAAAAAGGGAGACACATTTTTAGTATGCCTCCCGTCTGTTCGTTTACTTGTTAGCCGCCATGAATAATTTCGACGAAAGATGCGCCATGCCAACTTGCGAAAATGGCATTGATCTTGCATCAATATTATTTGTGGCAAACATTTCTCTCAGAAAAGTAGGGCCGTATGCGATTGTGCTCAATCCGTCCGGAGACGAAAATCGAACTCCACTTCGGCTTCTTGAAGTTCTGATTCCAACGTAGCCACAATTCCTATAATACCTTTTCCGGCATTCCGTTGCCTTCTGTGAGATTCTATAGGAGCTTATGCAAAATGGCAATCCGCTCTGTGCTAAGCTTTTTACCACCGATTTTGGATTTGGCATATTGCCGAAGCTATTGAACGGAAAGAAGGCTAAACACCGCCTGACATCCACACCCAAATCATTCGGATGTATTATAGCAGCAATATCTTCTGCGCTCCCTAAAATGAAACGACATTGGTCACTTGGCGTTTTTAATTCACCAAGCCTCTGCTCTCCTTCAGAGATGTACCGCTCAACGACGTCGATGCCAATGTAAGACTTTTTTCTTCTTATGGCCCAACAAAGATATCGACCATGCATACACCCAACCTCAATTAACAGATCGAAGAACGGCGCAAGCAATTTCAGAAGTTTTTCCTCGTCCTCCAAAAAAAGATTGATACCCTTGGGATAAAAAAGGGGGTCGATTAAACGATCCCCCTGTCCGTTTCCGTAAAAATCTTTTTTCTTTGTCACGGTGACCTCCTATTCGACAATCGCGGTTTCAATTTTGTCTCTTGGAGCTCCTGCGTAATCGCACAAAAGATTTGCAGTACGTTGAAGCTGTCCCCTCAAATGATCTTGACCAGTGAAGGAGATGATTACAATCATGATGTTTTTAGCATCCATGGTAATCATTGCTCTTTCAGAGTCGCTTGTCGGACTTCCGAATGGTCCCGCATCGTCCGCAAAGAGAGGCAGTTCGGCGATATTAATCACTTCTTTGCCAATTCCTTTGTAGGATTCTCCCGGTTTTCCAACCCGAAAAATCATTGGAGACTTGATATTGTCGACATTATAGGCGCCGACCGAATGCAGGGTTTCAAGAGAAACAAGATTGTTGATGTCAACAATGGTGTTGATTTTATACAATCCTTTCCCTTGCAATATCCTTCGCACAAGAGCTTCCTGAGATCCTCTATAACGACCAGGATCCTTTCCGAGAGCCTTGTAGGCATCCCTCAGGGCCTTGATTTGCGGAACATTGTAAAGAGACGCCATCGTGATTTCCGATTCGATCTCTTTGATGCGCTTGTTGATTTCCACCCAAAGGGGCGGTGAATTTTTCGTCACCTCCACCGGAGCAGAAACAACCCCCAAAACCAAATTCGGGGCGGTCTCCTTAAGTTGTTGGTCGATAGAAATTGTAATCATAATACACCGTTTCCTTTCTTTTGGTTGATTGTAGCATCTTTGTCGTTCTCTATCAACTCGCTGCAAAAGTCCGCTATTTCCTGAACTTCTTCAAGAACAGGCGGTTTTTGACCAGCTATCGGATATAAAACAGAAGCTTCTCCGAAATCTCGGAACGCCTCCAGCCACGAGCTGGAAGGTAGTCCCCATTCGGTATACCGATAACCAGTTTTCCCATCATTTCCCCGTAAAGGGTGTTGAACAGCCCAGTTAAAGGCAATTGGATAAGCCTACATAATTTGTAAATAAAAAAGCCAGTTATATTGCTGGTTTTTTGTGCTTTATTTCGGCCAATTTCCAGCTATCAAATCTTTCTTGGTGAAAGCTTTATATCTAAATTTTATTTCACAACGTTTTGTGGCTTTTCTTTTTCAAAACAATTTATGTTTTCAATGGTAGTGTCCAAAATTCTTTCTAACGCCTCCTGGCTGTAAAAAGCTATATGCGGAGTAAAAACAACATTGTCTTTGTTAAGCAAAATATGGTCTTTTATTATCTGGCCAAAAACCTCCGCTTTTTTAGGGTCGGATAAAAGCTGTTTTTCTTCTTTTATCAATTCCTCGCCCTCTAACACGTCAAGGCCTGCTCCTGACAGAATTTTTTTGTCGAGGGCTTCAATCAAGGCGTCTGTGTCAATAATTGCTCCCCTTGATGTGTTTATTAAGAGCGCGCCCTTTTTAATTTGTTTAATAGTGTCTTTATTTATTAAATGGCGGGTGCGTTCGTTATAAGGAACATGCAGGGTTATGATATCAGACTTATTTAGCAATTCTTCTAATGGGGCATATTTAAAGTCTAAAACTTCTTTAAGAAAATCATCTTGATTAACGTCGCAAGCTAAAACATTCATTCCAAAACTCTTAGCCGCTCGAATTACGTGCAAACCAATATGGCCGGCGCCAATAACGCCAATGGTTTTTCCTTTAAGGTCAAATCCTTTCAGCCCTTCAATAGAATAATCCTGTTTTAGAGTTCTAACATAGGCTTTGTGGATATTTCTGGAAAGAGAAAGAATTAAAGCAAATGTGTGCTCGGCTACCGTGTTTTCACCGTAATAAGGAACACTGCAAACCGTTATTTTCTTTTTGTTGCATTCTTTAATGTCTATGTGGTCAAAGCCCGTTGACCTTGTGGCGATTAGTTTTACTTCAGAGAGTTTGCTTATAATTTCTTTGTTGATTTTTGAATATATAAAAACCGAAAAGATATCGCAATCAGCGGCCTTTTTTATTGTTTCTGAAGATAGCGGCTTGTCATAAAAACTAAGGGCATGCCCTTTTAGTTTATTTTTTATATAATTTGCCTCCCAGTCTTGTGTTTCAAAAAATGATATTTTCATAATACAATTTTTAATAATTTAAATGTTTTATTTATTATAGAACACATAGAAAAAAGTTAAAATGCCGGTTATTGATATTTCCAACAACGGACTACTAGCCGAATACTAAAACCTTATCTGAATTTTCCACTATTTTTAACAAATCAGACATAGAGGAAACAGGACAAACTTTGTTTTCTTTCTTGCCCCTGATTTTCAGACAGGTGGCGCAGACGTATATTTTACCGCCCAATTCCTTAAACTCGGCCACTTTTTTTGATATATCAAACTCATCTGTGTCTTTTATCGCGTCTAACTCCGATCCTTCGTTCATTAAAAACATCTCAACATAATGTTTTGCGGTTAATGATATTATGCAAAAACGAAACGCATTCCATATATGTTCTGGTTTATTAGATTGCAAAATAATGCCAATTTTCATATTTTTTTGGAAACTTCTTCAGAAGCTTTTGATTGCCTCTTTAACTCTTCAGTCGCAATCTGCGACATTAGTTTCAATTTTTTATCCAGTTCAACTGCTTCGTTACTTACGGCAAACGCCATTCCATTTATCCCGTTAAGCTTTAAACCATTTAACGAACGTAATCTTGATAACGCCACATATCCCATCCCTTCTTCAAAACACTTTGAAAGGTCAATTTCTGCTGAATCAAGGTTCATCCCTTGGCTTTTATGCACTGTAATTGCCCAAGCCAAACGCAAAGGGATTTGGTCTACTTGCGCCTTAATTTTTTCATCTTCCTCAATAGTCCAAGTCGCAAATCCGGCTTTTATGGTTTTGCCGCTATAAGTTGATACAACGGGCAGGCCGTCATCTACGTCAAAATATGCAATTTCCCCCAATGTTCCATTTACGTATCCTGCGTCAAAATTGTTTTTAATAAACATTACTTTAGCCCCCTTTTTAAGAGCCAGTTTTTCCGGAGCCAGGCATCCGCGTTTTAACAAATTAACAACATTTTTATTCCCTGACCACCTCATATCAAAGACTGCGGGTTCGCCGGTTATTTTTTCCAGTTCGCGGTTATTTATTGCATCAACGTCTGCATTATGGGTGTAAAGCTTTGTTAAAATTACCGAAAAATTATTTTTGTCAAAATCAAATGTGTTCAAAATTTCTTCTGCTTTTTCGGGATTATTGCCACGGATATGATTCAAAAAATCTATCAAACAATCATTCTGCTGCCTGTGTTGTTCTTCCAAATAACAAACCCTTAAATTCATTTTGTTCCAAACTTCTGATTCTGTGACAAATTTTTCATCGCCATTTCTTCTTATCGGCGGAAGCTGGAAAAAATCTCCCGAACAAACTATCTGCATTCCGCCAAATGGCTTTTTATTCATTTTAAACATTTGGCAGATTTTATTTAAAGAATCAAACTGAAAAGAGTTCAGCATTGAAATTTCGTCTATAATCAAAACTTTATTTCCATTAAACTTTTTTCTTACATAACTTTTTCTTAAAATTTTCTTTAAATCTTTTTCATAAAGTTTATCTTTAATTCCTAGTCCAGACCAGGAGTGTATAGTAACTCCGCCAATGTGAGTTGCGGCAATTCCGGTTGAAGCAGTAATGCCGAACTTAGTTCCTTTTTGCTTTAAATATTTTATGTATTTATTTAAAACAAAAGTTTTTCCGCTTCCAGCCGGACCAGTCAAAAACACATTATGCCCCGTCTTTAAAATCTCCAACGTTTCATTTTGGGTCATAAAAATTATCTATATTAATATCTTACCGTATAATAAGCGAAATGTATAGGTTTAATGACTAAAAATAGGGGTTCTGGCAAAAAATGTATATATATGATATACTCTAATTAATGACTATGAAAAACGACAATTTGATAACAATAGGCGAAGCCGCCAAGATTTTAAATGTAACCTTAATGACGCTTCGACGTTGGGACGAAAGCGGCAAGTTGGCGCCTGTAAGGAAAACTCCCGGAGGCCATCGATACTATAGAAAAATAGATGTTGAAGTGTTATCCAGTGAGATGTTTCAGCAGGCATATGACTGGGTTATAAAAGGCACTGAAATTCCGAATAATTATTACTGCCAAAACAGTTCGGTCTTCAACACTAGGCTTATAAGAATGGAAACTGAAATGTTAAACGATCCAAAACTTAAAGATTATTTCTCCTTGATTGTTTCAGTGGCCGGCGAAATAGGCAATAATTCCTATGACCACAACATAGCGCATTGGCCAGACATCCCCGGAATCTTTTTCGGATATGAATTAAAGAAAAATCAGATTGCGCTGGCAGACAGGGGATTGGGCATATTGGAAACATTAAAAAGAGTTAAGCCTGAGTTAAAAGATTTTAAAGAAGCCTTGCAAGTTGCCTTTACTGAAATTATTTCGGGTAGAACACCAGAAGCGCGTGGCAACGGACTGAAATACGTAAGAAGGGTAATTTCAAAAGGTCAAATAAATTTGTTTTTCCAGACAGGCGATGCAAAATTAAATTTAGATGCCGGGAGCAGCGAGTTGAGAATATCAAACGCAAAAGATAATTTTCACGGTTGCTTAGCATTTATATCATACTTATGATTATAGAACTAAAAAAAATTGGAACCACATTAATCTCAAGGCAAACGGGCAAAGAGGCGTACTTAGCAATACAACCAATTTTGAGAGAGATGAAAGAAGGCGAAAATGTTGAGGTTGATTTTACAGGTGTTTTAACCTTTTCGCCTTCATGGGGAGATGAATTTCTCACTCCGCTTTTGAATATCTACGGAGACAAATTAATTCTAAAAAACACCAATAATCCTTCAGTGTTGGCCACATTAGACATACTCCAAACAACTCTCGGAAAAAAATTTAACGTACAATGAAGGCAAATATTAAAAATTTAATTTTCGTAGACCGCGGCGCGTGAACTTCGAACTGTTATTCTAAGCGGTTGTAGTAAATCCTACGAACTGAACGCAGCCGTGGATATGCTGGAAGACAAAGCGCCTGTTTTCAACTTTTTGTTCAAAAAATTATAACCCATGCATCTTAGTCATATTATTGCAGTATATCATAACTTTATATAGTTTTACGCTATTTGACTAACTATATAAAGTTTGATAATATCACATTATATGACATTAAAACAAAAATTAGAAATTATAAGAAGGATGCTCGGACTGACTCAAGCCAAACTGGCCCATAGGTTTGACGTGTCTTTTGCAACCCTAAACAGCTGGTGGAATGGCAAATCCACTCCCCGTGCAAAAATGCAGGCAACAATAGACGAATTGTTTTTGGAAGTCACGGGTCAGAAAATAATTCCGGCAGATGTTTTGACTGCAAAAAAACAAGCATTGCAACAAAAATCGTTTCAACACAAAAATATTGTTGGCGAGATTTTGACAAACCCGGATATCCGCGACCAGTTTATATTAAAGCTTACTTACAACTCAAACAGCATTGAAGGCAGTACGTTGAACGAAAAAGACACAGCCGCAGTTATTTTTGATAATATTGCCCTGCCAAATAAAAGCTTAACAGAACAACTGGAGGCAAAAAACCATCAGACAGCTTTGAATTATTTGTTTGACTACATCTCTAAAATGGGAGAAATAAACGAAGAAATGGTTGTTAAGTTGCACAGCATTTTGATGAACGGAGTGCGCCCAGATGCAGGCAAATACAGAGACCACGCAGTAAGAATTAGGGGCACAGATTTGCCCACTGCCAATTATCTGAACGTTCCTAAATTAATGCTACTTGTTATGAAAGATGCGGCAAACAAGACAGACGATATTATTTTGTTGATAGCTAAAGTCCACAGCAAGTTTGAGCAGATTCATCCATTTTCAGACGGCAATGGTCGTGTAGGCAGATTGTTAATGACTGCCATGCTTTTGAAATACAACTTTGTTCCGGCAATAATCAAACAGCAGCAGAAACAGCTTTACTACACGTATCTCTACAAGGCGCAAACAAAAGAAGATCAAAGCCAGTTGGAAGACTTTTTATGCGAGGCAATCGCCGATGGTTTTGATGTGCTTGAAAGAAAAGATATAAAATAAAGAGAAAAGCCCCGCCGTTGGCGGGGCAAATCCCACTTTGCTCCGGTGGTAGGATTCGAACCTACGACCCACTCCTTACACTTATCCCTATGTTGCCATTGGGGGTGGACTATATCATCACCCTTAAAGGGTGCGAGGCGCTTCGTCCCGTTTGATGGGACTACTCCTAAAAAGGATAGTCTCTACACCTTCCCGCGATTTTTTTAAAATCGTGGCTTGGCTCGGGATTATCCGCGACATCGTCGGGACTTCCCCGAATTCACCTCGTTTTTCCATTCCACATTGCTGTGGAAGGCTGCAATACTTATTTCACAGGGAGTCGCTCTACCGCTGAGCTACACCGGAATGTGTAATTTTATATTACTAAACAAAAACAAAATTTTCAAGGGCTGGGGGAGCGGTTTTTTGATAGGATAAATATAAGAAAGAGAAAAGTTAAAGGTACCTGACCCCTTTATCCCCCCTGACCCTGACCCCTTTATCCCCCCTGACCCCTCAATTAGGAGCTCTGCAATGGCAAAGAAAAAACTTTTAACTAAGAGACAAAGAGAAGCCCGATGGAAAAAGTGGTAGAAAGAACTCGCAAGGATGCGAAGAATTTACGGGCCGTGTTTCTAACCAGCTGGAATGGCTCTAATCAGCTCTGCTGGAATGGGGTCAGGACTTTTTTAAAAATCTTTTAACCGTACTAGTTACGGCTTTTTGTTTACTCTGAGCCACGTCGAAGGGTTTGACAGACGGAAACAATAAATATACACTATAATTAAGTTTAGTTTTCCGTTCGGAAAACTAATTTCAGCTCTTTTCAAGGAGGTTTTGTCATGTTAACGGCAAAAGAAAATTATTTCGAGCTGCGAGAAATCGGAGATGTTACGATTGTGACATTTGTGTGTAGACATATCTTTAAAGATCTACAAATCAGAGACATCGGGATACGACTCCTCGAACTGGTCGATACAGAAAATCGCACAAAAATTCTTATTAATTTCAGCATGGTAGAGTTTATGTCTTCTGCTATGTTTGGGAAACTCATCGCTCTTGGAAAGAATGTCAAGACGCATCAAGGTCGCCTCGTATTTTGCGGGATTATCCCAGAAGTATACGAGGTTTTCGCAATCACAAGATTAAATAAGCACTTTGAAATCGTTAAAACCGAAGAAGAAGGCCTCCAGCTTTTTTAGGGCTGTGCTTCTAGTCATTTCTTTTTGAAAAATAATTTTTTTAACCAAGGAGACGCGCGATGAAATACGGCGAATTTATTGATGCTATGCGAGAAGTGTCAAAAGTTAACCTTGAATCAGAGATGATTTTTGAAGAGTGGCACGGAATGGCGGGTGAAGAACAATGGAAAGAGTATTATGATTTACCGCTCGGAAAAGGCGAAGTGCAAAATTTTGCAGAAGATATGGCCAGCCTTTTCTGGCGCGTGATAGCGACAACTGACGGCGAAAAACTTCATGCAATGAGAATACAAGACGGCCACGATTTTTTGAAGGCCATTTATACAAAATGCGTGGAGTTGGGCATTGATATTTCTGACATTCAAATTGATGTGCCCCTGTCTCCGAGTGATGCTATAATGAGAGCGCAATATCCGTCCTTAAACGAGGGGGATTAAAACAACTATGGCTGCGCAGATAAAATCTACACAGCTTTTTTATTTCATACACAACTAAACTGCTATTAAACTGCTATAATCAACTCCTAATTAAAGCGGTCGTTCATTATAAGAGTTAGTATTGTGAAGGAAAGAAAAGTGTCAGGAGCCTTTTATTCAAATCTTTTAGCCGTCTATATGGCGGTTTTTTGTTTTGTGGTAAAATAAATGAAAGTAACGTAACAGGTAACGTAACAAGTAACGTTACCTAAAACTATGAAAAATCAAAATATAAGAAAACTGACAAAAACCGGACGGGGCACAATATATGTGACTTTGCCAAAAGACATTGTGGCTTCTTTGGATTGGAAAGAGCATCAGAAATTAGCAATTACCCGCGGCAAAGGGTGCGTAATAATCAGAGACTGGAAAAAGAAATAAAGAAATAATGTACAGAAAAGGCAGAAAATCTGAATTTTATACAGAGTTGGCGAAAAAACAGAATTATCCTGCCAGGTCTGTTTATAAATTAAAAGAAATAGATAAAAAGTATAAGATATTCAAAAATGGCCACAGGGTTTTAGATTTAGGTTCAGCTCCTGGTTCGTGGCTTTTGTATATTTCTGAAAAAATAGGGAATTCGGGGCTTGTTGTGGGCGTTGATACAGAAGAAATAAAAATACCTTTAAAAAACAATATCGTTTTTATAAAAAAAAGCGTTTTTGATTTAGAAAAACAAGATATTAAGGGCAAAGTGTTTGATATTGTTGTTTCTGATATGGCTCCCAAAACAACAGGTGTGGCTTTTGTTGACGCAGGAAAATCATTGGAGCTTGTTGAAAAAGCTTTTGAGCTGGTAAAATTATTTTTAAAGCCCGGAGGAAGCTTTGTGTGCAAAATTTTTGACAGCTCGTCAACCGCAGATTTTTTTGTAAAACTTGAAAAGCATTTTGATTTTTCAAAAAGATTCAGGCCAAAAGCTGTAATGAAACAAAGCAAAGAGCTTTATATCATAGGCGCAGGCCTTAAGAAGCTATAAAGTTTTTTTATGGTATAATAATTTTATATGTCAGCTGAAATTATTACAATATTTTTAGGGGCGTCTCCGGTGCTTGAGCTAAGAGGGGCAATACCTTTTGCTGTTGTGCATTATCATTTTCCGATTTACAAGGCGCTTTTGCTTGGAATTTTTGGGAATATGCTGCCTGTAATTCCGTTTCTTTATTTTCTGAGAGAATTTTCTGAATATTTGAGCCACAAGTTTTATTTTTTTAACCGGTTTATGAACTGGCTTTTTGAAAGGTTCCAAAAAAAGCAAAAAAGCAATTTTGAAGATTGGGACTGGAAACTTTTGGCGCTTTTTATTTTTGTGGCAATACCTTTTCCGTTTACAGGCGCCTGGAGCGGGGTAATAGCAGCTTATATTTTAGGCCTTCCTTTTTGGAAATCTGTTTTTGCTATTTTTCTGGGAATTTTGTGCTCTGGCATGATTGTGGCTTCTGTTATGTATCTTGGAGCTTTGGGCATAAATTTTGTTTTTTAACAGAGGCATAAATATGGAATTTGTAGTACAATAAAATAAGTCTAATTATAATTAAAGTTTAAAATATATGGATCAAACAACTCAAAACTCAGGCCAGCAGTCCCAGCAGCCGGGAGCTAAACCCGGTAAAGGCAAAAATACGATGATGGCTGTAATAGCCTACATAGTTTTTTTTGTTCCCTTGCTCACAGATGCAAAAGATGACCCTTTTGTAAAATATCATGTAAAGCAGGGGATGGTGCTTTTTATTGCAGCAGTTTTGGCATGGCTTATTATTAGCGCGCTTCCTGTAATAGGCATTTTGATAGCTCCAATTTTAGATATAGCTATAATCGTATTGCTGATTATGGGCATTATAAATGCGGTTAACGGAGTTGAAAAACCTCTGCCTTTAATCGGTTTTTTTGCCGAAAATTTTAAATTTTAGCTGTTCCAAGCTTTCTCCAAATTTTTTTCTATTGCAATTTATAAAAAACAGGCGTATAATAAAACTTGATTTTTTTGTTTTGCAAAAACTTAAAAAATGGAAGAAATATCATTAAGGGCGCAAGAATTATTTCATATAGGAGGGTTTTATATTACCAATGCTATTTTACTGACTTTGGTTGCAGGTTTTGTTTTGATAGTTTTTTCTGTTGTTATAAGAAGCAAGGTAAAAATTATTCCGGGGAAATTGCAGGGCACAGTTGAAATGGGGCTGGAATCATTGCTTGGGCTAATGGAATCTGTGCTCGGCTCTATGGAAAAAGCCGAAAAATATCTTCCATTAGTTGCCACAATTTTTATTTTTATATTAGTTTCAAACCTTTTGGGCATATTTCCCGGAGTTGGCTCTTTAACTTTTTATAACGGTTCAGAACATGTGCCTCTTTTTCGCTCTCCGGCCAGTGATTTAAATTTTACGTTGGCGTTTGCAGTAATATCGGTGATAGTTACAAATATAATAGGAATGACGTCTGTCGGGGTATTCAAACACCTTGGAAAATATCTTAATTTTAAAAATCCGATAACTTTTTTTATAGGCATATTGGAAATTATTTCTGAAATTGCAAAAATTATTTCTCTGACTTTCAGGCTGTTTGGAAACGTTTTTGCTGGTGAAGTTCTGTTAACCATTATTTTTTTTCTGGCGCCATATTTTATTCCCTTGCCATTTTTGTTTTTGGAAATTTTTGTCGGTTTGATACAGGCATTTATATTTGCAATGATTACACTGGTTTCAATTTCTTTACATACTGCAGAACACGAACACTAAATAATATTAATTTTAAATTATAAATAACAAATTTTAAATCAATTTTGAATGATTAAATGTTTTAAAATTAAATATTTCATTTAAAATTTAAAATTGAGAATTTAAAATTTTTAAAAAAATGGATGCAGAATCAATTCGCACGTTAGCCGTAGTAGGGGCAATTGCATTGGGAACAATTTTCCCTGCAATTTCAATTGGCTGGATAGGTTCAACTGCCCTAAAAGCAATTGGCAGAAACCCAGAATCAGCCTCAAAAGTGCAAACAATGGCTATTTTAGCTATTGCTTTTGCCGAAGCTATTGCTATTTACGCTTTAGTTGTCTCGTTGATAGTAAAATTCGTAGTGTAACATCATCGAATTACGAATTTCTACGAATGTACGAATTCGTAAATTCGTAATGGATTCGTAATTCGTTGATGAAATCATGAATGAGCTTTTAGAACAACTTGGAATAAATTGGAGCCTGTTTTTATGGCAGGCGATTAACTTTTTTGTAATTTTAATCGTGCTGACATTTTTTGTTTACAAGCCCTTAATTAAAGTTATAAAAGAAAGAAGCCAAAAAATAAAAGAGGGTTTAGAAAAAGCAGAACAAGCGGGTATAAGGTTAAAAGAAGTTGATAACATAGCCAAAGGAAAAATTAAGGAGGCAGAAGCCGAATCTATAAATATAATAAAAAACACCGAAGAAAAATCCAAAATTTTAGAGCGCGAATTGCAAAAGAAAAATGAAGAAAAACAAGTTCAGCTTCAGAAAGAACTGCAGGATCAGCTTAAAAAACAGCTGGAAGAAAACAAAAAGCTTGTTTTATCTCAAGCCGGCGAGCTGGTTAAAAAAGCAATAATAAAAACAGTTGAATTAAAACCCGAGGCAATAGACGATGCCCTTATTAAAAAAGCAGTATCAGAAATAAATGAAGTATAAAACTAAAGAATATGCCAAAGCATTGGCTGAAATTTTATCTGACAAAAATTTTAATGAAGAACAGATAACCCAGGGTTTTCTACGGCTTTTAGAAAGGCAGGGTGACATTAAAAAAGCAAAAGAAATTCTAAACACTGCCAAATTTTTATCGGCAAAGAAAAACGGAAAAAAGTCTGTTTTTTTTGAAACAGCCAGAAAATTATCTGCTGGCCAGAAAAAAATGCTTTTAAAGTTTATTGATGAAGGAGACATTGTTGAAGAAAAAATAAATAAAGATTTGATTGCAGGAATTAAAATAATAGTTGACAGCGAAAAACAATTAGACCAGACAATTTTAACGAAAATTAATAATATATTTTAAATATGTCAAATGAGATTTTAGAAAAAATAAAAAAGTCCATTGAGGGCTATAAAGACAATCCCGAATGGGAAGAAGTCGGCAAGGTTGTTGAAGCCGGAGACGGCATATTAAAAATATCCGGATTAAAAAATGCCGGAGCTTTGGAAGTTTTATCTGTAGAAAGCAGCGGAGAACGGGTCTTCGCCGTAGCGCTTAATTTGGAAGAAGATTCTATTGGAGCTTTAGTTTTAGGAGAGGCCTCTCATATTAAATCGGGACAAACAGTAAAAAGAACAAACCAGCTTTTGTCTTTGCAAGTGGGCGAGCAATTGCTGGGCAGAGTAATTGACCCCTTGGGAAATGTTTTGGACGGCAAGGGGCCGATATTTAGCGAGAAAGATAAAAAAGAATTTTATAATTTAGAAAACGATGCGCCAAATGTTTTGGCCCGTGAATCGGTTAATTATCCTTTGCACACAGGAATAAAAGCAATTGACTCTATGATTCCTATAGGCAGGGGGCAGAGGGAGCTTATAATCGGCGACAGGCAGACAGGAAAAACAGCAATTGTTTTAGACACAATTATAAACCAACTTAAAGAAGAAAATAGGCCGGTTTGCATTTATGTTGCAGTAGGACAAAAAGAATCAAAAATCGCAAAAATAGTTGAGACATTAAAACAAAATAACGTTTTAGAATATACAATTGTTGTGTCGGCCTCAGCTTCAAGTCCGGCTGCTTTTTGGTATTTGGCTCCTTTTGCCGGGTGCGCAATTGGAGAATATTTTCGCGATAAAGGAAAAGACGCCCTTGTAATTTATGACGACCTTTCAAAGCACGCCTGGGCATACAGGCAAATTTCATTATTGTTAAGAAGGCCACCTGGAAGAGAAGCGTATCCTGGCGACGTATTTTATTTGCATTCAAGATTGCTGGAAAGGTCAGCCAAATTATCAAAGGAGAAGGGAGGGGGCAGTTTAACAGCTTTGCCAATTATTGAAACACAGCTGGGAGACGTTACAGCTTACATTCCCACAAACGTAATTTCAATCACAGACGGACAAATTTATTTAGAGTCAGATTTATTTTATCAAGGAACAAGGCCTGCGGTTAACGTTGGTTTGTCGGTTTCGCGCGTAGGCAGTTCGGCGCAAACAAAAGCAATGAAAAAAGTTGCTGGAAAATTAAGATTAGAGCTTGCTCAATTTAGAGAATTGCAAACATTCGTGCAGTTTGCTTCTGATGTTGACCAAGCCACAAAAGAAAGAATTCAAAAAGGCAGAATAATTACAGAAATTTTAAAGCAGTCAGATTTAGCTCCAATAAGTTTTGAAAAACAGGTTTTGGTTTTATATGCGGCGCTAAACGGATATTTTGATAAATTTCAGCCGGAACAAATGCAAGAAATTGAGAAAAAGTTTTTTGAATATATTGAAAACTTGCATAAAGATTTATTGGAAACAATCAAAAAAGAAAGACAAATCACAGACGAAACCGAAGCAGAAATAAAAAAAGTAATCAGTTCTTTTATAGAAAATCAGTAAAAAAAAGCCCAACATGTGTTGGGGAGCAGTTAGCCACATACTCGGGTCGCGACGACTTATTTGTCGTCTTTGCTTTGATCCTTCGCCGCCTTGCGAAGAGCCTCCTCTGCGTTGGGGTATAGATGTTCGTTTGGGCATCGCAACTTCGCTCCTGTCAGAGCAAACTCCACATAGCAGACAGGGCACGTGACGACGATTTGTATAACGACATTGGGAACCATCCCAATCCACGACGGGAACATACTCATACCTGACATGGCTTTGATCCTCTTTCGCTATTTTAAGGCGTAGCTGCCTACGAGTGATGGGAAAGTGCTAAATCGAGCCTATATACTAATTATACACCCGTTATAAATAATTGTCAATAGTAAAATGGAAAATAAGAAAGAAAACAATTTTGCATATATTGACGGAGCAAACCTGCATAGAGGAACTACGAGTTTGGGTTGGAAATTGGATTATAAAAGATTTAGAGTTTGGCTGGCAGAAAAATATGAAATTAAGACAGCTTATTTATTTTTGGGATTGGTTCCAAAATACAAAGAACTCTATAAATACTTACAGGAGTGTGGGTTTATTCTAACTTATAAACAAGTAAGCTATGATGATGTTGGAACCGTTAAGGGCAATTGTGACGCCATACTTGTTTTGGATGCAGTTTCTGGTTTTTATGAAAAGAAATATGACAAAGCAGTTATTGTTTCAAGTGATGGGGATTATGCCGAGCTCGTTGAATTTTTGAAAAATAAAAAAGCACTTTTGTCTGTTGTATCACCGAGCAATAAATGTTCTTATTTATTACGAAGACAGAATACACCATTATTATATTTAGATACCCAGCGAAGAAAGTTAGAGGGCAAATAAAAAAAGCCCCCGGCAAGGACGAAACCTTACAAGGGTCTTTTTCATGGTTATACTATAATATTAGCAAATTCAGGGCTGTTGTCAAGAGGCAGATAAAATGATATAAGAATATAGACCGAATGCCAAATCACCGACGAAACCGAAGCAGAAATAAAAAAAGTAATCAGTTCTTTTATAGAGGCAAATTAAAAATATAAAAAAAGTCCCGACATTAAACAAAGTTAAACAAAAAATCCGTCAGGAAATGACAGATTTTTTGGCGTGGACCCGGCGGGATTTGCACCCGCTTCATCGGGTGTCAACACCGATATGTTAACTACATACAATTACGGGCCCGAGTCCACGAATTGATTATATCACAGAAAATTTATCAAACAAAAAAGACCCCTTTCGGAATCCTCTTTGTTTGACACCCGATTTGACCCGTAATTATACGGTTCATATCAGCAAGTTAAGTATAGCAAATACAGGGCTGTTGTCAAGTGGTTGATAAAATGATATAAAAATTAATTATGGAATCACCGCAGAATATCAAAAAACGTTTAAAAAGCGTAAATAACATAGGACAAATTACCAAAGCAATGGAGCTGGTTTCGGCTACAAAAATGAGAAAATCCCAGCAGATTGCTTTGGACTCCAGGCCGTATGCTTTTGCGGCATTAGATTTTTTGGCAACGATTTCAAGCTTAGAAGACCAAAAACTGCCTCCGTTGTTTGAAGACAGGAGAAATCCGCCAGCTGGCGGAATAAAAAAAGTTTTATTTGTTTTGGTTTCTTCTGACAAGGGATTGGCAGGAGCATTTAACAGTTCGGTTTTTAAAAAATTTGAAAAGCATATTAAAGAAGATAAAAAGCACGAAAATGAAGAAAAAGTTTTTGCGGCAGTCGGGGAAAAAGCATATAATTATCTTTTAAAAAAGTTCAGTACCGTAGACCAGTCCACGGTACTAAGAAAGTTTGTTGAAGCCGGAGATTATACAACTCCCGAGCAGGTGAGGCCGTTGTTTGATTTTTTAATAAAAGGTTATTTAAACAAAGATTTTGATAGAGTAATTATTGTTTCAACGCATTTTAGGTCTGCTTTAAAGCAGGAGCCCCATGTAAGAAGGGTTTTGCCAATTGATTACAGTCATATAGCCGACACAATTAAACAAATAATACCCGAGCGCGGAAAGTTTGCCGACTTGATAAAAGAGCACAATATAACTTTTACTTTAGATAAAAATAAATTAAAAGAATATACTATTGAGCCCGAGCCGGAAAAAGTTTTAGAAAAATTGGCGGAGCATTTATTTTTTATGCAAATTTACCATTTAATTTTAGAGGCCAATGCTTCAGAACATTCAGCCAGAAGAATGGCAATGAAAACAGCTTCGGATAACGCATCTGATTTGGGAAATAAATTAAATTTACAATATAATAAATCGCGCCAAGCCAGAATAACAACAGAAATAAGCGAGATAAGCGCGGGAGCCGAAGCGCTTAGCTAAAATTTTAAATAACAAATTTTAAATTTTAAATGAAATCTAAATGATAAAATGTTTTAAACATTTGAAATTAGGGCATTCAATTAAAATTTAGAATTTAAAATTAAAAATTATTATGCAAAAGGGTAAAATAATCCAAATTATAGGTCCGGTGGTGGATGTTGAATTTTCAGACCTGCCTGCGCAGGCAGGAGAAGGAAAACTTCCGTCAATTTTTAATGCGTTAAAAATAAAACATGACGGTAAAGAAATTGTTTTGGAAGTTGTAAAACATTTAGACCCAACAAGAGTAAAAGCAATTTCTTTGCAGTCAACAGACGGATTAAAAAGAGGCCTTGAAGTTGAAGACACAGGAAAAATGATTGAAGTGCCAGTAGGCCCCGATGTGTTGGGAAATTTATTTAATGTTTTAGGACAGGTTTTAAACAAAACAGATAAAAAATTTACAAAACATTTGCCCATACACAGGCCTTCGCCATCGTTTGTTGAGCAGTCAACAAAAACAGAAGTTTTTGAAACAGGAATTAAAGTGGTTGATTTAATAGCGCCGTTTATTAAAGGAGGAAAAGTTGGTCTTTTTGGGGGAGCTGGAGTTGGTAAAACAGTTTTTTTGCAGGAATTGATAAGAAACACAGCAGAAGAATCGGGCGGAGTTTCTGTGTTTGCCGGAGTGGGTGAAAGAACAAGAGAAGGAAACGATTTATACAAAGAAATGACAGAGTCCGGAGTTATAAATAAAACAGCTTTGGTTTTTGGGCAGATGAACGAGGTTCCGGGAGCAAGGGCAAGGGTGGCATTGTCTGCTTTAACAATGGCAGAATATTTTAGGGACGAAGAAAAGAAAAATGTTTTGCTGTTTATTGATAATATTTTTAGGTTTTCACAAGCCGGCTCTGAAGTTTCAACATTGCTTGGCAGAATGCCTTCGGCCGTTGGTTATCAGCCAACCTTGGCGCAGGAAATGGCGGAATTACAAGAAAGAATTACCTCCACAAAAAACGGGGCAATTACTTCGGTTCAAGCAATTTATGTTCCGGCCGACGACATTACAGACCCGGCGCCGGCTACAACATTTTCGCACCTGGACTCTACAATTGTTTTAGACCGCGCTTTAACTGAAATTGGAATTTATCCTGCTGTGGAACCTTTGGCCTCAAACTCTTCGGCTTTAGACCCAAAAGTTGTGGGCGAGAGGCATTATAAAGTGGCCCGAGACGTACAGCTTACCTTGCAAAGATATAAAGATTTGCAGGATATTATTGCTATTTTGGGAATTGAAGAATTGTCAGAAGAAGATAAAAAAGTTGTAAACAGAGCAAGAAAAATTCAGAGATTTTTGTCACAGCCGTTTTTCGTTGCAGAAAACTTTACGGGCAGGCCTGGAAAATTTGTTAAACTGGAAGACACAATTAAAGGATTTGAAGAAATTTTACAAGGCAAGCACGACGAAGTTCCGGCAGAAAATTTTTACTTAAAAGGAGGAATCGACGAAGTATCGAATAACTAGTAATTTTATGAAGCTGTCTATCTATTCATTAAAAAAAGTTTTGTTTCAGGGCGAAGCGCGGCTTTTAAATTGCAAAACAATTATGGGAGAGATAACTGTTTTAGACAATCACGAAACTTTTATTGGAGTTTTAACTGCGGGAATTATAAAAGTTGTAGAGGCAAATCCTTCGACAAGCTCAGGACCAAGGGAGCATTTTTTTCCGGTGAAATCAGGATTTCTTGAAGTAAAGCCCAATAATGAAGTAAGGTGCATTGTAGAGCAATAAAGCGATTTGACAGATTAATTTTTGAAAGCCCGGCACGGGCTTTTTTGTCCTATCTTAGTTTGTTAACAGGTGTGAAAAAATTGAGTATTGACACGGGCTCTTACATTTCTATAATAAATAATACTGTTGCGTTTTTTTAACCGAGATAGGTCATTTTAGTATCTTGTTTTATTATGTCTTTTATATTTTTATTCTAAAAAATGGATTTGGGTTCTGGAAAAAAACAGAACAATTAAATACACAAAGTGTTTAATAGGTCGACCCAAGGAAATTAAATAGGACAAAAAATATAAGTAAAAAAAATAAAAAACATGAAAAAATTAATAGCAAGTTTATTAACATTTGCAATGTTGGTTATGCTGGTAGGCCCGAGCTTTGCAATAGCTGAAACTGTCGGCACTGGTTTGACGCAAGACACTACCGGAGGCGCCTCCCCAATTGTAAAAGCTAAGTGGGAGGCCAATGGCGCTGATGCTCGGGGAGTTGCTTATGCCAGCGCCCTTGATTATTACAGGGATGACAGTGCGTCAGCTGGCGCTCAATTTTTACCATCAGGCCACAAAGATGTAAATAAAAAGATTGCAATGTGCGCGGTGGTAACCGACCCAGACGGATTGTCTGACGTAATTAATGTTTATTCAGATGTTTTCTACCCAGAAAACATAGATTTGGGCGCGCACCATGTAGCACTGCCAGATCAAAGCGGTGACGGCTGTGGCGAGCTTATGCAAGAAGACAGCTTGAATAAATTATCTAAAGCAGACGGCATTGAGCTTTTCTGCAACAGGGTAAGAAGCAATAACAACAATTTACCGACTTTTAACACCGATCCACAGTATTATGATTACGACGAAATTTGCAAAGCAGACGGCGAATTGCAAAAGGAAACAGCAGCTGTTTATTGCGGCACAAAAGACCTTTCTTACGAAGACCCATCCGGTGATTACAAGGTGTGGGCGATAGGACAAGACAAAGTTGGCCTGCAGGGCACATTGGAAAATCATTTTACCTATCTTCCAGTGACTGCTTTTGAAGCAGATTTTAATTCCATTAATTATGGAAATGTCCGCCTTAACACCCACAAAATAATTAATGGCGATTTGGTCTGGAACAGCCCTGCCGGCGAAAACCAAGCTTCAGTTAGGAACGTTGGAAACACCAGGTTAAAAATGAAGGTTTCGCAGGATGATATGGGTTTAGGAAAAACTGATGGAAACTGGAACGTAAAATACGATGCAAGGGTAGGAAGCAGCGCAGAATTTATTCAATACTGGCCAGAAGAAACAAAAACACTGAATAATCCGCTGGATTTGTCAGAATTAAATGAAATGGATTTTTCAATTGATATTTCCAAATTCCCGCCGACTCATTCAGGAAACTATTACGTAGGGAACATGACCCTGAGCGCCACATCTGTTTCGCACTTAACGTGCAGCGATTAATAAACAGATTGCTAACGGGGCCTCTTTGGGGCCCCTTGGAGAGGTTTTAAGCAAAATTGCTTAAAGCTTGTCCAAGGAATTGATGGCGGTATTGACTTGGTTTTTTGGTTGTGATAAGAATCACTATAAAGATAAAAAAAGATAAAAAATAAAAACAATGAACAAGTTAAAAATAATTTTAATAACAATTATATTTTTAAGCTTTATTTCAGCGCAAACAGTTTTTGCTATCGGGCAAATTACAGAACCGATTATTATTAAAGACGTTTTGAGGGGCCAAGAAGCATTAACTACAATTACTTTGCTTAATTCAGAACAAAAAGAAGTAAAGTATGGATTAAGGGCTGAAGGCCAGATTGCTGATTGGGCAGTATTTTTTAGCGCAGATGACACAAATTTTGAAAATCCTATAACAGAAATTAAAATGCCAGCAGACCAATACACTAATGTCAATGTAAGATTTAAAATTCCCGATGATACTCCGAACGGCGAGTATGCAGGAGAGTTATTAGTGTTTTTGGCTTCAAACAGGGAGCTTAAAAGCGAAGAAACGTCAGTCAACGTTTCACAGCAGATAGGACGAGATGTGACAATAACTGTGACAGATAAAGAAATTGTAAAATTGCAGGCAAGTTTTATACCTTTGACATATGATGTCCAGCAGGGAAAGCCGCTGAAAATAAGGGTTTTGTACGACAACCAGGGAAATGTTGCTGTAAAACCTGATTTACAGCTGAAAATTATAAAAAACAGCCAAACTGTTTATAATGCAATTTTTCCATATTCTGAGTCAGAAGAAGCAGTGAGGGCATATACTAATAGAGAAGTTTCTCCAATAGAATGGCAGACAACGGGCCAGGAAAACGGAAATTATACAGCCGAGCTTAAGGTGATTTTAAACGGACAGGAAATACAATCATATTCGTTCAAATTTTTGATAGGACATTTCCAAAATAGCATGTGGATAGCAGCTGTTTCATTTTTGGGAGGCGGAAATTTAGCTGTAGGATGGTTTGTAATAGCAGGAATGTTGCTGGTCTTGGCAATTACATTTGATATTTTACGCAAAAATGGAGTTAATTTTTCTAAAGGAAAATTAATTTTTAACAACATAAGGAGATTATTTTAATTAATAATATTGAGCGGGCCAGCAGGCCCAAAATAAATATGAAGCCATTTTTAAATTTTACGGCCGCTTTGTGGCTGATTATCAGCATGCTGATGGCCGGTTTTTTATTTCCTAAAAATATTGCATTGGCAGAAGGCGCCAATATGTGCCAGGTTGATGTTGATGTTATTTTAGTTTTGGATGTTTCGGGCAGCATGGAAGACGGGGGGAGCCAGAGCCAGTGCAATTGGAAAGAGCTTGAATGGGTTGATTCTAGCATGCAATGCGTCGGCCACAGCCAAGACAGTTTATCAGAAGAGGAATGTTTAGCAAAACCAGACACTATCCAGTGCGGCTCGCCCGCATATACGGCGCCTGCGCCTTCTAAAATAGAGTCAGCGAAAGCAGCAGCAAAATCATTTTTAGATAATTTAAAATCGCAAGACCAGTCGGGCTTGATTACTTTTTCAGACACAGCCCAACTGGCAAAAAGCCTTTCTTCAGACCATAACGTCACAAAAACAGCTATTGATTCTATTGATTCTGCTGTAACGGGCGGGGCAACAAATATTGGAGACGCAATTTCATTTGCAATTGCGGAATTTAATGGGAATGCAAATCTCCAGGCAGCCAAAACAATTATTTTATTAACAGACGGCAAGGCAAATAGGCCAAACGGTTTAGGTTCCGGGGAAGACTCTGACGATGTTGCTTATGCAATACAAAAAGCAACAGAAGCTGGAAATTTGGGTTATAAGATATTTACAATAGGGTTGGGAAGTAATTCTGATATTAATGAAACAATGTTGCAAGATATAGCTGATATTACAGGAGCAGATTACCACCATGCCTCAAATGGAGACGGATTAGAAGGCATTTATCAGGAAATTTCAACTGATATATGCCAATATGCTTCAATTTCAGGATATAAATACAATGATTTAAATAATAACGGAGAAATTGATGATGGAGAAGAAGCTTTGCATGGCTGGGAAATTGTTTTGTCTGGAGACGCGTCAGCAACCCAGACTACAGACGAAAACGGATTTTATGCATTTGCAGGATTGGAGGCAGGCAGTTATACAATTTCAGAAACAAATCAAAATGGATGGCTGCAAACTTATCCTTCAGAAGGATTTTATGCTTTAACATTGTCCCAGGGAGAAAATTCAACAGAAAAAGATTTTGCAAATTATTTTTCTGTTTGCGGAAATGAAATTTTAGATGAAAGCGAGCAGTGCGATGACGGAAACACTTCAAACGGAGACGGCTGCTCTTCAACATGCCAAACAGAAACACCTGCAAATCCAGAAGATTACAATAATCAAGAAGACTGCGAGAATGCAGGTTTCTATTGGTATGATGATTCTTGCCACGCAGAGCCGAATCCTGAGGAGCCTGTAGCTCCAGAACCCGGATATGTTGTGATAAATGAAATAATGCAGGATCCAGGCGCTGTTTCGGACACTTATGGAGAATGGTTTGAGCTGTATAACACAACAAATTATGATATTGACTTATCAGGATGCGTTATAAAAGATGAATTAAATAATCTTCATACTATTACATCGCTTATTTTATCAGCCAATGGTTATGCTGTTTTTGCCAAAAACGGAAACTATAGCCTGAACGGAGGGCTGAATCCAGATTATGTTTATTCTAATACGACTCTTGGCAATGCAAGCGACTCTATTATACTTGATTGCAACAGCGCAGAAATTGACAGAGTAGACTATGACGGAGGCGCAGAATTCCCTGACCCAACTGGCGCTTCAACAATTTTAGGAAATCCTGCTTTAGATAATAATGTGGGCGCTAATTGGTGCGTTTCAACAACCCCCTATGGATTAGGAGACCTTGGGACGCCTGGCAGTTTGAATGACAGCTGCGGTTTTGCGCCTGTTTGCGGAAATAATATATTGGAAACAGATGAGCAGTGCGATGACGGAAACACTTCAAACGGAGACGGCTGCTCTTCAACATGCCAAACAGAAACACCTGCAAATCCAGAAGATTACAATAATCAAGAAGACTGCGAGAATGCAGGTTTCTATTGGTATGATGATTCTTGCCACGCAGAGCCGAATCCTGAGGAGCCTGTAGCTCCAGAACCCGGATATGTTGTGATAAATGAAATAATGCAGGATCCAGGCGCTGTTTCGGACACTTATGGAGAATGGTTTGAGCTGTATAACACAACAAATTATGATATTGACTTATCAGGATGCGTTATAAAAGATGAATTAAATAATCTTCATACTATTACATCGCTTATTTTATCAGCCAATGGTTATGCTGTTTTTGCCAAAAACGGAAACTATAGCCTGAACGGAGGGCTGAATCCAGATTATGTTTATTCTAATACGACTCTTGGCAATGCAAGCGACTCTATTATACTTGATTGCAACAGCGCAGAAATTGACAGAGTAGACTATGACGGAGGCGCAGAATTCCCTGACCCAACTGGCGCTTCAACAATTTTAGGAAATCCTGCTTTAGATAATAATGTGGGCGCTAATTGGTGCGTTTCAACAACCCCCTATGGATTAGGAGACCTTGGGACGCCTGGCAGTTTGAATGACAGCTGCGGTTTTGCGCCTGTTTGCGGAAATAATATATTGGAAACAGATGAGCAGTGCGATGACGGAAACACTTCAAACGGAGACGGCTGCTCTTCAACATGCCAAACAGAAACACCTGCAAATCCAGAAGATTACAATAATCAAGAAGACTGCGAGAATGCTGGTTTCTATTGGTATAATAATAGTTGCCATGAATTGCCATATGTGCCGCCACAGCCAGAAGATTATAACAACCAAGAAGACTGCGAATCAGCTGGCTTCTACTGGTACGATGACAGCTGCCATGCAGATCCACAACCAGAAGAGCCTGTTTGCGGAAATAGCGCCGTGGAATCGGACGAGCAGTGCGATGACGGAAACACTTCAAACGGAGACGGCTGCTCTTCAACATGCCAAACAGAAACACCTGCAAATCCAGAAGATTACAATAATCAAGAAGACTGCGAGAATGCTGGTTTCTATTGGTATAATAATAGTTGCCATGAATTGCCATATGTGCCGCCACAGCCAGAAGATTATAACAACCAAGAAGACTGCGAATCAGCTGGCTTCTACTGGTACGATGACAGCTGCCATGCAGATCCACAACCAGAAGAGCCTGTTTGCGGAAATAGCGCCGTGGAATCGGACGAGCAGTGCGATGACGGAAACACTTCAGGTGGAGACGGCTGCTCTTCAACCTGCCAGACAGAGCAAACTTCGGGAAATGGCGCAGGAATTATGGGCGTAAACTATTATTCAACAATTTTGGCTTCTCACGGAGAAGGCGGGTCTATGACTCCGCTGGGCGAAGTGCATGTGCAGTTTCTAAGCAGTCAGTTTTTTAGCATAGAGCCCAGCAAAGCTTATAAAATTAAAGATGTGCTGGTTGACGGCATTTCTATTGGTCCGGTCGATTCTTACTTTTTTGAGCATGTAACTGGAAATCACACAATTTCTGCAGCCTTTTCTGTGGCAAAAATAGGCGATATCAACCGCGATGGCAATGTAGACGACCAAGACCTTGCTTTAATGTTATCTGTTTGGGGCCAGACAGATAGCTCTATGCCAGCTGACTTAAATAATGACGGAAAGATTGATGAATATGATATGGCTATTTTAATGCTTCACTGGGGCGAGTAAAATTGATTTTAAATTTTAAAATTTAAAACAAAAATTAAAATTACATGAAAAAAATAACCATACTATCATTATTTATTATTGCAGGGTGCGTGGCAGCTGGCCAATTTGCTTTAGCTGATACCAGTATGCTGTCTGTCGCGCCTTCGTCTGGCAATAAAGATATTGGTTCGTCATTTGATGTTTTAATTCAGCTGGATCCAGCGGGGAATAAAGCATGCATAGCAAAAGGCGTTTTAAATTTTGGTAATTTATCCTGCCAAAATATTGCGCTTGGTTCAGGAGTGGTGGCTCAAACAGCTCCAAATTGCCAAAGCCCAAGTTTTGTTTTGGGAATTCCAAAGTGCGCCGCAGCTTTACAAGATCTTATGGCAATATCTGTAAAAGGAATCAACCCCGGCCAAGCAAGCTTATCTTTTTCAGATGTCAGTGTTTTAGATTCAGATGCAGCAGTAGATTCTGGCAGCAATAGCGGGACTTATAATATAACAGCAATTTCCGGAGCAGCTTCTGTTGCGCAGCAAGCTCCGCTATCAAGCGCAGAAGTGGGGCTGGATAACACAAGCCAGGAGATAACGGGCGAAGAGACAACCCAGCAAGAAGAAACAGAAGATATTTTAACGTCCCAGGAAGAAAATAATGCCGAAACTCAACCTGCGGCTTTGGGCGAAAGCCAGTTTTCTTCATTTTTTTCTAATTGGATAGTCTGGCTTATAATTATAATTTTGCTGGCGGCTATTGTTTGGTGGTTTATTTCAAAAAAAGAAAACGGGGACAAAAAAGAAAACGTTCAAAAATAGTTAAATTTAAAAATTTTGTGGCTTGACCCGTTAGAAGCTGCAGCTTCTAACGGGTCTTGTTTTGATTTTTAAAAGTAATACAATTAATAAAGAATATGAGCAAAAAAGGACATTCTATATCAACAATTGTCATCACCATTTTTGCAGTGCTGATTATTTTAGCGCTTAGCATAGCCTTTTTTTATTTTGCAGTAAAATCTGAAAGCTTTTCGCAATCAGAAAACACCTCTTTTTCTGGAATTTCAAATGCAGTAAAAGAATCCGCCAGCTGGCGGACTAATATAATAGCTTTTAGCATTCCTGAAGTTTTACCCCAGCAAAAAAAGCAAGGAGAATGCTTTTCATATTCTATAGCTGACCCATTTCGTCCGGATGCTTTTAGGTGCCAAGTTAAAAATGAAATTTTTGACCCGTGTTTTGAAACGCAAGACCCAGCTTTTGTTTTTTGCCAGCCAAACCCCTTAACTCCAGAATCTTTTTTAATAGAGCTTGAAAAGCCATTGCCCCAGCCTTCTTTGCTGGATTTTACGCAAGATAATTGGGCATGGTTTCTAAAATTAGAAGACGGGTCTTATTGCAGGCCTTTTACAGGCATAAGGCCTGTTATACAAGGAAAACTTGCTTATTATGCTTGCGCGTCAGTTGACAACCCGTTAGATGATAAAGAAGAACACGTGATTTTATTTGGCGATTTGGAAAAATCAAGAATATGGACAGCAGACAAAGCTGTTATTACGCAAGATAAAGATAAGTGGATTATAAAATCAGAAGAAAAAGCAAAAATTGATACAGTCTGGCAATGAACTATTCAGAGGTTATAAAAAAATTGAAATCTCTAAAGAATCCGCGCAATGCTGAAGGCATGGCGCGGTTTGGCATTAGGCCAAAAACAAAAGTTTTTGGCATTCCGATTCCGGAATTAAGAAAACTGGCAAAAATTATAAAAAAAGACCATAAGTTAGCTTTAAAACTTTTTGATTCTGGAATACATGAGGCAAGAATTTTAGCCGGATTTATTGCAGATGCCGGGCTTCTGACAGAAAAGCAAATGGATAAATGGATCAATGGTTTTGACTCTTGGGATGTTGTTGACCAGGTCTGCTTAAGCTTGTTTGATAAGGCAAGTTTTATTTATAAAAAGGTATTTGAATTGGCCAAAACCCGACAAAAGCCTAAAAGGCATTTAGACGGGCCCGCCATAATGCCTGCTTCGCAGGCTTTGGGCGGGGAATTTCAACGACGTACCGCCTTCACGCTCATAGCGTGTTTAGCTGTGCATGGCCTGCCTGCGCAGGCAGGTAAAAAAATGAAAGACAAAGATTTTTTAAAATTTTTTCCTTTGATAAAAAAAGCTTCAACCGATGAAAGAAATTTTGTTAAAAAAGCTGTAAACTGGGCTTTGCGCCAGATTGGCAAAAGAAACAAAAATTTAAACAAAAAGGCAATAAAGCTTGCCAAAGAAATCCAAAAAATAAATTCAAAGCCAGCCAAGTGGGTGGCAAACAATGCTTTAACTGAGCTGCAAAGTGAAGCCGTCCAAAAAAGACTTAACGCAAAATAAATGATAAAATTTGTTTTCAAAATTTTAATTTTTATTGCAGCTCTGTTGTGCTTGGCTTTTTTGTTTTTTCAAATAAAAGGCATTTTGCTGGCTCCTTCTTTAGAAAATGATTTGCAATCTAAAGTTTGCTATAAAGAAACTTGTTTTTTTGTGGAATTGGCAAAAACAAAACAAGAATTAGAAAAAGGGCTAATGTACAGGTTTTCTTTGCCAAAAGACCAGGGCATGCTTTTTGTTTTTGGGCAGGAGGGTATATATCCTTTTTGGATGAGAAACACTTTAATCCCTTTAGACATAATATGGATAAACAGTTTAGGTGAAGTTGTTTTTATTGCTGAAAACAGCCAGCCATGTCTTGAGGGCGCAGAGTGCCTTGCAATTAACCCTGGAGCTTTGGCAAAATACGTTTTGGAAATAAATGCCGGAATTATTGAAGAATTGGGCATCACCCCCGGCTCAAAACTAGATTTATATTATTAAATAGCAAGCAGTTTAATATTGCCAAAAGAAGTTACATAATTCGACGGGTTTTTGCCGAACGGCAAAAACCCGTCGCAATAGCAAGCGCAGGTTAATAAGTGTTAACTTAAAAATATGGCTCAACGAGGTTGAGCCATAAAAAATGGGCGGGGGAGCCTGTTTTTTGGTTTGGTACGTATTGTGGTATGTACCAAGGTATGTACCATGTCACGTGATCCCTCACGTGAGGTTGACAAGTTTTGATATTAGGCATATTCTAATTTTATTGCAGCAACTTCGCTGCAACGTACCTTTACAGGAGAATACCGATGAAGACGAGATTTTTCGTTTGCCTGTTGGTTTTGTTGTCCGCCGCAAATTTGGCTTTTGCCGATTTGTATCACTTTACCTCTGAATCCAACGGTTACGGATGTCAAATTCAGTCCTACGTGGACGGAATTGCGACAGAAGCCTGGAACGGCAGTGTAGGATCCTTTTGGGATCCGTCGCATCACGTCCCAGCAAATGGAGATTCCTTGTGGGATGTTGATGTGCAGGCAATGACTACCACATTTCTCGGCATGCATACCGAACTGGATGAAACGATTACACTATCTGATAATGTCACATATCAGATGGGCTTCGGCAACCAGTTGGAGATACCTTTCACGCTTTATCTGACAACATATAGTTCAGATATCAATGTTGTTAGGGGTCCTTTTCCGATAGCACAGGATCTTACCTTTGAGATGGTTAGCGGACCCATAAGAGCTCAAGACATATCTATTGAGGTTGCAGGTAGTATTACTTTCAACGATCAGCAGCGCAACTTCAACCTTACAACGAATCCTGAAGGGGTTGCGTGGGGAGACGATGCCTCGGAATTTCTTGGGAAATTCGATGATTCGCTTTATCCTGAATGGCTTGGATTGCGCCTTAACCTTAGTAAAAGATTCGTTTGGTCTGGACAACAATACTACAAAGCTGTTGAGGGTATTGTAGACGGTCATCTCGTCGAGTTCTATATTAACCCACATGTTGCAGAGTTCAATATCTGGTCGGGTCAGCCAACTGACATTCCTGAGCCTGCGACGGTTGTGTTGCTGGTTACTGGCCTGATTGTTGGTGGATTTCTTCTTTGTCGCAAATGATAGCGATTCGTCGCTTTAGCCCCTTGGCACCCAAGGGGCTTTTTTATGCAAGGGTCACCGTTAGGGGTAACGTTACCCCTAACGGTGACCCTAACGTGAGGCCAAAAAAATAAAGATGTGCGGCTTTTTGCCGAACGGCAAAAAGCCGTCGCAATAGTAAGTACAGGCTAACAAGTGTTAACTTAATAAAATGTATTGGGAGATCATATCTCCCAATGTTTTGTTGTGTGTGTTTACAGAAGGGCGGTTTTGATGTAGAATAAGGGTACTTATATGTCGATTTTTAATAAAATTTTTGGCGACCCGAATGAAAAATTTGTCAAAAGCCTCCAGCCTTTAGTTGATAAGATAAATTCGCTTTCACCTGAGTTTGAGAAGCTTTCAGACGAGCAGTTAAAGCAAAAAACGAGCGAGTTAAAAGAAAAGCTTGCCCGCAACAATGCCGCGGCTTTGGGCGGGCTGGATGACATTCTTCCAGAGGCTTTTGCTTTGGTGAGAGAAGCCTCAAAAAGAAGCTTGAACCAGCGCCATTTTGATTCACAACTAATTGGCGGAATTGTTTTGCATCAGGGTAAAATTGCTGAAATGAAAACCGGAGAGGGAAAAACTTTATCTGCCACTCTGCCCGCATATTTAAATGCATTAGAGGGCAAGGGCGCGCACATAATTACTGTTAACGATTACCTTGCAAAAAGAGATGCTGTCTGGATGGGCCAGATATATCATTTTCTTGGCTTGACGGTAGGCTGTATTACAAACGAGAGTGGCTATGTCTATGATGCTGGTTATACAAATTCAAAATTCAAAATTCAAAATTCTGACGAATTAGACAAAGAGCGCGATGAATTGGGCGGGTTTAAAGTGGTGCAGGATTTTTTAAAGCCGGTTTCAAGAAAAGAAGCCTATGCAGCTGACATTACTTACGGCACAAACAATGAATTTGGATTTGATTATTTGCGGGACAATATGGCATACGAACAAAATCAACAAGCGCAACGAAGCCACAACTTTGCCATAGTTGACGAAATTGACTCAATTTTAATTGACGAAGCTCGCGTGCCGTTAATTATTTCCGGGCGGGCCGAAGAAGCAACGGAAAAATATTATAAGTTTGCCAAAGTCGTGTCTCCTCTGCAAAGAGACATAGATTACGAGATTGATGAAAAATTAAAAACAGCAACCTTTACAGAAGAAGGCCAGAACAAAATTGTAAAAAGTTTGGGCTTTGACCCGTGGTTAGACAATGATATTGCCTCAACCCACCAGTTAGAGTCGGCCTTAAGGGCTAAAACATTGTTTTTGAAAGACAGAGATTACACTGTAAAAAACGGAGAAATTTTAATTATAGATGAATTCACAGGCAGAATTTTGCCCGGGCGCCGCTGGTCTGCCGGGCTTCATCAAGCAGTTGAGGCAAAAGAAGGAGTCGAGGTAAAGCCGGAATCAATAACAATGGCCACAATTACTTTTCAGAATTATTTTAGAATGTACAAAAAATTGTCTGGCATGACAGGCACCGCCTTAACTTCAGCTGAAGAGTTTGACAAGGTTTACAAATTGGAAGTTGTTTCAATTCCTACAAACAAGCCAATGATAAGAAAAGATTCTGCTGACAAAGTTTACAAAACAGAAAAAGGAAAGTTTGAAGCTCTTGTAAAAGAAATAGAAGAATTGAACAAAAAAGGCCAGCCGATTTTAGTGGGAACCAGATCTGTTGAAAAAAATGAATACGTTGGCAGGCTTTTAGAAACAAAAGGCATACCTCATAATACATTGAATGCAAAAAATCATGAAAGAGAAGGTGAAATTATAGCCCAGGCAGGAAAGCAAGGGGGTGTGACCATTGCAACTAATATGGCAGGCAGGGGAGTTGATATTATTCTCGGTGGGAACCCACCGAGCCCTGAGCAGGGTCGAAGAGTTAAGGAATTAGGCGGCCTTCATGTAATTGGCACAGAAAGGCACGACGCAAGAAGAATAGACAACCAGTTAAGGGGCAGGTCTGGCAGGCAGGGCGACCCGGGCTCCACGCAATTTTTTGTTTCTTTGGAAGATGACCTAATGCGTATTTTTGGCGGAGACAAAATAAAAAATTTAATGACAGCTTTGAACATGCCAGAAGACCAGCCCATACAAGCGGGCATGGTTTCGGGGGCCATTGAATCTGCCCAAACAAAAATTGAGGGGTTTAATTTTGACGCTAGAAAGCATTTATTAGAGTATGATGACGTAATAAATAAGCACAGAGAAATTATTTACAAAAAGCGCATGGCGTTTCTTGTAAATCCCAAAACAGAAATTTGGGAAATTTTTAACAAAATTGAGAAACCCGACAAAAGCCAAAGCCATTTTGACGGGCCCGCCACAATGCCTGCTCTGCAGGCTTTGGGCGAGAAAGAAAAAGAATTGGGAGAGGAAAATTTTAACCAGCTGTGCAGGGCTGTAAGTTTGCGGGTTTTGGATTTAGCATGGCAAGACCATTTGTCTTACATGGACCATGTCAGAGACTCTGTAAAATTAAGGGCTTATGCTGGCAGGGATCCTTTGGTGGAATATAAAAATGAAGCGCACAAAGCATTTGGGCAATTGTTATCAATGCTTGATGCCAACATTGCAGAAAATATTTTAAAATCCGGCATTCCCCGGCAACAAAAGCCAATGCTAAATTTTAAACCTGTTGAAGCAGGCCTGCCTGGGCAGGCAGGTAAAAAAGAAGTCGGCAGAAACGATCCGTGTCCGTGCGGTAGCGGTAAAAAATATAAGAAGTGCCATGGTAAAAACGCTTAAAATGTGATATAATAAGGTATGAAAAACTGGTCTGTAGACATAAAAAAAATAAGGAAGAATAAGGAAGAATTTGCCATTTGGAAGCTGGAGCAAACGGTGAATTTTGGTTTGGGTGGGAAAAAAATTAAACGAAAAGAACTTAAAAAATATTGGAAAATTTTAAACATAGATCCTGCTAAAAGGAAATTTTTATCTTTATTCATAAAGTAATGAAGAGCATTTTATCGGAAAATCAACAAAATATTCTCAAAATAATAAGCAAAGACAAAACGCTTTGCGATAATTTTTATTTAACGGGCGGCACTGCTTTAGCTGAGTTTTATTTGAATCACCGCTTGTCGGAGGATTTAGATTTTTTTTCTGAAAAAGAGTTTGACCCGCAAAGTATTTCTGTTTTTTTTGAAAAGATAAAAAAAGAGGCAAAAATAAAAAAAGTGGAATTTCAACAAAGCTTTAACAGAAATTTATTTTTCCTTGATTTGGCAGATGGCGATAAAGTTAAAATGGAGTTTACTTTTTTTCCTTTTGAGAGAATTGATAAAAAAAATAAGATAGGCGATTTGTATATAGATAGTCTTTTGGATATTGCCGTGAATAAAGTTTTTACAATTTATCAAAAACCAAGAAGCAGAGATTTTATTGATTTATATTTCATTTTGCAAAAAGACAGGAAATTATATCTCGACGAATTGGTCAAAAAGGCACAGATAAAATTCGGCAATTATATTGATCCAATTCAATTAGGTGCTCAATACATGAAGGCAAAGGAATTAAAAGATTTTCCTAAGATGTTGGCGGACGTTAAAGAAAACGATTGGCAAGAATTTTTTATTTCAGAGGCCAAAAAACTTTCCAGCAAAATTATAAAATAGTATGACAAAGAAAAATAAAGAAATTAAAACAGATAAATATCCCGATGAATTCTATTTTGATGACTGCCCGATTTGTCAGGGAATGAAAAAAGCTTACGAAAGCGGAAAGGGGTTGGCATTAGAAGAAACTAAAAAATTGTTTGATAAAGCAAAAGAGAAAAATAAAAATTATTGTAAAAAGTTATAAAAATACAATTTTACCACAAATTAAACTCAAATATTTCAAGCGACCCGATATAAAATTGTCGGATCATCCGAGAACGAATTATACTTGCGATAAGTGTGGCATGAATAATATTCCATTTATCGGTGCCGTTAAAGATGGCTACAGTAAAAATCCAAAATATTTTTGTGAAGATTGCGCGATAGATGCGTATATGTCTGAGCTTGGCTTTGAATCGCGAGATGACAGAGCAATTTTTGATCAAAAAATAATCTAAAAAATTATCCACTTTAAGAGTAAGATAAGCTGGAATTTTATGTATGGATATGATATAATCAAAATGTACTTATATAACCAAATTAGGAAATGCGAAAAAATTTTTTGAAAGCTAATTTTGGACAGGGAATTTTATGGTCCAAAGATATCAAAAATATCGACCTTGAAGGAGATAAAATTTATATTATCCACCAAGTTTTAAGTTACGGGAAAATTAATCAAATAAAATATCTTTTTAAAATTTATAAACCAAGAGAGATTATAGACGTATTTGTTAATCATCCCAAACGAATATATTCGCCAGCAGTTTTCAATTTTATCAAAAATTTTATTTTGAATTTAAAGGAGAAAGATTTATCCGCAAATAAATATGTCAAAACTTCATTTTGAGCTTTTGAACGGCAATCAAAAAAAATGTCTCGAAATTTTAAAAAACTTCTCTAAATACGGAGTTTTGGGCGGCGGCACGGCTTTAATGCTACAGCTTGCTTTTCGAAAATCATTTGATTTTGATATTTTTACGCCAAAACCAATATCCAAGCAATTTCTTTATAAAATAAAAGAACATTTTAAATCTATTAATATTACTGTCAATACTTCAGATGAATTAAGTTTTGTATCATTGCCCCATGAGGTAAAAATTAGTTTTATTTATTACCCGTACAAGTCTTTATATAAGACAATATCTTCTGACTATCTTTCAGTTTTCGATTGGCGCGACATTGCTTTAGACAAAGCGCATACTGTCGGCAGAAGGGGTGCGTGGCGCGATTATGTCGATTTATTTTTTATATTAAAGTCAGATTTTTTTCTGAAAGACATTATCGTCCAATCAGAAAAAAAATTCGGTGATTCTTTTTCTGAAAAATTATTTTTATCTCAATTGGTATATTTTGATGATTTGGAGGATTTTACAATTGAATTTTTCGCTAAAACGTATTCGCAAAAAGACATAGAAGAATTTTTGGAAGTCGAAGTGAGAAAAATAAACGCGTAAAGATGTAAAATCCGCACCAAAATCGGTGCGGATTTTTCGAATTATGATTTTTAACTTATGTCGCGTGTAAGGTTGCAGTTTGGAGTAGAATGCAAGGAGGGAAAAATACAAATATTAAATGTATGGGAAAATATAGCAAAATAATAATTTTGGTTTTGATAGTTTCAGCTTTTGGAGCAGGCATATATTTTAAGGACGATGCCATAAAATTTTATAATTCTGCGAGTTGGCAAATTAACAAACAGATACAGGATTTTCAAAAAACAGACATAGGTTCTGTTATGGCGGAAGCGGGCAGAGAAATTTTTAATCCCTTGCCATTAAAAATCGGAGGCGAGAGCAATAATGTTGTTTTATTAAAAAGCAAAATTATTGAGCAAACAAATTTACAAAGAGCAGAAAATAATTTACCAGCCTTAACTGAAAACCAATATTTAAGCTTGGTAGCTTCAGCTAAAGCGCAAGACATGTTCAAAAACCAGTATTTTGAGCATGTGTCGCCCTCTGGCCAAGCTCCAGGAGACTTGGTAAAAAGTTTTGGGTATGGCTACATAGCCACAGGAGAAAATTTGATTCTTGGAAATTTTAAAAACGAAAGGGAGGTTGTTTCAAACTGGATGGCAAGTCCGGGGCACAGGGCAAATATTTTAAACAACAGGTACACAGAAATCGGTGTTTCTATTATAAAGGGCACATATGAGGGTGAAACTGTATGGATTGGCGTGCAGGAATTTGGGCTTCCTTTGTCTGCTTGTTCTCAGCCCAACGAAAGCTTAAAAATAAACATAGATTATAATCAAACGGAATTAGCTAATTTGTCTTTGCAAATTGATGCAAAAAAAGAAGAAATTAACAGCGCAAATTCAAAATCCGCGCCTTACAGCCAAATGATTGACGACTACAACCAGCTAGTTGAAAATTATAATTTTTTAGCTGAACAAACAAAACGGCTTATTTCAAATTATAACAATCAGGTAAATAATTTTAACCAATGCGTCGCGGGCAAATAACAACATGAAAAATGTGGCATGAAAAATTCAAAACAAATTGAAAAACATATAAAAGGGATTGCCAATCATAGAAGAATCGATATTTTGTTTTTAGTTGCGAATGCCGGAGGGATAACGCTTGAAAATATTTCAAAAAGTTTGAATTGTAATTTTAAAACAATTTCTGGACATACGTTAAAATTAGTAAATGCCGGCTTGATAGACAAAAGTCATAATGGACAGATGGTTTTGCATTATCTATCGCCATACGGAAAATTTTTTGTTAAATTTATCAGAGAATTCCGAAAACTATAAATTTTATACACTCTCTTATTCTCGAGAATAAGAGAGTGTTATTAATATTATGGTAAAAATTAAATCGGGAAAATATAAACATTATAAGGGAGCAGAATATGAAGTTTTAGGTACAGCAAAACATTCGGAGACCCTTGAGGAATTTGTAGTTTATAAAGCTTTGTACGGCGAAGGCGAATTATGGATTCGTCCGTTAAAAATGTTTACAGAAAAAGTTGAATTCGGCGGTAAAAAAGTTTTAAGGTTTAAATACATTGAAATATGAAAATAAATAATAAAATTATTGAAGAAGTAAAAGAAAAAGCAAAAGAATTTTTTGTTTCAGCTTCCGGATGCCATGACTGGAGCCATGTTGAAAGGGTTTATAATTTAGCTTTAAGAATTGCTAAAAAAGAAAAAGCAGACATTAATGTTATAAAATTAGCAGCTTATCTGCATGATGTCGGGCGTAGAGAAGAAATGCAGAGCAAAGGAAAAATCTGCCACGCTGAAAAAGGAGTTGAACTGGCTGAAAAGATTTTGGAAAAATATAATTTAGATAAAGAAACAATAGAAAATATAAAACATTGTATTTTAGTTCACAGGTTTAGAAATGACCACAAACCCGCGACAATTGAAGCGAAAATTTTATTTGATGCAGATAAATTAGATTCAATTGGGGCGGTGGGAGTTGGCAGAGATTTTTTATTTGCCGGTTCGTCCGGCTCTAATTGCTTATATACTGGCAACGAAAAAAAGTTAGTAAAAAATGCAAGAGATTTTAGCTATTCAAAAGAAGATTCGGCTTTGCTGGAATATTATTTTAAATTAAAAAAAGTAAAATCAAAAATATTGACAAAGACTGGGAAAAAGATTGCCGAGGAAAGACATAATTATATGGTTGATTTTTTTAAAAGATTTGAATTAGAAATTAAAGGTTTATTATGAAATTTGCAATTATTTCAGACACGCACGGCAATGTGGCTAATTTTAAAAAAGTTGTCGATTGGCTGAATAAAGAAAATATCCAGTTAATTTTGCATTGCGGGGATATTGGAAACCCGGAAAGCTTAAAAGAATCACTGGCAGATTTTAAAGGAGAATTTTTTGGAGTGTTTGGAAACATGGACAAGGATTTTAAGATTTTGCTGGAAGAATATAATAAAATACCCGGCGTTGAAATAAATGAAGATGTTTTTGAAAAAGAAATTGATAAAAAACGAATAGCTTTTACCCATTTTCCAGATATGGCAAAAAAATTGGCGCAGTCAGGAAAATTTGACGTGGTTTTTTATGGCCACACGCACAGACCATGGCTCGCCCGCATCGCTACGCGAAGCGTTGCGAGCGGGGAAGAAAAAATACTTGTCCATCCGAAGCCGAATGGCGAAGGAGGAAGCGAGTGCAGAATGATAAATCCAGGCGAGCTGGCGGGTCAGTTTCATAAGCCCACTTTTGCAATTTACGACACAGAAACAGATAATCTTGAACTCAAAATTTTAGAAAAACTTTAAATTATAAAAATATGCAAGAAAAATTTGAGTCGAACACACATAGCGAACCAGAGCAGCTTGAATCTGCAGAAAAAAGAAACGAACGCATGGCGATGGGTAATATTACAAATGAAGAAATTTTGGAATATTTGAATCACCCAGAGGACGTTTTGTTTTCGCATAAATTAGTTTCAGAAAAAAAAGGAGAAAAAATAGAAACAGATATCAAAGTAAGGGCTTTGACAAAAGATTTTTTAGAACCGACTTTGGAAAGTTTAAAAAATTCATGGGATGATGTTTCTTTCGAAAACCTTAGAGAAACTTTAACTGCTTATTTTGAGCAAAAAGAAACAGGAAAGCCAGGGCTTTTGAATGTTGAATATTATATTGCTACAGACCAAGAAGATAAGCCCCTAGCTATGACTGGCCTTTACACAATAGATATACAGGGCGGGGCGGGATTTTCCACAAAAAACCACCTTGATACAGAAAAGCACAATTTAAACATGGGGTTGGGCTGGTATTCTGTGAGCAAAGAAGCGCAGGGGACAGGGCTCGGAAAATATTTTTTGGATTGGACAGAAAATTTAGCTAAAACAAGAGGGGCAAAACATTTTGAAGTAGAAACAGACGACTGGTCGGTTTCAGAAAAAGCTGTAAAAATGTACCAAAAATCAGGATATAAAGAAGGATTTCCTGTAAAAGATTTTTATGGACCGAGAAGAGATTTAAATGTTTATTACTGCGATTGTAGCAAAGAGAAAGACGCCGAACAAACAGTAGAGCCTGCAGAAATTACTGAAGAAAACAAAGAAAAAATAATTCAAATTGCAAAAGAAAATTATTCACCTGAAAGATTTGAAGAGTTTATGGCGTGCCTCGATCTTTTTTTACAGCAAGACAAAGGATCCGGCGCAATTTTTACCGGACATTCTGCCGTTTTTACGGATTCTTCCGGCCAGCCGGAAAGTTTTGCTATTTATGTTGACGGAATATACGATAACTGCAGTCTTGTTTATTGGCTGGGAGCTAATGGCAAAGATGCTTCGGCAAAAGCAAATCTTTTGTCTGGAATAAAATCAATTTCTAAAGGAAATGACAAAGACATATTAATGATTTATAATGAAAATGAAGATGAGGGTTTGCGAGCGGGGGGATTTAAAAAAGCAAAGCACGGAGTGCCAGGAGTTTTTGGAAAAGGAGACAAAACAAAATTTCTTTTGTTTACAAAATTATTAAATTAAAAAAATATGGCAGAAATATTTAGAGAACAAGAAGAAGTTCAACCGGAGCAATCAGTCGAGCTCTCTGAAGAACAGTCGGTCTGGAAAACGATTAAGCAAATGCAGGAAGGGAGTGAATTTAAAAGGTCAGATGGAATTTCTGCTAATTGCGAAATTGAATCAGAAGGGAAAAAATTTAGGATAGAGGTAATTGAAGACGGCAAAGATCCGGCTTTAAGTGAGGTTCAGGAATTGCTTGAAAAAACCTTTTCTGAAGAAGAGGTTGATTCTGAAGAGATTTTACGCTCTTCTGTTGACGGCGTTACTCCGTGGGACACAGAAGATACAAATTATAGGATTGTCACAGTCAGGGATGAAAAAGGAAAATTAGTTTCTGTTTTTGGTGGGGCCCCTTTGGACTGCCAGAATGAAAAAGGCGAACCGACGGGCGAGCAGGTCTATTACGTTGGCTATGCTGCAAGCGCCAGAGGGTCGCGCAAAAAAGGACTGGCAAGAGAAGCTTATATTTCAGCTTTGATAGATGCAACAAAAAGAGCGGGCGAGGAGAGCAAACAGTTAAAATTTGCGATGGGAGAATGCACACATACTTCTGAAAAATTTTGGAATAATGTAGGGTGGAAAAGAATTTATGCACAGACTGGAGACAAAAAACAATACACAGAATTGCCGTATATCCAGCCAGCGCTTGATTTTGACGAAAAAACCGGAGAGATTGCAGAAGGTGCCAGTGAATGTCCAGAACATTTGATGATTGATAGTTTCGGCAGAATGCCTCCAAGTAAAGAAGATGTAAAAGGAGCATATGATTCAATGTTGCATTTTTGCGCCGATTGGCCCGAAGAAGCATTTGAAAATCCCCAAGCATTTGAAGTCAATAAAAAATATATGGCCGGCGTAAGAGCAGAATTTCACGAATTTTTAGATAAAACCGATAAACTTATTTATCTTGACGCCGAAAATAGAAAAAAAGCTAAGAAAACGGGCGTTAAAATCCGCAATCATACAGATGCTGATCGCAGAGACGCAGGAAAAGAAGACTTTTAGAATTTATTAGCCTGCTGTAGAATTTCAAAACACTCTAGACATTGTTTGGGGTGTTTTTGATTGTATGGACAAAATTTGATAAAGTGGTAAATTTATATTGGCGTTGTTCATTGAAATTTTGTTAACCACAGGAGGCATAGCAATGTGCGAAAAAAGTGTTGGATTAGTTCTTGTTACAGAGGTCCCGGATTTGGGCGTTGCAGCAGTTTTGAGAGAGCGTGGATTTTGGAATTTTGAAGAAACTGATTATCAATCATGGCCCGGAGTATGCCAAGTTACAGTGCTCGGAAAGCTGGGGCCAAATGAAACTTTTTTATTAGCTCTTCGATGCGAAACAGAAGAAGAGCTAGGCACAAGGTTTCTTAATGCTTTTTGGCCGGGTCATAAAGATTTAGTTGAAGTATTCCACGAGAAAACAGAAGAAAAAGAAGTTGTAATTTTTTCTGCAAAAGTTGATTTTTATATGCTTAACTTAATTAGGCTTGAACCTTCTACAGGAAGCATAAGATTTTTGACTCAGTGCGGGCTTGATTATGTGTGGGATTTTAGAAATTTCTCCAAAAAAGCCCAAATAGTGCCAGACAGAACAATGATTGCAATGTTTCCGGACGAGGCGGAAGCTGTTAAAAAAGCATTCAAGCATTTTTTAAAAATTAATGATTAAACAATCTACCCCGACGGGAAACGTCGGGGCTTTTTTATTGTTGACTATTTTGAAAATCAGGCATATAATAATTTTATTAAATCAAATTTGCTAAATGCAGCAGAAATATTATATTTTTATTGCAGTTTTAATCTTGGCTGTTTTAGCCGGGATTTTTTCATACCCAAATTATGTAAATAAGGCTATTGATTATTTAAACAGCAAAGCTGGCTGGACTCTTTGGCATTTTCCAGAAAAGCCATATATTTTGGGCCTTGACCTGCAAGGCGGAGTCCAGCTTATTTACCAGGCAGATTTGAGTTCAGTTGAAGATAAATCCGGAGCTATGGCAGGATTGCGAGATGTAATTGAAAGAAGAGTAAATATGTTTGGGGTTTCAGAGCCTGTTGTCCAAATTCAGGGCCAAGACAGGCTTTTAGTTGAGTTGCCCGGAGTTACAGATGTAAAACAGGCAATTGATATGATAGGCCAAACTCCGTATTTGGAGTTTGATGAAGAAAGGACAGCCGAGGAAGCCCAGCAGATTATAGATAAAATGAAAGAAGTCCAAGCGGTTCAGGACGAGGGGGGAGATATTACAAGCATTGAAAACTGGGAGCTGGCTTTGCAAAATCCTTATTATAAGCCCACAGAATTAACAGGAAAATATCTTACAAAAGCAAATGTTATTTTTGACCCCACAACTTACAAGCCCCAGATAGAACTGCGCTTTAACGACGAGGGAGCTAAAATTTTTGAACAAATTACAGAAAGAAACGTTAACAAGAGCTTGGCCATTTTTCTTGACGGAGCCTCTATTATTGACACAAACGGAGATGGAAAAATTGACGTCAACGATTTATACGCTCCCAACGTGCAAGAAAAAATTTCAGGAGGCAAAGCTGTTATTACAGGAGACATGTCAACCCAAAAAGCAAATGAAATCGCAAGAAGGTTGAATTCTGGAGCTTTGCCTGTAAAAATAGGAAGCCCGATTTCGCAAGAAACCGTGGGGCCTACTTTAGGATATGCGTCTTTGCAGAAATCTTTACTGGCTGGAATTTTTGGGCTTTTGGCAGTGGTTGTATTTATGGTTTTAATTTATAGGCTGCCAGGGCTCTTAGCCTCTTTTGCTTTAATAATTTATGTTGCCATTGTGCTTTCTTTGTTTAAATTAATTCCTGTTACGTTAACGTTGGCTGGCATCGGAGGTTTTATACTTTCTATAGGAATGGCAGTTGACGCAAATATTCTTATTTTTGCCAGAATGAAAGAAGAAATAAAAGCTGGAAAAGGTTTGTCTCAGGCAATTGATGAGGGGTTTAGAAGAGCTTGGTCGTCTATTCGAGATTCAAACTTTAATTCTTTGATTGTGTGCGCCATTTTATTTTTTGTGGCAACTTCATTTATTAAGGGGTTTGCTTTTACTTTGGCTTTGGGTATTATTATAAGTTTGTTTTCAGCCATATTTATAACAAGGATATTTTTGCAGGTATTCGTAGGAAAGTGGACAGAAAAAGCTAAATGGCTTTTGTAAATTTTAAATAACAAATTTTAAATTTTAAATGAAATCTAAATGATAGAATGTTTTAAACATTTGAGATTAGGGCATTCAATTAAAATTTTAAATTTAAAATTAGTAATTAAATGAACATACAGTTTACTAAATATTCAAATATCTATTATATAATTTCTGGGATTTTGGTTTTGGCCACGATTGTTTCTTTGTTTATTTTTGGGTTAAAATTTGGAATTGAGTTTGCGGGCGGCAGTAGCATGCAGATTGAGTTTAATCCGCCAGCTGGCGGAGAAAGGCCATCAAACGAAGTAATAGAGCAGGCTCTTTCTCAGTTTGGTTTGGGCCAGGTTAGCATACAGCCAATTGGAGTTAACGGAGCAATTTTGCAGTTTATAGGCGTTGACGAAGCAACCCATCAGCAGATATTGGCAAAATTAAATGAGCTTGCCAAAACCAGTGAAAAAAGTTTTCAGTATATCGGCCCTTCTGTGGGCCAGGAGCTGAGAAACAAAACAGAGCTGGCAATTGTTTTAGCTTTGCTGGCTATAACTCTATACATTGCTTTTGCTTTTAGAAAAGTTTCAAGGCCTGTAAATTCGTGGAAATATGGAGTTGCTTCTTTAATCGCCCTGTTTCACGACATATTGATTCCCGTTGGAGTTTTTTCTATTTTGGGAAGGTTGTATAATGTTGAAATTACAATTCCAATTATAGCTGCTCTTTTAACAGTGCTTGGATTTTCTGTGCACGACACCATTGTTATTTTTGACAGGATAAGAGAAAACATTTTAAGGCAGGGAATGGGCCAGTTTGAAGAAACCGTTAACTGGAGCTTAAACCAAACACTAGGCAGGTCTTTGAGCACGGTGTTTAGCACATTAATAGTGCTTATTGCCATATTCTTTTTTGGAGGAGAAACCCTAAAATATTTTTCTTTAGCTTTAATAATAGGCATTACTTCGGGAGCCTACTCTTCTATATTTATTGCGTCCCCCTTGCTTGTCAGCTGGTATAAATGGGGGGCAATGCGACAAACTTGACAAGGAGTTTTTAATATGGTAAACTTAAATAATTAATAGTCCCATCAGGGTTAATAAAACATATGGAAACCAATTATATCGCTACGCTAAATTATAAGCAAATATATCAAAAGCTTACAAAAGGCCTTTCTGAAAAGACCAAAGACATCTTTGATCGCAGATTTGGCGTGAAAACAAGCAATCCTGAAACATTAGAATCAATAGGCAAGTCTTTTGGCATAACCAGAGAAAGGGTCCGCCAAATAGAGGAAGCCGGATTCAACCACATAAGAAAGCAAAACGGCGAATTGATAGACAGCATTTATGGCCAGTTTGCTAATTATTTTCAGGAGCAGGGCGGATTTAAAAAAGAGGAATCTGTTTTGCAGGAGCTTGGCGGAAAAAGCCAAAAGCCATATGTTTTATTTTTGCTCACATTAGGAGAGCAGTTCTCAAGAGTTTGCGAGAAGAAAGACTTCTGCTATTTTTGGTCAACTATGCCCGATGCCAAAAGCAAAGTTATAGCCAACTTAAACTCTTTGGTTTCCGAAATGAAGAAAATAGGAAAACCTGTTTCAAAAGAAGAGTTTGTTTCATTGGCTTTGAAAAATGGATTTGCAAAACAGGCAGCTTTGTCTTATCTTGAGCTTTCAAAAAATATCCAGGAAAACAAAGAAGGAAAATTTGGCCTAACTGAATGGCCTGAAATAAAGCCAAGAGGAGTTAAGGACAAAGCTTATTTGGCTTTCAAAAAGAATGAAAAGCCTTTGCACTTTACAGAAGTGGCAAAGCTTATAGATCAGCTTGAATACAACGTTGGCAAAAAAACCTATCCCCAAACAGTGCATAACGAACTTATAAAAGACTCAAGATTTGTGCTGGTTGGAAGGGGAACTTATGCTTTGTCTGAATGGGGGTATATGCCAGGAACAATAAAAGACGTTATTGTGAAAGTTTTGAAAGATAAAAAACAGGCAACTCATAAAGATGAAATTGTAAAAGAGGTTTTAGCCCAGAGATTAGTTGCAAAAAATACAGTGTTAATGAATTTAAACAACAAAAAGTATTTTGCAAAAGACGAAAATGAAAAATACTTTTTGAAAGGCGCTCAAACAGCATAAAATTATATATACCAAAAAAAGCGCCCCGCTAGGCGGGGTTTTTGCTATATTGCTTGCAGATTTTTTAGACAAAAATTTGACTTGTTTATTTAATAGTTGTATAATAAAATCAGTACGCTGAGAATGTTTCTCGGCTTTGAAAAGTGAATAGAGATTTCTGAGATCAAAACGAAAAGGAGCAACAAGATGAAAGCGATAGAGAAAGCCCAACAGTATTTAAAAGAGTTCAGGGCGATTTTTGAGCCTTATTTCAGCAAGTATCTCAATGAGAAAACCGGAGAACTCGCGAGAATTAGCGACATGGGACGCCTTCTAACTGAAAAAATTTTCGATTTTTCAGTTGGCGGCGGAAAAAGAATCCGTGCGGCATTAGTGGCGTTGGGATATCAAGCTGGCGGCGGAGGCAAAATGGAAGACGTTTTTGCAGCGGCTGTCGCCATTGAGTTATTGCATAGTTTTTTCTTGATCCACGACGATATCATTGACTTGTCTGATATCCGAAGGGCCAGACCCACAATGCACAAAATGTTTGAGCAGTGGTCCAGCAGGATTCTTAAAGCCAACATTGAGCAACGTCAATTTTGCCATTCTATGGCAATGCTGGCCGGCGATTTGAGTTGTGTGGTTGCTATTGAGGCATTGATATCGATTAATTTGCCAGCGGAAAGGACTGTGCGAGCTTTTCGAAAACTTTATGCGATAGGATGCGATACGGTAATTGGACAAGGGCTTGATATTACACTGCCATTTAGAGATGAAGTTTCTGAAGAGGCGGTAATGCAGATTTATCTTTTGAAGACTGCAAAATATACTATTGAGGGTCCACTTCATATAGGACTGCTTTTAGCTGGCGCAGACGAGAAGTCGCTGGAAGAGATGAGCAGGTATGCCATTCCAGTCGGCATTGCTTTTCAGATTCAGGATGACATTCTTGGCGTTTTTGGGACTGAAGAAGAATTGGGTAAGTCTGTCACCTCTGATATAAAAGAAGGGAAACAGACATTGCTTATTGTAGCGGTGCGCAAACTTGGCAGCATAGCTCATCGCGAACGCATTAGGTTTTTACTTGGCAATTCCCAGATTAGTCCGGCAGACATCGATGAGGTTCGAGAAATTATGCGATTGAGTGGCGCCCTTGACTACGCCCGTTCTCAGGCTCAGTTGTTAGCAAAAAAAGGGAAAGCCGAACTTAAACAGCTATCGATTGCCCCTAACATCGAACAAATTTTAGGGGGGTTGGCAGATTACATCGTAGAACGGACCTTTTGAGAAGGAGAAAAAATGAGCTTTCACGTGGCGGTTATCCCAGATGGGAATCGGCGCTGGGCCAGGATGCACGGCCTTCCTGTTTTAGCAGGACATAAAAAAGGAGGGCAGGTGCTGGAGCGCCTCATCAAAGACATTACTGGATTAGGAGAGCTCGGGATAGACTGTTTTACTTTTTGGGGGGCATCGGTGGCCAACTTAACAAAACGCCCACTCGAAGAGATAAATTTCCTTAATAAATTGTTTGCCAATGGATTTCGTGCTCTTGCAAATAACCAAGCCATTCACCAATATCAAGTTCGGGTTAGGGTGTTGGGATTTTGGTCTTTATTACTGGGAAAAGATGCGCAAAAAAGCATAAAAGAAGCAATGGAGACAACGGCCGAGTATAGTCGCGGCATGCTTAACTTTCTCGTTGCTTACGACGGGACAGAAGAGATGCTTCAGGCATTTAAGGCAGTTGTCGAGGAGGCTAAAATAGACGCGTCTCTTATCGTTACTAGGCAAACGATTAAGGACCGGCTTCTAACCAAAGAATTGCCTCCTGTAGACCTTGTTGTCCGCACTGGTGGAGAACCGCATCTTTCGAATGGTTTTATGATGTGGGATGCCGCAGATGCCCAGTTGTTTTTTTTGGCAAAGCTTTGGCCGGACTTCACGTCGGACGATCTCAGGCAGGCGGTGATAAATTTTAAGAGCCGTAAACGTCGTTTCGGCGCTTGACCGGAAAAGGAGAACAAGAAATGGAAACTCAACGTATTCGAGGCGTGGCGTTGATTGTTCAAAATCCAAAAGGGGAGATCCTTATTCTGCAAGAATACGAGACAAAACCTCGTTTTGGCAAATACTGCGGGATGTTCTCTGTTCCAATGGAAACATCAGAGCCCGACGAATCAGACTACCATGCCATTGTTAGATTGTCTGAAGAAGAGCTTCCGGGACTTGATTTTTTATTTGATGGCGTGCTTCAGGCGCGTATCGGATCCTATCAAATTGTTTCGCATGTCTGGGTTAATCTTTACTCTGTGAGGGCGACGAATGCTCGCCTTCCGGATTCTAAAGATTCAAAAAATAAAGAGGTGGGGAATTATCGATGGACTAGTCCTAAGAAGGCACTTAATCTTTGGCTAAGACAAGGTGCGCGGGAAATGATTAACGACTTTATAGATAATAAAAAGGGGGCGCTTTGCAAATGTTGTTGCCCACCGCATGAGAAATAACCTGCTTAGTAGGTTATTTCTTAAATTTTACAGAACGGATTCTTTACGCTTGCGTTAAGTATCCGTTTTTTTTGTACGGAGATACTAAAGCACTAGGCGAGTTCCAATTTGCTCTCCAGTCAATGCCTTTCTTAGGTTTCCTGGATTTAGTCCGTTGAATATAATTATCTCTTTCTTCTGCAGGGAGAGCATTGTCCGTAGTTTTCCTGCCATAGCGCCGGTTATGTCGTAGCGGGTTTTTTGCCCGCCCATTTTTTTTAGCATAGACTCAATTTCTTTTCGACAGAGAAGAGCAATCGGTTTTGCATTGTCTGGAGCGGGAAATTCATTAAAAACACCATTGACATCAGTTGCAAAAATTATTCTGGAATCGGGAAACGTTTTAGTTAAAAGTACGGCTAATTTATCGGCTGATACAACAGCAGTTTGATTTTTTTTAATAAGGCTCATGTCGCCGCCCAACAGCGGAATGAAGCCAATATCTATTATTTGTTTCAGTTGATTTAGATTAGAAAGAAACATTACACTATTTTTCTCGTTTAAAACCGCACTGGCCTGAAGTGGCAAAACCGGCAACCCGGAACTTAGAAAAATCCCTGTTAAAAGGTTGGCCATTTGGCGCATAGAACGTACGGTTTCGGAAAAATTTAAAAGACGGGAGCCGGTTAATGGTCGTTCAAGCAGTTTGTAACGGTAAACCAACGGATGGCCAAAAGAGCCGGCGCCATGCAAAAGAATTATTCTAGTCTTAGGGAAACGTTTAATAAATAGTTTTAATTCTTTAGCCAATTGTTTGACCACTGCTTTTCTGATCCGCGGCTGCCTGTTTAATTTTTCAGTGATTATGCTTCCGCCGAGCTTTAATATAGTGATTTGATTTTTGGCCGATGGCAAGGAGTTTTCGCCTTTTATTGTGCGCTGAAGCAGGTTATGTTTTTTCATGATTTTATCCTATCATATAATAAAACGACTTTCCAAGTTTTTATGGGCTAAAAGGAAATAATATTGTTTTAATAAAAGCGATAGTCATTGGGCGAGTGCATTTCTGTTGTATAATGTGCATAATTTGTAATATTGATTGTAATTTTTTATTGTTTTATAATAAAGTAATAAAAATACTTCTATGGATATTTTTAGCATACTGCTTGTTATTTTATTTATAGCGACAGCGATATTTTTTATAATTTTCTTTTCTTTTATTTATTACTGGCATTTGAAAAAAGTTACTTTTATTGTTGTGCCGGCGATTTTTACTTTTGAATTTTTTGCAATAGGATTTTTAATAGTTGCAATTATAGCTCTTGTTGTAAATTATTTGCCTTATTTTATTAATTCTATTTTTTAATTTATGAAATTACCAGAGTGGCTATTTTGGTTAGAATGGGCTAAAAAAATGATTTTGGACCCTTTTTGGTGGCTGATTTTATTTTTGATTATTTTATGGGTTCCGTTTTTAAGAGTTTGGTGGTGGGTGTTTTTGCCCATAATGCTGCAAGCCCAGTTAAAAGCAGTTTATTTGTGGTGGGCTGGCTGGGATTTTTTTATTGCTAAAAGAAAATGGGTGCTTTTGGAAATAACTCCGCCAAAAGAAGTGCTAGCTCCCTTCAAAGCTATGGAAGACGTGATTTCTTCTGTTTGGCCTATTATTGACGGAGCAAACTTTCGTGAAATTTGGTGCGAAGGGGAATTGTCTTATGGTCCTGAGTGGTGCTCATGGGAAATAGCTAGCATAGAGGGCAAAATACACTATTATTTAAGAGTTGGTCAGCACCACAGAACAGCCTTTGAATCTGCGCTTTTTGGCCATTATCCTGATATAGAAATTAATGAAGCGCCAGATTATACAAAGCTGGTTCCCCAAACAGTTCCAAACGAAGAATGGGATGCCTATGGAGAAGATTGGGAGCTAAGAAAAACCGATCAATATCCTATAAAAACATACGAGAAGTTTTTTGAACCGCAGGGAGAAAGAATACAAGCAGAAGAAAAAAGATTAGACCCAATAATTAGTTTGTTGGAAGGAATGTCAAAACTGGGGCCAGGCGAGCATTATTGGGTGCAGTTTACTTCAATTCCTGTTTCGGATCGTGATGAGCCAAACTATAGACAAGAAGGCCAAAAAATAGTTAACAAAATAGCAAGGCGCCCTGAAAAAAAAGAAACAACGTTTTTGGAAGATTTGTGGTATGTGGCAAGGCAAGTTGTTTTGGGCCCTGAAAAAGAAGGCTCTGGGGAATCTGCAAAATATTCTTGGGAGCGAATAGAAGAGGACGAAGAAACAGGCGAGCTGAAGATATCGCTGACTCCAGGCGAAAGAGAAGTTATAACAGAAGTTGAAAATAAATTGAAAAAGCCCGCATGGCGAACAAATATAAGAGGGCTTTATGTTGCTAAAAGAGATTCGTGGAATGCTTCTAACAGAGTTTTGATGAGGTCTTATATGGGCCATTTTCTTACAGATAACTTGAATAGTTTTGGGTTTGTAAGAAAATCTCGTCCAAAAGTTCATTTTTTCTGGAGGCAAAGAAGGGGATTTTTGAGGTCAAGAAAAATGTTTAGGAATGCTGTTTTAAGGTATCAGCCTTTGTTTCCGGACAGGCGCGAGTCATGCCCCATATTAAGCTCAGAAGAAATGGCTACCATGTTCCACTTCCCGCTGTCAACAAAAGGAATGTTGGCCCCTGCTTTAACAACAATTGAATCAAAAAAAGGAGGCCCTCCACCTAATTTACCAATATAAAATTAGCATATTAGTATTATGTTATGTCTAAAGATTTAACTTATATTGCCCAAACAAACTTCCGCGGAGCTGAACAAAAGTTTGGAATTAAAAGGAACGATAGGCGCCAGCACATGTATGTGATTGGAAAAACCGGAGTTGGTAAAACAGGCTTTTTAAAAAATATGGCCCTGCAGGATATTGATAACGGGGAAGGGCTTGCTATTATTGACCCTCATGGCGAGTTTGTTGAAGAAATTTTAGAAAGCATCCCTTCGCACAGAATAAAGGATGTGGTTTATTTTAATCCAGTGGATATGCAGCATCCCGTTAGCTTTAATATTATGGATGTGGCAGATCCAAGATATAAGCACCTGATTGCATCGGGATTGATTGGCATTTTTACCAAAATTTGGGCCAACGTGTGGTCAGCCCGCATGGAATACATTCTTGCCAATTGCATTTTAGCTTTGCTGGATACTCCAGGCACCACATTGCTTGGCATACCAAGAATGCTTGTTGACAGAGACTACCGGCAAAAAATTATCAATAATCTCAATGACCCGGTTGTAAAATCATTTTGGGTGAACGAATACGAAGAATGGGACTCTAGATATCGCAACGAAGCCATAGCCCCAGTTCAAAATAAAGTTGGGCAGTTTTTGAATGTTTCTTTTGTCAGAAATATTGTGGGGCAAGCTAAAAATACCATTGATATTGAAGATATAATGAATAATCAAAAAATTCTTTTGGTCAATGTTTCTAAAGGGAGAATTGGCGAAGATAATTCAGCCATCTTGGGAGCCATGCTTATTACAAAAATACAGCTCTCGGCCATGGAGCGCGTTAGAATCCCCGAAGACGAAAGAAAAGATTTTTATCTGTATGTTGACGAGTTCCAAAATTTTGCCACAGATTCTTTCGTGAACATTTTGTCAGAGGCGCGCAAATACCGCTTGGATCTGGTTATTGCCCATCAATATGTCGGCCAGCTGGTTACAGGAGAGAGCACTGCTGTTAGAGATGCTGTTTTTGGCAACGTGGGAACTATGCTTTCTTTTAGAGTGGGCGCAGCTGATGCCGAATTTTTAGAGCAGGAATTCACGCCGGAATTTGAGCAAACCGATTTAATCCGCCTGGATAACCGCAATGTTTATATGAAACTTATGATAGACGGCATTACTTCCAGGCCGTTTTCTGCCAGAACCATTACATTGGCGCCCATTGCTAAAGACGATAAAAAGAGAGATGAAATAATTAATACGTCCAGGTTAAAGTACGCCCGCAACGTAAAAGCCGTAGAAGAAGAAATTAACCGCTGGGCAGCTAATAGGGATATTCCTGTTTCCAATGCTTCCGACCTTTCTAATCCCCAGAAATCTACCAAACCCATGTACCAATCCAACAGCTCCCGCTCTTCTAATCCTAATTCTACCAAGCTGTATGATGCTGTATGTTCCAACTGTGGCAAGTCAACAAAAGTTATTTTTCCGCCAGAACCCGGCAGAGCTGTTTATTGCAAAGCCTGCCTGAAAAAAATACAGGAAGAAAAATTAAAATCACCGGCAGCATATAAGGGGGCGTTTAACCTGCCTGTGCAGGCGGGCGCGTCAGCTCGCCGGGAGACAAACAGGACAAAAGGGGATAGCGCTTTGGCAGATTTGGGTATAGAATTTGGCGCTCCTTCCCGTTCTAATCAGAATTTTTCTGGCGAGGAAGCTAAATTAGAGAACGTTCCATTTCACAAGCCAAAAACAAAAGATGGCCAGCATTCAGGTTTTACTTCGCCTTCGCCAAAGCAGGGCAATGCCCCGTCAAAGCAAAGAAAAGAAATTAATTTATCTGATTTAAAAAAGGCATTGGAAGAATCATTAGCTGCAACCAACACAAAAATCTCAGAAGAACAAAACGAAAAAACGCCAGAGGAAGAATTAAAAGACAGGATTGAACAGGAAAAATATGAAGATAAAATGGCAGCAGAAGACAAGTTTAAGGGCTCGGGAAAGCCCGCCGAAAGTGCGGGCAATCAGGCGGACAAGAAGCCCCTAAAGCCAGGCGAGTCTGTCAAACTATAATTTTGTAATTTGTGATTTGGCCCCGTTTCCGCCAGCTGGCGGATTTCGGGGTTTTTTGATATATTAAAATAAAACATTCACTGTCATTTGACAGTAGAAATGACATGAGAAATCTAAGTGAAACAAAATAAATATGCAATCAGAGACTAGACAATGTCAAAACTGCCATAACGAGTTTATTATCGAGCCCGATGACTTTGCGTTCTATGAAAAGATAAAAGTCCCGCCGCCGACATTTTGTCCAGAGTGCAGGATTGTACGGCGAATGAGTTGGAGAAACGAGCGAACTCTATATCATAGAAAGTGTAATGCCACCGGCAAAGATATTATTACGATGTTTTCTCCAGAACAGCCACTCTTGGTTTATGAAAGAGATTATTGGTGGTCAGACAAATGGGATCAGCTTGAGTCTGGAATGGATTATGATTTTTCAAAACCGTTTTTTCAGCAATTTCATGAACTGTTCAAAAAAGCTCCTCTTCCTAATCTCGCTAATTCTAATGTAGTAAATTCTGAATACGGAAATCATAACCTTGATATGAAAAATTGCTATCTTGTATATGCCTCTATGACAGATGAAGATTTAAGTTATTCTCGCGGAGCCGTAAATTGTAAAAATTCTCTTGATTTATATTTAGCTTTTAATCAGATGCAATGTTACGATAATACTGCGTGCGGAGATTTAAATCGAATTTACTTTTCTTATGATAGTGACGAAAGTGTTAACTGCGCATTTTTGCATGCATGCAAAAATATGATAGATTCTTTGGGTTGTATAAATTTGCGAAACAAGTCAAACTGTATTTTTAACCAGCAATACACAAAAGAAGAATATGCAAAAGAGCGGAATAAATATGACTTTGGAAGTTATAAAGGGCTTACTGATTTCAGAAAAAAATTAGCCGAATTTATAATGCAATATCCAAGGCGCTACGGATTTATTTATAAATCAGTGAATTGCATTGGAAATAATATTCTTAATTCTAAAAACGTTTATATGGGGTTTGATATATTCGGGGGAGCTGAAGGTTGTAAGTACATATTGCATGCTGTGGGGCCTTTGCATGATATTTATGATGGCGGTCCGGGCGTAGGCGCAACCCACGACAATTCTTATGAAGTTATGGATACTGGAGATAACGCTACTCGCAATTTTTTTGCCGTTTTTACTCATTCTTGTCAAAATACAAATTATACTTATGCGTGCAAAAATTCAGCAAATTTGTTTGGATGCGTGGGGCTTCGCAGCAAAAAATATTGTATCTTAAACAAACATTACACCAAAGAAGAATATGAAGAACTTGTTCCTAAAGTAATTGCTCATATGAATGACATGCCTTATGTAGATAAAAAGGGAAGAGTGTATAAATACGGAGAATTTTTTCCATCTGAAATATCGCCTTTTGCTTACAACGAAACGATCGCCCAGGAATATTACCCAAAAACAAAATCAGAAATTTTGGAAAAAGGGTACAAGTGGAGAGAGCCTGACATAAAAAATTATTCCATCACGCTTAAAGCTGCTGACTTGCCAGACCACATAAAAAACGTAAAAGACAATATTTTAAATCAGGTAATAGAGTGCGAACATCAGGGTAATTGCAACGAACAATGTATGGGTGCATTCAAAATTATTCTCTCTGAGCTTGAATTTTACAGAAAAATGAATCTTGCTTTGCCAAGGCTATGCTCTAACTGTAGGCATTATAGAAGGCTTGCCCAGCGCACGCCATTTAAGCTTTGGGACCGCCAATGCGCCAAATGCGGAAAAGAAATAAAAACCTCATATGCTCCGGACAGGCCGGAGATTATTTATTGCGAAAGCTGTTACAACGCCGAAGTAGCTTAAATAAAATGTAGGTAATAATTAGGTTAGTTTTTTGGCTCGAGCCAAAAAGTTTACTATTTCATATCTGTTTTATATAATGGAAGCATGAATAAAATTGTTGAAGAAATATTATGGAGAATATATTACGCAAGCAGCGAAAAAGTTGGTCGCCATGGAGACGCTCGGCTTATTTTACTAAACGACGCAATAAAAGGCATTCATGGTTTTACATCAAAACAGTTAATTTCTGCAGTGACAGATCTCAAAAAACAAAAGCTATTGGAAAAAAAGAAAAATTACGAAGGATCAATTTTAGTTTCTCTTACTGAAAAAGGAATTCTGCGAGTTATAAATTTTAGATTTAGGCGATTGGGTCATAAAAAAGGGAAATGGGATGGAAAATGGAGAATGGTGGCTTTTGATATTCCTAATTCTCATAGAAAAGACAGAAATGCATTGCGATACAGATTAAAAATGGGAGGATTTTATGAGTTGCAGGAAAGCCTATTTCTGCATCCGTATGATTGCAAGAAAGAAATTGATGATTTTGCCAGACTGTTTAATTTGGAAAAATATATCCGGTTTGGATTGCTTAATTTTATTGATAATCAAGAAAAAATCAAACTAAGATATAAGTTGAGTTAGTTTTTTGGCTCGAGCCAAAAAACTAACTTTCTGTTTAATCTGTTTAATCTGATATTTTTTAATTATGAATTCCGAAACCAAACAATGCCAGAACTGCAAAAAGGACTTTGTAATTGAAGCCGATGATTTTGCATTCTACGAAAAGATAAAAGTTCCGCCGCCGACTTTTTGCCCAGAGTGCAGGAGGCAAAGACGCATGGCGTTTTATAATATGTTTAAACTTTACAAGCGCAAGTGTGATTTTTGTCAGAAGGAACTGATTTTAGCTCATTCTGCGGATTCACCATATAAAGTGTACTGCGCAAAATGTTGGTGGTCTGACGATTGGGACCCGTTTTCGTATGGCCGAGATTATGATTTTTCCAGGCCATTTTTTGACCAATTTAATGAGTTTTGGCATCAGGTACCCCAGCTGGGTCTTGATGCTGATTATGCTACATTAGAGAATTCAGACTACACTAATCAAGTTGGACATCTTAAAAATTGTTATTTGATTTTTTTTGGCGACTTCAACGAAGACTGCATGTATGGCCATTATCTTTTAAAGAACAAATCTTTGCTTGATGTTTCAATGGCAATGCAGTCAGATTTTTGTTTTGACGCAACTAATTTGTTCAGATGCAACCGATGCGCTGGCACAAAGGGAAACGTTACAGAGTCGCTGAATTGTTTTTTTCTAAGGGATTCAGATAATTGCCAAGACTGTTTTGCTTCCGCGAATTTAAGAAACAAAAAATATTATATTTTTAATAAACCTTATACCAAAGAAACTTATTTTGAGGAAATTAAAAAATGGGATTTGGGTTCATACGCAACATATCAGGAAATTAAAAGGCGAGCAGAGGAACACTGGAAAAAATTTCCGCCCCGCCCCGCGTATGACGATTTTTCGGTTAATTGCCTGGGCAGTTATGTTTTTCAATCCAAAAATTGCCAGCAATGTTTTGAGGTAGAGGGAGCTGAGAATTCAAAATATATTTCTTTGGCTTATCTTTCGCCGATTAAAGACACATATGATTTTACAGCTTGGGGCAACAATGTTTCTTTGTGTTATGAATGTTGTTCGTGCGGCGAGGGGGCATCTGAATTAAAGTTCTGCCTTAGTGGCGGACATGGAGCGCGCGATATTGAATATTCTGTTTCTTGTTATGGTCGCACCTCTCATCTTTTTGGTTGTATGTCAATTAAAAGTGGAAGTTATTGCATTCTTAACAAGCGTTATTCAGAAGAAGATTATAATACCTTAAAGGCAAAAATTATTGAACAGATGAAGGAAAGAAAAGAGTATGGAGAATTTTTTCCGATAAATTTAAGTCCGTTTGCATATAATGACACAATTGCTCAGAGTTTTTATCCACAAAACCGAACAGAAATAAAAATCGCGCAATATCAAATTACAAAAAAACCCAGCGATTTGCCAGACCATATAAAAGATGCTTCTGACGAGATTTTGAACGAAGTAATAGAATGTCAAAATTGCAAAAAGGGATTTAAAATTATAAAAGCAGAGTTGAATTTTTTGAGAAATATGAATTTTCCTTTGCCAAGAAAATGTCCATTCTGCCGTATTCAAGAAAAGTTTAATCGTTGGGTTAAGCAGTTGAGGCTGTACAAGAGAACCTGCTCTAAATGCGGCGCTGAATTTCAAACCCACTATCCTGAAGAGGAAGTAAAAGATATTTTATGCAAAAGTTGCTACAATCAAGAAGTAGCGTAAAATAAACCCCGTTAGAAATAGCTCATACAGCGTAATTTCTAACGGGGTAAAGGTCGATTTAATATAGGCCTTCATAAGGCCAGGGTAAATGATATTTATTTATGTGCCGTGTCAGAATTTGGATACGGCCAAAATTATTGCCAAAATTTTGGTGGAAAAAAGAATGGCGGGCAAAGTGGACATTATGCTCACCAATTCAGTTTCTCGGGACAACGGCCTGTCTGCGCAGGCAGGCGGAGTTGTGGAGGCTCCGGGGGCAACTATGATTATTATGACCATAGACAAGCATGTCCAAGGCATAGAGGATATTGTCAGAGAGTATTACCAGGGTGGTGTTCCCTGCATGGCAACTATTTCGCTGTATCGTCTGAATAGGGATTTCAAAGACTGGCTGATTGCCGCCACCAGTTAATAAAAGCAATTTTTTCTCAAATGCTGGCGGTCGCCAGCCGTCGGACTTAAAGTAATTGAAATTTTATAAATTTTATGTTATATTAAAAATGTGTCCGCGAGGCGTCAAAAAAATGGATATAGAAATTATCAAAAAAAAATCTGCTCCTGTCTTTAAAAAATATGGCATTCAATCTGCCGCGGTTTTTGGCAGCGCCGCCAGAGGGGAGAACGGGCCGGATAGTGATATTGATTTTTTAGTCCGTTTGGGCGACGAAATGGGGGTCTATAAATTTATCGGCCTTAAGTATGACTTGGAAGACGCTTTGGGAAAAAATGTTGACCTGGTTTCTGACAGAGCGATAAATAAATATATTAAGCCATACATTGAAAAAGACCTAACTTTAATTTATGAAAGATAGCAATATATATTTAAAAAATATTGTTGATAAGGCAAATGAGGCGATTGGATATTGTGACAAAATGTCGAAGAAAGATTTTTTGGCTGACAATAAAACTCAAAGCGCGGTTATTATGAAATTGATTGTGATTGGAGAAGAAGCAAAAAAGCTGCCCGAAGAAATAAAATTAGCAATTGATTTGCCGTGGCGTATGATTATGGGTTTTCGCAATATGGCTGTTCACGAATATTTTGACATTGATTTAGTCCAGATTTGGAATACCATGCAAATGGATATCCCTGACTTAATTGATAAAATTGAAGATTATTTAAAATAAAAAATACTAGCCGTCCCGAACGGCTTTTTAGTTGTTTAACTTGATAAAGAGGCGTAAAAAAGCTATGATAAGCTAATAATTTTAAGTTACAAAAACATGGCAGATAATAAAAGAATTCGTAGATTTAAATTGGCTCCTCCGCCTCCCGAGCTTCCTGTTTATGGGTCAGTAGACTCCGAAGATTGTTCTTTTATCGGCAAAACCAATTATGAGGCTGCTTTGCAGGAGCAAAAGTTTATCTTTGGAATTAAGAGGATAGACAGGCGCAGGCACGTGTACATTGTCGGTAAATCCGGAGTGGGCAAGTCTAAGCTTTTAGAGCTTTTTGTTCGCCAAGACCTTGGATATGGCCACGGAGTTTGTTTTATTGACCCTCACGGCGACGTTATAGAGGAAATTTTGCACTTCATTCCAGAAGAGCGCATAGACGACGTAGTGCTTATTGACCCCTCTGATTCAAAATATCCTATTTCTTTTAATCCTTTGGCTAACATTGACCCGGGCTTTAAGCATCAGCTGACTCAGGGATTGATTGAAGTTTTGGAAAAGCAATTTGGCGCCAATTGGACGCCCAGGCTTGAGCACGTGTTTCGCTTTACTTGTTTGGCGCTTTTAGATTATCCTCATGGCACCATGCGGGGCATGATTTCCATGCTTACCGACAGAAACTACCGCCAGCTTGTTGTTGAATACATCCAAGACGACATGGTAAAACGTTTTTGGGCAATTGAGTTTGCCGACTGGTCTGAAAAATATGATACCGAAGCCATTATTCCTTTGGTTAACAAGTTAGCGCAGTTTTTATCAGACCCTGCTTTAAGGGGCATTTTTGGCCAGGAAGAAAATAAGGTTGATTTGGAGAAATTAATGAATGAAGATAAAATTATTTTAATAAACTTATCTAAAGGCAAGCTGGGAGAAGAAAACTCCAGTTTTTTTGGCTCAATGTTTATTACCAAGCTAAAGCAGGCAGGCATGGCGCGGGCCGCGCTGCCGGAATCTGAAAGAAAAGATTTTTATCTGTATGTTGACGAGTTCCACAATCTTATGACAGAAACCTTTGAAAACTTATTGTCGGAAGCCCGCAAATACGGACTTTGCCTTACCGTAGCCCACCAATACATGGGCCAGCTTCTTGAAAAAGTTCAGCAGGCAGTTTTGGGAAACACAGGAACCATTATTGTGTTTAGAGTTGGCGGCGAAGACGCGGTTAAATTAGAACCGGAAATGGCGCCGATATTCGGCGTTAAAGACATGGTAAACCTGGGAGTCCAGAATTTTTATATTAAAGAAACTATTGATGGGGAAGCGTACGACCCATTTTCAGCAGAAACCCTTAAAGTTTTGCCGCCAAAGCACAAATCTTTTAAAGATGAAATTATAAAGCGCTCTCGCGCAAGGTACACTATTCCAGCTGAGGCGGCAAAAAAACTTATGGAAGAAGAAGAGTCAAAAATTATGAGAAGCTCGCATGAAAAATCCATAATTGAAGGCAAGGGAAAGCCTGCCCGCCATGATGCCGAAGCTTCAGGCGGGGGCAAGGAAGACAAACCCGAAGAACCATTAATTTGATTATCTCAAAAAATTTTATGAAAGTTGTAAAAGACCCTGAAAAAAACGGGGCAGATAAAATATCAATTCTGGAATTAAAAGAAATGGCAAAAAGAATGTATGAAAATTTAGTTAAGGCAGTTGTTGATATAGAAAAAGAAATTATGGCAGTAGATGCGGAAATGCACATTGATTTGGAGCAAGTTTTGATTGAAAAAGAAAATTCTGAGCCAAAAAATCTTTGGGGAGTCAATATATGGCCGGCAAAATCCGAAGATGATTTTGTTGAATTTGATTCTATGATCAATTTAAAGCCTGGTCTTGGAAACCGCACAAGAGGAATCGATAGCGCCGAGATTAGAGAAAAAATATTAAAAATTATTAATAAGCTGGTGCAAAAATGATTTTTAATAAAGAATTTAAAAACAGATGGTTTAAATTTTCGCTAGTGGAACAAATGGCAAATATTGGAGCTGAAATTGGCAGAGCCATAAATTGGAATAAAAAAAGCAAAAAAGAAGGCGTCGCCTTTTTTGAACGAGGGCTGGAGCTGCTTGATTTAACAATAGAAGATCCGAAAAATAGAAAAAGATTGAAGGAACTTTTGCGAGTCCGAGAAGCATTGTCAGATTATTTTTGTTTTGATAATATTTATGGTTCAAGTGACGAGAAATGGAATAACTACTTCTATTGTTTTAACTACGTCGCAAATTTAAACCGATTTTAAGATAAAAATATGCATACCGAAACCAAACAATGCCAAAAGTGTAATCAAGATTTTGTCATCTATTCAGATGATATTTCCCTTTACAAAAAGATGGATTTGCCCATGCCCACCATGTGCCCCAGTTGCCGCTTTAAATATCTTTTGGCTTTTTGGGTGTTTGGGAGATTTAGAATTGGCAAATCGGCCTTGAGCGGCAAAACAATTATAACGGTTCTGCCAGAATCAGTTCCTTTCCCCATTTATGAAAGGAACGAATTTGTATCCGATGCCTGGGACCCGCTCACATATGGAAAAGACTATGATGCCTCGCGTTTATTTATTGACCAGCTTGTTGAGCTGCAATCGAAAGTTCCGCACCCTCACCAAGTCGGCACAAAAAATACTAATTGTGATTGGGCCGATGATTTGTGGGAATCAAAAGACGCACACCTTACGCGCTCCGCTTTTCGCATTGAGTCAATCATCTATGGATATCGTTTAGCAAATTGTAAAAAATGTATTGATGTAACTTATTCTTTTGACCTGGAGCGTTCATACGATTGCCTGTTTTGTTTCAAAAGTTACAACCTAAAATATTCTTTTAATTCCCGCGACTGCATTGACAGCTTATTTTTATATGACTGCCGAAACTGCCAAAACTGTTTTATGTGCTGGAATCTAAAAAATAAAAAATACCATATTTTAAACCAGCCATATTCCAAAGAAGAATACGAGAAAAAGCTTGAAGAATATAACCTAAAATCGCGAGCATCTGTTGAAAAATTAAAAAAAGAATTTTGGAAGCATATCCAACAGGATGCTGTGCACCGACAGAATTATAATGTTCAGACGGTGAATTCCACAGGAAACCTTATCACGAATGATAAAAATTGCCATCAATGTTATTTTCTTGAAGAATCGGAAAATTGCCATTACGTTTTTAGAGGTTTTCAGAATAAAGAAATCATTGATTCGGTGGGCGCTCTTAAAAGCGAGAAGTGCGCTTTTGGGTCGTCGGACCAGTTCGCGTACGGCAACCTATGCAATCTTTACACTACTAATTGTCGTTATAGTAGCTATTTAGACTTTTGCGAGGAATCTGAATATTGTTTTGGTTGTGTGGGTTTACGAAAAAAGAAATATTGTGTTTTGAACAAACAATATACAAAAGAAGAATATGAGAGTTTGGTTGAAAAAATTAAGAGCGATATGAAAAAAAATGGAGAGTGGGGAAGGCTTTGGCCGCTCTCAGCCGCATATTCCGGATACAACCTTTCTTTGGCTCACATGCAGTTTCCCATGACAAAAACAGAAGCCCTTCAGTTTGGCGCCAAGTGGGAAGAGGCTTCAAAGCCGCATTACGAAAACATTATAACAGCCGACACTTTGCCAGATAGTATAGATGATGTAAAAGATGAAATTACAAAACAGCGTATTTTATGCCCTGAAACCAAATTAAGTTATAATATTACAAAAGACGAGCTGGCATTTTATAAAGAGCACGGTATTCCGCTTCCAAACAGGCATTTTGACTGGCGCACACAAGAGCACTACAAACCCTTTAGCCATATGGTTGAGTTGCAGTGCGGAATTTGCGCACATTGCAATAAAGAAATTGAACATTATTATAGTCCAGAACTTGGATTTCAAAAAATAGCCTGTATGGAATGCTACCAGCGTGAAGTGGCTTAGGTTACGTAACCAGTAACGTTACCCCTCACGTGAGGCTAAAAAAAATAAAGATAGACGGGTTTTTGCCGTTCGGCAAAAACCCGTCTATGAGACTGAGCCAATAACATATGTTAAAATAAAACATTCACTGTCATTTGGCAGTAGACGTGACATGAGACGTGACAGTAGAAGCACAAGTTAGAAATAATATGAGTAACAAGAGTAATATGAAATTGTCTGTTTTTTGTCTCGAGCCAAAAAAACTTACTTTATAGTTAATGTGATATTTTATAATATTAATATATGAAAACACTTAAAGATATTAACGTAATAGATAAACGGGTTTTGGTGAGGTGCGATTTTAATGTTCCTGTAGATAACAACGGAGAAATTTTAGATGACTTCAGGATTGTAAAATCTTTGCCCACAATAAATTATTTGGTAAAAGAAAAGGCAAAAGCAATTTTGATGAGCCATTTAGACCCTGAAGGCACAGGGGTTGCTGATTCTAAATTTAGTTTGCGAAAAGTTGCAGAGAAATTGTCAGAACATTTAAATATGCCAGTTGCCATGGCTGACGATTGCATAGGGCCTGAAATTGAAAACCAAAGTAGTGCAATGAAGGGGGGAGATGTTTTACTGCTTGAAAATTTAAGGTTTCACAAAGAAGAAACCCATTCAACAAGTTTAGGGCAAGCCGATGAAGAATTCGCTAAAAAACTTTCTTATTTGGGCGACATTTATGTAAATGACGCCTTTTCAGTCTGCCATAGAAATCACGTTTCAATAGTTTTATTGCCAAAGCTTTTGCCTTCTTGCGCGGGGCTTTTGTTGCAAAAAGAAATAGAAAATCTGAATAAAGTTTTGTATAGTCCGGAAAGGCCAATGGTGGTTCTTATTGGCGGGAAAAAAGTTGAAACAAAAGTAAAGTTCATCAATAAAATTTCTGAAATTGCGGACTGGGTTATAATCAGCGGGCCTATCAAAAAAGAGGCCATTGAAAAAAAAGTTGAATTTTTGCATGCTGAAAAAATAATAGGCCCTGAAGATAATTTAGACAGCTACGGCCTTGATGAAAAATCTGTTAAAGTTTTTTGCCAAAAGATAATGCAGGCAAAAACTGTTTTATGGAACGGGCCGTTTACCAAGTTTGAAGAAAAAAAATATGAAAAGGGAACGTTTGATTTGGCAAAAGCTATAATGGAAAGCAGAGCGTTTTCTGTTGCGGGGGGCGGGGAAACCATTGAATTTTTAAATAAAAAAGGTATGATAAATAAGTTCAGCTGGATTTCAACTGGCGGAGGAGCGATGTTGGCATATCTTTCTGGAGAAGAACTGCCGGGAATTGAAGCATTAAGCTAAAATGCAAATACGGCGAATGGTATGCTAATCTACAAAAATGCGAATGTGATTTTTATGGAAAAAGTAATTTATTCAGATTTATCTTACAAAATTAATGGGATTCTATTCGCAGTTCATAATGAGTTAGGTCAATTTCTTAATGAAAAACAATACTGCGACCTTATAGAAAGTTATCTTAAAAAAATAAATATAAATTACAGAAGAGAAAAAATTTTACCTCCGGCTTTTGAAGGCGAGGCAGAAGGTAGAAATAAAGTCGATTTTTTAATTGAAGATAAAATAATATTAGAAGTAAAAGCTAAAAAACTACTCATCACTGAAGATTATTATCAGGTGAAAAGATATTTAACTGCTTTGAACAAAAAACTAGGAATTTTAGTCAATTTTAGAAAAAAATATATAGTTCCTAAAAGGATATTAAATTCTTTAGCAAAAGAATAACCGATATTCGCATTTTCGCATTCATTAGCATAAGATTTGTAGATTTGCATTATGATTCATAAAATTAAAAACATAGAAAAAGCCGCAGAAAGGATCAAGAAAGCGGTCCAGAATAAGGAGCGCATTATTTTGTACGGAGATTCTGATTTAGATGGGATTTCTTCTGTGGTCATATTAGAAGAGGCGATTAAAAGTTCGGGCGGGCATATTGACTCCGCCTTTTTTCCTGACAGAGAAAAAGACGGCTATGGCATAAACCTTAACGGCTTGAATATGCTTAAAGATAAAGCGCCGGCTCTTTTTATTACATTAGACCTTGGTATAGGAAACATAGAAGAGGTAAAATTAGCAAATAAAATGGGTTTTGAGGTTATAATTGTAGACCATCACGAAACTTTGGATGGAGCTCCGGAAGCCTCAATTATAGTTGACCCGAAACAGAAAATAGATGATTTTCCATTTAAAGGCATGGCTAACGTTGGCATAACCTTTAAACTTTGCAAAGAAATATTGGGAAACAATATGTCAAAAAAATTAGAAGACAGTTTTTTGGAGTTAGCTGCTTTGGGCACTATAGCCGATATGGTCCCGCAAATTGATGAAAACCAAAAAATTATAGAACAGGGATTAAGGTCCTTAAAAGATACTTTCAGGCCAGGATTAAGGGCGTTTTTTGGTATAATTGGCCAAGGAGCGATTTTTGAAGGCGCTTTAGGAAAAATTATTTCAGCTTTGAACGCAGCAGAAAGCATAAACTTTGAAAATGAATCTTATTTTCTTTTGACTTGTCCGGATGCCAAAGAGTGCATGAGAATAGCCCAAAAATTAATTGACAAGAATTTACATAAGCAACAAACTATAAAAAGCATAGTTGAGGAAATAAAAAGGCGGGTTTCAAAAAAAGATGAGGGGGAATCTATTATTTTTGAAGGAGATCCGTCATGGAGGCTGGTGTTGGCGGGGTCCGTGGCTTCAATAATTTCACAGGAATATTCAAAGCCAGCTTTTATTTATAGAAAAATGGACAAGGAATCCTGCGGTTCTGTAAGAAGCCCGAAAGGTACAAATACAGTTGACGCAATGAAGATCTGTTCAGATTTTCTTTTAACTTACGGGGGGCACGCGCAGGCATCGGGATTCCGCATCAAAAATGAAAACCTGGAAGAATTTAAAAAATGCCTGAATGATTACTTCAATTAATGAACCCCGTTAGAAGTCATGGCGTTGCACTAATGGGGGACGTTAAACTAACAGAGTTCTGTTTAAATTAGCTGTAAAACTATATAAAACAGACTTCTAACGGGGTGAAGAAATTTATTATTTACACAGACGGGGGGTCAAGGGGAAATCCGGGAAAAGCCGGCATTGGAGTTGTAATATGCAACGAAAAAGACCAGGAAGTCAAAAAATATGGAGAATATCTGGGAGATAATATGACAAACAATGAGGCCGAATATTCAGCTGTTATTTTTGCTTTAAAAAAGTTTAAGGCGCTGTTTGGAAAAAAGCTGGCTGAAAACACAGAAATTGAACTAAGAGCAGACTCCGAACTGGTTGTAAAACAGTTAAACGGGCAATACCGGCTTGAAAACCCAAAAATACAGCAGTTTTTTATAGAAATTTGGAATTTAAAATTTGATTTCAAATCAGTTAAATTTAAACACATACCCCGCGAAAGAAATAGGGAAGCAGACCGGCTCGTAAACGAAGCGCTGAACGCAGAAGGTACGGCCCAAAAGTTATTTTAGAAAATATGCCCGTTGACAAAAATACGCCCGGCTTGACCAGAAGCGTATTTTTTTGTATATTCAAGTATTATGAGTAGCGAAATTTTAAATAGTGGGCATTTTTATAGCCCAAGCAAGGGTAATTTAGACTTTGACCAGGTAAAAAAAGAAATTTTTGGATATATGCAGGAATTTCCAGATGCCCAATATGAAATTGTGGTGGGGTGCGATTCACCCTCATCAGACAAGCCGTTTTTTCCGATAGCTATTGTGATTTTAAGAACAGGCTTTGGCGGCAGATTTTTTTTAAAAAAAATGCATTATCCCGACAACTTTTTAAAAAAGTTTGCAAACATAAACTGGAAAAATAGGATTTTACAGGAAGTTTATTTGTCTTGCGAACTGGCATTGTCTTTAAGAGAAACTTTGGAAAAAGAATTTCCTGCCTGCCGGCAGGCAGGGGCAAATACTACACCATCGTTTAATTATCAATTTCAGTATATCCATGCTGATGTGGGCGAGCACGGCAAAACAAAAGAAATGGTAAAAGAGGTGGTTGGCTTAATAAGAAGCAATGGATTTGAACCGCGCATAAAACCGCAGTCATTTGCCGCATCAGTTGTGGCAGATAGGTATACGTAATGAATTTTCAATTTTAAATTTTAAATTTTAAATCAATTTTTAATATCCTAATTTTAAAACACGCCGAAAACGGCGTTTTTTGAGTGTTGCAAGAAAATAAATTTTGATGTAAAATTATAAAATCATGAAGTCGTCAGAATTGAGGACAAAGTATTTACCTGCCTGCCGGCAGGCAGGGATTTCTTTAAGCAAAGGATAATTCTATTTTTATGACATCATCTGAGTTAAGAAAATTATTCTTGAGATTCTTCAATAAAAAGGGGCATAAAATAATTCCTAGTGCTTCTTTAATTCCAGAAAACGACCCGACTGTTTTATTTACCACAGCCGGAATGCATCCTTTGGTGCCTTTTTTGTTGGGCGAAAAACATCCTTCAGGAAAAAGATTAACAAGCGCGCAAAAATGCATAAGAACAGTAGATATTGATGAAGTTGGCGACGATACTCATAATACTTTTTTTGAAATGCTGGGAAACTGGTCTTTGGGAGATTACTGGAAAGAAGACGCAATAAAATGGAGTTATGAATTTTTAACCAAAGAATTAAAAATTTCAACAGAAAAATTGGCTGTGTCTTGTTTTGCCGGCGATGACGACGCGCCAAAAGACAAAGAGTCAGCTGAAATTTGGGAAGGTTTGGGAATTAAAAAAGAAAGAATTGCTTTTTTGCCAAAAGAAGATAACTGGTGGGGGCCTGCCGGGCAAACAGGGCCATGCGGTCCGGATACAGAAATGTTTTATTGGAAATTAAACGATACGTCAGCTCCTGAAGAATTTGACCCAAAAGATAAAAATTGGGTTGAAATTTGGAATGATGTTTTTATGCAATACATAAAAACAGAAGACGGAAAATATATTCCGGCTAAACAAAAAAATGTTGATACAGGAATGGGACTGGAAAGAACAATAGCTGTTTTAAACGGAAAAGAAAATGTTTATGAAACAGATTTATTTTTGTCGATTATAAAAAAAATTGAAGAATTATCAGGCAAAAAATACGAGGAAAATAAAAAAGCATTTAGAATTATTGCCGACCATGTTAAAACGTCGGCTTTTCTTTTAGCTTCTGAAATTGAGCCGTCTAATTTGGGCAGGGGATATATTTTAAGAAGATTAATAAGAAGGGCAATAAGATATGGAAAGCAGTTGGGAATTAAAGAAAATTTTATTGTTAAAATTTATCCGGCCGTAGCAGAAATTTACGCAGATTTTTATAATGAGATAAAAAATAAAAAAGATTTTATTTTAAAACAATTTGAAACAGAAGAAGAAAAATTTGAAAAAATTTTGGAAATTGGATTAAGGGAATTTGAAAAATTAGATAAAATATCCGGCAAGGATGCTTTTTTACTTTATCAATCATTTGGCTTTCCAATTGAAATTACAGAAGAGCTGGCAAAAGAAAAAGGTATATCAATAAATATTGAAGAATTCAAAGAAGAATTTAAAAAACATCAGGAATTGTCGCAAACAGCTTCGGCAGGAATGTTTAAGGGGGGATTGGCTGATGCAAGTTTGGAAACCACAAAATTACACACAGCTGCTCATTTAATGCTGGCTGGATTAAGAAAAGTTTTAGGCGAAAATGTTGTGCAGAAAGGAAGCAACATTACAGCAGAACGTTTAAGGTTTGATTTTTTACATTCTGAAAAGATGACTGGTGAACAAATAAGAGATGTGGAAAATTTTGTAAATGGTATAATAAAAAAAGACCTGACAGTTTCATTTGAAGAGATGACTTTGGGAAAAGCTAAAGAGCTTGGGGCTATGGGCGTTTTTGAGTCAAAATACGGCGAAAATGTAAAAGTTTATACTGTAGGTTCCGGCGACAATATAGCCAGCCGGGAAATTTGCGGAGGCCCGCATGTTGAAAGAACCGGAGTGTTAGGCCATTTTAAAATACAAAAAGAAGAAAGCTCCTCTTCTGGAGTCAGAAGAATAAAAGCAGTACTCGAGTAAATTACCAATTTACAATTTCCAATGATTAAAACCCGCCGGGTTTTTAAATTTAAACATTTAGTTATTGAAAATTGAATTAAAATTAAAAATTTAAAATTAAAAATTTACAGGATTATGCCAAGAAAAGTATATGATGTTAAACCGCCAAAAATATCTCGTAAAACAGAAAAAAATATAAAAGAGTTTTTGGAAGAAAAAAAACCTCGTTCTTCTTCTGTTTCCAGAAACAAACGGGCAGCAGGGCCGCGGGAAGAAAGATTTTTTCCATGGAGAAAAGTTGCAATTGGGGCTGGAGTCATTGTTGTTTTAGCCTGCGTATATTTATTTTTTAAATTGCCAAAGGCCAATGTTGAAATTTGGCCGAAAGTAGAAACCCTGAGTTTTGAAGAGACAGTTACAGCTGACACTTCAGCTGATGAAATTGATTTTGCGTCAAACATAATACCGGCAAAATATTTTGAAGCAGAAAAAACAGGAAGCCAGGAATTCCCAGCCACAGGAAACGCGTCAAACGAAGGAAAGGCTACGGGAATAATCGCTATTTACAACAAATATGATCCCCCCGCGCCCGTTACTTTAAAAGTGGGAACGCATTTTCTTTCAGATTCTGGGAAATATTTTGTTACTTTGAAAAGAGTTGCCATACCAGCTGGCAAAAAAAGCGGAAGCAAGATTGCCCCGGGGTCTGTTGAAGTTGAGGTTGAGGCCGTAGAAGGCGGGGAGGGGTACAATATAGGACCTGCCACTTTTTCTGTTCCCAAATTATCGGGGACTGCTTACTATTACAGCATTTACGCAGAATCTTCTAATGGTATGTCTGGCGGATACGCAGGCAAAGTTAAAAAAGTGATAGATGATGATATTGAGCTTGCAAAAGACAGCTTGACTAAAAAGTTGATATCTGAAGCTGAAGCAGACTTAAGAAACAACCTTCCAGAAGATTATATGCTGATAGACGAGATGATTTATTCTGAAATTATTTCTGCCTCAGCGGATACAAAATCCGGCACAGCGGCTGATAGCTTTACATACAATGCAAAGGTTAAATCAAGAGCTTTGACGTTTAAGAAATCTGATTTGGAAAAATTTGCCAAAGATTATATTATTTCGCAGATGCCAGATTCAGAAACACTGCTCGAAAGCGCATTTAAAACGGATTGCACGGCTTCCAAAACAGATATTGATAAGGGAAAGACAATCCTTAATTTAAATTTTTCATCTGGAATTTACCAAGACATCAATAAAAATTATTTAATACCTTTGCTGGTTAATAAAAACAAAGATCAGATAAAGGAAACCATAAAAGATAATTTAGGGGACCAGGTTTCTAATGTAAAAGTTAACTTGTGGCCCTTCTGGGTTAAAAAGTCTCCTAACAGTCAAAAGGCTATTAAAGTTGAGCTAAAATTTGAGTAGGGCTTGACCTTTGCAGTCTAATTTGCTATTATATAAAAGATGCCTCAAGAAGAGGAAAAAAATAACCAAAATAAAAAAGTTATAAAAAAGGAGGGTAGGGTCACTGAGGCTTTACCAAACGCCTTTTTTAAGGTAGTATTAGATGACGGCAATGAGATAATGGGATTTCTTTCGGGAAAAATGAGAATGAACAGAATCAGCATTTTACCAGGAGATAAGATTTTGGTGGAAATGACTCCGTATGATGATAAAAAAGGCAGGATTGTTTATCGGCTCAAATAGAATAAAAATATAAAAACCTAAAATTTTTTAGATTTTTTTTATTTATACAATGAAAGTAAGGCCGGCAATTAAAAAAATGTGCAAAGATTGCAAAATCGTCAGAAGAGGAGGTCGTATTTATGTTGTATGTAAAAAAAATCCAAAGCACAAACAAAGACAAGGTTAATCTCACATAACATAAAACACATAACATGAAACAATTTTTATTTTTTGTTCCATGTTCCATGTTCTATGTTCCATGAAAAATGCCGAGAATTGCAGGGGTAAATATCCCGGAAAACAAAAGAATAGAAATATCTTTAACCTATATTTACGGAATAGGCAATTCTTTGAGTAAAAAAATTTTAGGAGAGCTTAAGATTGATTTAAATAAAAAGGCAAAAGATTTAACTTCTAAAGAGGTAAATGATTTGAAAGAATTTATTGAAAAAAATTATAAAATTGAAGGAGATTTAAGAAGGCAGATAATGATTAATATTAAAAGGCTGAAAGACATTGGAGCATGGAGAGGCATGCGCCATGCCAAAGGATTGCCGGTAAGAGGGCAGAGGACAAAAACAAATACAAGAACAGTCAGGGGAAACGTAAGAAAGACTATGGGTTCAGGACGCAAGCCGGCGGCAGCGCCAACATAATTAGAAAATCCGAAGCACGAAATCCGAAATCCGAAACAAATCTAAAATTCAAAATTCAAAACACGTTTCGAATTTCGATATTCGAATTTCGAATTTCTTTTACGAAGTAAAAAGCTATGGGGAAAAAACATATTATAGAAGCAGACCAAGAGGAGTTGATGAAAGAAAAAGAGAAAGTTGACAAGGCAGTGGAAAAGGAAACAAAGGTTAAGGCAGCAGCTTTAGGGGTGCGACAGGCAAGAATATACGTATCATCCTCTTACAATAACACGCTTATAACCCTTACAAACCACAAGGGCCAAGTTTTAGCTTTCAAATCAGCTGGGTCTGTGGGTTTTAAGGGGACCAAGAAAGCCACGTCTTTTGCGGCTTCCAAGGTGGCCGAAGCCGTAGTAAATATATGCAAAAAATTAGGCATTGAGAAAACAGATGTTTTTATAAAAGGAATTGGAGCCGGGCGCGAGTCAGCTGTAAGAACTTTAGTTTCGCAGGGATTGAATATTTCCTCTATCAAGGATATTACTCCAATTCCGCATAACGGATGCAGGCCTAAAAAAGTAAGAAGAATATAAAAACTATGAGATACGATCAATGTAAAACTTGCAGACGTTTGGGGCAAAAACTCTTTTTGAAAGGAGAGAGGTGCTTTTCACAAAAATGCGCTATGGTAAAAAGAGCATATGCTCCGGGCCCCCAGAAAAAAAGAAGGGGGGGCTCTCCGTCTGCTTTTAAAAAGTCTTTAGAAGAAAAGCAGACTTTGAAGAAATGGTACGGAGTTTCAGAAAGGCAGTTTAAAAAATATGCAGAAGAATCTTTAGCTAAAATGGGAAAAGTTGAAAACATAGCTGAAGAATTTATAAAAAAATTAGAAAAAAGATTAGACAACGTGATTTTTCGCTTGGGCATAGCCAAATCAAGGGCGCAAGCAAGGCAGCTGGTGTCTCACGGTTATTTTTTGATAAACGGCAAGCCAGCTAACATACCTTCATACAGCATAAAAAAAGGAGATATAATTTCTATAAAAGAAAATAAAAAGAAAAAAGGAGCGCTCAAAGATTTGCAAGCGCAGATTAAAAAATATGAGCCTCCGGTATGGCTAAATTTAAACAAAGAAGAACTTGAAGGAAAAGCTGTTGGAGATCCAAACCTTGAAGAGGTAAATGCTCCGGCGGAAATTTCTTCTATATTCGAATTTTATTCAAGGTAACCATCAACGAATAACGGATCTGCTACGAATATACGAATTCGTAAATTCGTAAAAAATTCGTAATTCGATGATTTTTCATGATTTCACTTCCATTGCCCCCAAAAGTAATTCATAAAAAAAATAACCAAGCGGTTTTTGAAATAGAAGGGCTTTATCCTGGATACGGTGTTACCATTGGAAATGCCATAAGAAGAGTTTTGCTTTCTTCTTTGCAGGGAGTTGCCATAACAGAGGCAAAAATAAAAGGCGCTCCCCATGAGTTTTCCACAATCCCCGGAGTTTTAGAAGACGGGATAATGGTTCTTTTGAATTTAAAAAAGTTAAGATTTAAAATCCACGAGGGAGAGGATTACAAAATAGAGCTTAAAGTAAAAGGAGAAAAAGAAGTGAAAGGGTCTGATTTTAAGCTTCCTTCCCAGGTAGAACTTGTGAACCCAGAAACTCACATTGCCACAATAAGCGATAAAAAAACAGAGCTTGAAATAGAAATACATATACAAAAAGGACTGGGGTACGAGCCAAAAGAACAAAGAAAAGTTCAGGTTGAAAAAGCGGCCTCTGGCGCATCTAAAAAATCAGAAATAGGGGTAATTGCATTAGACGCAATCTACACTCCCATTAAAAATGTAAATTTTCAAATTGAAAATATGCGCGTGGGCGACAGGACAGACTTTGATAAATTGAGCCTGGAAATAGAGACTGATGGCACCATTACTCCAGAAGAAGCCTTTTTTGAAGCTTGTGATATTTTGATAAGGCATTTTAATGTAATTTTTGAAGGCAAAGCAATAAGGCCTTTAGAAAAAACAGCTCATGGCAAAGGCTCATCTGCCAAAGAAGAAAAAATTTCTGATGCAACCCAAATCAACGTTGAAGATTTAAAATTCACAGGCAGAACGTTTAATGCTTTGCTGAAGAATAATATAAAAACAGTAGGCGGGATTTTGAAAAAATCAGAAAAGTCTTTATTGGAATTAGAAGGCATGGGGGATAAGGCTATTTCTGAAATAAAAAGAAAAATTAAAAAATTAGGGCTTGAGTTAAAATCAGGAGAGTAAATTATTATGAGAAAGCTAAACAAAGGCAGAAAATTATCAAGGAAAAAGGGGCCAAGAAAAGCTTTGTTAAGGTCTTTGGCCAATAATTTTTTCTTGCACGAAAGAATTAAAACTACAGAAGCCAAAGCTAAAGAATTAAGGCCCATAGTTGAAAAGCTGATAACAAGAGCTAAAAAAGACACTGTTGCAAACCGCAGGCAGATTTTAAGAACCCTTATTCCGGAAATGGCAAAAAAGATATTTGTAGAAACAGCTCCCAAATATCAAGACAGGAATGGGGGGTACACAAGAATTTTAAGATTAAGCCCCAGGAATTCAGACGGAGCAAAAATGGCGATTATAGAGCTTGTAAAACAATAATTTGATATGGAAAAAGCAGAAAGAAAAACACATATATTAGACGCTGAAAATAAATCTTTGGGCAGGCTGGCTGTCCATGCGGCTGTTTTATTAAGAGGTAAAAATAAGCCAGATTTTGTGCCATACAAAGATATGGGCGACACTGTTGTTGTAAAAAATATTGATAAAATGAAATTTACAGGAAATAAATTAGAAAATAAAAATTATTTCCATTTTACAGGCTATTTAGGAAATATGAAGCAGGCAACATTGAAAGAATTTTTAATTAAAAGGGGTCCGGAAGAAGTTTTGAGAAAAGCTGTGATGGGAATGCTTTGTAAAAATAAATTAAGGGCAAGGCAGATAAAAAGATTAAAATTTGAAAAATAATAATGTCACCAAGAACTAAGAAAATAACAAAAGAAGAGAAAAAACCTGCTGAAGAAAAGAAACCCGCCTTCGCTGAAAGCTTCGGCGAGGCGAAGGAGGAAAAAACTCCAGTGGTTTTAATTGACCAGGATGAGGCAACTGATATGGCAGATGAAGATATTTCAGAAGAAATTGCAAAATCAATAAAAGAAAGCACCGGAAAGCCAGACCGCTATTTTGAAGCCATTGGAAGGAGAAAAACAGCTGTGGCCCGCGTGCGCCTTTTTACAAAAGGAGATAAAGATTTTTTAGTAAACAATAAATCTTACAAGCAATATTTTTCTTTGGAAGACGACCAGGAAACAGCTGTTTCTTCAATGAAAAAAATGAAGTGCCTTGATAAATTCAGGGTGACAGTAAAAGTAAAAGGGGGAGGCAGGCATGCCCAAGCTGAAGCTGTAAGGCATGGAACAGCAAGGGTTTTGGTTGATTTTAATAATAATTTCAGAAAAAGGTTAAGAAAAGCAGGCTATTTGACAAGAGACGAAAGAATGAGGGAAAGAAAAAAATTCGGATTGAAGAGAGCCAGAAAAGCCCCGCAATGGAGCAAGAGGTAACATCAACGAATTACGAATCTGTTACGAATGTACGAATTTAAAAAAGCCGCCGAAAGGCGGCTTTTTAATCGCTCAGACGTGTTTGAGCGGTCGGAATTTGCATATATTTTTTATAATTGTTATCATTTAAATATTATTAGTATCATTAGTATGCATTCGCATATTGGCATCGCATTATGTTAAAAGAGCTTATAGACCAGTTTTATTTGGATAATCAAAAAAATAAAGACCAGACGAGGTTTTATATTACAGATGCCGGTAAATGCCCGCGCGCTGTTTTTTTTAAGTTTAAAAATGCTCCGCGCGAGCCAATGGACGCAAGAATAATGCGCATTTTTGAACGTGGAGAAAACATGCACAGAAGCATTTTTAACATTTTATACCGCTTGAGATTAGGAGTTGTAACAGAGATTCCAATTCCGACGAGCGAAATAATTTCAGGCAGGGCGGACGCAATTTTATGCATTGGAAATGAAAATTATGTGCTGGATATAAAATCAATAAACAGCATGATTTTTAAAAGAATGGCAGCTCCCAAAGAGGAGAATGTTTATCAGATACAGCTTTATCTGCATTTTTTTAACATTAAAAAAGGCATACTGCTTTACATAGACAAAGACCAGCAGGATATGAAAGAATTTTTTGTGGATTACGATGAACAGCTATGCAATTCTCTTTTAGATAAATTTAATTCTTTGAAAGCCCAGGTAGAAAAGAATGAGGTTCCAGCCAGGCTTGCAGATTATCCCAGAAACTGGCAATGCAGTTATTGCCAGTTTAAAGACATATGCAAAATGGCGAATGGGGAAGCTTTAAACTGGGAAGAATTCAAAAAAAAAGTTGCAGAACAAGAAACTCAAACTTCGTAAAAAAAATAATCCTACTGGGTTATTTTTTCTGAAAAAATAAGCTGTTTTTCTGCAAGTACGTATAGCTTGCCGTCTTGCCTGTTGAAGGCTATCTGAGAAGGGTTATCGGGGGGCAATGAAACTATGTTTATGTTCCCCCTATAATCTATTTCAGAAATTTTTATAGTTTTATTATCTTCAAAAATTATATAATCGTTATTTAGCCATTGGCAGTTTTTTATTTTTTCTCCTGAGAATAATTTTTTATATAATTTTTCTTCAAAAGAGTATAAATATATTTCATTGCTGTTGGATAAAATTAAATTTTTGCCGTCCGGGGCAAATAAAATTTCATAATTTTCTATGGGCGAATAAAAGTCAGCAAAAGCCTCTTTGTCTGGATCAAAAAGATACAAAGAATCATTCGTTTCTAAAAAGGTTCTTTGGAATTCAACACTTAGCTTATAACTTTTGTTTTTATATAGCAAAAACTTTTTTGTTGTAATATTTTGCAAAAGCTTTCCTAAAACGTCATATTCTAATAAAAGCCCGTCAGAAGACAGCGCCAATATTTTGTTATCTAAAATTTTATAGGCAGCTATATCTTTGATTAGAGCTGTTACTTTGGTATTTTTCAAATAATAAAGCGTTTGGTTTTCGACATAATATATTTGGGCTCCGTCAAAATAAATTTGGGTTGAGTTTTTATCTAAATACGGAACAGCAGCCAAAACTGTTTTGGCGCTAGAAGGGTCAAAAATATAATATGAAACGTCGGAAGCATTTTTTATTTTTATTAAGGCGATGTTTGAGTTGTCGGCCCAAGTAGTATCTAAAATTTCTGTATTTTTCAGGAGTACGGAATAATTCTTTTTTAAGCCGGGCGAAGACAGCTGCAAATATTCAAGAGCTAAGGACTCCTGGCTGTATTCTGAAACCAAGATATATTTTTTGTCAGAAGACAGCGAAAAATAATCTGTTTTTTCGGCAAGCAAATCAAAGCTTAAATTTTCTTTTATCAAAAGTATGTTTTCAAGCTTTGTCACATGGTTTTCTATTACAGAAACATTTTTTCCATAGCTAAAATAGCCTGGCTTTTTTACAAGCAAGGTGTGGTTTTGCGGCGCCAGATTTTGCACAAAAAATGCATTTAAAAACATTCCCGGTTTGCCATCTATTTTTGAATCAATGATAATTTGGTCAGCCTGCGGGTAGCTTCTAACATAGATTCCTCCGGTAGCTAAAATTTTTATGTTTGCAAAATCTAACCTATAGCCCATAGAATAAAGCACGATGTAGGGGGTAAAAATAAAAAACAGAATAATACAGACAGCTAATATTGTCAGTCTCGTTGCTTTTTTCATAATTTTAGTATGATGTCATATTATCACAAACCGAGTATTTTTTCCAGATTTTAATCACATTTAATTACACTTGCAAAGATAGTTTTTTTAGATTAAGATAAAGCCATACAATATGGACAAATTTATAATTCAAGGGCAAAAAAAGCTTTCAGGAGAAATAGAAGTGCGAGGTTTAAAAAATGCAGCAGGCCCCATTTTGGCAGCCTGCCTTTTGACAGACAAAGAATGCCAAATAGATAACCTCCCTTTGATAGAAGACATTTCTAATATGTTGGAAGTTTTTAAATTAATGGGAGTTGAAATAAAAAACATTTCAGAACGGAAAGTAAAAATAAAGGCAGAAAAAATAGACGTAGAAAAAATAGATTTTGAAAAAATATCAAAAACAAGAATGTCTGTGTTGCTTTTTGGAGTATTGATGGCTAGAGTAAAGCATTTTAAAATATCAGCTCCGGGAGGGGATAAAATAGGACTAAGGCCCATAAACGTGCATATAAATGCCCTTGAAAAATTAGGGGCAAAAATTGAGAAAGAAGGGAGCTTATATAAAGTTGACTGCGAGAATCTGAAAGGAGCGGAAGTTGTTTTAGAGGAATTTTCGGTTACAGCCACAGAAAATATAATGCTGGCTGCTGTTTTAGCCGAAGGTAAAACGATAATAAAAGGAGCAGCTTGTGAACCTCATGTGCAGGATTTAGCAAAAATGCTAAAATCAATGGGAGCTAAAATAGAGGGAGCAGGAACTCATACAATTGAAATAGAGGGGGTGAAAGAATTAAAGGGAGCCGAACACAGCATTATTTTTGATTATATAGAAGCTGGCACTTTTATTGCCATTGGAGCTGGGGCGCCAGGGTCAATTGAAGTAAAAAACGTAAACGCGCAAGACATAGATTTATTTTTGGCAAAACTTGAAGAGATGGGAGTTAATTTTGAGAAAAAAGAAAACAGTGTTAATGTCTCCTATTCCCCGGATTTGAAAGCAGTAAGAGTGCAAGCTTTGCCGCACCCTGGTTTTCCCACAGACTTGCTTCCTATAATAGCTCCGCTTTTGGCAAAAGCTGAAGGAAAATCATTAATCCACGACCCCTTGTATGAAAACAGGTTTAATTATGTGCAGCAGCTGCGTAAAATGGGAGCTGATATTGAAATAGTAGATCCGCACAGGGCATTTGTTTATGGGCCAAAAGAACTTTCGGGCCTTGCAATTGAATCCTGGGATATAAGGGCTGGAGCAAGCTTGATTGTGGCAGGGTTAATGGCTGAAGGAAAAACAACAATAGAAAATATTTATCAGATTGACAGAGGATATGAAAAAATAGAAGAAAGATTGCAAAAGCTGGGGGCAGATATAAAGCGAACGTAGTGAGTTTTTTAATGAATTAAAATTATCATGTTTAACAATAAAATAGCAATTGATTTAGGCACCTGCAACTCTCTTGTGTATGTGCAGGGCAAGGGCATTGTTTTATACGAGCCTTCTGTGGTGGCGATTTCTTTAGACGACAACAGAATTTTAGCTGTGGGAGAGCAGGCAAAAGAAATGATAGGCCGAACTCCAGCCGACATTAAGGTTTACAGACCATTGAAAGACGGAGTTATAGCTGACTACAGGGTGACCCAGGCAATGATGAGATACTTTATAAATAAAACAGCCAGCAGATTTAAAATTTTTAAGCCAGAGCTTGTGATTTCAGTTCCAGCAGGAATTACCAGCACAGAAAGAAGAGCTGTAATTGAAGCCGCGCTTTCAGCCGGGGCAAAATCAGCCTACGTTGCCAAAGAGCCAATTTTAGCTGCCATTGGAGCTGGCATTCCCATTAATTCATGTTCAGGGCACATGATTATTGATATTGGGGGAGGCACCTCAGAAGTTGCTGTAATTTCTTTAGGCGGAATTGTAACATGGCATTCTGTAAGAGTTGCCGGGGATAGAATAGACACAGCTATTGCTGAATATATTAAGAAAAAATACAATTTGGCTATTGGCACTCAGTCAGCCGAAGAAATAAAAATTAAGGTGGGCACGGCTTTAATGCAAAAAGAGTTAAAGTATCTTGAAATCCAGGGCAGGGATTTGATTTTGGGCCTGCCAAGAAATATTAAAATATCAAACAATGAAGTCTGCGAAGCTATTTCAGATGTTTTAGCTGAAATAATGCAGGCCACAAAACATGTTTTGTCTGAAACTCCGCCAGAGCTTTCAGCTGACATAATGAATAAGGGCATTATAATGGCTGGCGGCGGAGCTTTGCTTCCTAAAATTAATGAATTAGTGGCTCAGAGCACGGGTGTTCCTTGCTTTGTTGCAGAAGAGCCATTGTTTTGCGTGGTCAAGGGAACTGGAACTGTTTTAGAGCACTTAGACGAGTACAAAAAAGTGGTAATGTCTAAAAAATAGAATATGATGAAAGATTACACAAAATGGCATAATAAAAAAGCACTGATTAACAAAATTGAACCAAGGCCGTTTTTTCACGAGCGCGAAGTTTGGTATTGCGCTATGGGTGTAAACGTTGGTTTTGAGCAGGATGGCAGGGGCACAGATTTTTTGAGGCCAGTGATTATTTATAAAAAATTTAATAACGAGATTTTTTTGGCATTCCCATTAACTCGCACCGAAAAAGAGTCAAAATTTTATTTTCAGTTTATTTTTCAGGATAACGCTAAGAGTGCTGCAATTCTGTCTCAGATAAGACTTATAGATGCTAGGCGTTTGGATCACAAAATAGGCGTTATGAAAACAGATGATTTTGAAAAATTAACAAAAAAATTCAAGGAATTGATACCTTGAATTTTTTTGTTTTTTTACCTCTGCCTTGCGGCAGAGTCGGGCCGAAGCCGTTTATATTTTAATTATACTCGCATCTACCGCCTTGTCAAGAGCTGAGCTTGCGCTGGAAAATTCAGGTTGATAAGTGTTAATCTAAGAATCTGCTATTTACACGTTTACTTACATATGTAAGTAGCAATAAAAATGCATAACAGACTAATTTAGTCGGTTATGATAGAAGAATAAAAAAATTATGCAAAGCGAAACCAATAACACTTCGGCAAGCTCAGTGCGGGCATGCCAGAATTGTAAAAAAGAGTTTACCATCGAGCCTGATGATTTTGCGTTCTACGAAAAAATGAAAGTCCCCCCGCCAACCTGGTGCCCGGAATGCCGGCTTATTAAGCGTTTGGCATGGAGGGGCGAGAGGGCCCTTTATAAAAGAAAATGCAATTTGTGCGGTCAAGATAAAATTTTAATTTATCATCCCGATAGCCCCTACACTGCTTATTGCCATTCTTGTTGGTGGTCAGACAAATGGGATACCCAGTCTTATGCAAAAGATTATAATTTTTCAAAACCATTTTTCCAGCAGTTTAAAGATTTGTTTTTAAAGGTGCCCCGGCTTGGAATTATCCAGCAAGGAATAAATGTAAACAGCGATTACACTAACAGGGTAAGCGACAATAAAGATTGCTATCTTATTTTTGCTGCCGCAAATAATGAAAATTGTTCTTATGGCACTTCGGTATGGGATTCAAAAGACAGCATGGATAATTACAATATCCATTCGTCTGAATTGTGTTTTGAGTGTATTGATTGTTACAGATGCAGTCGCTTGATGTATTCGCAGGAATGCGGCAGTTGTGTGAGCTCTTCTTTTTTGTTTCATTGTTTGAATTGCAATGACTGCTTTGGCTGTGTGAATCTTCGCAATAAATCATATTGCATTTTCAACGAGCAATTTACAAAAGAAGAATATAAGAAACAGATTGAAAAATTGTGGCCAAAAAAACGTGGCGAGATTGAGGCCATGCAAAGCAGGTTTTTGGAATTTGTTAAAAAGCAGATAATGCCGGCTGTTGTTGAAAATCACAGTACAAATATTTCTGGTAACTGGCTTGATGAATGCAAGAATGTGCAGGTTGGTTTTAATTGCGAAAGAGTGGAAGACGGCAAGTATCTTTTTGGAATCATGGATGCAAAAGATGTGATGGACTATACATATTGGGGCAAGAATTCAGAATTGATTTATGAATGTTCAAGCATTGGCAGGCAATGCTCGCAAGTGTTTTTCTCAAACGAATGCTGGGACCAGTTAGTTCGGGCGCAATATTGCGTGAACTGCATGAGTTCGTCCGATTTATTCGGCTGCGTCGGTTTGCGCAAAAAACAGTATTGTATTTTGAATAAGCAGTATACAAAAGAAGAATACGAAGCACTAATTCCTAAAATTATTGAGCACATGAATGCAATGCCTTATAAAGACGCTTTGGGAAGAGAATATCGCTATGGTTCAACTTTCCCACTGGACATGCATGCGTTTGCATACAACGAAACCATTGCGCAGGAGCTTTTTCCAATTTCAAAAGAGGAAGCGCTAAAGCAGGGATATAGGTGGCTTGAGCCAGAGGTAAAGAGCTATACTGTTACTTTAAAAGCAGAAAATATTCCAGATTCTATTGAAGAGGTAAGCGATCAGATTTTAAAAGAAATAATCGGGTGTGCCCACGATGGAAAATGTAATCACCAATGCACGCAAGCTTTCAAAATTACGACAAGCGATTTGAATTTTTATAAACGTATGGGCATTCCGATTCCGAAAATGTGCCCAAACTGTCGCCACTTCGCCCGGCTTTCCCAGCGTACGCCTATTAGGCTTTGGCATCGGGAATGCATGTGCAATAAAGAAAATCATTCCCATGGAAAAGGAAAATGCCAGAATGAGTTTGAGACAAGCTATGCCCCAGACCGTCCTGAAATAGTTTATTGTAAAAATTGCTACAATAAGGAAGTGGCGTAGCTCGACGGCTTTTTGCCGTTCGGCAAAAAGCCGTCGCAATAGCAAGCGCAGGTTAATAAGCGTTAACTTAATTCACTGTCATTTGACATGAGACGTGAGGCGCGAGCTGTTTGACACATTGTATGTAAACAGCATACAATTGTATGTGAGGAACATATGTTAAACTTTACTAAAAATCAAACACTGATTCTTGAACTTTTCTTTAAAGATCCGGAGAAAGATTATTATTTCAGGCAAATTGGCCGGATTTTGAATAAAAAGCCTGGTGTTTTTCAGAAAGACATAGAAAGCCTAGTTAAAAATAAAATTCTTTTAAGCGATAAAAAAGCCAATAGCCGTTTTTTTAAAATAAACAAGGAGTATCCGCTGTATAATGAAGTAAAGAGTATTTTTTTTAAAACACTTGGCGCTGAGGGAAAATTGAAAGAAATATTTGAAAATGTTGAGAATGTGAAAATCATTTTTATATTCGGCTCGTTTGCGAAACAAGAGGAAGACTCTTTATCAGACATTGATTTAATGATAATTGGCGAACCCGATGAAGATAAATTTTTTAATAAAATAAGCGATTTAGAAAGAAAGCTTTCCCGTGAAATAAATTACCGAATTTTTTCTGAAAAAGATTGGCGGAAAAGAATAAAAGAGAAAGACTCTTTTATTTTAAGCATTTTTAAGAACATAAAAATTTTTATATTTGGCAACGAAAATGAATTACGAAGAATTAGTCAATAAGGGTTTGCTCAAGAAGGAAGAAATTGGATTTGATAAAGTTCAAAAACTCATAGAGAACGCTTATAAAAAACTAAAAAGTTCCCGTCTTTTAATTGAAAATGAAGACTCCGACAATAGCTTTCAGTTGGCTTATGATGCCATGCTTTTGTCCGGCCGAGCGCTTATTTTTTCACATAATTTGCGTCCGCGCGCGGCGGGCTCTCATAAAATTGTAGTGCAATTTGTGGGGGATATACTTGGCAATGATTATAAAAGTTTGGTGGGAAGATTTGATAAGACAAGAGAAGATAGGAACTATTTGATTTATGGAGTGGGGCTTACGATATCTATGACCGAGGCGCAAAAAGCTATTGATTTGGCCGAAACATTTATTAAAACAATCGAAGGTTTTATTGAGGCTAAAAATCCGCAGATTAAATTATTAAAAAATGATCATGAATAAAAATTCTGAAACAAAAATATGCCAAAATTGCAAAAAGGACTTTGTAATAGAGCCTGACGACTTTGCATTCTATGAAAAAATAAAAGTGCCTGCGCCAACATGGTGTCCGGAGTGCCGTTTTATAAGGCGGGTTGTATGGAGGAATGAAAGAACTCTTTATCGCCGCACCTGCGACCTTTGTAGAAAAAATATAATTTCTATTTATTCACCAAAATCGCCGTATGCAGTTTATTGCAATGAATGCTATCACGGCGACAAATGGGACACGTTGAGTTTTGGAAGAGAATACGATTTTTCTAGGCCGTTTTTTGATCAGTTTCGAGAACTCCAGCTTCGGGTGCCACGTTTGTATTCTTTTATTTTTCAGAATACAAACAGCGAATATGTTAACGGAGCCGCATATGATAAAAACTGCTACATGATTTTTGTGAGCGATAACAATGAAGATTCCCTTTATTCTTATTCGCTTATGCACTCAAGAAACGCTATTGATTGCCACACCTCAAACGATTGCGAGCTTTGCTATGAATGTATTGGTTGCAAAAAGTGTTACATGACAAAATTTTCTGAAGACTGCACTGATTGTCGGAATGTTGTGGCCTCTAAAAATTGTTCAAATTGCCAAGACTGCGTGGGTTGCGTAAATTTAAAGAACAAAAATTATTATATTTTTAACAAGCCCTACACAAAAGAAGAGTATCTTAAAAAAATTGAAGAATCAAATTTGCAAACCCGTGAAGGGATGGACGCCGTTTTAGCAAAAGCTAATAAATTTTTTGGAGAAAACATAGCCAAATACATGCACGGTATTAAGAATGTAAATGTGGTTGGTGATTATGTTTTTAATTCCAAAAACAGTTTTGAATGCTATGGTTCTAACGCCATAGAAGACTCTAAATATTTAACTTGGGGAGATAATTCAAATAATTGTCATGATGGGTATGTTGTTGTTGATAAATCATCTTTTTCTTATGAAATTGTAAGCGCTATAAATCTCAACAACGTTAAGTTTAGTTTTTGTGTTTGGAATGATTATGATTGCCAATATTGCGATAACTGTGAAAATTCTAATAATCTTTTTGGTTGTGTAGGCATCAAAAAAGCCGAATACTGCATCTTAAACAAACAATACACAAAAGAAGAATACGAGGAGCTCTTGCCAAAGATAATTAAGCACATGAATTCACAGCCATACACAGACAAAAGCGGTATTGAATATAAATATGGCAGTTTTTTTCCAGCTTCGCTGGCACCATTTGCCTATAATGAAACAGCTGCTCAAGAGTATTCTCCCAAAAATAAAGAGCAGGCAGAAAGGGCAGGATATTTTTGGAGAGAGCCCGAAGAAAGGAATTATAAGGTTACTCTATCTTCAGAAAATGTTCCCAATATTATCGAAGAAACCCAAGACACCATTCTTAATGAAGTAATTGGTTGTGAACATAGCGGTAAATGCAACGAGGGCTGTTCATTAGCCTTTAAGATTATTCCTGAGGAATTGCAATTATACAGAAAGCTTAGCGTGCCTGTTCCAAAGTTATGTTTTAATTGCAGGCACATGCAAAGATTTAAAAAGAAAAATCCACAGAAGCTCTGGCACAGAAAGTGCATGAAGCCAGGCTGTACCAATAAATTCGAGACAAGCTACGCTCCCGACAGGCCGGAAATTGTTTACTGCGAGAAATGTTATCAGCAAGAAGTAGCATAAAAGGGTCAGGTTAATAAGCATTAATTTAATTTACTGTCATTTGACATGAGACGTGACAGTAGAAATAACATGAGAAATCTAAGTGAAAAAAATATAAGGAAAATAACAAAAATGGGCAAGGGCAGGACTATGGGAATTACCTTGCCCATTGAATTTTTGGATAAACTAGATTGGAGGGAACACCAGAAAGTGGTTGTGACTCTGAAAGAGAAAACAATTAACATTAAAGATTGGAAAAAATAATGTCAGATAGGCATCAAAAACAATGGGATTTCTTGAAAAGAAAGTTTGATTCAAAACAGCTTTCTCATGCATATTTGTTTTCTGGCGAAAAAAATCTGGGCAAAAAGGATTTTGCCAAAAAATTGGCAGAGCTTATCGGGTGCAAGTTTCCCGACTTAATGATTGTTGCCGCCTCGCCAACAGGCGAGGCGAGCCTCGCCCCAAAGGGGCGGGAGCATTCAAACCATGCAGGGATACCAATTTCAAAAATAAGGGAAGTGCAGAATTTTTTGGCATATAAATCTTATAACGGCGGTTTCAAAATTGTAATTGTTGACCACGCGCACTTAATGAATTTGGAGGCTCAAAGCTGTTTTTTGAAAACCCTAGAAGAGCCAAAAGGCCAAACCTTGCTAATTTTAATTTCTTCAAAGCCCGGCATGCTTTTGCCAACTATTTTTTCAAGGTGCCAGGAAATAAAATTTTTAGGAAAGCCCGCTCAGAACGAGGCAGAGGCTGAAGAAGAGAAAAAGATTTTGCAGGATTTATTAAAAACAGCTCCGCTTCCGCTTTCTGAAAAATTCAAGTATGTAAAACAGCTTGACCCCGACCAGCAGAAGCTGGCAAAAACATTGGAAGCTTTTCAAAAATATTTAAGATATGTCTTATTCTCAAAAATAGGAATAGAGCGCCAGATAGAGCAAAAATATTTTTTTGGATTATCTCCGGTTTTAGAAAATTATCCTGTTTCAAAAATTAAAAAAATTATAAATTTGTCAGAGGATATAAGCAATAAAATAACCTTTACTAACGCAAATCCAAAATTAGCATTAGAAATATTATTAATGGAAATATAAAAAATGACATATAAAGAATTCATTGATAAAATAAAGCCGGAATTTGAAAAAGCATACAAATTTTTAGAGCAGGAAATTGCAAAAATACGCACCTCAAGGGCGTCTCCGGCTTTGGTTGAGGACATAGAAGTAAATGCTTTTGGCTCGAAGTTTAGCATAAAGCAATTAGCTGCAATTTCAGCCCCCCAGACAAACCAGATTATAATCCAGCCCTGGGACACTTCTTATATAGAACCAATAGAAAAAGCGATTTCCCAGTCGGGGCTTGGAATGTCGGCTGTTGTGGACAAAAACATTATAAGAATGACCCTTCCCACGCTTACAGAAGAATATCGGGCGCAGCTGGGCAAAATTTTGAATGAAAAATCAGAGCAGGCCCGCCAGACAATAAGGCGCCAGAGAGAGCATGCATGGAATGCAATTCAGGACGCTTTTAAGGAAAAGAAAATTTCAGAAGACGATAAATTCAGGGGAAAAGACGAGCTTCAAAAAGTCATTGACGAATACAACGAAAAAATTAAAAATTTAATAGAAAAGAAAAAAAACGAAATTTCTTAATATTATGATATCAGCAATTTTAACTTTTATTTTCGCGTTTTTATGCCTGATAGTTTTAATGATAATACATGAATTCGGGCATTTTATAATCGCCAAAAAATTCGGCGTCAAAGTTGATGAATTTGGCATAGGGTATCCGCCAAGATTATTCGGGAAAAAAATAGGCGAAACAATTTATTCTGTAAACCTTTTGCCGCTGGGAGCTTTCGTAAAAATCTACGGAGAAGAAGGCGGAGTAGACGATTACAGGAGTTTTACTGGACTAAAAATTTGGCAGAGAGTTTTAATAGTCATAGGGGGCGTGGCTGCTTTCTGGCTGGCAGCCATAATTATTTTTTCTGTGGTTTTTATGATTGGAGCTGATTTGCCTTTGCCAGACCAGAATGTAGAAGGTTTTACAAACGTAAGGGTGCAAGTGCTTCAGGTGGCTTTAAATTCTCCCGCAAGCGAGGCAGGATTAAAAGCAGAAGACGTCATTTTGCAAGCGCAAAGCCAGGCATATGAATCAGCCGGCGCTGGCTCTGAAACTGTGGAAATAAACACTATAAAAGAATTTCAAGATTTTACAACAGCTCATGCAGGCGAACTCATAACTCTTGAAATTAAAAGGCAAGGCGGCATTTTTGATGTTAGTTTGTCTCCAAGAGCAAACCCGCCTGAAGGCCAGGGAGCAGTCGGCATTTCGCTAGAACGGATGGGAACTTTAATAGAAAAATACGCCTGGTACAGGGCGCCATTGCAAGGGGCTGTTTATACTTGGGACACAACTGTTAATGCTTTGAAGGGTTTGTACCTTGTTTTTGCAGATTTGCTTTCTGGCAAAGGAGCGCCAGAAGGAGCGTCTTTTGCGGGGCCGTTGGGCATTACGGTTTTTTTGGCGAACGCCGCCACTTACGGCCCGGGATTTTTCCTTTATTTTATAGGATTGATTTCTGTGTTTATTGCCATATTCAACTTGTTTCCAATTCCTGCTCTAGACGGGGGAAAGCTGATATTTTTGGCTATTGAAAAAATAAAGGGCAGGCCCGTTTCAGTGAAAGTGGAGCAAACAATAACATTAACATTCTTTATATTGTTAATTGCTTTATCGCTTTTTATAACAGTTAAATTCGACATCCCAAGGCTTACAGATTTTTTTAAATACGGCCTTTAATAGTAATCATCAACGAATAACGAATTTGCTGCGAATATACGAATTCGTAAATTCGTACAAAATTCGTAATTCGACGATGTCTTATGTTGCAGTCAAAATTATTTTATAAAACAGAAAAACCCGACAAAAGCGCTTCGCGCATTTTGACGGGCGAGGGTCAGGCAATTTCGAATGAATTGCTTGTAAGGGCTGGATTTTTAGACCAGCTTATGGCAGGGGTTTACACTTTTTTGCCTTTAGGATTTAAAGTTTTGCAGAAAATTGAAAACATAATAAGAAAAAACATGGAGTCAGCTCCAGTCTCCAGCCAGGAAATTTTAATGCCTGTTTTGCAGCCAAAAGAAAACTGGCAAAAAACCGGCAGGTGGCAAAGTTTAGACATTCTTTTTAAGGTGAATGGTTCTGGTGACAAAGAATATGCTTTGGGCCCCACGCATGAAGAAGTTGTTTCTCCTTTGGCTAAAAAAATTATTTTTTCTTATAGAGATTTGCCTTTATCTGTTTTTCAAATACAAACAAAATTCCGCGATGAGCTAAGGGCAAAATCGGGAATTTTAAGAACAAGAGAATTTTTAATGAAAGACATGTATTCTTTTCACGCAACTCAGGAGGATTTAGATAAATATTATGACAAATTGATAAAAGTTTATTTAAATATTTTTAGCGAATGCGGAATTGGTAAAAATACGCACCAGACTTTGGCGTCTGGCGGAAGTTTTTCAAAATATTCAGACGAGTTTCAAACAATAACTGACGTAGGAGAAGATATAATTTACGTTTGTAAAAAGTGTAAATTAGCGATTAACAAAGAGATAAAAAACGAGCATTCTAAATGTCCAAAATGCGGCGGCGCTGATTTTGACGAAAAGAAAGCAGTTGAAGTTGGAAATATTTTTAAACTGGGGAATAAATATTCTTTGCCGTTTGATTTAAAATTCAAAGACAAAGACGGTTCAGAAAAGCCGGTTATAATGGGGTGCTTTGGCATTGGGCTGGGCAGGCTTATGGGGGCTGTAGCTGAAATAAATTACGATGAAAAGGGACTTATTTGGCCAAAATCAGTGGCTCCGTTTTTGGTTCACTTGATTCAGCTTGGAAATGCCCCAAAAATAAATAAAATTGCCAAAAAGTTATACACAGATTTACAAAAGAAAAATATTGAGATATTATACGACGATAGGCAAGACAAAACAGCGGGAGAAAAGTTTGCGGAAGCCGATTTAATAGGCATACCTTACAGGATTGTAGTGTCTGAAAATACCCGAAAAAGCAACTCTGTTGAAATTAAAGAAAGGAATAAAAAACAGCTTAAGCTTGTTAAAATTAATAGCATAGAAAAAACAATAAATAAATGAAAATAAAAAATCCTTTTTCTTTTTTATCAATGGATATGGCAATTGATTTGGGAACTGCCAACTCATTGGTTTATGTGAAAGACAGGGGAATCATCATAAACGAACCTTCCGTGGTTGCCGTGAACAACAAAACCGGCCAGATTTTAGCTATAGGAGAAGAGGCAAGAAAAATGGTGGGGCGCACTCCAGCTTACATATCAGCTACAAGGCCCCTGGTTAACGGAGTTATTTCAGATTTTGAAATTACAGAACAGATGTTAAAGTATTTTATTGAAAAGTCAGCTGCCACGTCAAAAAAACTATTTGGATTCGGATACTTGCCAAGAGTTATTATCGGCATTCCCTGCGGAGTCACAGAGGTTGAAAGGAAAGCAGTGAGGGATGCGGCAAAAAACGCAGGCGCAAGAAATGTTTTTTTAATTGAAGAGCCGCTGGCTTCAGCTATCGGGGCAAAGCTTCCCATACAGGATCCGGGAGGAAATTTCATAGTTGATATTGGGGGAGGGACAACAGAAGTGGCTGTAATTTCTTTGGGAGGCATAGTTGCCTCCAGGAGCTTAAGGATTGCCGGGGACAAACTGAATGATGATATTGTGCAATTTGCCCAAAAAGAATATAAGCTTTTGATAGGCGAAAGAACCGCTGAATTGATAAAAATAAATATTGGGTCTGCTTTGCCGATGAAAGAAAAAAAAGAAATGGCAATGCGCGGAAGGAATTTGGTGACAGGGCTTCCGGAAGAAGTTGTTGTTTTTAATGATGACATTCAAAGGGCGCTGGACAGGTCTGTTAAAACGATTGTGGGAGCCATAAAAACAACAATTGAAGAAACTCCTCCTGAATTGTTAGCTGACGTAATGTCAAACGGGATTTATTTGGCAGGAGGCGGGTCTTTGCTCAAAGGGCTTGATGTTTTAATTGCCAGAGAAACAAAAGTTCCATGCAGAATAATTGACGACCCTTTGACTTCTGTTGTAAGGGGGGCTGGCTTGGCTTTAGAAAACATTCAAAGCCTTTCAGAAGTTATGTCAAAAGATGAAGAAGACGCTGTGCCAGTGTGATAAATAATTTAATTAGTGCCTGCAAATTATGATAAGCAAAAAAGAAGTTGAGCATATAGCAAAGCTCGCCCGTTTGGAACTTACAGAAAATGAAATAGAAAAAATGCAGAAAGACTTGTCTGCTATTTTAGATTATTTTGATTTGTTAAAATCAGCTCCTTTGCCCTCCAAAATTTTGCAGAAACAAAATTTAGGAGGGCAAGCCCAAAACTTGCGAAAAGACGAGGCAGAGCGCTGCCAGCTGTCAGATGAAATTATCGGGTCAGCTCCAGATAAAAAAGATGATTATATAAAGGTTAAAGCAATACTTTAGTTATGGACTTAACAGATTTGACAATTAAACAGGCGCACCAAGGATTTAAAAAAAAAGAATTTTCCGCAAGAGAGCTTGCTTTAGCTTATCTAAAAAAGATTAAACAAACAGACAAAGATTTAAACGCTTATTTGTCTGTGGCAGAGGAATCTGCTTTGTCAGATGCCGAGCTTGCTGATAAAAAAATTGCTTCAGGAAATTTTTCAGAATTAACAGGAATTCCGTGCGCTATTAAAGACGCAATTTTAGTTGAGGGGCAAAAATGCACAGCAGCTTCTAAAATTTTAAAAAATTACACGGCAGTGTATGACGCTACCGTAACAAAAAAGCTAAAAAAGGAGGGGAGCGTTATTTTAGGAAAAACAAACACCGATGAATTTACAATGGGGGCTTCTACAGAAAATTCAGCTTTTGGGGTTGTAAAAAATCCGCACGATAAAACGCGCGTTGCTGGCGGAAGCTCTGGGGGCTCGGCTGCTGCCGTTGCTGCAAAAGAAGCTTGTTTTTCTCTGGGGTCAGATACCGGAGGCTCAATTCGTTTGCCAGCGTCCTTCTGCGGAATAGTGGGGTTAAATCCAACATACGGGTCTGTTTCAAGGTATGGCCTTATTGCGCACGCTTCGTCATTAGACCAAATTGGCCCTATGACAAAGAACGTGGAGGACTGCAAAATAGTTTTTAATGTTATAAAGGGCAAAGATAAAAAGGATGCGACATCTGTCGAGTCGGAAATTCAAAATTCGAAATTCGAAATTCGAAATTCACGCATAGGCGTGCCCAAAGAATATTTTGCAGAGGGTTTAGACAAAGAAGTTGAAAAAATAATAAAAAATGCAATTAAAAAAGCAGAGCAGGCGGGAGCCGAAATCGAGGAAATTTCTCTGCCTAACACAAAATATTGCATTGCCTGCTATTATATTATTGTTCCATCAGAAGCCTCTTCAAATTTAGCAAGGTTTGACGGGATAAAATATGGATATTCAGACCAGTCGCAGAAAACTTTAATGCAAGTGTATTACAAAAGCAGGGGAGAAGGTTTTGGTTTGGAGCCCAAAAGAAGAATTATGCTTGGGACTCATAGCTTGTCGTTTGGGTATTACGATGCTTATTATAAAAAAGCCCAAGAAGTCCGCAAGCTTGTAAAGCAGGATTTTACAAAGGCTTTTGAAAAAATTGATTTGATATTTTGTCCGGTAGCGCCTTTCCCTGCATTTAAAATAGGAGAGAAGGCAGACAACCCGCTTTCTATGTATTTGGTTGACATTTACACTTGTGGCGTAAAATTAGCCGGCCTGCCAGGGTTGTCTCTTCCTGCAGGAAATGTTGGAGGCTTACCCGTAGGGCTTCAAATAATAGGAAACCATTTTGAAGAAAATAAGATACTGGCTATAGCTCAAGAGTTGGAAAATGTGTTATAATTACAAAAATGCAAATAATGCGAATGGTATGCTAATCTACAAAAATGCGAATTCGCATTTTCGCATTCATTAGCATAAGATTTGTAGATTTGCATTATAATCAGTGAACTGGGAACAATTATACAATTTGCTCGGAATTAGAGATTTTATTTATTTTATATCTTCTCCCCAAATACAAGACATGCTTTTTCCTGTAAAGCTGGTTTTTATTGTTTTTTCGATGTTTTTTCTTGTGGGCGTTGTTTATTTTACGTTAAACAGCAGCTGGCTGCAGTATAAATTTTTAGAGGATGTTACAGAATTTTTTTCGTGGCAGTCTTATGGGTTGAGGCAGATTACAAGGCGCTGGGGCAAGATTAAAAAAAGGATTGAACTTGGCTCTGAAGCAGAATTAAAATTAGCCATCATAGAGGCAGATGATTTTCTAAACGAAGTTTTAGAGGATGCCGGATTCGAAGAAAAAACTTTTGAAGAGTCTGTTAAAAAGGCAGGGCGCCTGATTTCTCCAATTTTAAATGATATTTTGAGGGCGCGCGAATTAAGAAATTCCATAGTTTACAATCCAGACTATAAACTAAATTTGGAACAGGCAAAAAGAATATTAAACGTTTACGAGTCAGCCATCAATACCATTGGCATCTCATAGCATAGGAGCTACTAAAAATAAGATGGTGCTTATGGCCACCAAGCTTATTAGAATAGTCCAGATAATTTTGAAAACTTTTTTCTTCTTCATAATAGTTTATGGTATCAAAATTTAATAAAAAACAAAAGAGCAGTTTTTCCGCAGAAGATTTGTTTTTGAAAATTGCAGGAGTTTTGCTTTTGATTACAGCTATTGTTTTAATTTTTGCCAATTTCCAAATGTTTAAAAAAAAGCGCGAACTTGCCTGGCAAATTAACAACTATGATAATCAGATTCAAGAACTTAAAAACAGAAACGAAACTTTAAAAGAAGAAATAGCCAATTCCGATAATCCAGATTATGTTGAAAAAATTGCCAGAGAGGAATCTGATATGCAAAAGCCCGGAGAAAAAGTAGTGTCTTTTGTAGAGCAAAATTCTGAGCAAAAAGAACAGCCCGCAAAAGAAAATGTTTGGAATTCTAATTTTTGGTTTGGGTGGATAGGCCAGTCATGGAACTGGATTAAAAGTATATTTTAGGATATATTATTATATAAGCGCGGGTATGGTTCAATGGTAGAACTTGTCCTTCCCAAGGACATGACACGGGTTCGATTCCCGTTACCCGCTCCACAAGCGCGCCGGAGTAGCTTAGCGGCAAAGCAATCGCTTCGTAAGCGATAGACCGTGGGTTCGAATCCCACCTCCGGCTCATAAACAAGAGGCAAGGCCTCTTTTTTATTTTGTTAAAATATGATAAGTTAAAATAAACATGGCAGATAATATCAATAAAATTGAAGAATTAAAAAAAAGGCTCCATCATTTGGTGGAGCGCCTTTGACGTAAAAGAAAAGAAAAAAAATTTAAACAAACTTGAAGCAGAATCATTAAAGCCTGATTTTTGGCAAAATGCTGAAAAGGCTGGTAAAGTCCAGCAGGAAATTTCAGAATTAAAACAAGAAACAGAAAGTTTAAAAAAGATTGAGGAGGATTTGGAAATTTTGCAGGAAGAAAATGATGAACCCGCCTTCGCCAAAGGCTATGGCGAGGCGATGAAAGAAATAGAAAAGCAAGAGTTTAAAATTTTTCTTTCAGGAAAATACGATAAAAATAACGCCATACTGGAAATATTCTCCGGGGCAGGGGGGCAGGATGCGCAAGATTGGGCAACAATGCTCTTGCGAATGTACGAAAGATATTGCCAAAAAAAGGGATTCAAAACAGAAATTTTACATCAGTCATTTGGAGATGCAGGGGGGCCAGAAGGAAGAATTGGAACTAAATCTTTGGCATTAGAGATAAAAGGAAAATTTGCCTACGGATTTTTGAAAAAGGAAACCGGCGTGCACAGATTAGTCAGAATTTCTCCTTTTTCAGCCCAGAAGCTCCGCCACACTTCTTTTGTTTTAGTCAACGTATTGCCCGAAATAAACCCCGTTAGAGACGATGTCTCTAACGGGGTAAAGCCAGAGGATTTGAAAATTGATACATTTAGGGCTTCGGGCCCCGGGGGCCAGTATGTAAATAAAACAGAGTCTGCTATAAGAATAACCCATATGCCAACAGGCATTGTTGTTTCTTCGCAGGCAGAAAGACTGCAAGGCAAAAACAAAGACAAGGCAATGAAAATACTGCAGGCAAAACTTTACCAGTTAGAAGAAGAAAAAAAAGAAAAAGAATTAAAAGAAATCAAGGGCGAGGCAATTTCAGCAAGCTGGGGCAACCAAATAAGGTCTTATGTTTTGCACCCGTATAAAATGGTAAAAGATTTGAGAACCCAATATGAAACATCTGATACAGAAAACGTTTTAGACGGCCACTTAGAAGAATTTATACAAGCAGAACTAAAAAACATCAACGAATAGCGAATTTTTTACGAATGTACGAATATAAAAAAATAAGAAAAAAAGACATTTTATATCCTGATATAAGTTATGCGATTATGGGCTGTGCGTTTGATGTATATAACGAGATAGGACCCGGATACCATGAGAAATATTATCAAAGAGCATTGGCAGAATCTTTTAAACAGAGCGGCTTAAATTTTTTAGAACAGAAAGTTTGTGATTTAAAATATAAGGGCAAGATAATTGGAAAACAATATTTAGATTTTTTAGTGGATGATAATATAATTGTAGAATTAAAAAAAGGAAACATATTTTCGAAAAGACATATAGATCAAGTTATTAATTATTTGAAAACCGAAAATCTCAAATTAGCCATTTTAATAAATTTTACAAATAAAGGAGTTATTTCGAAAAGAATAGTTAATTTAAATTCGTAAATTCGTATTAATTCGTAATTCGCTGATGTTATATGATTAAGTTTGATAAAGTTACAAAAATATATCCTTCTAACACGGCTGTTTTAAAAGACGTAACTTTTGAAATAAAAGAGGGTGAGTTTGTTTCTATAATTGGAAAGTCGGGAGCTGGCAAAACAACTTTGACAAGGCTTATATTGGGCTTAGAAGAGCCGACTTACGGCGAAGTTTATTTTAAAGAAAAAAATATGCTGGTTGCAGACGCCTCAGAAATACAGAAAATAAGAAGAAGCATCGGGGGCATTTACCAAGATTACAAGCTTCTTCCCGCAAAAACCGTATACGAAAACGTGTCTTATGTTTTAGAAGTAAAGGGGACAGCTCAGGGTGAAATAAAAAAAGAAGTTGAAAAAGTTTTAGATTTAATAGGCCTAAAAGATAAAAAAGATAATTTTCCAAAAGAGCTTTCCGGGGGAGAACAGCAAAGGCTGGCTATAGCAAGGGCTTTGGTTATACATCCCAAAATAATAATAGCCGACGAGCCCACAGGAAACCTTGACCCGTATAATACCTATGAAGTGATTTATCTTTTAGAAAAAATAAATAAAGCCGGAGCCACAGTAATTTTATTGACCCACAACAGAGAAATAATAAATAAATTAGGCAAAAGGGTTATTACTTTGGTGGGAGGCAGAATTATAAGAGACGAAGCTGAAGGAAGATTTATAATATAATTATCATCAACGAATAACGAATTAATACGGATATACGAATTCGTAAATTCGCAAGAAATTCGTAATTCGACGATGTTTCATGTTTACAAATATCTCTAGGGCAACAAAATTTGCATTTCAGGACTTTTTCAGAAACAAAGGAGTTTCTGTGGCAACAATATTTATTTTGATTATCACAATACTGCTAGTGACAGGGCTTTTCTTTTTTCAGGGAGTGGCTTCTTATTTAACAGAAGAGATACAAAACAAAATTGATATTACAGCCTACTTTAAGGACGGCACAGCCGAGCAGGATATTCTAATTGTAAAAGAAGAAATTTTAAATATTTTGCCTGAAATTAAAAAAGTTGAATATATTTCGCAAGACCAGGCATTTATAATTTTTAGCGAAAACCACCAGGGAGATGAAGTTCTATTCCGCGCCATAGAACAAGTTGGCAGCAATCCCTTTTTGCCGTCTTTGAGCATTACCACTAATGGCGACCCTTTGCAGTACGAACAAGTGGCAAATGCATTGCAAACATCAAGCTTTTCAGACTTAATAGAAAACGTTGATTTCTATGAAAAAAAAGACACTATTGAAAAAATTTATGAAATAACAAGCACCATAAACAAGTTCGGAATTTTTTTGGGAATTGTTTTAATTATAATAGCAGCGTCCGTTGTGTTTAACACAATAAAGCTGGCAGTTGATAATTCAAAAGAGGAAATTACCACTATGCGCATTGTAGGAGCTTCTGATTGGTTTATTCGCGGGCCATTTATAATCCAGGGAATAATTTACGGGTTTATAGCATTTGTTTTCTGCTTCTTAATTTCATTTGCGTTGGTTCTATTAACGTCTCCCAAAATTTCTGTTATTATGCCAGGGTTTAATTTGTTTGATTATTTCTTGACAAATTTGTGGATTTTGGTATTAATACAATTAGGATTTGGAATTGCCGTTGGCATTATTTCAAGCATAATAGTTGTAAAAAAGTATTTAAAAGTTTAAAATATTGCGGGATCGTCTAATGGCCCCGCCAGAGCGGGGTCCCGCTGTGGCGGGATAGGACACTATGTTTTTCGTATATATTTTAAAAAGCATAAAAGACAATGGATATTATATCGGTCAAGCAGAAAACATAAATAAGAGACTTGATATGCATAACCGCGGTCTGGTAAAATCAACAAGGTTGAGAGTTCCTTTCGTGATTGTCAAAACAGAGTCATTCGACACTAGAGCAGAAGCCAGAAAAAGGGAAAATTATCTTAAAAAATTGAAAGGAGGTAACGAGTTTCATAGAATTATAAATCAGTAATCAATAATTTTGTTTCTAGGGCTGCCGGGTCATCTAATGGTAGGATAGATGCCTCTGAAGCATTTCATCTTGGTTCGAATCCAAGCCCGGCAGCCGTGGAAACAAGATAATGGCCCCGCCAGAGCGGGATCCCATTTTGCCAAGTAACGTAACAGGTAACGTTACTAGTAACGTTACCTAACGCTATGGAAATATTAGAGGAAATTAACGTTTGTTGCGCTTTTGGGCATTTCTTGTTATAGTTATTTAATATTTTATATATGCAAAAAATAGTTTTGTTTCTGTTAGCAATTATTTTATCTTTATCAATTATGCAAGATATATCATCAAAAAAAGCATTGGAAATTGCAGAAAAGGAATGCAAAGATTCTGACTGGGATTTTAGCAATGTTTCAATAACCGAAACAGAAGATAAAAGCAAATGGTTTGTTTTGACAAATAAATCTTTTAGGGGAGGCAATGCATTAATATATATTGATAAACAAACAGGAAAAATAATTAGCAAACAATATAATTCAAAATAATTATTATTAATATTTTAAAAACATGGCAGGTTCAACATACATAATTTCAACAATAGTAATTTTAATTATTTTAGCTTCTATAAAGCAGATAAACCAATATGAAAAGGGAATTAGGTTTACTTTAGGAAAATATACCGGGCTGATGAATCCGGGATGGAGGCTGGTTTTTCCGATTGTGCAGTCTTACCAGAAAGTGGATTTAAGAGTTAAAGCAGTTGACGTTCCCAATCAGGAAGCAATTACAAAAGATAATATTTCTGTGGGAGTAAATGCTGTAATATATTATAAAGTTGCCAATGCCGACAAAGCTATTTTGGAAGTTGAAAATTATTTTTATGCGATTTCACAATTAGCGCAAACAACAATGCGAAATGTTGTTGGCCAGGTTGATTTAGACGAATTGCTTTCTGCAAGAGACAGGGTTTCAGAAAATATAAGAAACATAATAGACATTGCCACAGACCCCTGGGGCATTAAAGTAAGCAATGTTGAATTAAAAGATATTGCTTTGCCAGAAGAAATGAAAAGAGTAATAGGCAAGCAGGCAGAGGCTGAAAGAGAAAAACGGGCTATCATTATTAAAGCTGAAGGAGAAGTCATGGCAGCTAATAATATGGCAAAAGCGGCTGAAACTTTAGCCGGAGCAAAAGGAGCTTTGCATTTGAGGACATTGCAGTCAATAAACGACATCAGTTCTGACCAGTCAAACACAATAGTGTTTGCGGTGCCCCTGGAAGTTTTAAGGGCATTTGAGGGTTATAACAAAGACAAAAATACGAATTTACAATAAATTTTAGTTTTTGGGGTTGACAAGGATTTGTGGCTTTAGTATGATTAAATTGAGATAAGGAATAGCACTTTTAAAGAGTTAATTGTCCGCAAAAATGCAAACTTTAAAAAGCTTTCATTTTTGCGGACAGTTGGCAGAGTACTGCGATATTCTTCCGGGTTCGAATCCCGAGATATGCGCGGTGTTAATCCGCTGCAATTCGCATCGTAGTAGTCAAAGCAGTGCAAGGCATTTCTTTTGCGCCGCGCCGGCCAGAAAGAATGCTTTGTGAGAGAAGAGCACGTTGAATGGCTTTGATAGGCGATTCGGCCGTCCTCGGCAAAAGCATTCCCCGATGCGACGCCCGACGTCTTTCATCCTCAGCTCCAATCTCCTCTGCCAACTGTCCTGCGTACCGTTCTTTAACAATTTTTCTCGCCTGCGTATGCGCAGGCACAACATAAGACGTCGCCTGCGCACTCGCAGGCACACAATCTAGGCAATTTGGCAGAAGCAAAATTGCGCCTGCCATTTCGCGAGGGTCATCATCTGGTGACCCTTTTTTTTGCTAAAATCTTATTGCAATAAGTAAAAATATTTGTTAAAATGTTAATTAATACGGGGCGCGTAGTTCAGTGGCAGAACGCTGTCCTGATAAGACAGAGGTCGAAGGTCCGATTCCTTCCGCGCCCACACAATTAAATATAAAACTATGATATTCACGCCAAAAACATACACAGTAGAAAGCGTAACATCCGGACATCCAGATAAAGTTTGCGACCAAATTTCAGACGCAATTTTAGACGAGTGCTTAAAACAAGACCCTCTTGCAAGGGCCGGCATTGAAACATTTGGAAACCATGGCATGCTTGTAATTGGGGGAGAGGTAACCACAAAAGCAAATTTTGACGCAGAAAAAATTGCAAAAGAAGTTTACAAAAAAATAGGATACGAGCAGGATTTAAAAATTATAACAGGCATTGTAAAACAATCTCCAGACATTGCGCAGGGAGTTGATACAGGAGGAGCTGGGGACCAGGGCATTATGTACGGATATGCCACAAACGAAACAGAAAAATTTATGCCAGAGGCCGTTGTGAAGGTTCACAAGCTGGCAAAAGGTTTGGAAGATTTGAGAAATCAAGGAATTTTAAAATGGCTGAAGCCAGACGGCAAAACTCAAATTACAGTTGAAAACGGAAAAATAAAAACTATTTTAGTAAGTTGCCAGCACGATGAAAATGTGAGCCAAGAGGAAATTAAAAAAGAGCTTATAGAAAAATTAATAAAGCCTGCAATGGGGGATATTTCTGGAATTGAAATTTTAGTAAACCCTACAGGCAGGTTTGTGCAAGGCGGGTTTGAGGCAGACGCAGGGCTTACTGGCAGAAAAATTATGGTTGACACTTATGGCGGGCTGATTACGCACGGAGGAGGATGCTTTTCTGGCAAAGACCCCAGCAAAGTAGACAGGTCAGCTGCTTATATGTGCAGGTTTGCCGCAAAAAATTTGGTAGCTGCCGGGCTGGCTGAAAAATGCCTTGTTTCTGTGGCTTACGCAATTGGAAAAGCAGAACCCTTAATGGTGGAAGCCATAAATGAGAAAGGAGAAAGTTTAGTTGATATTGTAAAAAAGAATTTTGATTTTACTCCAAAAGCCATAATAGAAAGATTAAATCTGCGCCAGCCAATTTATAGCCAGACATCAGCTTATGGGCATTTTGGCAAAGACAATCTGCCATGGGAAAAAATAGTAACCTTGACGCAGTAATTTGAAAGAAGGTAGAATTAAACAATAAAATTATGTTTGCAAAAATGGACAAGAAGATTTTAATAACTTCCATTATAATTCTCATAGTAATTTTACTGGGCATATTTTTGTTTTATAAATATATCGGTACTATAGGAATCGAAGTGCAAAACACCACTGGCGGCGCTAACACAGAAATTCAGACAGATCAGCAGAACACTGACGACCAAAATATTACGGATTCAAGTCCTCAGGTTGAAGTGCAGGCTGAAGGCGAAATAAATTATTTAGACAGCCAGGGGTTTTCTGTATGTTTAGATGAGTGCGGAGATGGGATTTGTTTGGAAACAGATCCTGATTGCGGCAAAGTTAAAAATAATTTAGCTTGCGTTTGCCCTGAAACTTCTGAAAGCTGCCCTCAAGACTGTAATTAATGCGATGCCAATATGCGAATGCATACTAATGATGCGAATAAATAAAATTCGCATCACACATTAGTATAATTAGCATGAATTAGTATATTAGAATCGCACCTATATGGAAAGGAAAATTGCAAGAAACATTCAAAAAGGGAAACTTAGGCACAAACTATTTGCCGATAAGTCGGTTAATAGGTTTTGGGGCAATGCCGCAAGGTTAGAGCGCGTAAACGTTAGAAATAAAAACAAGTCGAAAAAAGATAATTAAAAAATCGCCATTTCGGCGATTTTTTGTTAATATAAGATAATGGAGATAATAGATAAATATGGATACCTCGAAGACGCCCTAATATATATAGAAAGGAATATTATAAACTGCAGGAATTTTGAGAAACTCGCTAAAAAGTCGGGCGTTAGTGAAGCTTTTTTTAAAAAATTATTAAAAGGCCTGCAAAAATTTTCAGAAAAGTATTTTTTTACCTGCCTGCAAGAAGAGCTTGAAAAAAGGCATAGTTCTTTGTCGGGGGCTTTAGCTGAAGTGTCGCTGGCTGACATAAGCATAGAAGCTAAAAAGGGAAAGGTATTTATTTTAATGACGTTAGGGTTTAATATTGAACTTGACGGAGAAACAGAAGACAAAACAAAAATGGATGTTAAGATATTTTCGAATAAAAATATTACAATAAGCTAAATAACATGCCAGCCGAAGTTAAAATTTTAGTGGAGGGTTATACAACAGCTGATGCAAAAGCTGAAAATAGAGGTGAAGAAAAAACCTGCGCCACAATTAGCCTAATAAGAGACAAAGATTTGGCAATAGTGGTTGACCCGGGGGTTTTAGAAAGCCAGCAAATTTTAATTGATGCTTTAAAAAAAGAGAGGTTGGCATTAGAGGACGTTGACGTAGTGTGTATAACTCATTCGCATATAGACCATTACAGAAACATAGGAATGTTTAAAGATGCCAAGGCATTAGATTATTTTGGATTATGGAATAAAAACGCGTGTGAAGAATGGCGCGAGTATTTTACCCCCAATATACAAATTTTGAAAACTCCGGGCCACGATTATACTTCTATAACCCTTTTTGTTAGCACAGATGAGGGAGTTGTTGCTGTCTGCGGAGATGTATTTTGGAAAGAAAATTACCCTAAATATGATGTTTATGCATTAGACCCAGAGAAACTTGAAAACAGCAGGCACCTTGTTTTAAGAATGGCAGACTGGATAGTGCCAGGGCATGCTGGCATGTATGAGAACGTAAGAGCTCCTTTTAAGGAAGACAAAGAGCAACCTGTAAAAAAATCAACCGACACCCAGCCATTTTGCAGAAAATGCCACAGGCCCATGCAGAAGAATGAGAGGTGCTTGTGCCAGCCTTCAATATGCATTAGGTGCTGCGAATGCAATTTGGACTGCGACCTTTGCGGATGCAGCCACAAAAGAAAATGAAACCAACTTTATTTTTAACAATTTTTTCGTTTTTGGCTTTAGGAACAGCTGTTTTAGCCCATCAGCCAGAGATTATTTACCAAAAGCAAGGCGAGATACAAATTAATAAGCCTGAAATTTCTCGGGCGTTTTATGATGAGCTGAAGGGCGAGGCAAGGCGGTATTTTATTTATTCTGAAGCGGAATTTGATTTGCATGTTAATATTTTAGCGCCAGAAATAGCAAACCCCGACGTTAAATATTCTGCCAAAGTTTTTTTAATAAAAAACGGGCAGGAACAGGAAATTGCTTTTCTTAACGGCGAGTTTTTTGAATGGCAGGAATTTTACGAGCAGTTCGGCCGAGATTATTATTTAAAAGGGCCCGAGTTTAAACAGCGCGTTCTTGCTGGAAAATATAAAATAGAAGTTTTTTCTCAAGACAACACAGGCAGGTATGTTTTGGCTGTAGGAGAAAAAGAATCGTTTAGCGCGGTTTCTTTGCTTAATCTTTTCTGGCAGATTCCTTTATTAAAAATTAATTTTTTTGAAACGTCTGTCTGGCAGTTTTTCTTTACTCCGCTTGCAATAGGCGGCATAGTTGGAGTTGCAGTTTTGATAATATTTTTTATAATTATAGGTTCTGTTTTTTCTTCAATAAGCAATGCAATAAAACGCAATAAAGCTAAAACTTTGCTTTTAACTTCAGCAGGCATGGAAATGAGAGGGGAAATAGCAAAGCTGTTGCAAAAGCCGGCTTACGATATAACAGTGGCTTTTATCACAACTGCCGCCAAGCCCGAAGAGGATACTTCTTATTTAAGCAAAGATTTTGAGGCAATGAAAGAAATGGGTTTTAATGTGCAGGAAGTTGACATTGAAGATAAAAATGAAAAAGAGCTGGCGGAGATATTTAAGCTAAAAGACATTATTTTTGTTGCCGGCGGCAATACTTTTTATTTGCTAAAAGCAATGAGAAAATGCAATTTTAAAAAAGTTATAAATAATTTTTTAAAGCAAGGAAAGGTTTATATTGGCGCTTCAGCCGGAAGCATTGCGGCGGGAAAAACAATTAAAACTGCAAGCTGGAAATCTGGCGATAAAAATTTGGTAAAGCTTAAAAATTTAAAGGGATTAAATCTTGCGCCATTTGATATTTTTGTGCATTATCAGCCAGAGCACGTAGAAATAATAAAGAAAAAATTGCCGTGGAAATGGCAGAGAAGAAAATTAAAAATTTTAACTGACCAGCAGGCAATTTTAGTGCAAGGCAGGCAGACGGTTTTAATAGGAGAAGGAGAAAAAGTTGAAATTTAAAAATTTTAATGAAGATTTTTATAAAAGCAAAGCCGAATTCAAAACAGGAAAAAGTGGAAAAAATTGACAAACAAAATTATATTGTTTTTGTTAAAGAACCGCCGGCGCGGGGAAAAGCCAATAACGCCATTAAGAATGCTTTAGCTGTTTATTTTAAAACAGGTTCATCTTGCATTAAAATAGTTTCAGGGCATACATCAAGGAACAAAATAATTGAGATTGTTGAATAACTCAACAGGCTGTTGAGTTATTGGAATAAAAGCGCAACGCGTTGACACGAGAATAAAAAGATGTAGAATATAACTACGTCTTTTCCGGCCGTTGGCAGGAGACGTTAGATGTTCTTTGATAACTTATTGGAGGTGTAAGATGGTTGAGAGGAATTTCAAAAAAATGCTTGCTGAAAGGCAGAAAAAAGTTGGCTCTTTGGTTTGCGTTGGTTTAGACCCGCTTCCGGAAAAATTGCCGGAATACCTGAAAAACCAAAAAAATTCTTTGGCCAGAGACATTGAAATATGGATGGGGAATATCGCAGTTGCGACAGCGCCATTTGCTTCAATGTTTAAACCCCAAAGCGCTCACTGGGAAGCAATTCCGGGCGGCGTTGAGGCGTTGAGAAGATTAATAGGACGTATTCATCAAATGTTTCCAGACATCCCTGTTTTTCTTGACTGCAAACGCGGGGATATTGACCGCACACAGGAAAGATACAGAATCGCGCATTTTGACCTTAACGGTGCTGACGGAGTGAATTTTTCGCCATATATGGGAAAATCCTGTATGGCAGGATTGGTTGATAAAGAGCATTTGGGTCGGGCGCTTGTTGGGCTTTGCTACACAAGCAATCCTTCAGCCAGGGAAGTACAGGATGTGTTGGTGGAATATGTTGGGGTTCAAATGCCTTATTGGCAATTTATTGCCAGAAGAACTTTACAGTGGGCATGTGAACTTGAGGTTGTTGAAAATGCCGGGCTTGTGATGGCAGCTGCCTATGAAAGTCCCAAAGACTCCGGAAATATTTATTCTGAACATCTGACAATCTGCAGACAGCTTGTAGGCAACCGGCTTTGGTTTTTGATTCCCGGCATTGGCACACAGGGAGGATTTATTAAAGAAACCGTTAAAGCAGCATATGCCGGTTCGGGTTCAATCGCCATAAATTCGTCGTCTGAGATTATTTTTGCCGGTTCGGGAGAATATTATGCGACAGATGCGGCTAAAAAAGCCGAAGAATTGCGCGACGCAATTAACGTTGCGTTGTAAATGCAAACCTTGAAAGGAGGTGCAATATGTTAAGCGAGATTGAGCTAAAACAGATTTTTGCGGAAGCTGAAGCGATAATTACGGACGACCATTTTGTTTATGCAAAAAAAGCAGATGGCTGGTATCATGGCCGAGAATATGTAAACAAAGATGCGATTTATCCGCACACAAAGTTTGTCAGGTTGCTGGCTCGTGATATCGCCCAGCACTTCAAACATGAACATGTAGATGTCGTAGTTGGACCTACGGTCGGAGCTGTGAGCTTGTCGCAATGGACAGCTCATTTTCTGACTCTTTCAGAAGAAGTTCTTTCGCCAGGCATAGAAGTTTTTGCTATCTGCGCTGACGAAGAGGATGTTTTAGAGCAAAAAGAAGTGAACAGGAATGACGTGGGGATACAATCTTTTTTGGAATTCAAGTTTAGCGCTGTCGGTGATGTAAGCATTGTGCTCGATCCTGTAGCCCGGTTTACCTCTGCATTCTACCGTGAAAAAATAGGCACTCGACGCGTTATTAAACGCGGATATGCCAAACTTGTTAAAGGCAAGCGATGCCTGATTGTTGAAGATGTTATCAACTCCGGCCTCACTGTTGCCAAAACGCGCGATGCTGTTTTGGAAGCTGAAGGCGAGGTTATTGGCGTTGGATGTCTCTGCAACAGAAGCGGAGGAAAAGTGACCGCCCAAACCCTCGGGGTTCCGGAATTGTTTTCTTTGCTTAATCTGAATATGGAAATGTTTCCGGAGGACGAATGTCCCATTTGCAAGGAACGCGGGTTAAAATCAGTTCGCATTGATCTTGGCAAAGGCAAAGAATTTTTAACCCGTTTGAGTTTCATCCAGGAGACGTAGCGCGGCGGGAAGGAAACAAATAAAGAAACGGCAAATCATTTGCTGAAAATAGCGATATAAGCTGTTGGAAAGTCCAACAGCTATTTTTTTGTTTGGCACTTGATTTAATTCTATAAGCAGTTAACATAATATAATGGCCAAACCAAAAAAGGCAAGACTAAAAATTTATTCAGTTAAACATCGCAAAGCTGTAAAAAAAACAAAGCCTGTAAAAAGCAGGAAGTTTTTAGCTAAAAAACCAAAGGCCAAAAAAAACATAAAAAAGATTCACCCGATTAAATACCGCAAAACGATAATTTCTTCCAAAAAGAAATTATTTAACCGGGTAAAAAAAGTATCTAAAGCCGTAAAAAAACAGGTAAAAGTTAAAAAATCTAAAAAGACGAAAAAAATAATTAAAAAGAGTATTGCGGAAAAACGAAAAATAGTTCAACCCCAGACAAAACTAGCCGACTCTCGCGATGAATCTTTATTTAAGGCAAAAATTAAGGTTGTTGGAATTGGCGGCGGGGGAGGGTCAATTGTTTCTGAAATAGGAAGGTCTTTGCCAAGAGCAAGCTTTCTTGTGGCAGACACAGACATCAGGGCTCTTAAGAAAAGGCCTGGATTAAAATATTTTTGGTTCGGAGAAAATTTAACTCGCGGACTGGGAACTGGGTCCAATTTAGAGCTCGGAAAAAAAGCAGCTTTGCAGGCAAAAGAAAAAGTAGAAAGCATTTTGAAAGGCCAGGATATTGTAATTTTAATTGCTTCATTGGGCGGGGGATTAGGTTCTGGAGCTGCGCAAGTTTTTGCTGAAATTGCCCGCGATTGCGGAGTAATAACTTTTGGGATATTTACAATGCCCTTTAAATTTGAAGGAAAAAGCAAGCATAAAACAGCCCAAAACGCATTAAGGGCATTAAAGCCGCTTTTAAACGTTTCATTGGTAATACCGAACGAAAAGATATTTAAAATTATAAATGCCAACACTCCCATTACCCAAGCTTTTTCTGTTGTAAACAAAAGCCTTACGGACTCTTTGGAAAGCCTGATAAATTTGATTTATAATCCAGGAGTTATAAATATAGACTTTGCTGATTTAAGGACGATTTTGAGGGGCAGGGGAAATATGTCTTTTTTAAACACCATTGAAGAGTCTGGCAAAGATAGGGCAGATAAAATTTGCAAAAACGTTTTGTTAAATCCTTTGCTGCAGAGCAGTAAATTTCAGGCTGAAAAAATTCTGTTTAATATATCAGGGTCCGACACCCTTTCAATGTTTGAAGTTGAAAAAATCAGCAGGCATATTGCAGAGTCAAACCCCGCAGCCAAAATTATTTTTGGCATTTCAAAAAACCATAAATTAAAAAATAAAATAAAAACTACAATTTTAATGACAGGCAGGGCAGCCGGAGGCAAATTTATAGAAGACGAGTTTGAGAGCCCAATTATAAAAGAAGTTTCAGGGCCGGAAGCCGCAAAGCCCGAAAAGCCAAAAAAGAAAATTAGCATTGCTGAAAAGAAAAACAAGCAAAAGAAAACAAAAAAGCCCGGCGCAAAAAAATCCGGCAGTTCCCAAAAGCCGACAGAAAAACAGGATGGCCAAATTTTAGCGCCTGTTTTCGGCAATACGTCGGTTTCAGCCGGTTTGTCGCCAGCTGGTGAAAAAAGGTTAAGTATTGTTGAAGAATTTTCAGCTCCCGCCAAAAAAGCCATAAGAAGGAGCGGGCTTGACGTCAAAAAAGTGCAAGAACAGGAAGAAAAAAAGAGAGTGGCGCAGGAAAAAGAATGGGAAATTCCAGCTTTTTTGAGAAGAGTAAAATTTAACAAGTAATGCGATGCCAATATGCGAATGCATACTAATGATGCGAATAAATATAATTCGTATCACACATTAGTATAATTAGCATGAATTAGTATATTAGTATCGCAATTGCGAAGTATGAGCGATATAAAAAAAGCAATTGTTCCTGTGGCTGGGCTCGGCACAAGATTTTTACCCATGTCAAGGGTTTTATCAAAAGACCTTTTTCCGCTGGTTGACAAGCCAGTAATCCAATATGTGGCAGAAGAAGTTATAAAATCCGGCATAAAGGAAATAATTTTTGTTTTGAGCCCTGGCCAAAAAACCATTTTAGAATATTTCAAAAAAGCTCCGGACTTAGAGAAACTTCTTATAAAGCGGAAAAAAGAAAAACAGCTCAAAGATTACAAAGATTTTGAATCAATGATAGAGGGCGTGAAGTTTTCTTATGTTATACAAAAAGAGCCTTTGGGCGACGGGCATGCGGTTTTACAGGCGGCCGGCAAAGTAAAAGGCGAATCTGTGGCATTGTCTTTTGGAGATGACGTTATTGATTCTGCAGAACCCGCTTTGCTCCAGCTTGCCAATATTTTCAAAACTTGTTCGGCTCCAGTGCTTGCTTTAAAGTCTATGCCAACAGAAAAAGTTCCGGCCTACGGAGCTGTTGCAGTTGAAAAAATTGCAAATCGCCTGTACAAAATCAAAAAAATTATAGAAAAGCCCGAACCGTCAAAAATTCCTTCAAACCTTGTGATTGTCGGCAAATATATCTTGACTCCGGATATTTTCGGCTATCTTAAAAATGCGAAACCCTCAAAAAAGGGGGAGATAATTTTGGCTGAAGTTTTTGATAAAATGCTTAATGATGGAAAAATGATTTATGGCTATGAGCTAAAGGGCGAATGGCTGGAGTGCGGGGACAAGGAAAAATGGCTAAAATCCTTTTTTTACTTCGCGCTCCGCGATCCAAGATTTGCAAAAGAATTAAAAGATTACATAAAAACAATAAAATGATTTATGACCTAATAATAATAGGAGCAGGCCCTGCTGGCATATCAGCTGCAATATACAGCGCCAGGCAAAAGCTTAATTTTTTGATAATTTCAAAAGATGTCGGAGGCCAAGTCGCAAAAAAAGCTGTTGATATTGGAAACTACCCGGGATTTGCAAAAATTTCAGGGCCCGATTTGGCAAAAGTTTTTGAAGAACAGTTGAAGGAAAATGAAATTGAAATTGCATTAGATGAAGTTCTAAAGATAGAAAAAAAAGAAAATAAATTTTTTATATCAACAAAATCTGGCAATACTTATGAAACTTTAGCTTTAATTATAGCTACGGGGTCTGACCCCAGGCCGCTTGAAGTTGAGGGCGAAAAGGAATTTATCGGCAAAGGGGTGAGCTATTGCGCATTGTGCGACGGTCCTGTTTTTAAGAACAAAACAGTGGCTGTAATTGGAGGAGGAAATTCCGGCTTTGAGACAGCTTCGTTTTTGTCCAATTACGTCAGTAAAATTTATATTTTGGAATCTTCAGATAAGGTGATAGCAGATAAAGAAAACCAGGATATAGTTTTAAAATTAGGAAAAGCAGAAGTGACAACAAACGCAAAAGTTCTGAATATTAAGGGCGATAATTTTGTAAAATCTTTAACTTATAAAGATACAAAATCCAGCCAAGAAAAAAAATTGGATGTCAGCGGAGTATTTATTGAAATAGGGTATTTGCCAGCAACAGCCTTTGTAAAAAATCTTGTTGATTTTTCAGACAGAGACGAAATTATAACGGATTTGGAAACATACGTCACAAAAACTCCGGGCATTTTTGCGGCAGGCGACTGCAACAAGGGAAAATACAAGCAGATTATAGCGGCAGCCGGCGAAGGGGCAAAAGCTGCCCTGTCAGCCTACGACTATATTTTAAAAACAAAGCCTTAATGAGCAAGATAAAAAGCATAATCGCAAAAGGAATAAAAGATTCCAGAGGGAATCCTACCCTTGAGGTAGAACTTGAAACAGATAAAGGAGTATTTTTAGCTTCAGTTCCTTCTGGCGCTTCAACCGGTGAAAATGAGGCGCTGGAATTGCGGGATGCTGACGGAAAAGGAGTCAAAACAGCCATTTTAAACGTAAACAATATAATAGCGCCAAAATTAAAAAACTTAAACCCTCAAAATCAGGCAGAAATAGATAATATAATGAATGAGTTGGATGGAACGAAAAATAAGTCAAAGCTGGGAGCAAATGCAATTTTGGGAGTTTCAATGGCTGTGTGCCGGGCAGGAGCTGCTGCAAAAAAAATTCCGCCATACCAGCATATTGCAGAATTTTCTGGATTCAAAATTCCAAATTCCAAATTCAAAATTCCAAAAGCTATGTTTAATATTTTAAATGGAGGCAGGCACGCAGATAATGGATTGGCCATTCAAGAATTTATGGCAGTTCCGCAAAAAGAAACTTTTGCAGAAAATCTGATTTTGTGCAATAAAATTTTTAATGCCCTAAAAGAGTTAGTAGAAAAAAATTATAAATCGGCAAAGTTAGGGGATGAAGGGGGTTTTGCGCCTGATATTTCTAAAACAGAGCAGGCATTATTTTTACTTCAAAATGCAATAAGCCATGAGCCGGTAAAAATTGCTTTAGATTGCGCTGCTTCCGAATTTTATAAAGATAACAAATATGCTTTAGACGGCCAGGAATTGACAAGGACAGAACTTTTAGAATTTTATCAGGATTTAGCAGAGAGATTTTGTATTATTTCTATAGAAGACCCGTTTGCAGAAAACGATTGGCAGGGTTTTGAAGAAATAATGAAGCTGTCGCGCTCCTACGCTCCGACGCATAGGAGTGGGGAATTTATTGTGGCGGGAGACGACCTCACAACAACTAATTCAGAAAAAATAAAAGAGGCGCATAATAAAAAAGCCTGCAATGCTGTAATAATAAAGCCAAACCAGATAGGCAGTGTTACAGAAGCTGTGGAAGCCTCAAACCTTGCAAAATCATTTAGCTGGAAAACAATTGTAAGCCACAGGTCCGGAGAAACAATGGATGATTTTATTGCAGATTTTTCTGTCGGCATAGGAGCTGATTTTATAAAATCAGGCTCTCCCGCAAAAGAAGAAAGAATGGTAAAATATAAAAGGTTGTTGGACATTGAAGACGAGATAAATAAAAATTTTAAATAACAAATTTTAAATTTTAAATCAAATCTAAATATCTAAATGTTTAAAACATTAAAAATTAAGTTTTTTCATTTAAAATTTAGAATTTAAAATTAAAAATTGTTTTGACTATGTCAAAACTATTCTTATTGAGGCACTTAAAATCTCAGTGGAATTTAGAAAATAAGTTTACAGGCTGGACTGACGTGCCCTTATGCAAAGAAGGCATTGATTCAGCAAAAGACATTTCAAGAGGCCTGGAAGGCTTTGAAATTGATAAAATTTTTACTTCGCCCTTGATAAGAAATAAAGAGACGGTTTTTTTAATTTTAAAAAGTTTGAATATAAAGGACTTGCCCATTGTTTTTGATAAGGCTTTAGACGAGAGAAATTACGGGGAGCTTACGGGTTTGAACAAAAACGAAACAATTAAAAAATACGGCGTAGAAAAAGTGCATTTGTGGCGCAGAAGCTATAATATTGCACCTCCGGGCGGAGAATCGTTAGAAGATGTTTGCGATAGGGCAGTTCCTTTTTTTAAAAAATATGTTGAAAAAGATTTAAAAGACGGCAAAAATGTTCTATTGGTTGCAAGCCATAACAGTTTAAGGGCGATAGTAAAATATATTGAGAATATATCCGACCATGATATAATTAATCTTGAGCTTCCTTTCGGCGCGCTTGTGAAATACGATTTTAACAGCAAAAATTACACTAAATTTGCATAAATTTAAAAATATATTATAATCAATCTATATAATTTAACAGCTGTGAATAGTTTATTGTTTAAGGTTGAATTACCATTAACAAGTTAACAGTTAACAGCTTAAAAAAAATGGCAAATTTTAACATTAAAGGCATCAACAAAAATACGTTTTTTATAGGGATTGCCGTAATAGGCGTTCTTTTAGTGGGAGGCTTGATTTATGCCAACTCAAATCCGGAATTTTCTTCTTCTGTGTCTGGGTTTTTAGGTTTTGGCATGTCAAACCAGAAAATTGCCGAAAAGGCAATAAATTATATAAATGATAACGGCTTGGCGGGATCTACAGCTTCTTTGGTGAACGTTTCAGAAGAAAGCGGGCTTGTAAAAATTAAGCTGGAAATCGGCGGGAACCAGTTTGACTCTTATGCAACCAAAGACGGGAAGCTTTTGTTTCCATCGGTTTTAAAAATGGAAGATGACGGCGCTGATAATTCAAATACAACAGCCAGCACTCAGCCAACAGAAGAAGAGATACAAGCGGCAGCAGCTGCAATACAAAAAACAGACAATCCAATGTTAGAGGCATATGTTGTTTCAAGATGCCCTTTTGGTCTTCAAATACAGAGGGCAATGGCTGACGCAGTAAACAGCGCTCCTCAATTAGCGCAATATATAAAAGTAAGGTATATGGGCAATGTTTCGGGAAATACTATTACAGCTATGCACGGAGATGCAGAAGCGCAGGAAAACTTGAGGCAGATTTGCATTAGAGATGAACAGGCGAGCAAATATTGGAGTTATGTTGCCTGCCAGATGAAGAGCGGCGACACAGCAGGTTGTGAAAAATCAACAGGAATTGATTCGGCAAAATTGTCAGCCTGTATGTCAGATACCAGCAGAGGAGTAGCTTATGCAAAAGAAGATTTTGATTTGGAAAAAAAATATGAAGTGACAGGCTCTCCGACATTAATTTTAGGAGATAATAAAGTAGCAGAGTTTAATTTTGGAGGCAGAACATCTGACGCAGTAAAAACAATTGTGTGCGCGGCGTTTAATTCCCAGCCAGGTTTTTGTTCACAAACTTTGAACACAGCTTCAGCGGCTTCTTCTTTTTCTGAAACATATGCCGGAGCAGGCAGTTCTGGAAATTCCGGCGCCGGCGGAGCAAATTGTGCTCCAGCCCAATAATAAGATATTCTAAATAAAATGGTAAAAATATATACTACTCCTACATGCGTATATTGCAAAACTTTAATAGAATATCTCAAAAAACATAGCGTTGATTTTGAGGTCATTGATGTTTCTAAAGATGAAAAACAATTGGAAGTTATGATAAAAGATTCTGGTCAGATGGGTGTTCCGGTGGTTGATATTGATGGAGAAATTATTGTTGGCTTTGACAAAGAAAAAATAGACAAACTATTAAAAATTAATTAGTATGATTAAAATTGCAATAAACGGGTTTGGCCGTATCGGACGTCAGACATTCAGGAGAATAATAGAAAAACACCCAAATTTAAAGGTTGTCGCCATTAATGACCTTACAGATAATAAAACTTTGGCCCATCTTTTAAAATATGATTCTGTTTATGGCATTTTAGATAAAGATGTGAGCTATACAGAGCAAAGTATTTCTGTGGGCGGTAAAGAATATAAAACGTTAGCTGAAAAGGACCCGGAAAAACTGCCGTGGAAAGAGCTTGAAGTTGATATTGTTTTAGAGTGCACGGGTTTGTTTACCGATGCAGAGAGCGCCAAAAAACACATTAATGCCGGAGCTAAAAAAGTTATAATTTCAGCTCCTACAAAAGACACGCCGGGATTTGTTTTAGGGGTCAACGCTGATAATTTTGACTCGGTCTCTGTTGATATAATGGATATGGGTTCTTGCACAACCAATTGCTTGGCTCCAATAGCCAAAGTTTTAAACGACAATTTCAAAATTGTAAAAGGGTTTATGACAACGGTCCACAGCTATACAAATGACCAGAAAATTTTAGATTTGCCCCACAAAGATTTAAGAAGAGCCAGGGCGGCGGCAATGAATATAATTCCCACAAGCACGGGAGCGGCAAAAGCCATCGGAAAAATGATGCCGGAATTAAACGGGAAATTAGACGGCATTGCAATGAGGGTGCCCACTCCAACAGTTTCTGTTTTAGATTTAATTGTGGAAGTTGAAAAAGCAACAACCAAAGAAGAGGTTAATAAAGCATTTAAAGATGCATCAGAAACTGAAAATTTTAAAGGAATTTTAAGAGTTGAAGAAGCGCCATTGGTTTCAACAGATTTTAAAGGAGATACTTATTCAGCAATTGTGGACGTAGAAGAAACAATGGTAAAAGATAATTTGATAAAAGTTATTGGTTGGTATGATAATGAGTGGGGGTATTCTTGCAGGCTCGCGGAATTCGCGGAATTCGTGGGCAAGAAGTTATAAAAATTTGTATTTTAAACGCCTCAGACAGTGTCTGGGGCGTTTATTTCTGTTTTTTTGTCAAATATACTATACACAGACAAGCCCTTTTTTATTTTGTTTAAAGATAGTACAATAAGATAATAATTTTTGATTAAATAATGATATGGATAAAATACCAATTGAGGTTTCAGCGCGACATGTTCATTTGTCGCAAAAGGACTTGGAAATACTTTTTGGCAAAGGATATGAATTAAAAAAACTAAAACAGCTTTCACAGCCGTCTGATTTTGCATGCCATGAAACAGCAGATATACAGGTCGGTTCAAAAAAAATTGAGAAGGTGAGAATAGTAGGTCCTTTACGGGAGCAAACCCAGGTTGAAATATCAAAAACAGACGCAGTTTTTTTAGACGTGAATCCGCCGGTTTGCTTATCAGGTGATTTGTCCGATAGCTGCGGAATTAAACTAATAGGTCCGAATGGAGAGGTTGATTTAGAAAAAGGTTTGATAATTGCTTTGCGCCATATTCATTGCGCAAAATCTGAAGCCAAAGTAATTGGCTTAAAAGACAAAGATGCAGTGGCTGTAAAAATTGACAGCAATAGGCCTGTAACTTTTTATGATGTTTTGGTAAGAGTTAGAGATGATTATAAACTTTGTATGCATATAGACACAGACGAAGGAAATGCCGCTGGCATTAATAAAATTGGCGCAGGCCAGATTTTATAAAATTAATTTATGATTTTAGTTTTAAATTGCGGGAGCCAATCAATAAAATGGAAACTATTGAGTAAAAAATTAAAACTTGTAAAAGAGAACAAGATAAAAATTTTTGATGCAAAAAAATATCAGCAAGTTTTAGAAAAAGAGCTTAAAAATTTATCTAATGAGAATATTGATTTAATAGGGCACAGGGTTGTTTTTGGAGGAGAAAAATTTGGAAAACCCACGCGAATAACTCCAAAAACCGTAAAAGAGCTGGAAAAATTTAATAAAATAGTTCCTTCGCACAATCCCTTTAATCTTTTAGGAATTAAAAAATCGCTTGAGCTGTTTGGCACTGCTAATCAATTTGCTGTTTTTGACACGGAATTTTATTCCAGTTTGCCCGCTTGCGCCTACACATATTCTTTGCCATCTGCTATAACAAAAAAATTTGGGTACAGGAAATTCGGGTTTCACGGAATTTCGCATGAATATGTTGCCAAAAAAGCCGCAGAAAAAATTGGCAAACCCTTCGATAATCTCAGGATTATAACTTGCCATTTGGGCGGAGGCGCGAGCGTCACTGCTATTAAAAACGGCAAAGCAATTGACACCTCAATGGGGTTTGGGCCAACAGAGGGCTTGATTATGATGACAAGGTCTGGAGACGTTGACAATGAAATAATTTTGGAAATGGCAAAAAAATACGGAACGGAAAAAACAAGAAAAATTATAAATTTTGAGTCGGGATTCAAAGGGATTTGCGGGTTAGACGATATGCTTTTGGTTTTAGATAAAATAAAGAGAGGAGATAAAAACACCAAGCTCGCGCTTGATATTTTCACCTATCAAATAAAAAAATATATCGGAGCTTATTTTGCAATTTTGGGCGGATGCGATATTTTAGTTTTTACCGGATCTGTTGGATCCGGAAACCCAAAAACCCGTAATGATGTTTGCAAAGATTTAGATATTTTAAAAAAAACTAAGGTGTTAGCAATCGAAACTGACGAAGAATTAGCAATTGCCCAAAAAATTATTAAAATTAAATAAAATGGAAAAAGCTGAAAAAAATATTTTGTGGTTTAATGAAGTGGGAATGGCTGATGTGCCGTTGGTGGGCGGGAAAAACGGGTCTTTAGGAGAAATGTATACTAATTTAACTTCAAAGGGGGTAAACGTGCCGTATGGTTTTGCTATAACATCCAGTTTTTACTGGAAATTTATTAAAGCCAACGGATTTGATAAATCTTTATCAGAAATTTTTAAAAATTTAAATCCCAAAAATTTGCAATCTGTAAGGACAGTCGGCAAAGCAGCCAGAGAAAAAATTGAAACAGGAATTTTTGCAGAAGAATTAAAAAAAGATTTATTTGAGGCCTACGAGGAATTATCAAAAAAATATAACAGCAACGCCACAGATGTTGCTGTAAGAACTTCCGGAGTGGCCGAAGACAATCCGGACGCCTCTTTTGCCGGACAGTTTGAAACTTATTTAAATATTACCGGGAGAGAACAGCTTTTACGGGCTGTTAAAAATTGTTTTATTTCATTTTTTACAGACAGAGCAATTATTTACAGAGAGCAGGTAAAAGTTGACCATCTTTCTGTTGCTTTATCGGTTGGCGTGCAAAAGATGGTTAGGTCTGATTTGGGAACTTCGGGAGTTATGTTTTCTTGCGAAACAGAATCCGGTTTTGGAGACGTTGTTTTAATAAACGCAAGTTATGGCTTGGGAGAAAATGTGGTGAAAGGCAGGGTTGACCCTGACCAGTTTTATGTTTTTGAAACAACTTTAAAAAAAGCCGTGCCTACCGGCAGGCAGGAATTTGCTCCAATTTTAGAAAAAACACTAGGCACAAAATTGGTAAAATTAACTTACACAAAAGACCCAAAAAATCCCACTAAAGACCTTGCAACAACAAAAAAAGAAAGAGAAAATTTTTGCATCAGTGATAAAGACATTTTGGCTTTGGCAAAATGGTCTGTAATAGTCGAAGACCATTATAAAAAATCAATGGATATGGAATGGGCAAAAGACGGCAAAACCGGCGAATTGTTTATTGTGCAGGCAAGGCCGGAAACTGTTCAAAGTAAAAAAAATCTTAGTGTTTTGGAAGAATATATAATAAATTCTGCTGCTAAAAAAATAGTGTTAGCAGAGGGAATGAGCGTTGGCAGTAAAATCGGGCAGGGAACCGCAAAAGTAATTATGTCTGTAAAAGATATTGAAAAGTTTAAAGAGGGCGAAGTTTTGGTAACAGATATGACAGACCCCGACTGGGTTCCGGCAATGAAAATTGCAAAAGCTATTGTGACAAACAGAGGCGGAAGAACATGCCATGCCGCAATTGTGGGCAGGGAATTGGGAGTTCCAACAGTTGTGGGCACAGCTGAGGGCACAAAAAAAATAAAAACTGGCAGAAAAATTACAGTTTCCTGCGCAGGAGGGGAAGCAGGAGTGGTTTATGACGGAATTATTCCGTTTGAAATTAAAAAAACAGATATTTCAAATATACAGAAAACAAGAACCAAAATTTTAATGAATGTGGGCGAGCCTTCAAACGCGTTTAATTTGAGTTTTATTCCAAACGACGGCGTTGGCCTGGCAAGAGAAGAGTTTATAATTGCAAATGATATTAAAATCCATCCTAATGCCCTGATAAATTACAAAAAATTATCGCCGGCATTAAGAAAAAAAATTGACCAGCTGACTTTGGGGTATGATGATAAAATTAAATTCTATGTTGATAAATTAGCCGGAGGAATCGGAAAAATCGGAGCAGCTTTTTATCCAAAGCCTGTTATTGTGCGATTCTCTGATTTTAAAACAAATGAATATAGGTCATTGGTTGGCGGCGAGTTGTATGAACCAGAAGAGGAAAACCCGATGATTGGCTTCAGAGGAGCTTCAAGGTATTACGACCCAAAATTTAAAAACGCTTTTGTTCTGGAACTAAAAGCTATTAAAAAAGTAAGAGAAGAGTTTGGCTTAGATAACGTGGTTGTAATGGTTCCATTTTGCAGAACAGTTGAAGAGGGTAAAAGGGTTTTAGAAATTATGAAAGAAAATGGGTTAAGCCAAGAATTAGGCCTTAAAGTTTATGTTATGTGCGAAGTTCCATCTAATGTAATTTTGGCCGAAAAGTTTTTGGAAATTTTTGACGGGTTTTCAATTGGTTCCAACGACCTTACGCAATTGACCTTGGGCTTAGACAGAGACAATTCAAATTTGTCTGCAATAGGCAACGAAAAAAACGAAGCTGTAAAAGAGCTTATTGAAGAAGCAATAAAAGTATGCCAAAATAATGAAAAGTATATTGGGATATGCGGGCAAGGGCCTTCTGATTTTCCGGATTTCGCGCAATTTTTGGTGGAACTAGGAATTGAATCAATTTCGCTGAATCCTGATTCTGTAATAAAAACAAAAATTGCCATCGCCCAAACCGAAAAAAAGCTTAACGATAAAAAATAGTTTAATATAAATAGTCAAATATAAACACACCCGTGCACTAGTGCACGGGTGTAAGTAAGATGACGACGTTTCATTTAAATAATTTACCAAAACAGAACAGAATCCAGATGATAGGCGAGTTTTATGATATGATAGATTCATTAAAGGATAGAAATGAGGTTCGCCTGTTTATTAAAAGTTTGCTGACGGCCGATGAAATTGCAACTTTAATGAGGAGAATTGAAATTGCAGTACTTTTGTCTGGAAAATATACTTATAATGAAATTATAAAATTACTCGGTGTTGGTAATGGAAAGATAACTAACGTCCAGAAATGTTTGTTGCAGGATGACAGTGGTTATAAAATTATTGTCAAAAGATTAGTTGAAAATAGAAAGAGAAGATTAAAAAGAATTAAAAAGGAAGAAAAAGAAGCAATGGAAAGTTCGTCTCCCCTTGGAACCATTAAAAAATTCAGTCCGGCGAATAGAATTTTGCCCGACTTGCTGGATGCGGTCATAGAAAAATTTGAAGACGACAAAAATTTGGAAAAAGAAGCCCTGCTTTTTACACCATCAAGAGCACCGTTTAAAAACAAAAGATAAAATAATTAATAAATATTATTAAATTTATAAAATTATGTCTTTTTTAGATAATAAAAAATCGTTAATTTTTTGGACAATTTTTTCTCTAGTTTTGTCTGTTATTTTTATTTTTGGAGCTTTGTACTATGGAATAGAGGCATCATATACTTCTCGCACTATTTTTAGTTGGCCGTTCGCCATTCTCTCTCTTATCTTATCTTTACTTAGTTTTTTATTTTTTCTTTATCTCTTTGTAAAAGCTTTTTTAAAGGACGGAAGAGTGGGAATTATAATAGCGGCGATATTAGCTTTAGCGATATTCGCCATTTTATTCATTTTTTCTGGGGGCAGGTTATTTAAAATTTAAAATTTTAAATTTAAAATTAAACGAGCAAGGTATATCCTTCGCCCTGCGAAGGCTCAGGATGATTTTATTCGCTTTGCTCATAAAATCATGTACGATATTATAACATTTGGGTCAGCGGCGCAGGATATTAATTTAAAATCCAAGGCGTTTAAGGCAACCAAAGACCTGCCTGCGCAGGCAGGCGATAAAGATTCTGTTACGGGTGAAGGAATTTGCCTGGCTTTAGGCTCTAAAATTGATGTTGAAGATATAAAATTTACCACTGGCGGAGGCGGAACTAACGTGGTTGCCACTTTTGCCAAACAGGGGTTTAAAACAGCTTTTTGCGGAGTTGTCGGGGATGATCCAGCAGGAAACGAAATCATAAGTGAATTAAAGGGATTTAAAGTGGATACAAGTTTGGTTTTAAAAACAAAGGAAAAGGCGACAAATTACTCTGTTATAATTTCAAGCGAAGGAGAAGACAGGACAATTTTAGCATACCGCGGAGCGTCTGATTTGCTGGATAAAAATAAAATTCCGTGGAATAAAATTAAAACAAAATGGATTTATTTAGCCCCGCTTTCAGGTTTATTATGCCTGCCTGCCGGCAGGCAGGCGACACCATTTGAAGACATAGTAAATTTTGCTTTTGAAAATAAAATAAAAATAGCCGTAAATCCCGGAAATACTCAGCTTTCTTTGCCTTCAAAAGACTTGCAGAGAATTTTAAAAAAAATAGATGTTTTGGTTTTAAACCAGGAGGAAGCATCATTCTTAACAAAAGTTTCTTTTCGCGAAGAACCCGAAATATTTAAAAAAATTGATGAAATGTGTCCGGGTATAGTTGCAATGACCAAAGGAAAAGAGGGAGCTATTGTTTCTGACGGAAAATATTTTTATTCTGTAGTCGGCCACAAAGATTTGCCAGTTATCGACGCAACCGGAGCAGGAGATTCTTTTGCCTCTGGGTTTCTTTCAGATTATATAAGAAGTGGCGGCGATATTGAAAAAGCCATACAGCTCGGCATAGCGAACTCTGAAGCCTGTTTGTCTGAAATCGGGGCAAAAAACGGGCTTTTAGACAAAAATTCAAAATTTGAGCCGGTTGAGGTTTTAAAAGAAGAGTGCGGAGAAAATAATTTTTGCATAGAAAAATAGCATGAACCCCGTTAGAAGTCGTTAACGGGGAGATATAAAAATAATTGAGAGGTCTAAAAAAGACTTCTAACGGGGTGAAAAACCTTAAATATTATTTTAAAAAAGCGCAGAAAGAAGGGTGGGCAATGCCCCAGTTTAATTTTTCTGATTTTTCGCAGATGAAAGCCATTGTTGAAAAATGCGCAGAATTAAAGTCGCCGGTGATTTTGGGAACCTCGGAAGGCGAGAGCAAATTTTTTGGGTTGGAGGAGGCAGTGGCTTTGAGGGATGTTTTAAGAAAAAAAACTGGTTTGCCAATTTTTTTGAATTTAGATCATGGAAAATCTTTTGAGTATTCAAAAATGGCGATTGATGCAGGGTACGACATGGTGCATTTTGACGGTTCAAAACTGCCCTTGCCAAAAAATATAGAAATTACAAAAAAAGTTAAAAAATATGTTGGATGGAAAGATGTTTTGGTTGAGGGAGAGGTCGGCCGGATAGGAACTGATTCTTCAAAAATTTATTCAGAAAAATTTGAGATAAAAGAAGATGATTTAACAAAGCCAGGCCATGCAAAAGAATATATAAAAAAAACAGGAGTGAATTTACTGGCTGTGAGCATTGGAAATTTCCATGGCATTGAGGTTTCCGGCATTGACCCAAATTTAAGATTAGATTTATTAGCAAAAATCCAAGAGGCCCTTCGACGGGCTCAGGGTAAAAATTCTGCGGAATTTTTAGTTTTGCATGGCGGTTCCGGCACGCAAGACGACGACATTAAAGAAGCGATTAAACTGGGAATAGTTAAAATAAATATCAATACAGAATTAAGATCAGCATTTTCTGAAAATTTAAGAAGGGCGCTGGCAGAAAACCCAGAAGAGGCAATCCCTTACAAATTTTTGCCTTTAGCGCAAGAAGCAGTGACAAAAGTAGTTGAAAGGAAGATTGGAATATTTGGTTCAGCAAACAAGGCATAGGGCTTTACTTTTTTAAAGAAATATAATATACTCTAAATGCGATGCCAATATGCGAATGCATACTAATAATGCGAATATTTACGCATTAGTATAATTAGCATGAATTAGTATATTAGTATCGCATTTTCATTTATGAAGATTAAATTAGAAATAGAAAAGTGCATAGGGTGCGGATCATGCCAGGCTGTGTGCCCAAAATATTTTGAGGCGCAAGAAGATGGCAAATCGCACATTAAGGATGCTGCAAAACAGGAAGTGGAGGAATTAGAAGTTGAAAAAGTAGAGTGCGCTGAATCTGCCGCTCAGGCTTGCCCCGTCCAGTGCATACATATAGAAAAATAATTAAAACATGATTAAATTATATCGCTACGTTAAACTTATTAAAATTAATTTAAAATGATCAGTTTATCAGCTAAAATTAGAAAGGAAATAGGCAGCGGAATAAATGAAGGAAAAATTCCGGCTATTGTTTACGGCCCTGGCGTTAAAAACGTCATGGTTGAAATTGATTTAAAAGAATTCCAAAAAGTTTTTAAGGAAGCTGGCGAAAGTTCTTTGATTGAGCTTCAAGTGGAAGGGGAAAAAGAAGGCAGGCCGGTGCTTATTCATGAAGTGCAAAAAAATTCTGTTTCAGATAAAATAATTCACATAGATTTTTTTCAAGCTTCTTTGAAAGAAGAGGTGGAAGCAAAAGTTCCTTTGGTTTTCGAGGGCGTGTCGCTTGCCGTAAAAGAATTAGGGGGCACACTGGTAAGGCATTTTTCAGAATTAGGAGTCAAAGCTTTGCCGCAAAATCTTCCCCACGAAATTAAAGTTTCTATTGAAAGCTTGGAAACTTTTGAGGACCATATATTAGTGAAAGATTTGCTTCTGCCTCCAGATGTTAAAGCAACAGCAAAACCAGACGAAATCGTGGTTTCTGCAGCCCCCCCAGAAAAAGTGGAAGAAGAATTAGCTGTACCAGTTGAAGAAAAAGTTGACGAAGTTGAAAAAGTGGAAAAAGAAAAGAAAGCAGAAGAAGTTATAGAGGAGCCAAAAGAACAGAAAAAATAGAAGATTGCGTCTTTGAACATCCCTGTGGAAAACAGGGTTGTTTTTTTATTAAAAAAAGAGATAATAAAGATAAATAGAAATTAATATTTAATTAGAAATTAGAATAATTTTTGTAATGTTTTTACGTAACGCAAAGTCATTATTTTTGTCTATTTTGCTTTTAGGGATAATGTTTCCTGTTTTTTTTGTAGCCGCTGATCTGGCTGACCAATGCGCTCAAATTTCAGAGTCAAATACAGGCTGCCCGAATATGTCTTCAGCTGACTGCAAAAATTTACTGCAGCAATGTTCAGACTATTATGACGAGCAGTCAGAGCTTATAAGCCAGGATATTACAAAAACAACCCAGCAAAAAAACACCCTTCAAAACCAGATAGCAGCCCTTAAAAAGAAAATTCAAAATTTGGATTATCAGATTAGCCAGAGCAATGTCAAGGTTAACAGTCTGGGTTTGCAAATTACAGACACTCAGGAATCTATAAATAAAACCTTTTATGATATTGAAGAATCACAAAACCAGATAAAAAATATTTTAAGGAAGATTTACGAGCAAGACCAGAAGCCATCGTTTATAATTTTATTAGAGGGAAATCTTTTTAATTTTTTTAGCAATATAGCTTATTTGGAAGGGTTAAACAAAAAAGTGAGCGAGCTTTTAGACAGCACAAAAGACCTTCAATCTTATTTGGAAGGGCAAAAAGAAAAGATGGACGGGGAAGTGGATCAGCTTCAAAAAACCATAGCCTTCCAGACATTGCAGAAAAAAGAAAACCAGCAAAATCAGCGGCAACAGCAGGAATATTTGAATTTAACAGAAGCTGAATATCAAAAACAGCTGGCAGACAAAAATGAAATTGAGGCTAAAAAAGCTAAAATCCGAGCAATGTTATTTTCTTTGGCTGGAACCGCTGATACAGAGGCTCCAAATTTTGGAGAAGCAATTGAGATGGCCAAAAACGTTGGAAATATGGTTGGCATAAGGCCGGCGTTTCTTTTGGCCATAATAAGCCAGGAATCTGCTATTGGCAGAAACGTGGGCCAGTGCGTTTTGACAAACGCTGTAACAGGAGAGGGAAAAAAGATTTCAACAGGAGCTGTTGTAATCAGAATTATGAAGCCCACAAGAGATGTTGCGCCATTTTTAGAAATTACACAAAAATTGGGCAGAAGCGCTTACGATACTCCTGTTTCTTGCTGGATTCCAGCCTATGTGAGGGGCCAGCCATACGGATGGGGAGGAGCCATGGGCCCTGCGCAATTTATACCTTCTACATGGAAATTGTTTGAAGACAGATTAAAAACCTTATTGGGCAGGACTCCTGACCCGTGGGGCATAACAGATTCTTTTACAGCTTCAGGTTTGTATTTAGCTGATTTGGGAGCTGGAGCTAAAACAAAAACAGCAGAAAAAAATGCTGCTTCAAGGTACTACGGAGGGTCTTCTTCTTATGCTAACAGCGTATACACAAGAGCTGGTTGCATACAGACCTTTATGGATGAAGGCACAATGTCTTCTTATTGCCAAGGCCTTATTTTCTAAACGTTTTTATTATAGGCTCTAAATTTCCGTTTAGAATTGATTCTAAATTATGCCAGGATTTATTTATTCTGTGGTCTGTTATTCTGTTTTGAGGATAATTATAGGTTCTTATTTTTTCAGAACGTTTTGCCCAGCCGATTTGCTCTCTTCTTTCTTCGGTTAATTTTGATAAATCAGACTCTTCCTGTTTTTGTAAAAGCCGCGCTGACAAAAGAGCCATGGCTGTTTCTTTGTTTTGAAGCTGGTTTCTTTCTGACTGGCAAGTGACAACAAGACCTGAAGGCTTGTGCGCAATTCTTACAGCAGACTCTGTTTTGTTTACATATTGGCCTCCGGGGCCCGAAGCCTTATAGGTTGAAATTTCAAGGTCAGCAGGGCTTATGTTTATTTCTGTTTTTTTAGGTTTTAATAAAACAGCAACAGTGGCAGTTGAAGTGTGAACTCTGCCTTGCTTTTCTGTTTCCGGGACCCGTTGCACCCTGTGCACTCCGCCTTCGTTTTGCAAATTATCATAGGCTCCAGCTCCCGATATCTCAAAAACTATTTCTTTATACCCGCCAATTGTTGAGGCGCTTGAATCTAAAACGCGTTGCTTCCAGCCGCGGCTTTGGGCATATTTTGAATACATCCTGTATAAGTCTGCAGCAAAAAGCCCGGCCTCGTCTCCGCCCGTGCCAGCCCGTATTTCGATTATCACAGCTTGCTGTGATAATCGCCCTGAGGAGCCCGCAGGCGACGAAGAGCTTTCTGGTTCTGGCCTGTAATTTTTCCAATCCTCCGGAGTAAATTGCGAGAAATCTTGTTCCATTTAAATAATATAACAATTTTTGGAGTTAAATTCAACATTTACATTGAAGATATTGCTTTTTATTAAAAAGTTTGCTATTATATAAAACATATAACACATAGCATGGAATATATAATAAACGGCGATGTCGTTTTTTGTTTCATGTTTTATGTTCCATGTTTTATGAAGAAAGATATACATCCAAAATATTATTCAAAAGCGTCGGTAAAGTGCGCCTGCGGGAACACGTTTGCTGTCGGTTCTACAAGGGAATTTATAGAAACTGAGGTTTGCGCGCAGTGCCATCCTTTTTATACAAAAACAGAAAAGGTTATAGATACAATGGGAAGAGTCCAAAAATTCAAAGAAAGGATGTCTAAAAAAAGAGTTAGCGTAAAAAAGAAAAGGAAATAAGCGGAAGTAAAGCCCCGCTGAGCGGGGTTTGTATAATTATCTGGTTCGAAAATTCGCCCCTGATAATTATATGCAAACTTCTATTTAAAATGGCAATAAAACCAGCAAAGTTGAACGTTGAGGAAATGGAGAAGGCAGGAGTTAATTTTGGCCACAGAGTCTCAAAGCTTCACCCGTCAATGAAGCAATATGTTTCTGGCATTAAAAATAATGTCCACACTTTTGATTTGGAAAAAACAGCAAAAGAGCTTGAAAAGGCCTTAGATTTTATTTCAAAACTTGCTTCAGAGGGCAAAACAATTTTGATTGTTGGCACAAAAATTCAGCTGAGAGATTTGGTGAAAAATGCAGCCGAAGAATGCGGCATGCCTTATGTTACAGAGAGGTGGCTCGGAGGCACTTTTACCAATTTTGAAACCATATCAAAAAGAGTGGCATATTATAAAGAATTAGAAAGAAAGAGGGCAGCTGGCGAGCTTGAAAAATATACAAAAAAAGAGAGATTGAATTTTGATAAAGAACTGGCAACTTTGAAAATAAAATTTGAGGGCATAAAAAATATGCAGAAACTGCCGGAAGCCGTATTCATATTCGGCTTAGACAAAGATGAAACACCGGCCAAAGAGGCAAAAATAAAAGGCATTAAAATTATAGCTTTAGTTGATACAAACATTAATCCTGCAACAGCAGATTATGTTATACCCGCCAACGATGATGCAATTTCTTCTGTAAAGTATATAATAGACAAAGTAGCAGAAACAATTAAAAATTCAAAACCAGAGTAAAATGGCAGACATAGAACAAATAAAAGAGCTTCGCGCAGAAACAGGAGTTTCTGTGTCTGAAGTGAAAAAAGCCCTAGACCAAGCTAATGGCAACGTAGAAAAAGCAAAAGAACTTTTACGCATGTGGGGAAAAAGTTTGGTTGGCAAAAAATTAGGCCGTGAAACAAAGCAGGGCATTATTGACAGCTATTTGCACCCCAATTTAAAAACAGGCGTATTGCTTGATATAAGGTGCGAGTCTGACTTTGTGGCAAAGTCTCCGGAATTTAAAGAGCTATCCCACGAAATTTGTTTGCAAATTGCGGCAATGAAGCCTTTGTTTGCAAAAGAGGAAGACATTCCAGAGGAATTTTTAGACGGAGAAACAAAAATTCACAAAGAGCAGATAAAGGATTCAGGAAAACCGGAAAACATTGTAAAACAGATATTAGAAGGCAAATTAAGCAAGTATAAGCAGGAAATTTCTTTGTTATCACAGCCCTGGATAAAAGACGATTCAAAAACAATAAAAAACATCATTGAAGAAGCTGTCGCTAAAATAGGCGAAAATATAGAGGTCAAAAAATTCATTCGTTACGAAATTTAAACTATAAATAAAGTGGCTGAGCTTATTGTTACAATTATATTTGTTATTTCTGTTTTAGGGATAGTATTTATTTCTTCAAGAAAGGCGCCAGCTTTGGTTGAATTGCCGCAAAACGGAAAAACTGTTTTGCCAGGTTCTGGTTTTGCGCCTAAAATACAAGAGAAGATAAATAGTTTTTTGCTTGTATTCAAAAGGCAGATTTTTTTGCACAAGATTCTTTCGTGGGTCAGGGTTTTAACGCTTAAGGTTGAATCTAAGATTGATTCTGTGATGCACGGCATAAGAAAAAACGCCCAAAAAATTGACAAAGAGCTAAAAGATAAGAAATAATTACTCTGCCGATGTAGCTCAACAGCAGAGCAATACTTTTGTAAAGTATAGGTTGTCGGTGCAAATCCGACCATCGGCTCAATATTTTGTAAAGTAGAATAAAATCCTGAGATATTTTTCGGGATTTTATTTTGTGGTATAATATATTAATGCCTAGAAATTTTTACAAAAATATAGAATACAGGGAAAGGCAGAGTGCGATAATGAAAGAAAATTGGAAAAAGGGTCTTTTTGATTCTGTAAGAAAAAGAGAAAAAAGAATATGTAAATGCTGCAGAAAATTTTTTGAAGCTACTCCGAGTGATCCAAAAATTTATTGTAACCACAGCTGTGCCGCAAAAGATTCTAATTTAGGAAGGATTCAATCTGATGAAACAAAAATAAAGATAGGGAAAGCTTCAATGGGTAGAAAGAGTCCGTATAAAGGAATATTGAAAGTTCCACGGGTTGAGATTATATGCGCTAATCCAAAATGTCGAAAAAAATTTGTAGCAATTGAATGGGCAAACAGAAAATATTGTAGTAATAAATGTCATATGGCAGTAACGGGTGGCAAACCTACCTCGCCCAAGGCTTCAAGAGGCAAGGCGGGGATTAGAAAAGACATAAGCAATTCGATTTATTTTTATAGCCGGTGGGAAGCGAATTATGCTCGTTTGCAAAATTATTTGGGCGTTGAATGGAAATACGAGCCGAAAACATTTGATTTGGGCTCTCAAAGCTATACGCCGGATTTTTATCTTCCAAAATTTAATAAATATATTGAAGTCAAAAATTTTCTTTGGAAATACTCAAAAATAAGGGACGAAAAATTTAGAAAATTATATCCAAATATAAAATTGCAGTTGCTTTTGAAAGAAGATTATTTAAAATTAGAAAATAAATATTCTCATTTAATCAAAAATTGGGAATACAAAAATAGTCGGTTTAATGTAGTTTAGGTAAGTATTTGAATACGTATTCAAATACGTATTCCTAATTTGTAAAATATGTCAGATAAAAAAGAAAGCGAAAAAAACATAAGAAAACTGACAAGGGTGGGAAAAACAAGTTTATGTGTGACAATTCCGGTTGAAATGGTCAAAGAATTAAAGTTGAAAGAGCGCCAAAAAGTTGTTTTGAATTTAAAAGGCGGTAAAATAACAATAGAAGACTGGCCTGCTGGCGCAGGCAGGAAAAAATAAACAATAAATGCATCGCCGCAATATCTTTGCGGCGTAAGTGTAATTTATTTCATAAATAACCTTATATGCCAGAAAATTTTGAAAACAGAGACGAAAATCAGCAGGAGGGAACCGCCGAACAACATTCCGAAATAAAAATGGAATCTCAAATTGACCAAGAACTCTCGCACGAAGTGATTGAAAAAGTAATGGCGAAAGTTAAGGATATAAATGAAAAGGGGACAGCAATCCATGGTCTCAAAAATATTTATGACAAATCTGGTAATATAAAAATTTCGATGGATGAAGTTTTACCAAGAATTTTGAAAGAGGGACTTTTGGGACATGAGCTGTGGAAATCTTATTTACACGGAGAAAAATTGACCAAGGAACAATGGGCGGAAAGAGCTAAAAAAAGAAAACGCTTGGAAATATTTTTTAATGTCGTTGGTGGAGATATTGATAAAATTAAGAATGCTCCGTGGATGGATTGTCCGAATACTCTTGGTATTATTTTCACAACAAAATTTTTAAAAAAATATGATGGCGGGGAGTATCATACAGACGAACAAATTAAAGCGCGTACATTCGGGCCGACAGTTGGTTTGCCGAACCCTCCTCCAGCAGAAGGATATGTTGCAACTTTTAGGGTGGCACCTCGTTCGTTTGATGGGATAGTATTTAATGTCAGTCAACAGGAAAAGAAAATAGAGGAAGAAACAGGAGAAGAACAAACAATGAAATTGCAGCGAGGCGAAGAACTTTCTCGAACTGTGCAAGAAAATATAGAAGAGAATTATTGGGTTCCTATTTATGATGTTGATGGAAACCTTTGGTGGCCGAAGCAGATGAGTTATGAGGATGTAAAGGAGTTTGTTGCTGAAAGAGAAAAACAAAAAGAAGAAGAAAAATAAAATTTTTGATATAATGAATTATATGAACCCCGTTAGAAGTTATAAATATGCACGAACGGGGTATATCAAACCAACAAAGTTCTGTTTAAATTGATACTTTTATCATATAAAACAGACTTCTAACGGGGTGAAACAAGAAAAAGAAATAACATTAAGCTTGCCGTTGCAAATTTCGGAGATGAAAGCTAATTTGGTTTTCGCATCGGTATCAATTTTATCATTTTTTGCGCCGTTTGCTTTTGGGCATCCGCAGTGGCTTGTTGGAACAATTGTTAATGCTTGTTTGTTTTTGGGCGCGGTGTATCTTCCTAAAAAATATTATATTCCATTGGCTGTTTTGCCTAGTTTGGGTGTTTTGGCAAGAGGTTTGGTTTTTGGTCCGTTTACTTATTTTTTAGTTTATTTTTTGCCGTTTATATGGCTGGGAAATTTAATTTTAATTCTGGTTTTTAAAAAAATTTACGAATTTAAGCTTAAAAGAGACCCGACCTCTTCTAATTTGAAAAACGTATTTAGCAAGCTTTTAGAGGTCGGGTCTCTAATTGGCTTGCCCGCATTAGCAAAGTTTTTATTTTTATTTTTGATTGCAAATATTTATTTTAAGCTTTCTATTGTGCCAGCTGTTTTTTTGCAGGCAATGGGGTTAAACCAACTTGCCACAGCTTTGGCAGGAGGATTGATTTCGCTTATTATTTTTTATTTCTATAAAAATAAAACATGGAGAGTTTCAGCCCGGATATAAAAAAACTTTTTAGCCTAATTCATAAAAATGAAAAGATAGTGGCAATGCTTGCCCCGTCTTTTCCCGTGGTTTTTGAATATCCGCAAATTGTGGGAATGTTAAAGCGCATGGGATTTAAATATGTTGCGGAAGTGGCAAGGGGAGCCGAAGAAACAAACAAACAGCTTTTAGCTTTAACAAAGCTTCACCCCGACAGGCGCTATATTACAAACCCATGCCCAACAGTTGTGCGCATAATAAGAAACAAATATCCTGAGCTTTTTCAATATTTGAGCCCCATTGATTCTCCCATGTCAGCTACAGCCAAAATTTGCAATAAAAAATATCCAGGCTGTAAAAAAGTTTTTATTGGCCCTTGCATAATGAAAAAGCTGGAAGCTTCAGAAGACAGGCCGGAACTTGATATTTTAGTTTTAACATACAAAGAATTAAAAATAGTTTTTGATATAGAAAAAATTCGGCCAGAAAAACGGGATATGTTAGCTGTTTTTGATATTAAAGCAGTACCCACAAGGCTTTACCCTGTGTCTGGCGGGCTGTCGCAGTCAGCTGGCATTATAGAAAAATTTACTGATCCAGAATATGACGTTGTTTCAGGGCCAGAATTGGTAGAAAAAACCTTGAAGGAGTTTGCAAATAAGACCGAGCTAAAACTGTTAGACATCTTAAATTGCAACGGCGGGTGCATTGCAGGCCCCGGCATCGCCTCAACAGATTCCATTGACCGCCGAAGGCAAAAAATAATCAACTACTGGAACAAACGTTGAGGTATTGACATTGGGGTTTAGATAGAATAAGATAAAAATATAACTATTATATATACAACAGATACATTATGAAAACTATCTTAAACGTTAAGGTTGATAAGGCGGAAAAGGCAAAGGCAAAAAAGATTGCCGCACAGATGGGGGTTCCGCTCTCCACTATTGTAAATGCTCATTTGCGCGAGTTTATAAGGACTCGCAAGTTTTCGGTTAGTTTGGAGCCAAGACTAAAACCGGAGGTTGAAAAAGAACTTCTCAAGGTAAGTAAAGAGTGGCACGATGGAAAAATGGAAAATTTCATCGTTGCGAAGTCAGCCAAAGAAGCCATGAAACTTCTTAATGAAAAATAATATGGATATTGTTTCTAGTAAAAACTTCAAGAAACAATATAAAAAACTTTCTGTTAAAATTAAAAAGAATTTCGAGGAAAGGTTAGGATTATTTGAAATAAATCCTTTCAATCCGATTTTGAATAATCACCAATTACGTGGAGAAATGAAGAATCTGCGAAGTGTTAATATAACTGGCGATATTAGGGCAATATACGAACAGGTAGATAAGAACACAGTTTTATTCTTAATGATTGCAAAACACAGCAAGTTATATGATTAATTTTATATTTATGCCAGGAGAACCAAAATTGGGTGAATTTGGGCAAAATTGGATAAACGGCTTGACATTGGGGTTTAGATGGAATAATATGGACAATGTAGCTGAAAATAGTATTAAGTTCTACTACCGCAAAAACTAAATAAAACAATTTAACGTTTTCGTAGCTGAAAAACGTCCGCGTCCCGATACAATACATTTGCATCGTGGACGCGGGTGTTTTTTTCACTCGGCGTATCGGTAATTTGATCCGCTGAAAAAGAACATTGATAATTGAATATGAAATTAAATTTAGAAAAACCATTCTAAATTTAATAAATAAACAACCATAAAATTAGTTTTTTAAAGTTGTTTCGAATTATCCCGTCAAAATACACTTTGTGTTTTTGTCGGGAACACATTAGTAGTTTATTCTAATTGCTTTGGATTTATTCAAAGCAAGAGTAGTAAATCAAACTGTATATTTGAGAGTTTGATCCTAGCTCAGGGTGAACGCTGGTAACGTGGATACCGGCATGCAAGTCGAGCGATCCCGCAAGGGATAGCGGCGAACGGCTTAGTAACACGTAGGTACAAACCTTCAACACATGTATAGCCAGCCGAAAGGTTGGGTAATTCATGATAGTCCCGCAAGGGTAAAGGGTGTCCGCAAGGATTACCGGTTGAAGATTGGCCTGCGGCCTATCAGATAGTTGGCAGGGTAACGGCCTACCAAGTCTATGACGGGTAGGGGGCGTGAGAGCGCGACCCCCAAGAATGGGACTGAGAACGGCCCATACTCCTACGGGAGGCTGCAGTCGAGAATCTTCCGCAATGGGCGAAAGCCTGACGGAGCGACGTTACGTGAATGAAGAAGCCCTTCGGGGTGTAAAGTTCTTTTATGTGGGAGGAACCCCGCCTTTGGCGGGGAGACAGTACCACATGAATAAGGGGATGCTAATTCTGTGCCAGCAGCAGCGGTAAGACAGAATCCTCAAGCGTTACCCGGATTTATTGGGCGTAAAGGGTCCGTAGGTGGCATAGTAAGTTGAAAGTTAAAGTTCATCGGCTTAACCTTTGAAATGCTTTCAATACTGCTATACTAGAGGGCGTTAGAGGCTAACGGAACCGACGAAGTAGGGGTGGAATCCGTTGATATCGTCGGGAACACCAAAAGCGAAGGCAGTTAGCTGGGACGACCCTGACACTGAGGGACGAAAGCGTGGGGAGAAAAAAGGATTAGATACCCTTGTATTCCACGCTGTAAACGATGAATACTGGCTATTGGTAGTGTCGACCCTGCCAGTGGCGAAGCTAACGCGTTAAGTATTCCGCCTGGGAAGTACGGTGGCAACACTAAAACTCAAAGGAATAGACGGGGACTCACACAAGCGGTGGACCATGTGGCTTAATTCGACAACAAACGAAGAACCTTATCCAGGTCTTGACATGCTAGTGAAAGCTCTAAGAAATTAGAGCCCTCCACAAGACACTAGCACAGGTGCTGCATGGCTGTCGTCAGTTCGTGTCTTGAGACGTACCGTTAATTCGGGTAACGAACGCAACCCTTGCCCTATGTTTTAAATGTCATAGGGGACTGCCCGAGATAATTGGGAGGAAGGCGAGGATGACGCCAAGTCCGCATGGCCCTTTGATGACCTGGGCTGCACACGTGGTACAATGGCCGGTACAATGGGTACGATGCCGAGAGGCGGAGGTTAATCCCATCAAAGCCGGTCTCAGTTCGGATTGAGGGCTGCAACTCGCCCTCATGAAGCCGGAATCGCTAGTAATCGCCAATCAGCTACGTGGCGATGAATACGTTCCTGAGTCTTGTACTCGGGATGCCCGGCAGTTTTAGAAAAAAGTAAGTGAAAATCTTACTACGCATATCTCAGATTGCGCAAAGCCGATCCGCAGGTTTAAATTGTGAAATTTAAATTGAAGGGTGGGGAGGCATTTTATAGCTTGAGTCCTTCATTAAAAGGTTGTGATTCTGATGACCTATCGAGTACACAGGGAAGTCATCTGAGAATTATAGAATTACAATAATCGGAAGGCCGAGATGTAGAAAAAAGTTTTTTAAGATGACCCGGGGAGATCTTGTTGTTGTTTCTTTGGCAATGTTATATAATTAAGTTGTATAACTAACCTCAGGAAAAAATTAAAAGCAATTTTAGTTTTATGCAACAGCAAGAAGTCAGCAGAGTTCGTAGTACCGATAAACGTTATAATCGTAAATTAAAAGCGCCTATCGGGAAGGAACAAATCCATAGAGAAAAATTAAACCCGCATTATGTGGCAGGTTTTATTGATGGAGAAGGTTCGTTTTCAGTAAGTATCGGCAAAAACGATGAATACCGCAGAGGTGTTCAAGTTCGCGCCGAATTTGAAATCGAACTCCGAGCCGATGATCAAGAAATACTTGAAAGAGTATTAATTACAATCGGTTGCGGAAAATTATATGATTGTTCATACGACCGTTACGGTTGGTATCCGCACGTAAAATACAAAATTACGGGCGCGGACGATATGAATAATTATTTATTTCCCTTTCTTGATGAATACAATCTGCAGACAAAAAAATGCAAGGTCTACAAATTATTTAAAAAAATTGTGTTAATGTATCGCAGAAAAGAGCATTTGACTGATTCTGGCTACGTCAAAATTGTCAAACTGCGAGATAAAATGCGATCAATGGGCAAAAAGCACAATTCTCTGATGGAAACCGCCAGGATACGGGAAAACCGTTCGTCCGGTGGTGCGAGACAAATTACTATTTGATCTCAATACCGCCCGTCAAGCCAAGCGAGCTGGGGATAGCCGAAGTGCCCGCAAGGGCCCTAAGCTAGATTCAGTAAGAGGGGCTAAGTCGTAGGTGCAAACTGCACTTGTTGCGACCTGCCACAGCAATGTGGCTGACAAATTTGGCTGTATGCTGGAACATCTGTGTATCCGATGCTACTCATGATATAATTATATCATGAGTGAAAATGCAATCGGTGCAGAAAATCAGCAGGGAAGTCCTCGCCCAAATATTCAATTTTTGGCGAGTGACCCCTCAGAGACTACACGCCGAACTCCTACTACAAAATATCAAATCATCGCTTATTTGAATGGAGCAATCCATGATGCGACCTTGAATAAAGGCAAAAGAATTAGATTCGCTCAGAAAAATAAGCAATGGCTTGAGAATTTACAAGGTTTGTTAAAGCAAATAGACTGCAACTCTTGGATTTACAAGGAAGGAAAAGACAGAAATATTTATGTCTTGGAAACTCTTTGTAAAGATTTGGATTTTAGATTTGATCCTTCAAGGTTAAGAGATAATTCTGAAAAAGCTTTTTATATCAGAGGATTCTTTGATGCTGAGGGAGGAATTCCGCACACAAAAGATAGGTTTTATATCCAATTAGTACAGAAGGACTTGGACAAGATGAACAAAATTAAAACTATGCTTTCGGATATAGGGATAGAAAGCGGGAAAATTCATAACCCAAGCAAAAAAGTTGACCCTGATTATTGGCGGATATTTATATCTTCCAAGCATCATAAAAAGTTTGCAGAAATTGTAAATTCTTACCATCCGGTAAAATCAAAGATATTTTGCGATAGGATGAAGATATAGTCCATGCTTTATAGCGATATAGAGAAAATCATGAACAAGGCACGGCTAGCGGAAGCTGGTCGTGGATCATTTTTTTAAAAATTTTGGTTCGCCAATCGGCGAATTTCAGAATTTATGTAGTCGACTCAGAAAAATATCAGAATGGTTCGATTTGCTCAGTTCGATGAGCTCGTCGAATCGTTTTGATTTTAACTCTGAAGCGTTTTGAGGAGAGTCGCTAGAAATTCTCCTTTAATTCGCCCCGCCATAGCGGGGTCCCGCCTCGGCGGGAAAACAACTTTAAGAAACTAAAACAAAAAATTCCCCGCGCCTTTGGCGAGGGGGATTTTTTGTTTTTGACTGGTTCTTTTATTTCAACTATAATTAACGAATGGGTTTTAGAACGCGGAAAGTTTTAATTATTTTTGCGGCAATTATTTTAATTTGTTCTGCTGTTTTTTGTATTTTAAATTTTGATGCTATTAAAAAAATAAAATGGGAATCATTTGATTTCAAAATAGGCCCGGCTTTTTTAAAGCTCCCTGTTTTAAGCTCTGGGGCAGGAGGATGTGGCAACAGCATTGTTGAAGAGGATTTGGGAGAAGAGTGCGATGACGGAAATTTTTCAGCTGAAGACGGATGCAACTCCACCTGCCAGTGGGAAAATGTAAGCATAGCATACAGCTGGTGCGGGACCACAAGCTGTTCTGTAGGCAGGATATATTCTCAAACCGGAAGCGCTTATAACAAGCAATTTTGGCACATTGTTCCGGTAGCTTACATTGAAATAGCAGACATAGGCAATACTGCAGAGGTTGCAAGAATAAAAACCATTACAGACGGCCAGCCAAAAGGATTTAGGGCAGTGCTTAACTATTTTTATCCGAGATGGGGAGATTATATAGATACAGTGGGCGATAAAGATAATATAATTATTCCGGGGTCTTGCGCAAACCCTAATGACCTTTCAACATGCGAGAGAGCGCAAGATGTTCCAGTGCCTCCCGGGTGCACAAGTCCGTATATCAAAGTTGATGGATACGCGATTAATTACAGAAGCCCCTGGTGGAATAATTGGGTTTCAGAAAACCAGAGCCGGCTTCAAACATTTTTAAATGATTATATCGGTCTCGGCGGAAAAGAAATTAATTATCTTCAGTCTGATTATGAAATAGGATTTGATGTGGGATTTGCAAAACCCTGGCCTTCCAGCCTTATTCCTTCTGGCGATAATTCTGACACCCCATGCAACGAGTCTCTTTATTATCCAGCCTATAACGAGCGCGTTGAAGCTTGGTGGAACGGCATTCAAAATGATCCGCGCTTTCCTGCGATGGCCTCAAAACTGGCTCAGTACGGATTTGTAATTCCTCAAGGCCAAACCCTTTATAACTACATCACTCCTTGGACATATGAATGGACGAGGCCCGCTACCACAAATATACAATTGATGTGGAATTCTGTTGCTTGGGATATGGAAGCTGAATATTTGAACCAGGCGTATTACAATGTTTTGAAATCATATTATCCAAATGCGCAGATGACAGATAATGCAAATTTTATGCATAGTTCCGCTTATCCTAGACCGGGATTGCTTTGGCCTTATGGCTCTGGCGTAAAGGTGGGCACGCACCAAGATATAGCAACTTATGAAAACATAACCTTCAGCAGTTTTAAACTGGGGATTAATTCTATTCGCGCAGCAACTCTTTCCGGACCTTCGGTGCCTTTGCGCGTGTGGCTCAGCCATTGGTCTTATGATTTGCAAAGTCCGCAAAACCAGACATTTAATTTAAATTACGCAAAATATTGGACTGAAAATGTTTTTCATGTTTTGCTTACGGGCTCTGACGGCATAAGCTGGTTCAATTCATCTGGCAACGGCGAAGACCAAGACACCCGCACTACAGCAGACAGAACTGCCGAATCTACAGCAATGAACGCGCTTTTGCAGGAATTTGACCAGTTAACATTTTTCAGGCAGGACAGGCAAAGTCTTGTTAGCAGCCTTGTAAGCGATAGCGCAGATTATGTTTTAACAGGAATGAGAGTTCCTAATCATTATAATCTTTATAGATTAACACCCAACCAAGACAGCGGACACACTTATCAAGTTCTCCAGCAAAATCCGGCTTTATTTTTGATAAACGGCACAACAAGAATTTTAATTCCTAACGGCCAAATTTATACTCCCCAAAATAATATAGCTCCATACGGCTATTGGGTTACCCAGCCGCTAAACTCTGGAAATCCTATAATTGAAACAGGAACGTGCGTTAATACGTGTTTAAATGAAACGCCCGAACCAGAGCCCGAACCCGAACCCGAACCATCAGATGAATGCGCCAATGAATGCATATCAGGCCAGGCAAAGTGTTCTGACGCATCTCATAGGCAGACCTGCGGGCAATATGATTCTGACACTTGTCTTGAATGGTCAACTGCCACAATATGTTCGGGCGATACTAGTTGCGGATACGGAATATGCCCTCCAGAATACAAGCCCTCATGGAGGTGCGAAAATGGAAGTTGCACATATTTGTGCAACCCAAGCAATAGTTGCGCCGGAGAAGAATCGGAACTCCTGCCGCCGCAGGAAACCGAACAACAGACTGCCTCTCAACAAACACAGCAATGCCAAAATGATTGCGAACAAGGCCAAGTAAAGTGCTCTGATACATCTTATAAACAAATCTGCGGGCAGTATGATTCAGATGAATGTCTTGACTGGTCGTCTGATAAAACGTGCCAGGGCAGTACATCCTGCGGATATGGAAATTGTTCTGAAACGCAAGAACCTTCGTGGTCGTGCAAAGACGGAAAGTGCGGGTATGTATGCCAAAAAACTCAGAAGTGCAGCAGCTCCCTTACCTATATCAAAAACTATAGAAAGGGGTGCTATAACGATGATGTCTATTGGTATGACTCAACAGGCCAGATACAGGAAATTTATCAAGATTGCCAGGATTCTTTTTGCGATAATGGAGAATGCGCTGGATATAACCCAGATGAATATTGCAAATCAAAATCTACCTGCGGAGATGATACTTGCAATTGCCAAGAAGATGCCTTAACTTGCCCCAAAGACTGTTCATCTGGCGCGCTTAGCCTGAAGCTTTTTGCAAAAGACCAAAAAACAGGCGAGTGGCAGGAAAATCCCGACCTTACGCAGAGCCATAATTTGGAATTTTTACTGGTGGTGGCAAATAACACAGCCGAAGGCATAGGAGAAGTTACAACCACAGTTCAACTGCCTGAAGGCATGAGCTATCAAGGGGATTCTAAGATAGACGGCGAGCCTTCTTCAGAAAACATAGTTTATGGCATGAATATCGGTTCTTTAGAACCGTATTCTGAAAAGAAAATCACTTTTAAGGCAAAATCAGACCAGGCCCAAGAAATAACTTTAATAGCAGTAAAGGCTGAATCTGGAAATTTGCAGTCAGCTGGATCAATTAGTCTTAAAATTCCAAAACTCTCAGAAAAGCAATCCTTTCTTAGTCAGCTGGCGCAATTTATTTCCTCTCATATAATTCTAGCAGTTGTAGCCAGTGTTATAGCTTATCTTTTGTTTGCCATAGGGGCATATTTTGTGTTCAATAGAATTATTTAATTTATCTGACAGCTCAGGCTTGAAAAAGGACGCAATTTATGTAAAATTGAAACATGGCGCAATATTTTACAAAACAAGGCTTAAAAAAACTTAAAGACGAACTGCATTATTTAAAGACTGTAAAAAACAAAGAGATTGTTAAGCTGATAGCAGAGGCCGCAGCCTTTGGAGACTTAAAAGAAAATGCCGCTTACCACGATGCCAGAGATAAAATGTCTTTTTTGAGAATGCGCGTTGCCGAGTTGGAATCTGCCATTAATGATGCTGTTGTCAGAGAAAAATCAGATACAGATTCTGTGCAAATAGGCTGTGAAGTAAAAATTTTATTTGGGAAAGACGAAGAAACATACACAATTACAGCTCCGGCGGAAGCAGATGTTTTAAAAAATAAAATATCATATCAATCTCCGTTAGGAAAAGAGTTAATGAATAAAAGAGTGGGAGATAAATTTGATTTTAAGTCAGCAGAAGTTAAGATATTAATGATAAGTTAAAATTTAAAAATACGGGCCCTTGGTACAATGGTAAAACACCTCGTTTGCAACGAGGAGATGCGAGTTCGATTCTCGCAGGGTCCACTAGTTTACACGGCACCTTTAAAACCTTAAAGGACTTAAAGGAGGTGTAAGATGGTAGCTATTTGCAAAAATTCTTATTTTTGGCAAGCCATTCAAAGAGAAAAGAGAATATCCAGCAGATGGTATCCTTTTGTAGCCGAAAATGAATCATTCGAAGTGCCCGAGATTTTTTACGCGCTAAAAGAGCGCGGGAAAAATAAATTCGCCAGCATAACTTTCCGAGATACTGAAACACTTTGCGATATGGGCACTTACTTGATTGCTTTTGTGACCCGGCAGCAGGCTCGCGAGTTTTTACGTTCAGAGAGCGCCTCTCTGTCAGACTTCGCAGTTTTTGCGCTTGAATTTTTAGAAGCAAAAGAAAGGGTCAGAGAAAAACCCTGTATAGTAGGGGTTATAGTGTATGGCGGCAAACAGCCGCACCCCTTGCCATTTAATTGCCCGCACCTTTAATAATCCAGTCAAGGACGCCCCCACGCGTCCTTTTTTTATTTAAGTACTTTTAATTTTTAAAAATTTGTGGCATAATTTTACTATGAGTTTGTCTATTGGGATTGTGGGGTTGCCGAATGTGGGCAAGTCCACATTATTTAAAACATTAACTAAAAAGGAGGTTGATATTGCCAATTATCCTTTTTGCACAATTGACCCTAATGTAGGGGTTGTTTTGGTTCCGGATGAAAGGGTTGATAAGCTGGCAGAACTGTCAAAATCAAAAAAGAAAATTTATGCCACGGTTGATTTTGTTGATATTGCCGGCTTGGTGAAGGGAGCGTCAGAGGGCGAAGGATTGGGAAATAAATTTTTGGCGAACATAAGAGAAACCGATGCGGTTTTGTATGTTTTACGCGCTTTTAAAAATTCAGATATTATAAACACCCTGACTGCGCAGGCAGGTCAAACAGAAATAAACCCGTTAAAAGAAAAAGAAATTTTAGATGTTGAGCTTATTTTAAAAGATTTGGAAACAATAAATAAAGCATTAGAGAAACCCGCCAAAAGCCTTGGGCATTTGGGCGGGCCAGCCTCAATCCCGCCTTCGGCGAGTTTGGGCTTGGTGGCTGTTTGTAAAAAGGCCAAAGAATTTTTGTCGCAGGAAAAAGTTTTAATTGACCAAAGTTTTACACCCGACGAGGAGGAAGTTTTAAAAAGTTTTCAGTTGTTAACTTTTAAGCCAAGATTATATTTGTTAAACGGGAAAGACGAAGAAATAGATAAAAATATTTTGGAAATTTTTAATAAAAACAACTGGCAGTATTTAATTATTGATATAGCCACAGAGTTTGAGGCAGAAGGTTTATCAACAGAAGAAAGAAAGGATTTGGGTTTGCCGGAATTATCTGAAACAGATATTTTGATTAAAAAGTCATACGAACTTTTAAATTTAATAACTTTTTTGACAACAGGCGAAGATGAAACAAGAGCTTGGACAATAAAAAAAGGCGATACGGCTCCAATTGCCGGCGGAGTAATACACACTGATTTTAAAAATAAATTTGTGAAAGCCGAAGTTGTGTTTTGGAAAGATTTATTTGATGCAGGAAGTTATGCAAAAGCTAGAGAGCAGGGAAAATTAAGAACAGAAGGAAAAGAATATATTGTTAAAGACGGCGATGTGATAGAGTTCAAGCATGGTTAAAATAAAAACTCGATCATCCTGAACGTAGTCGAAGGATAATTAAATTTGAACACGGCTAGTTTTTTGCAAAAAAAAGAGCCCAACATGTGTTGGGGAGCAGTTTTATGACATGCTCGGGTCTGAATGGACTAGTCTACGATTTGCAACCAACCTTTGCGGTCGGAAGTGCGGAACCAGCCCTTCACACTCTGAATATGTCCCGATTCTACTATGTGATAGCCATTGAAACAGAACGACTCGCCTGAGCCATCTTCCAGTAAAACCCCACGTATTTCAACTAGGAAATTTGGGTGTCCAAGCGAAGATGTCCCATTTTCGGAATATAACCGAAAAGAGACACTATGATGCTTGTGATCAAACAAGGCGAGCATCAACTCCCACTTAGACGGCGCTGAAACGATGGTGAATTTGGTGGACATACGTCACCTCACTTTGGAAAGAACGAACATTCTCTTTGATTAAGGCAGAGAATCAGCCTTCTTATCCTGCCTTGGCGGGATGACCCATTCATACGAACAGGAATTTCACGATAAATTAAGTATATCATATAAGAATATAGTTGTCAAGGGTTGCGTCCTGCATTCTGCTCCGAAGCGCAACATCGTGAAAGCCATAGTTGCTACCAGCATTGGTTATCATATGATAACCTGAAATAATTAGATAAATTTTATTTTTTAAAATGGATTTTATAATTAAAAATATAAAAGAGAATATTGTCAGTGTGGCGCGCAAGATTGGGTATGTGATTATTGATACAAAAGAAAACAATGAATATAATCTGGTCAGAAAATTAGCCGGAGACAATTATCCAAGATTTCACGTTTACGTGAAGCAGAAGCTTGCCCGCCATAATGCAGGAGCTTTAGGCGGGGACAATGACTTTGAATTTAGTTTGCATTTAGACCAAAAAAAACCTGTCTACAAAGGTCAGCGCGCGCACTCGGGAGAATATTTTGGTCCGGTGGTAGAAGAGGAAGCAGACAGGATAAAAGAAATTTTAACGGCTCATCCTGTTTAGAGTTGAGCCGTTGGATTTTCTGCAAAAAAAAAGCCCCGTGAAGAGTTTGGAACTCTCGGGGGCAAGAACCTTATCTTCTTCGCGTATTGCGCCGTCTAACTCTGACAGTGCACCCATATCGCTTAACTAAGCGAGAGTGGCCGCAACCTATGCATTGGCGGATTTTTTCATCAAACGCGAAATAGGCAGTTTTGGTTCTCTCTTCAGTTCTTGCACAGCGCAGAATTCTGTATACGTATGACGAATGTGAACCGCACCGCGGGCAAATGTTAAAAATATCAAAAGATGTTTTTAACAGCCAATCAAAAACTAGAATTGCCAGCCATATGGCCAACATTACAGCGATTAGCAGCATGCAGCCATTTAGAACGACTATCATTATTGAGTCCTCCTTGTTAAAGAACAAATTAATGTTTATTGTTTTTTTAATATATCATATATTCATATCAATGTTAAGTTATCCACAGGCTTACTCTTGATTTAGTTATATGGGGCTGGGATAATATATAAATATATAGTTAAAGGTCGCGCTCGGCTAAACAGCTAAAAAGCACCGAGCAGATTATACTTTAATTAACTTAAAATTATTAATAATAATTATGACATATAGTGATTGGTCTTTAACGTTAATCCAGCCGTTTATACAGCAATTTATAGGCTTTATCGGAAACCTGATATTGGCCTTGGTAATTTTTATAATCGGCTATTTGATTTCAGTGGGGATTGGCAGGATAATAAGCGAAATACTAAAGTCGGTAAAATTTAACAAGCTGTTTGAAAAGGAGGGATGGAAAAAAGCCTTGCAAAGGGCAAACCTTGAAGTAAATCCCGCAGAATTTATCGGAGCCATTTTTAAATGGGTGTTCGTTATAATATCTTTGTTGATTGCAGTTGACGTGTTAAAACTCACTGCCTTCGCAGGATTTTTAACCAGAGTGTTAAATTATCTGCCAAATGTTATTGTGGCAGTGCTGGTGTTTGTTGTCGCAATAGTTATTTCTGATATTGTTGAAAAAGTTGTAAGGGTTTCTGTGGAAAGGCTGAAAATCGGATATGGATATTTGGCAGCTTCAATTGTAAAATGGGCAATCTGGATATTTGCCATATTCTTGATTTTGGGCCAGCTTTTGCCGAACAATGCTTTGGTAGTAACACTGTACACTGGCATTGTTTACGGCATAGTTGGAGCATTGGCTCTTGGCGCGGGTTTGGCAATCGGACTTGGCGGAAAGGAAACAGCAGGAAAAATTATTTCTGACATGTACAAAAAGATAGAAGAAAAATAATTTTGACATAACGTCCAATTTGAAAGGGCCCCAAAGCCTGCCGGCAGGGCAGGCGGGGCAACAAAAAAGCGTGTACGTACCACGCCTTTTTGTTTGCTGTCTCCAATTTTACGAACGTTTCAAAAATTAGGGACGAATATTATATCGCCCTTTTGATTCAAATAATTTTGAAAATAAAAGCCGCGCGACTTTCGTCCGCGGCGTGTAGCAGCTTAACCCTTGCTCGGGTTGTCGGTTCACGCTTGAACGCGCAGGCCGTGAGATTGAAGATGTTCTCGCAGGGCACTTTCGGTTTGAAAGTCTGTCACGGAAGTCGTGATAGACCCCCCAACGATGCCTCTTTGACAGAGGCAGTGTTTGCCGAGTGCTTCCACTACAATGTCATTTTGCGCTTCGGCCGCGTCAATGACAACTGCCGCAAAATTGCGTTTGTCTCCCCTCTCAATGTAAAACCTCATGGCAGTTTCCCTTTCTTGTTAGGAGTTCGGCCTGCCAGGGCCGTCCGACACATGGTCGGGAAGTTTATTTGTGCTATATTATTATCATATCATAGTAAAGAATACTTGTCAAGTTGTCGTAGGACAACCTGAAAGTTTGGGGAATTGATTAAAAATTGAAAATTGTAAATTAGCCATATGGCTATTGACAAGGGTAAATAAATTTAATAAGATAGATTTACATGGTAAATATATTAAAAACTACTATCAAAAAACGAAGCGGATAACTGTCTGACTTTTTGTGTTAGTAAATGACCGCTTCGCAAAGGCGGTTTTTAATTTATTAAAACCAAGAACATTGAAAATTTAACCCTGTTAAATTCCTTTGATGGAAAATTGCCACCAGCAATTTTTAACAGGTTTTTCTAACTAAGTTTTAGACAGGGGTCTTTGCTTGGTTAGAAAGTAGGTAAACTAAAGCATATTTACCCGCCGTAGCTTTATGCGAAAGCGGGCATAAGATTTTATTTTAAAATAAAATCTGTATCTATTAACCTCGCCAAATTTTCTTATTGAAAATTTAGGCGGGTAAACTTACGCAAAAAATTCCATTTTACGCAAAAAGAAAATGGAATGGTGATCTTCGTAAATTCATTTGAATTTATTGAAAGATATAGATCTGCTGCTCAATGATTTTTTAAAAGACAGAAATCATTGAGCAGCAGGTCAGGTTATAAGCGAATGGCGGATGCCTTGGGATATTGATGCGATGAAGGACGTGGCGTGCCTGCGATAAGCATCGGGGAGGTGGCTAGCAACCTTTGATCCGGTGATTTCCGAATGAGGAAACTCAATATGATTAATCTCATATTATCTGTCCAGCTTTTTGTACTTTAAAAATTTAAAGTTTAAAAAGTTGGACAGAAGCGTACCCGGCGAAGTGAAACATCTCAGTAGCCGGAGGAAAAGAGAACAAAGTTATCCCCTTAGTAGTGGCGAGCGAACAGGGGGAAGCCTAAACAGAATCTTTAGATTCTGGGTTGTAAGGTTGTAGCGTCAGGAGCACTACCTTTTGCTTCGCAAAAGGAATTAAAAATTTAAAATTTTAAATTTAAAATTTTTCGCGCGGAGCGCGAGGTAATGCTTGCTGAGAGAGAATACAAAATAATAGTGTTAAAAGAAGCACCCTGGAAAGGGGCGCCATAGAGGGTAATAGCCCCGTATTCTAAAATACTTATTATGCTCTTTGCTATGATTCTTGAGTACTGTCGGGAATGATAACCTGGCAGGAAGCAGGCCGAACTATCGGCCAAGGCTAAATAATCAATATCACCGATAGTGAACCAGTACCGTGAGGGAAAGGTGAAAAGTAGGGGGGTGACCCCGGTGAAATAGTACCTGAAACCATTTGCTTACAAAGAGTCGGAGCCCCGCCTTTGGCGGGGTGACGGCGTGCTTTTTGCAGAACGAGCCAACGAGTCTGGATATATAATTGTCTAAGCCCTTTTGGGGCGGAGGCATAGCGAAAGCGAGTGTTAAAAGCGCGAATTATAATTGTATATTCAGGACCCGAAGCGTGACGAGCTTGCCATGAGCAGGATGAATCCCGCCGAAAGGCGGGAGGAGGTCCGAACTAGTGAGGCGTGCAATCCTCTTGGATGATTTGTGGCAAGGAGTGAAAAGCTAATCGAGTTACGTAATAGCTGGTTCTTCCCGAAACAGCTTTAGGGCTGGCGTCTATTAACAGCACACGGGGGTAGAGCACTGAATAGAATTCCTTGGAGTTTCTCCAGGTTCTCTAATCAAACTCCGAATACCGTGTGTTTTGGATAGGCAGTTAGACTGCGGGGGCTAAGCTCCGTGGTCAAAAAGGAAACAGCCTAGATCATCGTCTAAGGTCCCTAAATTAGACTAAGTGTTTTTAAGGAAGTATTTTGCCCTAGACAGGCAGGAAGTTAGCTTAGAGGTAGCTATCTTTTAAAGAGTGTGTAACAACTCACTGCCCAAAGTCTTTCCTTTGGAAAGGCAGGGGCGAGATGCGCCAAAGATTATCGGGACTAAAGTCTAATACCGAAGACATGGATTACTGCTCCTCACTTTTGTTCGGAGCTCATCAACGAATAACGAATCAATACGAATGTACGAATTAGTAAATTCGTAACAAATTCGTAATTCGATGATGAAGCGACGAGCAGTAGCGAGGAGCGGTAGTGGTAGGGAAGCATTCTGAGGGCACTGAAGCCGAAGTGTAAACGACGGTGGAGCGCTCAGAAGAGAGAATGTTGGCCTGAGTAACCGCATTGCAGGTGAAAGCCCTGCACACCGAAAGTCCAAGGTTTCCTTGGCAATGGTATTCAACCAAGGGTTAGGCGGTCCTAAGGCAAACCCGAAAGGGGCAGCTGATGGACAGTCGGTTAATATTCCGACCCTCGGATACATTTTGATAGAAAGACGCATTACAGTAGTTTCAGCGGATTATTGGATTTCACGCTCTTGCACTAAGGTAAATCAAGGTGCGAGAAAAGCCCCGCCTTTGGCGGGACAATTGAGATGAGCGCGATGCCCAGAAAAAAGCTATCAAGCTAATTGTATTCGAACCGTACCGCAAACCGACACAGGTGGACAAGCGTAAGTATGCTAAGGTGAACGGGTGAAACCTCGTTAAGGAACTCGGCAAACAAGTGGCCGTAAGTTCGCAATATGGCCTTCCCTCCACCGCAAGGTGGTCGGGATGCAACAAACGTACTTCAAGCGACTGTTTATCAAAAACACAGCTCCCTGCTAACTCGTAAGAGGATGTATAGGGGGTGAGGCCTGACCAGTGTTGGAATGTTAAGTTTGGGGGTCTGAGCCGTAAGGTTCAGGCTCACTGAATGAAGCACCAATGAACGTCGGCGATAACTATAAGATGACGATTGTAGTTATAAAACTTCGCTATATGCTGGAAACTCTGTAGTATCTGATGCTACTATGTTATAATATATTAAAGGTGTATTTACCCCTTTGATATTATGCAAAGTAAAAAAGCATTCAGTGCAGACAATCAGCAGGAAAGAATAGAAATATGTGGATGGATTACTGGGTTTGTAGATGGAGAAGGGTCTTTTCTTGTAAATATATTTCAATCTCCAAGAGCAAAAAATAAATGGCAAGTTTTTCCTGAATTTAATGTTTCACAATCATTAAAAGGAAAAGATTTGCTTCATAAATTAGAAAAATTTTTTGCTTGCGGACATATATACGCGCACAACGCGAGAAATATAAAACAAGGAAAATGGGACCCTCTCTATAAATATTGCGTCAGAAATAGAAGCGAATTGCAAGAAAAAATTATTCCTTTTTTCAAAAATTATAAATGTTTTGGCAAAGCCAAAATAAATGATTTTGAAAGATTTGTTAAAGTTATTGAAATGATGGATAAGGGAGAACACTTAACAAAAAAGGGAATGATAAAAATTGCAAGAATCGCAGAAAAAATGACGCATCGCAAACCATTTGAAGAATCCTCAATATACAAATTTCTATTATCCTCAGAGACTATACGCGAAGCCCGTCAAAATTAATTTTTTGAAACGGGATGATATAGTCCGCTCTTTATGGCGACATAAAGGCTGTCCCGAGATTTACCTCTCGAAGGACTAATAAAAAGAGAGAAATCGTCCAAAGGTAACAAACGCAATTGCTTTTGTAAAACTTGGCTATATGCTGGAAACTCCGTTGTATCCGACATTACCCCGATTGTATCGTGGGTGAAAATATGTTCGGTGCGGACAATCAGCAGGGAAGAATAAAGGAGAAAGCCATGAAAAAAAGAGAAGTAAGTGAAAGAGTGTATCAATTAACGTATGAGGAACGATATATTGATTGTAGCGGTGGTATGAGATACACGACCTTCCGTGCTTCAAACGATGCATCGGCAAAACGATGCAAGAGTAGAGTTATGGCTAAACTGAGAAGGGAAAACAATAGAGCAACAATCTCTTTTGTTTCCCTTTCATTGATTATTGAATAATTATTCCCCTCAACGACTATACGCCAAGGCGTAAATTGACATTAGGCGGGCATGCGAAATGCCTCTACCCGCATTTTTTTTCAATGAACGCAAGATATAGTCTGAACTGCATGGCGACATGCAGAATGCAGCAGAAATGACTGCACCGGTGTTAAAAATGACTTAATTAACACTAAGTAACAAAATTGAGCGTAATCCCTTGCCGGGTAAGTTCCGGCCCGCATGAATGGCTTAACGACTTGAAGACTGTCTCAACGAGGCGCCCGGTGAAAATGCAATGGCAGTGAAGATGCTGCCTACCTGCGGCTAGACGGAAAGACCCCGGAAGCTTTACTGTAGTTAGATATTGGTTTATGATTTTCGATGCGTAGCGTAGTGGGGAGGATTTGAAGTCCCGCCTTCGGGCGGGATGGATCCGCCAATGAAACACCCATCTTTGAAAATTATAATTCTAATTCCCTTAACTTGGGATGACAGTGTTTAATGGGCAGTTTAAGTGGGGCACTTGCCTCCTAAAGAGTAATGGAGGCGTTTAAAGGTTGGCTAGCTTCGGATGGAAATCGAAGCGATAGGGCAAAGCCATAAGCCAGCTTTACTGCAAGACGGCTATGTCGCGCAGTTGCGAAAGCAGAACTTAGTGAACCGACTCATTTTTATAGAAAATGAGAAGATCATCAGCCAAAAGCTACTCCGGGGATAGACTCTGACCTGCCCGCCGAAAGTTATCGGCGCAGGCGGGAAAAAGAGTTTGTTGTCCAACCCATTCGTGAGAATGGGCGCTTGGGAAATTACCACTTTTTCCAGGCACGTACGGCTTATAACGGTGAACCATGGATTGGTCTTCCCTCAAAAAAGGGTTTAAAATCCATTGGAATACCGTGGGAAGTCGGAAGAATAGTTTTACTAAAATCATGATTTCTTTATCTAAGGAGCAAGAATCAATTCTTTTTGGAATAATTTTAGGAGACGGATATTTGCAAAAAACTGGGGAAAATAACGCACGATTAAGATTAGAACATGGATATAAGCAAAAAGAATATCTTATTTGGAAAATAGAAAGGTTAAAGCAGTTATTCCAGGGAAAACCAAAATATATGGAGAGAATCCATCCTTTGACAAAAAGAAAATATAAGTATTGGAGACATCAATCGCAATCCACCCCCTATTTGGGAAAATTAAGAAAAATGTTTTATCCAGAAGGGAAAAAGATAATTCCGGAAAATCTGGAAAAATATATTTCACCGCAAATGTTTGCGGTTTGGTATATGGATGATGGCTATTATTATCAAAGAGATAAATGTAGTTATCTTTATCTTGGAAATGTGAGTGAAAAAGAAGCAAATATTGTTTCTTCGGCGATACTTAAAAAGTTTGACATTCAAACGAAAGTAAAACAAAAGAAGAAGGGGTTTGCAATTTATTTTCCCCATTCACAAATTGAAAAATTAAAATTGCTGATTAAAAATTATATTATTAATTATTTTAATTATAAACTTTCTTCCTGACCCCGTAACGACTTGTCTGAAGTCTCAGACAGAGCGAGGGTAAAATCCTTGCTAAAACGCCGTCCCCGCCAAAAATAAATATTTGGGCGGGTGAAGATATAGTCTATGTGAAAACATGAACAGGCTGGTAGAGCCCGAGAGTCCTTATCGACGGCTCTGTTCGGCACCTCGATGAATTAGCCGAATGTCGAGGAAGTAAACCAACTCATAACGGAGAAAGCCATATAAAAAACCCAGTAAATTTGCTATAATAAAGTAAATTACACAATTATATGGTCAACACCGTGGGAAGTTGCGAAAATAAACATTGGCATAAAAAGTGGATTCCAATTAAAAAGTCTCTTTTGCTGACAAAAATGCAGAAAGATTTGATTATTGGATCGCTTCTTGGCGATGGAACGATGCGTTTGGGTAAAGGCGCCCAAAATGTCAACTTTAAGGTAGAACATGGATTAGCGCAAAAAGATTATGTTATTTGGAAATACCAAATACTTAAATCATTTGTATTTACTGAACCAAAAATAAGTTACAGATACGATAAAAATGGCAATAAATATGAAAAATCGTGGTGGTTTAGGACAATAAGACATCCATATTTTACAGAAATATATAAAAGGTTTTATAGAGGAAATGATTACAAAAATGGAACAAAAATAGTTCCGGTTGAAATTAAAAAAGAATTAAATCCTTTTATCTTGGCAATTTGGATTATGGACGATGGTTCATATTCCAAAAATAAAATTGATATAAGCACATATTCCTTTTCCTTACCGGAAATAATTTTTCTGCAGGAATGCTTTAAAGATATTTTTGATATCAAAATAAATTATTATCGCGACCGCGATAAAGGATATCGAATGTATTGCAACCAAGAAGAAACAAAAAAATTAGCCAATATCATTAGTCCGTATATTATCCCTTCGATGATGTACAAAATAGGTTTTCGCAACCCCGTAACGACTGGATTCCTGCAAAAAGCAGGATGAAGATAGTATTATTTTTTATATACTATAAAACGTTGGTATTTAGATGGACATCTAAATAAAGGTATAGTCTGCGCTATTAGTAATAATAGAATTTTGTGGTCGGCTCAACTTATCCTGGGGGTGGAGAAGCTCCCAAGGGTCCGGCTGTTCGCCGGTTAAAAAGTTACGTGAGCTGGGTTCAAACCGTCAAAAATGAACCATATATATCGAGATCAACACGGCGGCTTTCATGAGCAATTGTGATAGCAAACCGACTCATATCGGTGAATTCCTAACAAAGTATTGAACATTAACCTGTCATATGTTAGGATAATACCGAGGGAAGTTGTGTATGAAAAAGTTGATTTCGCAAACAAAAAGAGCATATTTAGCTGGTTTTCTCGATGGAGACGGCAGTATTTATGTGCAATTAAAGCCAAACAAAACATACAAGTTTGGTTTCCAAGTTGCGCCGTATATTGTCTTGTTCCAATCGCAGAAAGACCAGAAAAATTTTGAGAAACTTTGCTCGATGATAAATCTTGGTTATATAAGAATTAGAAAAGATGGTATTCTAGAATATATCATCGGAAAACAAGAAAATATAATCAAATTTTTAAATTTAGTAGAGCCATACGTTGTGATGAAAAAGTTACAGGTGGCGCTTCTAAAAAAGATTATCATTGCAAAAAGTAAAGTTGAAAATAAAAAAGATTTTGAAGCTCTTGCGAAATTAATTGATACTTTTCGGGAATTAAATTATTCCAAAAATAGAAAAGTACGTACATTAACCCCGTAGAGACTTGTCCTATTTTTAGGGCAGATAAAATTAGAAATAATTTTATAAAACGTCGGGTTCCGTAAAAAAATAGTTACAAATATACGGAATATGGTATAGTCCACGCACTTAGTAATAAGTGGTATAAGCGTGAGACAGGTTGGTCCCTATCTACCGCAGGCGTTGAGTTTTGAGGAGATTTGTTCCTAGTACGAGAGGACCGGAATGAACTGACCTCTGGTGTATCAGTTGTCCTGCCAAGGGCATTGCTGAGTAGCTAAGTCGGGAATAGATAAGCGCTGAAAGCATATAAGCGCGAAACTAACTCCAAGATGAGAACTCATAGATTCCCCGTAGATGACGGGGTTGATAGGCTCCAGGTGTAAGGGCAGTAATGCCTTCAGCCGGGGAGTACTAATAAATCATAGACCTGCTGTTCAGTGCGTCGAAAAATCCGAAGTACGAAATCCGAAACAATATCAAAAATCCAAATAACCAAAATCCAAAACACGACGGGTTTTGAACATTTAAGTTTTGAAAATTAAAATTTGTTTCGAATTTCGATATTCGAATTTCGAGTTTGGTCGTACTGAACAGCGGGTCTATATCTTTCGATTCACAACGTAAGTTTAAATAGATACAGATTTTATTTTAAAATATTTCCGGAAAATTTTTATTAATTGAGTTTTCCGGTGACGATTATACTGGTGTTGTCCCACCTGATCCCATTCCGAACTCAGAAGTGAAATACACCAAGGCCGATGGTAGTCCATTAGGGCGAGAGTAGGTAATCGTCACCAGAGAACTCAATTTTTTATTACACGTAAATTCTACAAGTGGGGACAACTAAATTTGCATAAAAAAAGATGCTGATGTAGAATTTACTTAAACAAATATACTTATGAATCTTTTTACTTGGTCCCCTATAAATAAAAAGAAAAGAAATTATTTTAAAATTTTGTCCTGTTTGATTATTTTGTTTATTTTTGTTGCTGTTTTAAATCTTTTTAGCAAACCGCTTAAAAATTATTTTTATATTTTATCTTCTCCTGCGCAGAAAACCTTTTTTTCTGCTGGTGTTTCTACGTCGGGATTTTTAGACTCGTTTTTAAACCTGTCTGATTTAGCCAAAGAAAACGAAAATCTTAAAAAAGAGAACCAATACCTTTTATATAAAATATCTGTTTTAATCTCTAACCAAAAAAACACGGAGGCGATTTTTGATTTTTCTAATAGCTGCCAAGAAAAGAATTTTACCAACGTTATGGCTTCTCAAATAGGATTCGACGGCCAGGACATAGTGTCTATAGACAAGGGAGCTTCTGGCGGACTTTCCGAAGGCATGCCGGTTATTGACCAGCACGGGGTAATTTTTGGGAAAATTTTTGAAGTTTACGAAAACTTTTCAAAGGTAATGCTGATTTCAAATAAAAACAGCGCCATAGATGTTATGGTCCAGAGAGTTTTAGAAGATGGTTCTCTCCAGCAGATTAACGGAGTAGTGCGGGGCTCAGGTTCGCTTTCTATTTATTTAGATTTAGTTCAAGTTGACCAAGAGATAAAAGAGGGCGACGTTGTTTTAAGCTCTTCTTTGGAAAAAGTATTTCCAAAAGATCTTTTAGTCGGCAAGATAACCAAAATAAACAAAGACGACCAAAAGCCTTTTCAGTCAGCAGAACTAAAGCCATTTTTTGAGGTTGAAAACACAGACAACTTATTTGTAATAACCAATTATAAACAGCCGTAATAATCTGATGTGGGCCAAACCTCTTATTGCAATTATTCTATTTTATTTTTTTGCGCTTTTGCAAAATAGTTTTTTTGCGCATTTCATTTTTTTGGGCGGCTCTTTAAATCCGGTTTTCATACTTTTTTTTCTGCTAGTTTTTTTTGAAGACAAGAGAAATTATTTTTACATAATTCTCTATGCTGTAACGGCAGGATTTTTTTTAGATGTTTTTTCTTATCTTAATTTGGGAACTTCAATAATTTTGTTAGCCGCCTTGGCTGTTTTCACAAAAAAAATCCAGAGCTCCCTCAAAGAAGAAAGAGACAGCTATCCTTTAACTCATTTTTCATCGCTTTTTTTGGTTTGCTTTGCTGCGTATAAATTATTTGTAAGCCTGCTTTCTTTTTTTCCGTTTTTTTCACCTGTATATTTGGCTTTTGGATGGAATTTCCTCGCAGAAATAATTTACAGTTTGTTTTTTGCTAATATAACGTTTTATATTTATAAAAAATATCTAAAGCCAAAAGACAACAGCCGTCAAATAAGATTTATATGAATTTTTACAGCAAATACAAAATTAAGCGCCTGCCAGGTTCCATAGAAACCCACGAAGTTTTTTTAGATAAGCTTGCCCAAATAGAAGAGGAGAATTTAGGCATTACTGAAAAAAAGCTTGAAGTGCCCTTGGCAGAAAAAGTGCCGTATATTTTATTGGTAATTTTTTTATTAGTGGCTTTAACCTTTTTTTCAAAGGTGTTTTTTTTCCAGATAATCGGGGGCAAAAAATTATACACAGCTGCTGAAAACAACAAGGGAAGCGCATTGTTGATAATACCCGAAAGAGGAGTGATTTACGATATAAATTTTGAAAAGCTTGTTTCTAATTCTCCGGCTTTTGATTTTGTGTGCGACAGAAGGCGATTCTTAATGTCTTCTGAGGAAATTTCAAACGAAATTGATGATATAGCCGAAGTTTTGGCAATGTCTTCTGAATATATTAAACAAAAAATTATAGACTCTGGTTCAACTGAAATTTTGGTTTCAGAAAACATAAGCCACGAAAACCTTTTGGTTTTAGAAACAAAGATGAATGATTTTTCAGGCTGCAAAATCCAGCAGAACACAGAAAGAAATTATTTTTCAGGCGCTGTTTTTTCACAAGTTTTAGGATACACGGGCAGAATAAACAAAGATGAATATTCAAGCTCTTCGGGATATGCAATTAACGATTACATTGGAAAAACCGGGCTTGAAAGATATTATGAAACTTATTTGAGAGGAACGCCCGGGCAGAAAAAAGAAGTTAAAACAGCCTCGGGCATTGAGCAGGGAACTGAAATATTATCAGAGCCAGAGCCAGGATATAATTTAGTTTTAAACATTGATGCCGGTTTGCAAGAACGTATTTATAATGCTTTAGGAAAAAGTCTGGAAAATGTCGGAGCAAAAAAGGGAGCTGCTGTGGCAATGGACCCTAAAACAGGAGCTGTTTTGGCGCTTGTTTCATACCCTTCGTATGATAATAACTTATTTTCTGGAGGCATCTCCCAAGAAGATTATGATAACTTACAAAACGATGTTAACCAGCCACTTTTTAACCGCGCAATACAAGGCCAGTACCCGACAGGCTCAACAATAAAGCCTTTTGAGGCCGCAGCTGCCTTGCAGGAAAAATTAATTTCACCGACAAAACAAATTAACGACCCTGGATATATCTTAGTTCCTAATCAATACGACCCAAGCATTGTTTACAGGTATGGGGGGGTTGCTCCGCACGGCTGGGTTGATATGAAGAAAGCTCTGGCTGTTTCGTCAAACATTTATTTTTATACAATTGGCGGGGGATATGAAGACCAAAAGGGCTTGGGCCCCACAAAAATAAAAGAATATCTGTCGCTTTTTGGCTGGAATGAAAAAACCGGCATTGATTTGCCAAGCGAATTTTCAGGCCTTATTCCAGACCCAGACTGGAAAAAAAGAGTGAAAGGCGAGGGCTGGTGGGATGGCGACACATATAACCTTTCAATCGGCCAGTCTGACTTGCAGACAACTCCTTTGCAGGTGGCTTCAGCCTATTGCGCCATTGCAAACGGAGGCACTTTATACAAGCCACAAATTGTAAACAAAATAATCTCTGGCTCTCCGGGTTCGTCTCAACTGGTAAAGCAATTCTCTCCTGAAGTTATAAGAAGCAATTTTATTGACCCTGAAAACTTAGAAATTGTAAGGGAAGGCATGAGAGACGGCGTTGTCCAGCCATATGGGCTTTCAACTTATTTAAATGATTTGCCCTTTTCTGTGGCAGCAAAAACAGGCACTGCTGAAATCGGATATAAAGACCGCTTTAATGTTTGGTCAGCTGTTTTTGCCCCCTACGAAGATCCGCAGATAGTTTTAGTTATGACAGTAGAAAGAGTTAACGGCCTGGGAGCTGTAACTTTGCCTGTGGCAAAAGAAGTTTTAAACTGGTATTTTGCAGAAAAGTAGTTATATTTTTTGCTACGTCCAGTCCTAAAATGGCGGGGTGTTTTTTTGTGCTATTGACAAGGTTGTTTAAATATGCTATGATAATAGTATAGGTGAACATTAACAAAAAGGGCTTCAAACAAACGAAAGGAGGTTATGTTTTGAAGCTCAAAACGCGTATTTACGTAACAATTTACCGTTTTCCAAAACAGGACCTAAAAGGTCCATAAGACAAGGAGAGTTGAGATGAAAGGGATGAATGCGATGACAGTAGTGTTGGCGTTGCTGGTGATTGCAGCTGCGAGCAAGGCCTCGGCCAACTATTTGGTGGAAGGGTCTACTATCACGGACAGCATGATGTATCCGCCTAATTTCTACATTGCCATGGGAAGCCAGCGGTATGCTGGCGATGGCAACGATTTTTCCCACTCATGGTTTGATGTACACACGCCCTTTCAGGTAAACAATGCAATTTGGACCTTCAATGCTCCAACTGCCGCTGACCCAGACCACTGGTCTGCAACTTTGTCGGTAAGGGGCCTTGAAATTCCAACTTCAGAAACTTCGTGGGCGTCGTCCAGCACAACAAACTACGATGGAGTGGAGATTTTTGAAGGAGTTTCGGACTCCTATTCCTATGGCTGGAGCGACTTTTCGGGCTCTCTAGACGTGTGGTCGCCGAAAGCCCAAGCCTTTTTACTGACGGTCACACTTACTGAGTATCCCGACTTGTATGTGTCGGGAAGAACTCGGTTTACTGTGGAATTCGGACTGCAAGGAGATTTCCTTGCCGTGCCCGAGCCGTCGAGCATTGTGATGATGCTCGGATTCGCATTGAGTAGTATCGCGGTTTACCTCCGCCGCCGGCACGCTTAGTATTAGCATTTATGCTCTGAGTGAGTGCGCAAGGGCGTTGTGATAGCAATATCACAGCGCCCATTTTTTTTTGTGTGAAATTTGCTTTGACGCTTTTCAAAAAATAAGATAAGATAAATAAATTACATAACATAGAACACATAACACATAACAAAAACGTCGTAGTTTGTTTTATGTTCCATGTTTTATGTTCTATGAAGCATGCCAACTATAGAAGAACTTAGAAAAACTAGAATAGAAAAATTAAAAAAGCTGGAGGCAGCCGGGCTTTTGGCTTACCCTGCAAAAACAAAAAGAACTAATTCAATTGCAGAAGTTTTGAAAGATTTTTCAAAATTATCTAAATCTAAAAAACCTGTAGTTTTAGCCGGCAGAATAATGGCGCAAAGAGGCCATGGCGGAGCTACCTTTTTGGATATTAACGACGGCTCTGACCTGCCTGCGCAGGCAGGTAAAATTCAGGTTATTATAAAAGAAGATAAAATAGGCGCAAAAGGCTACCAGTTTTTTCTTGATGTTTTTGACATTGCAGATTTTGTTGAAGTAAAAGGAACTTTATTTAAAACTAAAAGAGGAGAAAAAACAATTGAAGCAGAAGATTATAAAATGCTTTCAAAAGCATTATTGCCTTTGCCGGAAAAATGGCACGGATTGCAGGATGTTGAAGAATGTTTGAGAAAAAGATATTTGGATATTATGTTTAATCCGGAAGTTAAGGAAATGGTAAAAAAGCGGGCTATTTTTTGGAATTCTATACGGGAATTTTTAATGAAAAAAGGATTTTTAGAAGTTGAAACTCCTGTTTTAGAAACAACTCCGGGCGGAGCTGACGCAAGGCCTTTTAAAACCCATCATAATGCCTTGGATATGGATGTTTATTTGCGCATTTCAATGGGCGAGTTGTGGCAAAAGCAACTAATGGTTGCAGGATTTGAAAAAACATTTGAAATAGGCAGGCAGTTCAGAAATGAAGGCATGGATTCAGAACATTTGCAGGATTACACGCAAATGGAATTTTACTGGGCTTATGCTGATTATGAACAGGGAATGAAATTAGTTGAGGAGATGTATAAATACATTGCCAAAAAAACATTTGGCAAATTAAAATTTAAAATCAGGGGATTTGATGTTGATTTCGGCAAAAAATGGGAAAAATACGATTATCAGTCAACTATTGCAAAATATACCGGCATAAATCTTGACCAAGCCAGTTTGCCGGAAATAGAAAAAACGTTAAATAAATTAAGCATTGATTACGATAAAAAAGGTTTTAATAAAACAAGAGCGATTGATAACTTATGGAAACACTGCAGAAAAAATATTTCAGGCCCAGGATTTTTAATTAATGTGCCGATTATTATGGAGCCCTTGGCAAAAAGAATGCCTGCCCGCGCAGGCGGGGAAAAATCTGATAAAGTGCAACGTTTTCAGGTGATTATAGCCGGCTCAGAAAATGGCAAAGGTTATTCAGAATTAAATGACCCAATTGACCAGGCAGAAAGATTTAAAGAACAGCAGAAATTAAGAGATGCGGGCGACCAGGAGGCGCAAAGATATGACAAAGATTTTATTGAGGCGTTAGAACACGGAATGCCTCCAACTTGCGGATTTGGAGTTTCAGAAAGATTATTTTCATTTTTAATAGACAAACCCGGCAGAGAATGCCAAATATTTCCATTAATGAGACCAAAACAATAAAAAATATGGCTGCAAAAAAGATTTTTAAAAAAGAAAATAAAAAGAAAAAAGTTTTGTCGGTGATTTTTAAAATTTGTAAAAATAAAAATGATTTTATTTTTGATAACGATTTAGTAAAAGCGGTTTCTAAAAGAATTGGTTTTCAAAATCATTTTGATGCTACGAAGTTGGATACTAAAGAAAAATTACCCATTGCCTTGCAAAAAGAAGATTTTGCTCTTATTCATTTGGGAAGCGGAAAGCATCAGTTTGTCAAAAACATAGAAAAAATTTATCATAATTTTGAACCGATAAAAAAAGTAATTGATTGGCAATATAGAAAATCAATTTTAAATCAATACAATACTAGCGAATCAAATATTTTATCGGTTGCAAACAACCAGAGAATTTTACATCATTTTTTATTTGGTCAGGATAAAGAGTTTGATAATTCGGATATTGATAGTAGACCAAAAACATATTTTCCCCACAGAACAAAAGCTAATTTGGAATATAGTTTTGGCAAAAATATAGGGCTAAAATTAAATAATGTCCAAATTGAGATTGATTTAACCGTTGAATTTAATGGTAAAATAGGGATTTTTGAGGCGAAAAATGGCAAGCCAACAAATTTTTCGGTATATCAAATTTATCATCCTTTTCTTTATTATTGGCAAGCGAAACAAAAACCAGAATTAAAAATAAAAATAAAAGAAATAGTTTGCATTTATGTGGTCAGGGAAAAACAAAAAGGATTTGATGCGCTTAATTTATATGCCTACACTTTTACTAATCCGCAAGATATAACTTCAATTAAATTTTTAAAGTCGGTTAGGTATAACTTAATAAATCAAAATAGAAAATGATAGACAATTTTATAAATAAAATTTTTAACGAGGACATTCTACAAGTTTTGAAAAGAATGCCAGATAGTTCAATTGATATGGTTTATGGGGACCCAGACTATAATGTTGGCATAAATTATGCCGGTAAAAAATTTACAGCTGAATGGAATAAGTATATTGATTGGTATATTAAACTTACAAAAGAATGTATGAGAGTCTTAAAACCAACTGGGAATTTGTTTATGATGAATTATCCAAAACAGAACGCATATTTAAGAGTAAAATTTTTAGATGATAACGCCTTTTTAGTAAATGATTATGTTTGGGTTTATAACTCAAACATTGGTCATAGCGATAAAAAATTTACTACTGCCCATAGAGTTATTTTACATGCCACTAAAACAAAAAATAATAGTTTTTATAAAGAACAAATCGCGCTGCCTTATCAAAATCCAACTGATAAAAGGATACAAAAAAGAATTGCAGATGGCAATTCTGGAAGGATGCCTTATTCTTGGTTCTATTTTGATTTAGTTAAAAATATTTCCAAGGATAAAACCTTTCATTCTTGCCAAATACCATTGGCATTGGTTGAAATGTTAATAAAAGCAAGTACAAGGGATGGTGACAATGTTTTTGTGTTGTTCGGGGGGAGTGGCTCTGAGGTTGTAAGGTGCCAAGAGCTAAAAAGAAATTTTATTTCTTGTGAGATACATCCGAAATATTATAAAATGATTCTAGACAGATTAGAAAATAAGGGAAAAATTAAACCAGAATACAAATTAGAGTTTGTAAAGAATAGAAAAAGATTAGAGGAACAACAAATTAAGTTGTTAAATTTTTAACTGTTTGCACATGAAAGAATATAGTATTAAATGCAAAATAAATGAGCAAATGGAGATTGAGGCGGATAGTGAGGAACAGGCGTTGAATAATTTTATTGAATGGATAAAAGATAAACTTGTTTATGCAATTAAAATAGAAGAAGTGACTGAGTAACGAGAAATACCCCCAAAATAGAGCCAGATAATTATAAAAAATAAATGGATAAATAATGATGGAAAGCATTGTGAGTATTTATTTTTAATGGAAAAAAAATAATTATATAAAATATAGAAACATGCTTGATGTAAATTTTATTAGAGAAAATTCAAATAAAGTAAAAGAGGCCTGCGAGAAAAAGCAGACCAAAGTTGACGTAGATAAAATTTTGGAGTTAGACAAACAAAAAAGGAAATTGATGACTGAAATGGAAAATCTGAAAGCCGAGCAAAATAAAATCAGCAGGCTTGGCTCGCCGAAGCCCACAGGCGAAGGCGGCGGAGGATTTAAAAACGAGCCAATTATTGAGCAGGCAAAAGAGATTAAGGGAAAAATAAAAGAAATGGAGCCGGAACTGGAAAGAATTGAAAATGAATTAAACCCTTTGCTTTTGCAGCTGCCAAACATTCCTTTTGACGATGTGCCGGTTGGAAAAAACGAGTCGGAAAATGTTATTATGCGACAAGTCGGCAAAAAACCAAAATTTAGTTTTACAGCCAAGGACTATATGCAGTTGGGAAAAGATTTAGATTTAATAGATACAGAAAGAGCAGGAAAGGTTGCGGGCTCTAGGTTTGGATATTTAAAAAACGAATTGCCCTTGCTTGAATTTGCTTTAATAAATCTGGTAATGGATATTGCAAGAAACCTGCTTGCGCAGTCAGGAGAGAAATTTGTGCCCGTAATTCCTCCGGTAATGTTAAAAGAAGAAATGGCGCGGGGAACAGGATATTTTGAAGCAACAGATGAAAAAGAAGCATATTATTTGGCAGAAGACAAAATGTTTTTAGCAGGAACTTCAGAACAGCCAATGGTGGCAATGCATGCTAACGAAGTTTTAAATGAAAAAGATTTACCCAAAAGATATGTTGCTTTTTCAACCTGTTTTAGAAGGGAAGCCGGCAGTTATGGAAAAGACACAAAAGGAATTTTAAGAGTGCACCAGTTTGATAAACTGGAAATGGTTATATTTTCAAAACAAGAAGATTCAAAAAAAGAGCATCAGTTGCTTTTATCTATTGAAGAAAAATTAATGAAAGCTTTGGGTTTGCCATATCAGGTAATAAATATATGCACGGGCGACTTGGGCAGGCCGGCAGCTTGTAAATATGACATTGAAACATGGCTTCCTTCGGAAAATAAATACAGAGAAACCCATTCAACTTCAAACTGCACAGATTTTCAGGCAAGAAGATTAAATATACGTTATAAAGACAAATCAGGAAAAATGAACTTTGCGCACACATTAAACGGCACTGCTTTTGCAATTGGCAGAATTTTAATAATGATAATGGAAAATTACCAGCAAAAAGACGGGAGCATAAGGGTTCCAAAAGCACTACAAAAATATTGCGGATTCAAAGTAATTAAATAATGGAAATAATAATTAACGGAGTAAAAACAAACTATATTGCAATGGGCAAAGGAGCTCCGTTTATTATTTTGCATGGGTGGGGCTCTGGATCTGACAAATGGATAAAAGAAGCAGAAATCATTTCAAAGCAAGGGTATCAGGTTGTAGTTCCTGATTTGCCGGGTTTTGCAGAAAGCGGAAAATTAACAAAGCCGTGGACTATCAACGATTACGTAAGCTGGTTTGAAGAGTTTACCCGCCTGCTTGAAATACAAGAATTTTATTTGCTTGGATATTCTTTTGGCGGGGCATTGGCGGCAAAAATTGCTGTAAAATATCCTCAAAGAGTTAAAAAATTATTTTTGGTGGCAGCAGCCGTCATAAGAAAGAAAACAGCGAAAAAGGGATTTTTGGCAAAAATTTCAAAGTTTGTTAAATTTTTTTATTTTTTGCCTTACTACGCATTTTTTAGGAAAGCGATTTACAAATTTATCATCAGAAAATCAGATTATGTTTATGCAGAGGGCATAATGAAACAAACTTATTTGAACGCGGTAGCCGATGATTTGTCGCATCATCTGTCATTTATAAGAGTGCCAACGGTTATTATTTGGGGAGACAAGGACCAGTCTGTTCCTTTAGATAATGCGAAAATTATAAATGAAAAAATAAGAAATTCAGAGCTTATAATAATTGAGGGCGCCGACCATTTAATGCACAAAACAATGCCAGAATTGCTGGCAGAAAAAGTTTTAAGCTCGCTTTAGTGAGCGAAAAACCCAGCACCTATCCACATGTATCTCATTTTTACTATTTTTTGGTCTATAAGGACTGTAAAATATCTTCTTTTTTGGATTTATCTTTGGCAGCTGAAAGAATACCATGTCGGCCGTTTTTTGGATCATTTCAAAACATATAAAGGCAAAAAAATCGTTTTAAATTATTTTTTTCCGCTTAAAATCATTTTAGTTTCGGCCTTTATTTTTGCCAGTGAGCTGTTTTCAATATGGTTTTTAATTTTATTTTTTATTTACGTTTTAGAGTCTTTTATATTTTTAAAACAATTTGCGTTTGAAAACGTAAAAAAGCCAAAAATAACGTTAAAAACAATATTTTTGACATCAATTTCTGTTTTATCTTTTGTCTTGTTTTTAGCATGGCTTTATTTATATGTATCAGACAAACAGGAACTCGCATGGCTGTTAGCTGTTGATATTTTGCTTCCGTTAATTGTTTCTTTTATTGTGCTTTTTTTTCAGCCGTTTTTCGTGCTTTTGAGGAATAATATTTTGAAAAAAGCCGCTTTGAAAATAAAAGAATCAAAAGACCTTAAAGTAATTTGTATCACGGGCTCTTATGGAAAAACCTCGACAAAAGAATTTTTAGCAACTATACTCTCAAATAAATTTAGAGTGCTGTCTACAAAAGAGCACCAAAATTCTGAAATCGGCATCGCAAAATGTGTTTTAAATGATTTAAAGCCAGACTACCAATTTTTTATAGCAGAGGTTGGAGCTTACAATAAAGGCAAAGTAAAAGAAGTTTGTTCTGCATTAAGACCTGAAATTGGTGTTGTTACTGGCGTTAACGAACAGCATCTTTCGCTATTTGGTTCATTAGAAAATTTGCTGTCAGCTGAAGGCGGCAGAGAGCTTGCAGAATGTTTGCCAGAAAACGGCTTGCTTATTGTAAACGGAGACAATAAATATTGTTTAGATTTATATAAAAGAACGGCCAAATTAAGCCCGGAAAATAAAAAAGTTTACAGCCTAAATAAAAACAAAATTGAAACAAATATTTTTGCAGATAATATTGAGATTTCCAAAGATTTCGTTTCTTTTATGGCTGCTGAAAATTTACAAAACGGAGGCAAAAATTTGGCTCATTTTGATGCAAATGTTTTGGGAAGGCAAAATGTTCAAAATCTTTTAGCCGCGATTTGCGCGGCTAGAGAATTGGGGATGAGCCTCGAAGAAATTTCAAACGCATGCAAAGACATAAAACCAGAGCAGGCGGGCATAACATTAAAACAAGAAAAACACGGAATTAATATAATTGATTCTTCTTATTCTGCAAATCCCGACGGCGTTTTGGCAGATTTAGATTATCTTTCAATTTTTTCGCAAAAAAAGGTTATTATTATGCCGTGTTTAATAGAGCTTGGCAAAAAGTCATCAGAAGTTCACGAAAAAATCGGCAGAAAAATCGGCCAGGTTTGCGATGTTGCCATAATAACAACAAAAGACAAATTTAAAGATATTAAAAAAGGAGCTGTTGAAGCCGGAATGAAAGAAAAAAATATAATTTTTTCAGAAAATCCTAACGACATTTATTCCCAGATTACGTTGTTTTGCACCAAGGGCGATGCTGTTTTACTGGAAGGCCGGGTGCCCCAAAAACTTTATGAGCAAATATTTTAAGTTTACCCGCCGTGGCGGGCCAATATCAATTTCGTTAAGCCCCAATGTTGAAAAAGACGATGTAAAACTCGCCCTGAATTTAATTATACGGCCGTGGCTTTGGAAGCGCGGTAAAGCAATAAATAATTTAGAAGATAAATTTAAAAAATATCTTGGGGTAAAATACGCGGTTTCTTTTAATTCTGGGAGAAGCGCATTTTATGCAATTCTAAAAGCCTTAAAGGAGGTTGATGGGTTAAAAAATGGAGATAACGTGGCGCTACAAGCTTTTACTTGCAACGCATCAATAAACCCTGTTTTGTGGGCGGGTTTGAAACCCTTGTATATAGATTGCAACGAGAATGATTTTAATATTAGCGCAGAGGATTTAAAGAAAAAAATTAACGTAAAAACAAGGGCGGTTATTGTTCAGCACACTTTTGGACTGCCAGCTGATATGGATAATATAAGGGCGATTTGCGCTGAAAATAATTTAATTTTGATAGAAGACTGCGCTCATTCTTTGGGAGCTGAATACAATGGAGTAAAAGTAGGCTCGCACAGCAAAGTTGCATTTTTCAGCTTTTCGCGCGATAAAATTATTTCGTCTGTTTATGGCGGAATGGCTGTAACAAACGACCCTTCGCTTGCCGATAAATTGCGGCAAGCTCAGGACGAATTTGGCATGCCAAATTCGCTGTGGGTCCTTCAGCAGCTTTTGCATCCAATTTTACTTTATTATATTATTTTGCCGGTTTATAATTTTTTGGATTTGGGAAAGATATTTTTAATTTTGTCCCAATGGCTCCATATTTTGTCAAAAGCAGTGCACTGGAAAGAAAAAAGGGGACAAAGGCCGGATTATTTTCCAAAAGCCCTACCGAATGCTTTAGCTGTAATGGCTATTAACCAGTTTGAAAAATTGGGTAATTTTAATAATCACAGGCGTAAAATTACCGATTATTACTATGAAAATTTAAAAGACACAGAATTTATTTTGCCTCCCAAGTTATCAAGCGTATTTTTGCGCTTTACAATAAAGCATCAAAAAGCCCACGAAATAATTTATAAAGCCTGGCACAAGCAAAATATTTTATTGGGGGACTGGTATACAACGCCCATAGCTCCTTTTGATACAAAATTAGAGCAAATGCATTATAAAATAGGCGTGTGCCCGAATGCCGAGAAACTGGCAAAAATGACATTGAACCTGCCGACTCATATAAATATTTCGCAAAAAGACGCAGAAAGGATTATTAAATTTCTGAAAAAAAATGAAAATTAAAAATAAAACAATTGATGTTAAAACAAAAGAAACTCTTGATTTTGTTGATATAACAGAATTTATTGAGAAGTTTATAAAAGAAAACAAGATAAAAGACGGGCTTGTAAATGTGCAGATTTTGCACACTTCAGCCGCTTTGATTGTTAATGAAAACGAACCTTTGCTTATTGAAGATTTCAAAAAAAATATTGAAAAAACAGCTGCCAGGTCTGAAAGTTACAAACACGATAATTTATCTGAGAGAAATGTAAACTTATGCGATAATGAATGTATAAACGGCCATTCCCACTGCAAGGCAATTCATTTGCTGGTTAACGTTACTTTAAATATAATTTCAGGAGAACTCCAGCTTGGCCAATGGCAAAGAGTTTTTTTGGTTGAACTGGACAGCCCGAGAAACAGAAAAATCCAAATGCAAATTATAGGGAATTAATTTAGATAAAAATGCAAATTAAAGAAATTAATAACAAAGAAGAATGGGAAGAGTTTTTGCATAACTGCGCAGAAAAAACTTTTTTACAGTCATGGAACTGGGGCGAATTTAATTTGGCAATGAAAAATAAAATTTGGCGGATGGGAATTTACAACAATGAAAAAATTATTGGCGTTGTTTTAGCGCTTAAAATTTTAGCTAAAAGAGGCGCCTTTTTGTTTATTCCCCATGGCCCCGTGATTTTAAACGGACTGAGCTATAAAGATAAAAAAGAAATTTTAGAACTTATTTTATTGCACTTAAATAATGTTGCAAATCAGGAAAAAGCCAGTTTTATAAGAATATCTTCGCTTTTTGAATTAAATAAGGAAAATCAAACTATTTTTGAAGACTTAAAATTTAGAGAGTCTCCAATGCCCGCCAGCTCTTATGAGGCAACCTGGAAATTAGATTTGTTTCTTCCAGAAGATGAGCTTTTAAAAAACATGAGAAAAACAACGCGCTATCTAATAAAAAAGGTTGCAGAAAATGAAGATGTTAAAATTGTAAAAAGCGCCGACCTAAAAGACATTGATATTTACCAAAAACTCAATAAAGAGGTTTCAAGAAGGCAAGGGTTCGTTCCTTTTTCAGAAGAGCTTATCGAAAAAGAATTTGAAATTTTTTTAAGAGACGGCCAGGTTTTGCTTTTGTTCGGAAAGCATAACGGGGAAACTGTGGCGGGAGCTATGATTATCTTTTGGTCTGAAATCGCTTTTTACCATCAGGCAGCTTCTTTGGGCAAATTTTCAAAATTGTCAATACCTTATCTTATCCAATGGGAGGCGATAAAAGAAGCAAAAAAAAGAGGGTGTAAAATTTATGATTTTTGGGGATTTACCGACCCTGAAAAATTTCCAAAACATCCATGGGCAGGCCCCACGCTTTTTAAGATGGGCTTTGGCGGATACAAAAAAGAATATGCAAAAACTCAGGATTTTATAATTTCTAATAAATACTGGATAAATTATATAATAGAAAAAATACGTAAATTTAAAAGGAAGCTGTGAACCATGTCTTACAGAAAGGGGCATATTAAAAGAAAAATAAAGCCGAAAAAGTCATTGCTGAAGGCGCCTGTTTTTTGGTATTCTATTTTGCTTTTGGTTTTGATTGCAGCTGTTCTTTACTTTTTGTTATTTTTTGATAAATTCCAAATAAAGAACATAATTATTTCAGGAACCCAAAAAATAGAAACCAATGATATTAAAAATATAGTTTTGAAGGAAACAAACAAAAAGCTTATTAAGTTTTTAAATTTTAACGTAACTTCTGAAAGCATTTTTTTAGCCAGCTTAAAAAATATTCAAAAGCAGGTTTTAGAAGATTTTCCGGAAGCTGAAAGCCTTAAAATAAAGAAAAACTTTCCAGACTCTATAGCTGTTGAAATAAAAGAAAGGCAGCCTGTTGCTGTATATTGCAGCCAGAACAACGAAGGTTGTTTTTATATCGACGAATCAGGCATAATTTTTGAAAGATTGCAGGACTTACCAAGCAATATGACATTCATAACCCAGTTGACAAGCAGCGCTCAAAATTATGAGGGTCAAGAAGCTGTTGGAAAAAACATCATGGGGGCCGTTTTAAAGGTTAAAAAAAACCTTGCAGACAAGTTTCAAGTAGATGTAAATGAAGCTGTTATTTCAAGTTCTGAAAGGCTGGATATAAAAACTGGAGAAAGCTGGCAGATTTTTTTGAATTTAAGCGAAAATTCTGATGTTGATTTGCAAATTACAAAATTAAATTTGTTGCTTGCAGGTAAAATTAATTTAGACGAGCGAAAAAATTTACAATACATAGATTTAAGATTTGAAAGGGCATATTATAAATAATTTTTAAAAAGTTTAAAACCATGGCCTCAAAAGGCCATTTTTTTTGACAAAAAATTATATATATTATATAATCACAACTAAAGATACTTATGAACTATTTTCTTAAAAAGGATAATCTTACTGCTGTTTTTGTTACTATTTTACAAAGCAAGGCATTGCTTTATTTTGTTATTTGCTTGTTAGCTTTTAAGATATTATCGTCTTTGGTTTTTATTAATTTTCCCAGTAATTTATTTATCGCCGACATAACAAAAACAGACCTTGTTGCCATACTTAACCAAACTAGAAGCTCATATGGCTTACAGCCTTTGTCAGAAAACTGGAGATTGGACCAGGCAGCTGAAATGAAAGCTGAAGACATGGTTCAAAAACAGTATTTTTCGCATACCAGCCCCCGCGGCTTGACGCCATGGTATTGGTTTTTGCAGTCAGGATATAAATATAAATATGCAGGTGAAAATTTAGCTATTGGGTTTTATGACTCAGGTGAAGCTTTTAACGCCTGGCTTAATTCGCCCTCGCACAGGGAAAATATGCTAAACAAAAATTATAAAGAGGTAGGAACAGCTGTTTTGACGGGATTCGGTACCAATAATGCTATTGTAGTTGTCCAGCTTTTTGGCTCAGAACTTCTAGAACAAATTCCAGTTCAAAAATACAGCAATATAGAACAGAAAACTGAGCAAGCTTTACCGCCAGAAATTATAGAGAACGAACAGCTCTCATTAGACAAATCTCCGATGTATGATAAAATAGTTTTACCAGAATCTACAATTTTTAATTATTTAGCGCCCTTAAATAACTCAGGCAACAACGATTTGCGTTCAAGGATTTTAAATTTTATTTTTTATAGTTATAATGTGCTCGTGCAGCAAGTTATTTATGGAAGCCTATTAATTATAACAGGAATTTTACTCTTTATTCTTTTATTTAATGTTTCGGTTTTAGATAAAAAAATTGCTTTTCGGTCGCTTATCATGTTAATTCTATTAGCTTTTGCCGCGTTTTTAAACAAAAACTTGTTAATTCTTGCTGTCTCGCATCAAATAATAATTTAAGATTCCGTTTCTATAAACATGAACAAAAAACAGCTTATTAAAACAGCAAAGATTATAGCTTTTATATATCTTGCAAGCTTTTTTGTTATAAACTGGAATGATGTTTCATGGATTTTTAATTACAGAGCAGTTTCTGGCTTAGTGAGCGATTTTTTTAATCCATATCCCACAATAGACGCATCATCAATTAATGATATTTATTTTTATCCCAATCACAGCCAGAATGCCGGGCAAGCAGTTGAACAAGTTAAAACAACATACACTGAAAAACAAAACACACTGGAAATCCCAAAGCTTGGAATTTCAGTTCCCATAATTTTTTCTCAAAGCTCAGACACCAAAATTATAATGCAAGATTTAGACGGCGGAGTTGTTTTTTATCCCGGCTCTGTATATCCGGGGCAAATAGGCCAAATGGTAATTCTTGGGCACTCGGCTCCCGAAGGCTGGCCCAAAATAAAGCATGACTGGGTTTTTAGCGACTTGGGCGACTTGAATCATGGAGACAAAGTTTTAATTAGCTTAAACAATAAGCAATATACTTACGCGGTGAAACAAAAAACTATCATTGCAAGGGGGGAAAATGTTTCATCTGGCGCAGCAAATTCAAACAGCAACACATTAAGCTTGATAAGTTGCTGGCCTCCGGGCAAAGACTATCAAAGAATTGTGGTTCGGGCTGAGTTGGAAACCTAAAAAAAGAAACCTAGAAAAAAATTTGACAAAACAATATGCCTATGATAGCATAGGCCATTAAAATAAATTTTACTATTATGAAAAAAGCACTCAAATTAACAATCGCAGGCACATCGCTTTCAACGTTAGTTTTGCTTGCGTTATTATTAAATCCAAGTCTCGTAATAGCTGAAGATGGGGGCACAATTATACTTTCACAAAACAGCAACGTGACAGTTCAATTTGAGTCTTCGTCGGCAGATTTTAACGATGCGTTTGGGTTAAGCAGCCCCCAGCAACGTTTGTTAGGATACGGCGAGACTACTCAGTATGGAACCCAATTTACCTTAGGCCAGTTCCAAAAGAACACAGAGCTTATTTTTTATATAGTAAGCGGAGTCGGGCGCACATGGTATACGGGGCCTGCTTCAAGAAACAGCGACAACACAGTGCATGCTATTATTTCAAACATAGGCCAGAATCAATGGAGAGTAAGTTTTGAGGATTTGGGCCATGGCGGAGACCACGACTACAACGATATTGTTTTTACTGTTACGGCCCAGCCTGCTTGTACGTCTCACGCATACAAAAAGTGCGAAGGAAATTCTGTTTACTGGTATAATTCTTGCAATGAGAAAGAAGATATATACCAGCAATGTGGTGAGAGTAAAACATGTTCTGACGGCCAGTGCGTAAACATTGCCTGTAACACCAATTCAGACTGCGGCGCCAATGGATATGTTGGCGACCCGTTCTGCCAAGGCAATTCAGTTTACAAAAACTATAAAACATATACTTGCTTAAATCCCGGCACAGCCTCGGCCAGTTGTTTTAACTCAACACAAGCTCAGTTGCAACAAACCTGCTCTCAAAACCAAACTTGCTCTAACGGCAACTGTCAAAATATAAACATTGCCTGCAACCAAAATTCTGACTGCGGAACAGATGGATGGACAGGAGGTTCCGTTTGCCAGGGCAACTATGTTTACAAAAACTATAAAACCTACACCTGCAACAACCCAGGCACAGCTAATGCATATTGCAGTAATAAAACAACTGAAAAATATTATGCAACCTGCGCTTTCGGAAAAACTTGCCAAAACGGCCAGTGCGTTAACATCGCCTGCAGTTCTAATACAGATTGCGGAACAAACGGATACACCGGAGAACCATTTTGCAATACTAACGATAATTCCGTTTACAAAAATTACAAAATTTATACCTGTTTTAATCCAGGAACCGTAAACTCAAGCTGTACCAGCAATATTGTGCCTCAGTTGCAGCATTCTTGCGGCGCAAACCAGACTTGCAATAACGGAATATGTGAAAACATACACATTACATGCAGCAAAAATTCCGACTGCGGAACCAACGGATACGTTGGCGACGCTTTCTGCCAGGGCAATTCAGTTTACAAAAACTATATCACTCACAAATGCAACAAACCCGGAACCAGCCAGAGCTATTGTTCCGACTCAAGTCTTCCAAAATTGCAACAGACCTGTTCTCAAAATCAAACTTGCTCAGATGGTGATTGCGCAACAATTACTGTTGCTTGCAATACTGACGCAAACTGCGGAACCAACGGGTTTACGGGAAACGCTTTCTGCCAGGACGGAAATGTTTTCAGAAATTTTACAACTTATGCGTGCAACAAACCCGGAACTGCCGAAAGTTTTTGTTCAAATTCCACAACAGCGCAGTTAACTAAAGCATGCGGAACAAACCAAACCTGTAATAATGGAAGCTGTGTAAGTTTAAATATTGCTTGCGGGTCAAATTCTGATTGCGGAACGAATGGCCTTACAGGAAACGCTTTTTGCCAGGGAAACTCTGTTTATAAAAATTTTATTACATATTCCTGTAACAATCCGGGCACTAACCAAAGCTATTGCTCAGGCTCTTATACTCCTCAGTTAGTTAAAACATGTTCTCCAAACCAGACTTGCACAAACGGCAGCTGCACAACTCAAAGCATTGCCTGCAATAATAACTCCGAATGCGGGGCAAACGGATACATTGGCTCTCCTTTCTGCCAGGGCAATTCTGTTTATAAAAATTATATTACCCATACCTGCAATAATCCTGGCACAACCCAGAGTTATTGTTCTAACTCAAGCCTTTCTCAGTTAACGCAAACTTGCTCGGGCAACCAAACATGTTCTTCTGGCGCCTGCCACAACATTGTTATTGCCTGCAACCAAAATTCTGACTGCGGAACCAACGGATTTACAGGCAACCCATTTTGCCAGTTAGGAAATGTATACCAAAACTACAAAACATACACTTGCTTAAATCCCGGCACAGCCAACGCAAGCTGTACTAATTCCACACAGGCTCAATTAAAAAATACCTGCACAGCCAACCAGACATGTTCTAACGGCAATTGTCATAATATCAATATTGTTTGCAGCGCCAACTCAGACTGCGGAACTAATGGATATTTTGGATCTCCTTATTGTAAATTTGGAGATGTTTATCAAATTTATAAGTCATACACCTGCAACAACCCCGGCACAGCTTCAGCAAGCTGTTCAAGTTCAACAAACGACCAGTTGATTACAGACTGCACAGCCAACCAAACATGCAGCAGCGGCCAGTGCCACAATGTAAGCATTGCCTGCGACACAAACTCTGACTGCGGAAGCAACGGATATATTGGAGATGCTTTTTGCAAATCAGGAGATGTTTACAAAACATACAGAACATATATCTGCAACAATCCGGGAACAGCTTCGGCAAGCTGTTCAAGTTCAACAAACGACCAGTTGATTACAGACTGCACAGCTAGCCAGACATGTTCTAACGGCAGTTGCGCAACTCAAAGCATTGCCTGCGACACAAACTCTGACTGCGGAAGCAACGGATATATTGGAGACCCGTTCTGCCAGTCAAACAATGTATACCAAAATTACAGAACATATACCTGCCATAATCCGGGAGCTGTCAATTCATATTGTTCTGATTCTTCTTCATCTCAGTTAAAAACTACTTGCTCTGGCAACCAGACATGTAATAACGGAAGCTGTACAACTCAAAACGATTTAAATGTTTCTTGCTATGCCTCTCCAAACCCGGCTAACTCAAACCAGTCCGTCAGCTTTATATCTTCAACCACAGGGGGCACAGGAAACTATACATACTCATGGTCTGGAGCCTGCAGCGGAAGCTCGCAAACTTGCACAAATTCTTTTTCAGGATCAGGAAACCAGACAGCCACAGTTAATGTTACTTCAGGTTCCCAAACCGACAGCGCATCTTGCTCTGTAAATATTAACCAGCAAAATAATGTAAGTGTGCAGACAAATTCTGCAACAAATGTATACAACAACCAAGCTACTTTAAACGGTTATGTGTATGGATACGACAGCTACAATAGCTACAACAATGTTTATGTTTGGTTTCAGTGGGGAACAAGCACCAGCTATGGAAACGAAACAACACATAATCTAAAAAATTCTTCTGGCACTTTCAGCCAAAATATTGCTAACTTAAACAACAATACCACATACCACTTTAGAGCTGTTGCCCAGTCTAACGACGGCCAAATAGTTTATGGCCAGGATATGACCTTTTACACAGGGGGACCTGCAGGGAATTTGCTCACAATCACAAAGACCGGCAGAAATTTGACATCTGGAGGCTCAGGATTTTCAAATACAATTTATGCAAATCCATCTGATACTTTAATGTTTTTGGTCACAATACAAGCAACCGGAAATCAGGATGCGCAAAATGTTGTGGTAAGAGATTATCTGGCAAACAACCTTATTTACAAAGACCAGCTTGTTGTGTCAGGAGCTTCCAATTACAACTATAGCTACAACCCGAACTCATATTCAGGAGACATCACTTCTGGAATAAATTTGGGCACAATTCCTTCAGGCCAGACAATAACAATTACTTACCAAACACAGGTTGCTTCATCTCAGAATTTTTCTTACGGAACCACAACCTTAACCAATAGTGTTTCTGCTACAAGCTCAAATTCAGGTTATAACCCAACAAATAGTGCGTCTGTAATTGTAACAAGAACAGCTGTATATGGAGCCAGCTCAATTTCCACTGGTTTGACTAATAACATTTGGTTGGATTCATTCTTTTTGCCATTGCTGGCAGCTTTAGCGGGAATTATGATGTTGAGGTCTGGAATGTTTTTGGGAGTTGAAAAATGGGTTGATAACAGCAAAAAGAGAAGAAGGGTTTACAGAGCAGAAAAAGAGCTCATCCAAAGAATTTCGCAAATTAGAAAAACAGAAAATATTTAAAAATTGAAACAAAAAGACGTTGAAAAAACGTCTTTTTACGTATAGTATTAGTATATTAGCATCGCGCTATGAACCACGAAGAATTTGAGCAATTAGTAAAACAGGGGATCGATGCAATTGACGAAAGATTTCTGCAAAAATTAAAAAATGTGGAAATTGTTATTGAAGACGACCCTTCGCTTTATCAAATAGAAAAACTGCGCATGAAAGGCGGATTTCTTTTTGGTTTATATGAGGGCGTGCCTCAAACAAAAAGGGAATCGTACGGTCAGGTTTTGCCCGACAAAATAACTATATTTAAAAATCCAATGGAACAAGTTTTTTCAAATCCAGAAGACATTAAAAGGGCTGTCAAAGATACGGTTTGGCACGAAATAGCCCATCACTTCGGCATGGACGAAAAACAGGTCCGCCAAGCCGAACAAACCCGCCAAAAAAAATGAATCGCTCAGACCTGTTTGAGCGATTGAAGCCCCCGCCTTCGGCGGGGGCTTTTGAGTTTTTTCCCCGCCGCTAGGTGCGCTTTCTAACCAATAGCTTGGACGCACTCGACGGGTGTTTTAAAATTAATTCCGAGATGCAGCCTTTCGTTATTGTAATAATTTAAATATTGATTT
>MHPK01000005.1 GCA_001822075.1 Candidatus Staskawiczbacteria bacterium RIFOXYB1_FULL_38_37 | reverse complement strand
GCAGAGAAGGATTCTTAGTGTATGACATATACATAATATATACCATAGACTGCGTCCAAGCTATTGAACCATTACGAGGTAGTTGACAAGGTTGCTTAAATATGCTATACTTAAAATATAGAGAGTTAGCACATTTATATTGAAATTTACTTGCGATCCGTCAGCTGGCCGGAGGCAGTTATAGCCAAAAGATACTGATATTTCGGTGTTTTCTGGCTATAACTGCTACGTAGGCAGTAAGCACAGTTAATCTTGATTGGCACATGTGCCAGAAAGGAAGGAAGACATGTCTTCCTATTCAGAGGGTCAGACGCATCAGTTGATGGAATCTCTTGAAATGGCCGGCTATACGTCCGCCCACGTCACTGCCCTTGGTCAAAACTCCAATGGAGCGCTGGACCAGCTAATGCTGGTTCTGACTGGGGTCGCAAAGGTCGTGACCGACCTCGTGTTCCGGCTGGTAGCCAAAATTGACCGCGATATGACCGGCTGGACTTGTGTGGAGCTGGTGGAAGCCGAAGAAGAGTTTAAACCGACCTTGCACGAGTTTCTACGAGAAGGTGAGAACTTCGTTAACGGCGAAGAAATGGTCAGGCGCGCCAAGGAGCAAGACGCTCTTACTGGTTTGCGCCATGCCGAGGCAATGCTTCGGAATCAGGAAAGGATTCCTATAGAATGGCGGAAACACTATTTAGTGTTTTCCGAAGTCTGGCGGGGCGCCGCTGTGTGTTTTGCCTCGACTGGGTTGGTAAGCGTTGGTGTCTGCGCTACGGCTGGCTTGGCGGCGGTTTCAGCTCCAACGTTCGGCTCGTGGGTTCTCGCAAGTAATCTTCGTTCCTTGGACACTTGGAAACTTGGTTCTTCGTTGAATCTTGGCTCCTTGAACCCTTGGCGTAAAGCCCTGTTTTGCAATTGCAAAACAGGGCTTCTTTTTTTACATTTTTATGATATTATAAGAATAATTATGGCAAAGTATAATCCAAAGAAAATAGAAAGTAAGTGGCAGAAGAAGTGGTATGATTCTGATGCGTTTTCAGCCAAAAACCGCTCTAAAAAGAAAAAGTTTTACCTTTTGCTTGAATTTCCATATCCTTCGGGCGACGGGCTTCATGTGGGACATTGCAGGCCCTATGTCGCGTTAGATACAATAGCCAGAAAGAAAAGAATGCAAGATTACAATGTTTTGTTTCCCATTGGGTGGGATGCTTTTGGTTTGCCTACAGAAAATTATGCAATAAAAAAAGGGGTTCATCCTTCTATTGTTACCAAAAAGAATACAGATAACTTCAGGCGCCAAATGAAGAGTTTGGGGCTGTCTTTTGACTGGGCAAGAGAAGTAAACACAACAGACCCCAAATATTATAAGTGGACTCAATGGATATTTATCCAGCTTTTTAAAAAAGGATTGGCATACAAGGCAAAGATTGATATAAACTGGTGTCCTTCCTGCAAAATTGGTTTAGCTAACGAAGAAGTTGTAAACGGCAAGTGCGAGAGATGCGGGGCTAAAGTTGAAAAAAAGGAAAAAGAGCAATGGATGATAAAAATTACAAAATATGCAGACAGATTAATTAAAGATTTAGATGATGTTAATTTTTTGGAGAGAATAAAAACTCAGCAAAAAGATTGGATAGGCGAAAGCCATGGAGTCCAGATTAATTTCAAAATAGAAGGAGTTGAAGACACAATCGATGTTTTTACAACAAGAATTGATACAATATTTTCCGGCACTTTTTTGATATTGTCTCCGGGGCACAGTTTTATAGACAAGCATAAAAATAAAATTGAAAACATAGAAGAAGTTTTAGAATATAGGCAAAAATCAAAAAATATTTCAGAAGCTGACCGCGCAAACGAAGAAAGAGATGTTACTGGTGTTCAGCTGAAAGGAATTATAGCCAAAAATCCTGCCACAGGAGAAGAGATGCCTATTTGGACAGCTGATTTTGTTTTAGAGCATTACGGCGCAGGAGCTGTTTTTGCCGATGCCCATGATAAAAGAGATTTTAAAATGGCTAAAAAATATGGAATACCTTTGCGCACATCCATTGAGCCGAATGACAAATCAATAGCGCAAAAAATTAAAAATTTAGAAGAGTGCTATGAGGGCGAGGGCATATTATATAATTCAATGCAGTTTGATGGCATGACTTCTACAACTGCAAGACCGTTAATTACAGCCTGGTTGAATGGAAAAGGTTCAGCTTCTCCTAATATAAATTACAAGCTTCGCGACTGGGTTTTTTCAAGGCAGCATTATTGGGGAGAGCCCATACCCTTGATATATTGCGAAAAATGCGCCAGCCTGCCCGGCGGGCATGGCTGGCAGGCGGTTTCAGAAAAAAAGTTGCCTGTAGAACTGCCAAAAATAAAAAAATATAAGCCAACAAAAACAGGAGAGTCGCCTTTGGCTTCTGTTAAAAACTGGGTGAATGTAAAATGCCCCAAATGCAAAGGCCCGGCAAAAAGAGAAACCGACACAATGCCAAACTGGGCAGGGTCTAATTGGTATTATTTGAGGTATTGCGACCCAAAAAATAATAAAAAACTTGCAGACGACAAACTATTAAAGCGCTGGATGCCTGTTGACTGGTATAACGGCGGAATGGAGCACACGACTTTACATTTATTATATTCTAGATTTATTTTTAAATTTTTATGGGATATTAAAGCAGTTCCCCAGCAAATTGGGCCAGAGCCCTATAAAAAAAGAACTTCTCATGGAATGGTATTAGGAGAGGGCAGTATTAAAATGTCAAAGTCAAAGGGAAATGTTATAAATCCGGATTCAGTTGTAAAACAATATGGAGCTGACACTTTGAGAATTTATGAAATGTTTATGGGGCCGTTTGACCAGATGATTCCCTGGGACACAAAAGGAGTTATAGGCAGCAGAAGATTTTTAGAAAAAATTTATAATTTATTTGTAAAAAAGGGATTGTCTGAAAAAACTGACGAACAGCTGAAAAAAAATCTTCATAAAACAATAAAAAAAGTTTCAGAAGACATAGAGCTGATGAAATTTAATACAGCCGTGAGCTCATTGATGGAATTTGTAAATGCGTGGTCCCGACCCACGATAAATCGGGGTCGTGGATCCTCGACAAAGTCGGGACAGTTGTCAAAAGACGGCATAGAAATTCAGGATCTGGCAGACTTTTTAAAAATTTTGTCGCCTTTTGCCCCGCATTTATCAGAAGAATTATGGGCAGATGCCGGATTTAAAGGATTATGCTGCCAGCAGAAATGGCCTGAATATAATGCAAAATTAATTAAAGAAGAAAAAGTTTTACTTATAGCGCAAATAAATGGTAAAGTAAGAGATAAAATAGAAGTTGATGCCAATATATCGCAGAAAGAAGCAGAAAAGATAGTTTTAAAATCAGAAAAAATAAAACAATTATTGAAAGGCAAAGAAGTCCAAAAAATAATTTTTGTGCCGAATAAGCTGGTAAATTTTGTAGCTATTGACAAGGTCGTTTAAATATGCTATACTTAATATATAGTCAAATTAGCACATTTATATTGAAATTTACTTACGAACGGCAGTTGTAGCCAAAAGATACTGATATTTCGGTGTTTTCTGGCTATAACTGCTATGTTGGCAGTCGATCTAAACCCAGCGACGCTGTTTGAAAAAAACAAAGTCGCAAAGACAAGGAGATTTATCATGGACAATGAGCTGATGCTCGATGTCGGACAAGCAAACGAACTCAAGATGGCCTTTCGGCGTGCGGGTTGGACCAACGCCGACATCAAGAAACTGTCTGAAGGCAACCTCGCCGAGCAGGTTCTCTTGGTGAGCAAGGGATTGGCCACCATTGTTCGGCATTGCCTCAAATTGGCATTGCCCAAGGTCTTCAACCCTACCGAGTTGTTCATCGGTGCGGGTTGGACGGTCTGGAAGGGCCCTGCTGACGGCAACGGCTTGAAAGGCGACGAGGATTGCGTTCCCGAACCTGATGTGATGGACTTTGAGCAAATCGTCCTTGAGACGCACCTACAGCAAGGCAAAACCAGTATCCACGGCGAGGAGAAAATGCATCTCGCCAGAGTTGGCAAGAATCAGCAGCTTGGGGGCCGTGCCTTTCTATCCTTGTGGAAGGACTGGCAGAAATGCAAGGCCGACGGCAAGCCCGAGGAGAGCATCCTCGAAAAGTTACGTCGCGCCAAGAAAATCGGCAACGTCATCTACTTTTTTGGTCTGACGTTGCGGAGCCCGGTCGGCGGCCGGTGCGTGTTGTACCTCTCTTTCCGTGGTATGGGGTGGGACTGGAGCTACGACTGGCTCGGCGATCTCTGAGGTTCCGACGGCTCGTCAGTCGCCCTCGTAAGTGTCAATTAGTCCTTTGGACTTTGAGCTTTTGCTCTTGCCCTCGGACTTTCAGCCCTTTGTATTTCGTTTCAACGATTTGCAAAGGGCTTTTGTTTTGCATAAAAAATTGTTGTAGAATAAAAAATAAAATTTTGGGTGATTACCCCTTTAAATAATTATCAAAATAAGGTATTATAAGAATAAATTTATGAAAAAGATTTTATTAGGAAATGAAGCAATTGTACAAGGAGCTTTGGAGGCAGGCGTGGATTTTGTGTCCGGTTATCCCGGATGCCCCTCAGCTGAAATTGGAGATGAATTCTTAAAAATCGCCAAAGAGAACGGGGTTTATGCCGAGTGGTCAACGAATGAAAAAGTTGCTTTGGAAGCCGCAATAGGCGCCAGTTTTTCAGGATTAAAATCATTAGTGAATATGAAAAGTTTTGGCATAAATGTTTGTTCGGATTCATTGTTGCCCTTAGCTTATACAGGAACTAAAGCCCCAATGGTTATTGTTGTGGCTGACGACCCCTCGTGCTGGAGTTCAGCGCAATCAGAACAGGATTCAAGGGGCTATGCTTATCTGTCGCATATTCCGGTTTTGGAGCCCTCAGACCCGCAAGAATGCAGGGATTTTACAAAATTAGGATTTGAAATTTCAGAGAAATTTAATATACCTGTTATTTTAATGACAACCACCCGTGTTTCCCACCAGAAAATGCCGGTTGAGTTTAATAAAACTAACAGCAAACCGCAGAAAATAGGAGAATTCATCAAAAATCCCCATCAGTTTTCAACAATGCCGCCGAGGGTTTTAGAAATGAAAAAAGAGCTTTTAGAAAAATTGGAAAAGATAAAGGCATATGCCCAAATATCAAAAATTAACAAAATCAGCAAAAACCCGGGCTCTGAAAAATTCGGGATTGCGGCTTCCGGGGTGGCTTATTTACATACTTTGGAGGCTTTAAAAGAATTAGATTTAGATATTCCAATTTTAAAAATTAATTTGTTTTATCCTTTGGCGGATAAGACCATTGCAAGCTTTATTAAAAAATTAAAAAAAGTTTTGGTTGTTGAAGAACTGGAAGGTTATTTGGAAAAAGAAATAAAAATTATTGCCAAAGACAACGGTTTAAATTTACAGATATTCGGCAAAGATTTATTGCCGAAAACAGGCGAATTAAACACAGAAGAAGTTATTTTGGCTCTGTCAGAAATTTTAAAATTAAAAATTGAAAATTCAAAATTTAACCTGCCTGCCTCAAGGCAGGAATTAAAAATTCCGCGCCGAACCGCGCGGCTATGCGAAGGATGCCCTTATTGGCATATATTTCCCGTTATAAAAAGAATTGCTCCGGAAGGCGCAATTTTTGGCGGAGACATAGGATGCAATATGATAGCCGGACTTGCTCCCCACAGTATGCACGATTATTTGTTTTCTATGGGAGCTTCCTTGGGCATATCGCACGGAGTCAAAAAGTCAGTCAGTCCTGATGGCCCCAAAGTGATTTCTTTAATGGGAGACGGAACATTTTTTCACGCAGGCATACCTGCTTTAATCAATGCTGTTTATAATAAATCAAATCCGTTGGTTGTTATTTTAGACAACAGAATTACCGCAATGACCGGCCATCAGCAAAATCCCGGCATGGGAAAAACTGGTATGGATGAAAACACAGAGGAATTAAAAATAGAGGAAATAGCTAAAGCTTGCGGAGTAAAGCATATAAAAGTTTTAGACCCTGTAAATACTAAAGAATTTGAAGATACGATAAAAGAATTTTTGGATAAAGACGAGGTTTCATTAATTATATGCAAAAGAATTTGTAAATTATTAGAAAAAAGACAAAATTCACCCAGTCAAATAATTTCACCCGATTAAATAATATGCAAGATAAAACTTTTAACATTATCATTTCAGGCGTTGGCGGACAGGGCGTTATTACGATGCTTTCTTTAATAGATGAGGCCGTCTTTATTGATGGCTATGATGTAAAGTCATCTGAATTGCACGGACTTTCGCAAAGAGGCGGAAGCGTTTTAGCGCATGTAAGATTAGGCAAAAAAGTTTATTCGCCGCTGGTTCAAGATGGCCGGGCGGATTTAATAATTGGTTTAGAATTGTTGGAAGGTTTAAGGGTGTTAAATTTTGCAAATAAAGATACGGCTGTTTTGGTGAATAAATACATTTTTCCAGTTTTAGGAGGGTTGCCGCAGAAAGAGATTGTAAAAAAACTTAATGAATCTTTTACAAAAAAAATGCACATTATTGAAGCCTCTGATATCTGCAAAGCAAAATTGCAAAATGAAGTTGTAGGCGCGATTTATCTTTTAGGATATGCTGTTGGTAAAAATTTAATCCCGATAAAAAAAGAATCAATTTTAAAAGCAATAGAAAATATAGTTCCTGAAAAATATCGCGAGTTGAATATTAAAGCATTTAATTTAGCTTATGGGGATAACTAAAGTTGTAATTTCCGCCGCAGGGCAGGGAACAAGAATGTTAGATTTGTCAAAAGACAAATCTAAACATTTAATAGAGGTCGAAAAACGGCCTTTTTTGGCATATCTTTTAGATAATATATTGAGAGCCGGATATGCAGAAATAATTTTGGTTGCAGGATATCGTGAAGATATGATTAAGGAGTTTTTGAAAAAATATATCGCTACGCTAGAAAATCATAGGTTTGACGATTTGGATTTTGATATTAAAATTGTAAATCAGTTTGACATTTTGGGTTCTAAAGAAAAAGAATACGGCACTGCCTGTCCCATAAAATGCGTAAAAAATTTAATTAAAAATGAAAATTTTATTTCCTTATGCGGAGATAATTTTTATACAATGGAGGACTTAAAATTAATGAATATTGATGATAATTTTAATTATGTTGCGGGCATTGCAAATGGGCATCCGGAAAAATTTGGAGTTTTGATAGAAGACGGAGAAGATTTTTTGGATAAAATTGTTGAAAAACCAAAAGAGTTTGTAGGAAATTTAATTAATACCAGCTTGTATAAATTTACGCCGGAAATTTTTGATAAAATTTTTCAAATTGAAAAATCGTCCCGAGGGGAGTATGAAATCACAGATGCTATTTCTTTGCTGGCAAAAGAGAAAAAAGTAAAAGTAAAAAAATTGAATGATTTTTGGATGGATTTTGGCAGGCCGGAAGATATAGAAAAATTATCTAAATTTTTAGAAAATGAAATTAATAAAGCCGTCGAAGAAAACATTAAATGAAGTAGCGGATATTTTGAAAAACGGCGGGGTTATTATTTGCCCCACAGACACGGTTTACGGATTTTTAGCAGACACTCAAAACAAAAAAGCTGTTGCAAAAATATACAAAATAAAAAAACGGCCAAGGTCAAAACCTTTGCCTGTTTTTGTTAAGGATATAGAAATGGCAAAAAACATTGCTTTTATAGATAATAAACAAGAAAAGATACTGGAAAAGCATTGGCCGGGAAAGACAACCTTTGTTCTGAAAAAGAAAAACAAAGGCACAATTGCTTTGAGAATCCCAAAATATAAATTTTTGAATGATTTGTTAAAAAAAATAAATAAGCCGTTGACCCAGACATCAGTTAATATTTCAGGTCAGCCGGCTTTGAATAATATAAAAGAAATTATAAATCAGTTTGGCGATAAAGTTGATTTAATAATTGATGCAGGTAATTTGCCAAAAAGAAAGCCTTCGTCCATAATAGATTTAACAAAGAACAAAATTATACTTTTAAGAAAATAATATGCCAAAACTCAAAAAGCAAGATGCGCAGATCGCAAAGTTAATTGAATTGGAAACAGAGAGGCAAAAAACATCTTTGGAAATGATTCCTTCTGAAAACCATTCTTCTGTTGCTGTCCGTGAGGCGTTGGGTTCAATTTTAACTGACAAATATGCAGAAGGGTATCCTGGAAAAAGGTATTACGCAGGATTAAAATATTATGATATTTTGGAGGACTTATGCCGGGACAGGGCAAAAAAATTATTTAAAGTTCCGCATGCCAATGTTCAGCCATATTCTGGTTCGCCGGCTAATGCAGCTGTTTATATGGCTGTTTGCGAACCGAAAGACACGATAATGGGAATGGCTTTGCCAATGGGGGGCCACCTTACTCATGGCTGGAAAGTTAATTTTTCTGCCAAATTTTTTAATTCAGTGCAATACGGGGTTTATGAAAAAACAGGTCTTTTAAATTATGAAGAAATAGAAAAACTGGCAAAAGAAAATAAGCCAAAATTAATTTTTGTGGGAGCTACAGCTTACCCAAGAATTTTTGACTGGAAAAAATTAGGAGAGATTGCAGACTCTGCGGGCGCTTATCTTGTAGCTGATATTGCCCATATTGCAGGTTTAGTTGCAGGTGGGGCACATCCAAGCCCTGTGCCTTATGTGCATATTATTTCAACAACAACCCATAAAACCTTGCGAGGTCCAAGGGGAGGAATGATAATGGTAACCCAGAAAGGTTTAAACAAAGACCCGGATTTAGCTAAAAAAATTGACAAGGCGATTTTTCCAGGGTTTCAAGGGGGCCCTCATATGCATCAGATAGCCGGAATTGCTGTTTGCTTAAAAGAGGCTTCAACTCCTGCTTTTAAAAAATATGCCCATCAGGTTGTAAAAAATGCCAAAGCTTTGGCAGAAGAATTAAAAAAGTATGGATTTAATTTGGTTTCAGGAGGCACAGACAACCATTTGATTTTAATTGATTTGAGAAATAAAAATATCGCAGGGCCTGAAGCGCAGGATTTGCTGGAGGCAGCCGGCATTACAATAAATAAAAACAGCATTCCCTACGATCCCGCTCCGCCGTTTAAGCCATCGGGAATCAGAATGGGAACTCCGGCAATTACTACAAGAGGAATGAAAGAAAAAGAAATGAAAAAAATAGCCGGCTGGATAAATGAAGTTATAAGCAATCCCAAATCAGTAAAAAAAGTTAGAGAAGAAATAAAGAAATTTTGTAAAAAATTCCCTCTGCCAAAATAAATGAATATAGATTTATATTTATTTAATTTAATAAATGGTTTTGCAAGAAAATATAAATGGCTGGATATAGCCGGGATTTTTTTTGCAAGATTTATTCCTTATTTTTTAATTATTTTTTTGGCTGGTTTTTCCTTTTTAAGCCAGAACTTAGAAATTATTTTTTATCCCCTGACCATTGGATTGTTTTCCAGATTTATTGTTAACGAGCCGATTTATTTTTTTTATAAAAGAAAAAGGCCGGTTTGTTTAGAGGAGGCTAAAGTTATTATACCCGTTCCAAAACATCCCTCTTTTCCTTCGGGACATGCATCGTTCTTTTTTGGCATGTCCTTTGCTTTGCTGTTTTTTAATCCGATTTTAGCATGGATATTTATTGCGATTTTTGTTTTAAACGGTCTTGCAAGAATATTTTGCGGAGCGCATTGGCCCAGCGATATTTTAGCTGGAGCCGTTGTTGGAGGCCTCTCTTCAATCTTAATGTATTTTTTAATTTAAAATTATGACTTTAATCCAATCTGTTTTCTTGGGAGCTGTTCAGGGATTAACAGAATTTTTGCCGGTTTCAAGTTCTGGGCACTTAGCATTATTCCAGCATTTTTTTTCTTTTCAAACCCCGCCCATATTTTTTGACACAATAGCGCACTTAGGCACGCTTTTGGCAGTTGTTTTTTATTTAAGAAAAGAAATTATTTATATTTTTAAAACCTTAAAAGAAAAGCAAACTTTAAAACTTATATTATTAATAATAATCGCAAGTTTGCCGGCAGTAATAGCAGGATTATTATTAAAAGATAAAATGGAGGGCATATTTTCTTCTGTTTATCTTATAGGAATATCATTTGTTATTACCTCTCTTATACTTTTTGCCACAAAGTTTTTTAAAAACGAAAAAAAAGACATAAAAAATATCAGCTGGTTTGACTCTTTGTTTATTGGAGTGTTCCAAGCATTTGCAATTCTGCCTGGAATATCAAGGTCAGGGAGCACAATATCAGCCAGCATTTTTAGAAGTTTAAAAAGGGATGATGCTTTTAAATTTTCTTTTTTAATGTCTATACCAGTAATCTTCGGCGCTTTTCTTTTGCAATTTACAGAACAGAATTTTAATCTTTTTAACGGAGGCGTGCTCACCAATTTAACGGGATTTTTATTTTCAGCTGTTTTTGGGTTTTTATCTTTAAAAATTATTGAGAAGGTTTTAATTAGAGGCAAGCTCCATTATTTTGCTCCATATTGTTTTATATTAGGAGTTTTAGTCTTAATTTTTATGTAAGTATTCAAATACTTATTTCCAAAAAAATGAAAATAATATTTTTAGGGGTGGGCGAGGCATTTGATGAAAATTTGCCCAATAATTCAAGTTTAGTCATATCTGAAAAAACAAACCTGCTGTTAGACTGCGGTTTTACTGTTCCATGGCAATTATGGAAATTTAATAATGACCCTAATTTTTTGGACGCAGTTTATATAAGCCACCAGCACGCAGACCATTATTTTGGATTGCCAGGGCTTTTGCTTAAGATGTGGGCAGGCGAGGATAAAGGCAGAACAAGGCCTTTTACGGTTATCTCGAGAAATGGTTTTAAGGAGCAATTTGAAAAATTAATGGATTTGGCTTATTTGGGTTTTAAAGAAAAGTTTAAATTTGAAGTAAAAATAATTGAAGTTGAGGAGGGCAAAGATATTGAATTTCAAGATTTGAAATTATCATTTGAAAAGACCGTGCATTCCGGAGAAAATTTGGCTGTAAAAATAAGCGACGGTAAAAATATTTTAATATATACAGGAGATGGTTCGCCCTTGCCTGACACTGATTTTTATAAGAATGCTGATTTGCTGATTTCAGAAACATATCTATATGACAGAGAAATTATAGGCCATTCTTCGATTGTCTCTGCCATTAAATTTGCCGAAAATAATAATGTAAAGTGCTTGGCTTTAACTCATATCAACAGAGATTTCAGAAAAAATGATTTGCCTAAAATTAGAGATAAAATTAAAAGCAATAAGTTAAAGATAATAATACCAGACTCCCTAGATGAATATAGTTTGTAAATTTTAATTTTTAATAAAAATTTTATGAAGAATGCAAAAAATATTTTTGATAAAAAAATTGCCCCGCTAATAAAAGGGAAAAATTCAGATGAAACAATAAATATTTTCTCTAAAACAAGTAATTCTTATTTTTATAATTTACCTCCGATGAGGCGACTTACTGAAAGACAAAAAGCATCAGTTATCGGGTTTAAAGACGAGTATTTTGTTGAAACGATTATAAATTATATTATCAGCGAAAATAATTTGAAACAGAATTTTTATTGTCAAAAGATAACTGCGAATAATCACACGGGAATAAAATCTAGAAGTATAAGTGTCGCTGGAAAAATGATAGATTTAACAATAGGCGGAGATTGTGTTATTTTTGATAAAAAAACCAATGAGCCCATCTTAATTATTGAATGTAAAGAATATATAGATATGATTAGGATGAAAGAATTAATAGGCGAGTCTCGAGTAATTAAAGATATAGTTAGTAATTCAATTCTTAAATTTCCAAATATAAAGTTTTGGATTTTTGCCGAAGTACTAGAATTGACTGATAATTGGGCTTATCTATTTAATAACTCTGATTTGAAATATAGAATTGACAAAGTTTTTATTGCTCGTGACGGGAAGCGAAAAGATGTAAATAACAATCCTAAAAAGTCAGAACTTATGCGATTTCGTGACGAATTAAAGTCTTTTCTTGTTGGGTATCATCAGTTTTGACATCTCTGTTTTTATCGTAAATTATTTGTTATAATTAGTTTATGATAGAGATTTTGCAAAAATTAAATAACGTTATTATCCTTCCCGTAGAAAAACCTAGTGTGATCATCGTGAACACTGATATGTTCGGCGAATTAGGTTTAGGAAATATTGGAAATAAAACCATAAATGCTATAATAACTGATTTTCCTTATGGAACATTAAATAAAAGAAATATATGGGATAAAGTCATAGATTATGAAGAATTTTGGAGACAGGCAAAAAGAATTGGTATTGGCCACGTACCTACAATATCAACGGCGCAAATGCCGTTTACCGCTGTTTTGGTTTCTACAAATTATAAAGATTTTAAATACACGCTTGTTTGGGAAAAATCAAAGGCAACGGGTTACCTAAATGCAAAAAAACAGCCAATGCGCGCGCATGAAGATATAGTGGTTTTTTATTCTGGCCAATGTCTTTATAATCCTCAAATGAGGAATGGTGAGCCGTATGATAAAGGCAAGGCGATACGCGATACAGAAGCATATGGTATTCAAACAAAGGCTATTCATGTAAAGAGTGAAACTGGTATGCGATATCCGCGCTCAGTTCAATATTTTAAAACTGCAGAGGGTGAAGGAAAATATCACCCAACGCAAAAGCCTATAGAATTATTTGAATGGTTGGTTAAAACTTATACAAATAAAGGAGACACGATTCTTGATCCCTGTATGGGATCGGGAACAACTGCGATTGCTGCTATAAAAAACGAACGAAAATTCATAGGGTTTGAAAAAAATACAAAATATTTCCAATCAGCAAAAGAACGAATAGGCATAGAATTACTGAGTTTTCAAACAAGACTTTTATAAAACACATCTCATAAATAAAAATCCGCGACAAAGACAAAATCGCGGATTTTTTTTGTGCAGTATTCTAAAGATAGTCCGAACGCATTTTTCCGAAAAAATCCCCCCGCGAAAATTCGGAAAGGCGGCGGAGCCGCACCGCTGACAATTTCAAGTTTTTCTTTGGCGGCATTAAAGATATATGAAATCCCTACTTCTTAAATTTAAGAGTGCGAAATATCTTCACGGCAGTTTCCTGTTGAGAAGCAGTAAGATTGTAACCGGATATTTCAAATCTAGTCTTTTGCACCCCGCCTCCCAGATCGCCAAAATAAACTCCCGTTGTTCCATTCCCTGCAACTTTTGGAACAACTATTTTGGCTCTATAACCACCAATAGTTTCGTAGGTAACGATATGCTTCGGATCGTTGTCCTCTGCAAGCGAGTTCGAATACCAACCATAATCAAAACCGAGTTTCGCACCATCACCAACAAATTCACCAACATAAGAATCTATGCCTTGTAATTTATTAAATTTCCAACTTGGTGGCAAAGAAAGTGTAAAGGAATTTGCATCAACAAATTGCCAGTTTGTTGGCGTTCCGTTGGTAACTGGCGGATTATTATTCTGTGTTGGCTTGGTTGGTATAGGTTCGTTATTTTTTGTTGGTTGCGACGGGGTAGGCGTAGGTTGCTCATTAGTAATAGGAGGTGTTGCCGAACGATTATTCAAAGCAAAATATCCGGCTACTCCAGCTAAAATAACAACCAAAACAATCAACGCAATGTTTGCAAATCCTTTTTGGTTCATATTCATATCTTTATTAGTTAATAATTTTCGACTCTATGATTAAAAAATTTTCTTCCCCCAAAATGCGAAACCGCCAATTCGTTTTTGCCCCGAAAATCCAATACAAATTAGTCGCCGAGCGAAGCGAGGCGAACCCCACTTGCTTGCAATTTCCTACGTGGTGCCGCGGGTGGGAATCGAACCCACACGTCCTTGCGAACAATGGATTTTGAATCCATCGCGTCTGCCTAGTTCCGCCACCGCGGCATTTTTGTTCAAATTACCATATTTTCTCCTAACTTTCAACCGTTCACACGTGTGTGAGCGGTTATTATTTCCAGGAGGCGTCGATTATCTTATCTGGGAATTTTTCCTGTATTTTCTTGAAGTTTTCACAAGAAACTCGGTGCAAAACAGCTGCCCTTTTTTGCGACAAATATGCCTTTACCTTGTCTCCTGGCTGAGGATTGCAGCACTTTGCAACGTGAATTAGCATGCCTTTCTGGCCTGCCAAAAAAATCTGGGGCGGTTTTTGTTTTTTAATTAGTTCTTTTTCTTCTTTATTCTTTTTTACCTTTTCTGTGATTTCAGCAATGCTCCTTTTTATAAATCCCGGAATGGGGAATTTAAATCCGGAATCTGTTTGGCCGGTAAGCTTTTTAATATGGGACTTGGCTAAGCTGCTTTTTACAAACCTCAACCAGTCTTTTGACGGATTTTTATTTTTGTTGGTGGCGATTTCCACAACGTCTCCGTTTTCTAAAGCATGGCTTAAAGGCACGATTTTTCCTTTAATTTTTGCCAGTTCGCAATGGTTTCCTATTTCTGAATGCACAGCATACGCAAAATCAACCACAGTAGAGCCTTTGGGCAAAGCCATCACGTCTCCTTTTGGCGTGAAAGCGAAAATTTTGTCTGGAAAAAAATCAATTTTGAAATTTTTCCAGAATTCAGACATGTCTTTCATCCACTTGAAATTTTCGCCTTCTTTTTCAAGGTCAATTTTTTCTTTGTATGCCCAGTGCGCGCAGATGCCGTATTCTGCTTCTTTGTGCATCTGTTCTGTTTTTATCTGGACTTCGGTGATTTTTCCTTCTTTTGAAAAAATAGTCGTATGCAAAGACCTATATCCATTTGGTTTCGGCTTTGCTATATAGTCATTTATTTCTTCAGATATGGGTTTAAAATATTTGTGTATTATTCCTAAAATCTTATAGCAGGATTCTATATTTCTTGTAATTATTCTTAAAGCCAGCAAGTCATGTATTTTGTCAAAATCCATATCATGGGCATGCAGTTTTTTATATGTGCTCCAGTAAGATTTTGCCCTATAACTTATTTCTACAGGACTGATTTTTTCCTTTTTAAATATTTTTTTCAGTTGCAAAATAAACTTTTTTAAATATCTTTCTCGTTCTTCATATTCTTCTTTTATGTTTTTTTTCAGCCAGCCGTATCTTTTGGGAAATAAATAAGAAAACGAAATGTCTTCAAGCTGCCTCCTTATTTCATTTAACCCCAGCCTGTGCGAAAGAGGAACAAAAATTTGCAAAGTTTCAGTGCAACGTAGCTTTTTTTCTTCTTCTGGAACATATTCTAAAAAATTTAATCCGTCCAGTCTTGAAATAAGTTCTACAAGCACCACCCTTAAGTCTCCTGCAATAGCCAAAAACATTCTTATTATGTTTTCTGTTTTTTCTTTTGTAAATCTTTTTTTGCTTTTTATGTCGATTTCCAAAGAATATCGGATTTTTCTAAGGCTCGAAATTTTTTCTATTAGCTGGCCTATTTCTTTGCCGAATTTTTTTTCAATTGCCTTTATTTCAGCCTCCCTTATATTGTCACTTTTGTTGTCAGCCGCATCGTGCAATATGCCAAAAGCAATTGTTATAGGGTCGAGGCCCATTTTATCTAACCTGTCGGCCACTCTTGCTGAATGAAAAAGATAATTTTCGCCATTTGGCATTTTTTTATTTTTGTAAGCCTCTCTGGCAAAATCAAAAGCCCCTCCGATTAACTCTGGGTCAGAGCTTTTTCTTATTAGCTTTTGTATTTTGTTCTTCATAATCGCATTCTTTATTGCTGCAGACAATTTTTTTGCCTTTTTCAATTAAAATAGATTCGCACTTCTGGCAGAATTCATTTACGGGCTTGTCCCATAAAGCAAAATTGCATTTTGGGAACCTGTTGCACCCGTAAAAAATTTTACCCCTTTTTGTTTTTCTAATCACAAGCTCTCCCTCTTTGCATTTGGGGCAGATTATTCCCAAATTTTTGTTTTTATTTTCTATTGATTCCGTGTATTTGCACTCTGGGAATTTTGAACAGGCGTAAAATTTTCCGAACCTTCCAAAACGTTCAATTATCGGAGCCCCGCATTTTGGGCAGATTTTGTCTGTTTTTTGGATTAAGTCTGCCTTTTGCACCTTTTCATATTTTTCTTCAAGATTTTTTGAAAATGGCTTCCAAAAGTCGCCGCAGGTTTTTTGCCAAGAGTCTTTGCCGCCGGCCACCTCATCTAATTCCTTTTCCATTTTTGCTGTAAAGTCAATATCAACAATTTCTGGAAAATTCTGCACTAAAACATCGTTAACAACAGTTCCGATTTCTGTTGGCGCAAATCTTTTTTGCTCATTTTTTTCAACATAATTTCTGGTTTGTATTGTAGCTAAAGTGGGGGCATAAGTAGACGGCCTTCCTATGCCATATTTTTCCAAAGTTTTAATTAAGCTTGCGTCATTGTATCTTGCCGGCGGTTCTGTAAAGTGCTGCAAAGGGTCTAATTTTACAAGCCCTAACTGATCATTTCTTTCGAGCTTTGGCAATTCTTTTTCTTGTATTTTTATTGGGTATGCTTTTAAAAATCCATCGAATTTCAATGTCTGGCCGCTTGCCCTAAAAGTATATTTGCCAGCCTTTATGTCGGCTGCCACAGAGTCAAATATTGCTGGGGCCATCTGGCTGGCAATAAACCTCTGCCATATCAAAGTATACAGCTTTAACTGCCTTTGGTCTATGTTTTTTAAGGATTTGGGAGTTTTGTCAGCATCTGTGGGCCTTATGGCCTCGTGCGCTTCTTGAGCTGATTTTGATTTTGTTTTATATCTTACAAAGTGTCCTGCCCAATGGTTGTTCCCGAATTTTTCGGAAATAATTTTTTTCGCAGAAGTTAAAGAAGATTCAGATAGGTTTAAAGAATCTGTCCTGTGGTAGGTGATGCGCCCTTCTTCATAAAGCTTCTGGGCAATAGACATTGTCATTTTTGCAGAAAAGCGGAATCTCTGCCATGAGACTTGTTGAAGAGTGCTGGTTGTAAATGGGGGAGCGGGATATTTTTTAGTTTCTTTTTTCTCTATATTTTCTACAATATACTCTGCGCCGTTTAAATCTGACAGAATTTTATCTGCTTCTGTTTTATTTTTTACTTCAAGCTTATCTATTGATTTCCCGTCTTTTTTTGATAAAGACGTTGAAAATTCTTTGTCTGCTTTTTTAAGCAGAGCTTCAACGTTCCAATATTCTATTGGCACAAATTTTTCAATTTCTCTTTCTCTTTCAACAACTAATCTTACAGCTACAGACTGCACTCTTCCGGCAGACAGGCCTTTTGAAATTTTTTTCCACAAAAATGGAGAGAGCTTGTATCCCACAATTCTGTCTAAAATGCGCCTTGCCTGCTGGGCATCAACTAAATTCATATCAATGTCTCTCGGATTTTTTAATGCTTCCTGAATTGCTTCTTTAGTTATTTCATGAAATACTATCCGTTGGTAGGGTTTTGAATTTTGAATTTTGTCCGCCGGCTGGCGGATTGTTTCGGGTTTCGGATTTCGGATTTGGAAATTCCCAAGCCCGAGGGCTTGGGCTAAATGCCAGGCAATTGATTCTCCTTCGCGGTCTTCGTCAGTTGCTAAAATAGTATTTTCTGCTTTTGCAGCTTCTTTTTTCAATTCTGAAATAGTTTTTCTTGAATTTGGAGGAATGACATATTTTGGTTCAAAGTTTTTTTCAATATCAACTCCCAGTTCTCTTTTGGGCAAGTCTCTTATGTGCCCAAAAGAAGCTAAAACTTTATAATTTTTGCCGAGGAAGCGACTTATTGTCTTTGATTTTGTGGGACTTTCAACTATTACTAAATTCATAAATTTTTTTTAATTATTTTTTTAACTATAGCACAAACCCCCGTAAAATAAAAAAACACGAACACAGCGAATTCTAACTTTTCATTTTTTCAATTGCTTCAGATAATATTTGGCTGTATAAATTCAGGCCTATTTTATTTATGGCGCCCGATTGCTCTTTTCCTAAAATATTTCCAGCACCCCTTAGCTCTAAATCTTTTATTGCAATTTTGTATCCTGCCCCTAGTTCTTTTGCGTCTTCTAACGCTTTCAATCGTTCTTTGGCAAGAGAAGTTAATGACTTTGGCTTAAACATAAAGTATGCAAAACTTTCTCTGTGAGACCTTCCAACCCTTCCCCGTATCTGATGCGCCTGCGAAAGCCCCAGGCGCGTTGCGTCTTCTATTATAATGGTATTTACTTTTGGCAAATCTAATCCGTTTTCAATAATGGTTGTGGCCACCAAAACATTTGTTTTCTCTTTTTGGAAGTCGTCCATTATTTTTACAAGCTGTTTTTCTGGCATTCTGCCGTGGATAATTCCAATTTTAGCTTTAGGGCAAAGTTCTTCAATTTCCTTTTTTGCCATTTCAATTGTTTGCACTCGGTTATGTAAATAATAAATTTGGCCTTTTCTTCTTAGTTCAAAATTTATTGCTTTTTTAATTATTTTTGCACTATATGGCAAAACATACGTTTTTACAGCTAGCCTGCCTGAAGGAGGAGTTTGTATTAAGCTTATATTTTTAAAAGAAGAAAGAGCCAAATAAATTGTTCTTGGAATTGGCGTAGCCGACAAGCTTAAAACATCTAAAGACGGATATGCCTGTCTTAATTTTTCTTTTTGTTTTACGCCAAATCTCTGTTCGTCGTCAATAATCAGCATTTGCAAATTTTTAAATTCTATATCTTTTGAAAGAATTCTGTGTGTGCCAATAACAATATCTATTTTGCCCTCTTTAATTTCTTTAATTATTTTTTTTTGTTCTGTTTCTGTCTGTAATCTTGAAAGCATGGCAATTTTTACAGGAAGTTTTTCAAACCTTTTTTTAAAAGAATTAAAATGCTGGTTTGCTAAAATTGTTGTGGGGCATATTAAAGCTGTCTGCCTGCTGTTGGCCGAAGCTAAAAGAGCGGCTCTGATTGCAATTTCTGTTTTTCCAAAACCAACGTCTCCGCAAACAATCCTGTCCATTGGTTTTGTTTTTGCCAAATCTTTTTCTATATCTTCAACAGCCTGCAACTGGTCGGGAGTTTCTTCGTAAGCAAAGCCGGCCCTTAACTGAAATTCCAGCTCATTGTCTGCTGAATAGGAAGGCCTTTGGGCAGATTCTTTTTGGGCGTATAAAGACAATAACTCTTTGGCAAATTTTTCAACTTCTTCTTTTATTTTTCCTTTTATTTTCTGCCATGCTAAAGACCCCAATCTTGAAACCTTCGGGTCTGTAAAGCCCACATATCGTGAAAGCTTTTTTTCTAATCCCAAAGGCACATAAAGCTTGTCTTCTTTCGCATATTCTAAAACATAATATTTTTGTTTGCCCGAATCCGAAAATTCAAATTCTGTAACTTCTAAAAATTTGCCTACTCCGTGGTCTAAATGCACAAGATAGTCGCCAGATTTTAAGCCATTTAAATCAGAAAATAATTTATGAGATTTTAACCTCTTTTTTAAGATTTCTCTCGTCTGCCTGAATTTTTTTTCTAAAAATTCTGGCGGATAAACCTTTTCTTCGTTTGCGCTCAACACAGTAATGCTTTCCACTTTGTTTCCAAAAAAATCAAAACGCACGGCATGCATTAAATTTATAGGAAAAACGTCTACTGTTCCGCCTCTTTGTGAAAATTCGCCGGGCTCCTGAACTTTAAAAACTCTTTCATATCCCATTTCATCAAGTTTTCTTAAAAACTGTGAAAAGTTATAGGTTTCTCCTTTTTCTAAAAAAATAATATTGTCTTCAAAAAAAGACTGGGTTTTTGAAGCCTGCATTATTTTTTTTAAATTTTTTTCAAACCAAAAAACCTCCTTATCCAAAAAGTAGGGGGTGATAGATACAATTAATAAATTTTTTAACCCTTCATTATTCATTTTTTAATTTTATCATATTAAAATTTTCTTTGCTCACAGAAGTATTAAAACATAAAATAAGAGTTTTCACAAATGTATTCAAACTCAAAATAAATGGCCCAGACACGTTTGAGCCATTTAGAAAGCTAAAAAAACAGGCTGAAAGCCCCATTTTATCAGCTTGCAAAAAGACCAAATCAGTGGTTTAATAAAAGAAAATTATGCAAAAAGAAACAAGAGAAAAAATAAAACAACTTGTCGAAAAATACGAATCAGAGAAAAGCTCTGGTAAAATAAAGTCTTACAGCGAAGAAGAAACAAAGAGAGGTTTTATAGAGCCCCTTTTTGAAGCATTGGGCTGGGATTTTTCCGATAAAAAAGAAATTTCTATGGAAGAATCGATTTCTTCTCAAAGAGTTGATTATGGATTTTACTTAAACGATAGAATCAAATTTTATTTGGAGGCAAAACCGCTAAGGGCTGATTTGCATAAAATAGAATATGCCGATCAGGCAGTTCGTTATTCTTGGAACAAAGGTGCTACTTGGGCGGTTTTAACTGATTTTGAAAGCATCAAAGTTTTTAACGCACAAGATATAAGCAGGTCTCTGGCAGATAAATTATTTTTTGAAATTTCATATCAAGATTATTTGAATAGATTTGACCAGTTATGGCTTTTGTCTAAAGAGGCGTTTAAAGATGATTTACTCGATAAGGAAGCCGAGAGAGTAGGCAAAAAGTTTCAAAAAATACCCATAACTTCACTTTTGTATAAAGATTTGCAAAAGTGTAGAGAAATTTTGATAAAAAATTTAAGTCAGTGGAACAGAGATGTTAAGTCAGACGATTTGGATGAAGGTGTACAAAAGATTTTAGATAGGCTTTTGTTTATAAGAGTTGCAGAAGACAGGGGTGTGGAACAACCAACTTTACGACCCATGGTAAGAGAATATTTAAGCAGAAAAGAACAAAAAGGAACTTTGTATGGAATGATGATTGAAAAATTTAGGGAATTGGATAAATATTATAATTCAAATTTATTTTCTGAACATCCTTTTGAAAAATGGGAAGAATACAGTGGAGCCACAAAAGATGTGATTGGTATTCTTTATGGAAAAGAGAGTTATTATGAATATGATTTTAAGGCGATGCCTTCTGATGTTTTAGGCGCTGTTTATGAAAATTATTTAAGCCATAGATTATCAAAATCAAAAAAGGGTACAACGGTTTCAAAAGATGCCAGCAAAAGAAAAGAACAGGGAATTTATTATACCCCAAATTATATTGTAGATTATATTGTAAAAAATGCTTTAGGGCCAATTTTGGAAAAATGTAAAAGCGTCCAAGAATTAAAAAAGATTAAAGTTTTAGACCCAGCTTGCGGTTCGGGTTCGTTTTTAATAAAAGCCGTTGATGTCATTGCTGAAAAATACAAAAGTTTCGGATATAGAGAAGAAGAATTGTTGAAACGACAAATTATTGATGAAAATATTTATGGTGTTGATTTGGATTCGCAGGCAGTTGAAATCACAAGATTAAATTTGCTGATAAATGCCTTAACCCAAAGGGAGAAATTTTTACCGTTGAAAAACATAAGAAACGGAAACTCTTTAACTTTTGATTGGCAAGAAAATTTTTCGGAAGTTTTTAAACAGAGTGGTTTTGATGTAATAATCGGCAACCCGCCGTATATCAAAGAGTTTGTAAGTAAAAGTGCGTTTGATGAGTTGCACAATAGTCCATATTATCAGGGGAAAATGGATATTTGGACAATGTTTGCGTGTATATCAATTGACTTACTTAAAGAGTACGGTCTTTTAGGTTTTATTGCTCCAAATAGTTGGGTGACTAATGCAGGAGCAAGCATATTCAGAGATAAAGTTTTGAAAGATGGAGAGCTTAAAACTTTTATTGATTTCGGCGATTATAAGGTTTTTGAGCAAGCTGGAATACAAACAATGATTTTTGTTTTTGAAAAGAAAAAACCAGGTAAAAATTACAAAGTTGATTATTTGAAAATTATCGATAAAAATATTACAGAAGATAAACTGATAGTCAATATTTTTGGTACAAAAATTAAAACTAATATTGAGCCCGAAAGTTTGATAGGAAAGAATATAACTTTTGAGAATACAAAAGTTGCTTCAATTCTGTCTAAAATATTAAAAAAGAAAAACTTTGAAATTTTAGACGACGAAATTTCGAATGGTATTCATCACCATCATGATTCTGTGAATAGAGAACGCCGAGAAATTCTAGGCAATAATTTCTCAGTTGGTGATGGAATTTTCGTTATAAGTGAAAAAGAAAAAGATCAAATAAAACTCAACAAAAAAGAACTAGACATAATAAAACCATCTTATACTACGAAAGAATTAAAAAGGTGGTATACAGATTCTAATAATAAAGAATGGGTTATATACACGGATTCAAGTTTTAAGGATTCTGATAAAATCGATTCTTATCCGAATATCAAAAAGCATTTAGATAAATTTAAAGCCGTTATAACTTCAGATAATAAGCCATATGGACTTCATAGAGCTAAAAAGGAGAAATTTTTTAAAGGAGAAAAAATAATCACTCCGAGAAAGTGTTTAAATTTAGCATTTTCTTATGTAGATTTTGACAGTTATGTGTCAGCAACTTTTTATATCATAAAGACAGAACGTGTAAACCAAAAATATTTAACAGCAATTTTGAATTCAAAAATTACTGCTTTTTGGCTAAAAAATAAGGGAAAAATGCAGGGAAATAATTATCAATTAGATAAAGAGCCACTAGTCGCAGTGCCGATTTATATTGGCGATAAAAATCAGCAAAAACAAATTATAGTTTTGGTTGATAAAATACTGAAACTAAATAAGGATTTACAGAAAGCGACGGAGAATTCGAATAAATGGAATTTAATAAAATCTGAAATTGAAAAAACCGACAAAAAAATAGACCAAGAGGTTTACAATCTTTACGGTCTCACAGAAGAAGAAATTAAAATTGTGGAAAATCAATAATGAAAATAATGTTTTTAGATGAATCGGGCGATCATAGCTTAGAGAAGATAGACTCCTCTTATCCAATGTTTGTTTTAGCGGGTTGTATTTTTGATTTTGAATATTATTCTAATGTGGTTGAGCCAAGCGTCAATGAATTAAAAATAAAACACTTTGGCAAAACTAATATTATACTCAGGTCTTATGATATCAGAAAACAAAAAGGAGAATTTTCCTGTTTGGTTGATAAAAAGAAAAGAGAATTATTTTATAATGATTTAGATAATTTAATGAAATTGTCGGATTTTAAAATTATTGCAGCGGCGATAAATAAGTCAAACCTTAAAAATCATTATTCAGATCCTGACAATCCGTATAATTTATGTTTGATGTTTATACTTGAAAGAGCGATTATGTTTCTCGGGAGATCAAACGAAAAAATAATTTTTAGAATTGAATCAAGGGAAACACATAATGATAGAAAATTAGCCGAAGTTTACGAAAATTTTAAATTGAAAGATCACGAATGGTTTAAAAAAGAAGAAATTCAATCTAAATTTGCAGATATGTCCTTTAATCAAAAGGTTCAAAACGTTGCGGGCCAACAAATAGCTGATTTAGTAGCTTATCCTATTGGTGTTTTTATTCTTGATGGAAGGAGGGAGAATAGGGCTTTTGATATAATAAAAACAAAATTTCACACTAAAAACGAGGAATTTTTAAATTGCGGTTTAAAAATTTTTCCATAAAAAAAGAGGGCCCAGGAAAGCCCTAGTCCCTCTCTTCTTCTTTAAATTTAGTATAGCACGAAAATTAGCGTCAAGTCAAGAGTTATTCACACCCGCATAATATCAATTTAGTGATTAAAATTAAGTTAAAAGTTCTATGGTGAGCTATTTTTAAGTTGTAAATCGGAAATTAGGAATTATATTCATTCATAGTTTTTTCCGCGCCGTTTTTTAATAAAGAATCAATAGCTTCCGCTGTTTTATAAATTACTTGGTTTATAATTTTTTGCTCTTCTTTTGAAAACCTTTTAAGCACCATCTTTTCTGCCTTACACCTGTGCACTAGTGCACAGGTGTGTCGCGGAGCTATGCCGATGCGCACCCTGATCAAGTTTTCATTTCCTACAGCTTTTATTATTGACTCAACTCCTTTGTGGCCGGCGGAACCGCGGTCTTTTACAATTTTTATTTTTCCGACAGGCAAATCCACATCATCGTGAATTACTATTATATTTGATATTTGGTCTTTAATTTTTATTAAGATTTTTTTTACCGACTTGCCGCTTTCATTCATATAAGTTTGCGGTTTGACTAAAATAACTTTGTTGCCCGAAATTTCTCCTTTAGAAATTTCTGCATTGAAATTTGATTGAAAATTGAAAATTGGAAATTGAAAATTGCCGGCAATTCTATTGACGGCTTCAAATCCGACATTATGGCGGGTGTTTTCAAATTTTTTGCCGGGGTTTCCCAGCCCGATAATTATTGTTTTCATTGATATATATTAGCATTTTTAAATTTATTTCCAATAGTTAGTAAAATAAGATATTGGCTTATCCACAGAGTATTTTTATTATTGCACTTGTTTGGATTATAGGGGGGGGTATAATAGAGTAATTTGAAATTAATAAAGAAATTAAAAAATATGAAGGTATTTAAATTTTTTATAGTATCAGTTTGCTTTTTGGCAGTTGTTTTTGGATTTTCAACAACAGCAAAAGCAGTAACAATACAGGAGTTGATGGATCAAATTGCTAGTTTACAGGCGCAAGTTCAGGCGCTTAGGGGCCAGCAAACAGCAACAGCTCAGCCCTCAACTTCAACTATGGGACCAAATTCAACCAAATTTATATCGCTTATAAGCCCAGCGAAGTATTCTGATAGTGACATCAAAGATCCAGAAAATCCATTAGAAATAAGATGGTCAACTGGATTTGAATCATCGGGCCCATCTTTGCCGTTAACTGTTGACAAGCTAAATATAATTTTAGTAAAAGATCGTTGTTTCGATCCTATAATGTCTGGAGGGCCTGGACCAAAATCCATAGGTAAATATATGGTCATCGGCTCAGGCATACCCAAAGGACAAGTATATTATCAATGGAAAATATCAGAAGAATTTATTAATTTAATGGGAGATGGAGATTGTAAGTATAAACTTTGGATTGGAGAATACAAGCCACCTTCCCAAACTGGAGATTGGGATTCAATAAATATGTATACCAGTTCTCCTGCTTACGGAGTTTTTGATGAATCGGCTGTAAGAATTACAACAAAAAAGTCTGATTCTTTTGTTAGCCCAACGCCTGGCCAAGTTGTAAAAATAGGAGATACGTTGAAGATTGAGACGTCTTTTTACGGTAGCGGTATAGGATCTTCCGATATATTTCTTATAAATGGAGATAATAGTGATATTACCCCGATTTTTACTCAAGATTGGTTAAAAATCTATATGTGGAAGATTCCTTCTACTGTTAAGCCAGGTAACAATTATTATATTCACATTGGAACATCTTATTTGCAAGGTGAAAAATTGACTTTGAGTTCGGGAGGATTGAGAAGCGGCCGGTTTATAATAGAAGATCCAAGTAAAACGCAAAAATATATTAGCATGATTAGCCCTGAAAATAATTTAGTGCTTAATGACCCTAGTACGATTGATATTAAATGGTCTTCCCAAAAAATAGATAAAGTAAACATATACCTTGTAAAAAGCGTTCAATCTACGGGCATTAATTTTGGTGGTTCATCGTTTACATATCATTATTATTTTACCATTGCCTCAGAGGTGTCTGCTTCGGATGGCCATTATGTTTGGAATATACCAGATGAAATTGAGAGAAGCCATTTACGGCAAGGGACGCCAAAATATAGCATTTTCGTTGGAGAATGGAGGCCGCCGGACACAAATGGAAAATGGGAAGACTTTGGCACCACATACGGAGCATATGCGAATTACTCCGCCTCTGTTGTCGGTTACGCATATACAGCAAATCTTTTTCCATTAAGTACAAGAAATGCAATAGTTATTTTTCGTCAGTCAGTTACAATAAATAATCCTAAGCATAATCAATCTTTTATGACGGGGGACACTATTAATGTTTCGTGGTCTATTGATAATAGGGAGCCAGAAATTGGTGCAAAAACAATGATTCTTGGATTGTATGATACTGTTAATCAAATATATTCAGAAATAGGCCCAGAAGCAACGGGAGAGGTGGATTATTGTGTTAGTTGCTATACCGGTATTCCTATTCAACAAGGTAGCTACAATTGGACTATTCCAAGTACGGTTAGTTTTGGCAACTCGTATATAATTGTTATGGCTCCGCCTTCATCATTTGGTAGTGGTAAATACTGGTCTTATTCAAGTGTTTCATATTATTTTGATAAAATGTATGCTTTTAGCGAACCTTTTACCATCACCCCAGCGCCTCCGACACCTCAGGCCTCGATTGTAATTACTTCCCCCAATGGCGGTGAGGCATGGAAGCCTGGAACAACGCATAACATTACATGGAGTTCAACTGGAGTGCAATCTGTGTCTATATATCTACGAAAGGCTGGCAAAATAGTTAAAGCGTTGGCAAGTTGTGCGCAAGACACAGGTACATATTTATATACTTTAAGCTCCGATATTACTAAGGATACCGATTATGAAGTTACCGTATCTTATTGCACGCTTAATAGTGGATTTAGCGGTCCTGCAGAAGATACCAGCGATGATTTTACTATTACAAATGAACCAGCAACAACAACTTCTTGTTCTCAGCTATATTCTAAGATAACAGCAAGTTATCTAAAAAGTTGTGGTGATGCCGCGTATGACCCTACAGCAGATATAGATAAAAGTAAAAAAGTTGACCTTGGAGACATGTCTTTTTACGCGGCGCACACAACAGACGAAACATGGTGCCAGCAAAAACTGAGCGAGACAACAAGCCCGTGTCCAATAATAAATTTGTGTCATACCTTTAATCAGAATTTAGGATACGGACAGTCGGGATTAGCTGAAATCGGATATTTGCATACTGCATTAGATAGAGAAGGCATTTCTTACGCCCCGGACACAGGTAATACTTTTGGTCAGGGAACCTCGTCGGCTGTAGTCACTTTTCAAGAAAAGTATGCATCTGATGTTTTGGCTCCATATAGTTTGACGCGTGGCACGGGGTATGTAGGGGTTTCCACTAGAGCAAAGCTAAACGCGCTTTATGGATGTGAAACAAGCGGGGAAACCTGTACGTCAAATTGGGTGTGCGATGACTGGAGCGCTTGCGCGAACAATCAGCAAACCAGAACTTGCACAGATTCCAACAACTGCGGAGTTACAACCGGTAAACCAGCAGAATCACAGACATGCACAGCAACTTGTACCCCAAACTGGAATTGTACTGCGTGGGGTATGTGCGCAAATGGTCAACAAACAAAAATTTGCACAGACTCAAATAATTGTGGAGTTGATACTGGCAAGCCGGTAACAACACAAAACTGCACCACAACAAATTACTGCTCCCAGTTTTACAGCAAGCTAACTGCCAGCTACAACAAAAAATGCGGAGACATAGCATACGATCCTTTAGTTGATGTAGATAAAGATGGAGATGTTGACTCTGGCGACCAGTCTTTCTACGCAGCTCACACAACAGACCAGTCTTGGTGTCAGCAAAGGCTTGCTGAAACCAAGAGTCCGTGCGCGACATCTCAGCCGTCGATTACCGTTACTTCGCCCAATGGTGGGGAAACTTGGAAACAGGGTGAAACGCATAACATTACATGGACATCAAATGGGGTTGATAATGTCATGATTGAGCTGGACAAAACTAATCCCAATACAGGATGGCATTTAACTTATTCTGTGCCGGCATCTTCTGGTTCATTTTCTTGGATAGTTCCAGTAACAATTACCCCTGGATATGACTATAAAGTAAAAATCTGGGACACTACTAATTCTTCAATCACAGATTTAAGCAATAATTATTTTGCTATTGCCGCGCCAGCCAATTTATCTTGTGTTGCAACAACAATTAATGGATATTTTATTCCTACAACAGCGAGCGGCTCAAGCTTTACAGCCAGCACAACAAGCTCTGTTTCAAATGGAACCAGGCAGGATTCTGTAACTTTTACCTGCAATAACGGAACATTTACAACGGGAGCTGAAACCGCAAATATAATATGCAATTCCGGGTATTCTTTGATGGGAACTTCTTGCGCGCAAAACCCTCAATCATCAATTACAATTACCTCGCCCAATGGCGGGGAAAATTGGCAACAAGGAACTCAGCAAACTATAGGATGGAATGTCACTGGCGTAGCAGCTGGCACAACTTACCGATTAGTTTTGTATAAAGACAATTTAGTTTATATGACATTGGCAAATACTATAAGTGGCACCAACTATAACTGGACGATACCCGAGTATATTTCAGCGGGAACAATATTTAAAATGCGCGTTGAGGCTATTAACAGCGGGGTTTCAGGCGGTCTTAGTGATTTTAGCAATAATTATTTTGCCATTTCAGCACCTTTAACTTGCGTCGATTCAGATAATGGGAAAAATTACAACACTAGAGGCACAACAAGTAATTCGCAAGGGGGCTCTTTTACTGATAATTGCGTTTCTGGTTTTTCTTACAACTTAGTGGAAGGTTATTGCGATTCATCTGGGATTGTTCGGACCGAGCATTACTATTGTCCAAATGGTTGTGAAAACGGAGTTTGCAGAGCAACAACAGCTCAATCATTAATTACCGTTACTTCTCCAAACGGCGGAGAAACGTGGGAAGTAGGAACACATCATAAAATTACATGGACTTCATTTGGCTTGGGAGCTAATGATAAGGTAACTATAACTCTTTTAGCTAATTCTGCTGATTCTGGCACCGTTATAACTTCTGGCATACTAGCCTCTGCGGGCGTAATTAACGATTGGTATATACCCGACAATTTGCAACCCGGGACTACTTATAAGATTAAGATAAGCGATCTTTCTGCCGGAGCTAGCGGTACTGATATCAGTAACAATTATTTTACTATTGTTGAACCGAATACTTTTTGCTCTCATTTAGACAGTAAAATAACAGCCAGTTATAGCACGCAATGCGGAGAACCAGGATATGACCCCGTAGCTGATGTAAACAAAGATGGATTTGTAAAACTTTCTGATCGTTATTTTTATTCAGATCATTCAACAGAAGATGGCTGGTGTCAGGAAAGGTTAAATGATACTTCGAGTCCGAGCCAGTGTACTGATATATATTGTTCAAAACTGTACACCGAAATAGGTAATCATTATTCAACAACCTGTGCTCAAACAACATTATATAGCCCTGCAGCTGATATAAATAAAGATGGGCATGTTAACTCTAATGATATGTCTATTTACAATGCGCACAAAACAGATCAAACATGGTGTCAGCAAAAACTTAATGATACCTCGAGTCCTTGTGCCACGTCTTATCAATATCAGTTAGATTCTATTTCAAATAGTTTGGCTTCAATATATGAGAGTATAAGACATTTATTGGGCCAGTAATTATAATTACTAAAAAACGCCCCCAAACTTGGGGGCATTTTTTAGTAAAACAACTTGACAAGATTTTTTTTAGAACTATAATTTATAAATCAGCACATTTTATCTTGAATATTAAGAAAGGAGGTGGTCCTTAATCTATTGTTTTTTGCCATACTTGGAACTAACAAAAGGAGACGTGAATGCGATTGACTTGAGCGAGACCCTCTCATGGTGACTGCGGGGTCGGACAGGGAAGAGGCGCTTTTCTGTTCCTGAAACGAAACCCTCGCGTTAGAAAGGAATCGTTATGTCCAAGACAAATTCGCACCGCCACTTGAGTTCTGCTCAAAGGGAATTCATTCTTTCCAATGGCGCTAGCGCCAAAGAAATCCCTCGTCTATTTTGCCAAGAGTTTGGTACGGAAATCAGTGAACTCGCGGTGCATCGTCTGCTCCAAGGACATTTGAGTGGCAACGGAAACGGCCGTGGCTTTAAGCCAAGGTGCAAAAGGCGGAATAGCCATTCTGTCACGGGCGCTTTATCCCGCTAACCGATCACCTTTTTTTCAGGGGAGCTGCAGCTTTTGTAGCTCCCGATTTTTTTTGGTTTTGGGCCTTGCCCCGTTAGAAGTCGTTTTAAAACGACTTCTAACGGGGCTTGCATCGCCCTAAAAAATATGCTATAATTCAGTCAGTTGAATAAATTTTTTTAGAAAAAATATGGAACAAAAAAATCAAGAGCCCAGCGAAGTTATGCTAAATAACGAAAAAGGATTTAAAAAATACTTTGCTTTTGCGTGGGATATTTTGAAAATAGGCCTTATTGCTTTGGTTATAGTTTTGCCTATACGTTATTTTTTGTTCCAGCCTTTTATAGTAAAAGGAGAGTCTATGTCGCCAAATTTTGAAACAGGAGATTATCTTATTATAGATGAATTAAGCTACAGGCTTTCAGAGCCCCAAAGAGGAGATGTGGTTGTTTTTAAATATCCAAAAGACACCTCGCAAAGATTTATTAAAAGGATTATTGGCCTTCCAGGAGAAACTGTTGATATAGAAAGCGGCCAAGTGTCAATAACTAACAGCCAAGGAACAACAATTTTAGATGAAAATTATTTGCCAGACGACTTAAAAACAATTGGAGACGTGAGCGCAACCTTAAGCAGTGAAGAATATTTTGTTTTAGGAGATAACAGGCAGTATTCGTATGATTCAAGGGCATGGGGCGTTGTTCCGAGAAAAAATATTATTGGCAAGGCATTTTTAAGAGTTTTCCCTTTAACTACTTTGTCTGCAATATCGCAACCCGCGTATTAAATTATGAATAAAGTCAAATACCAAACATTAACAGGAATGCATGACGTTTTGCCAGATGACCAGCTTTATATCAAAAAAATTGATAAAGCGGTTGAAGGCGTGGCAAACTATTATGGTTTTTCAAAAATAGAAACTCCTATAGTGGAGCAGGCAGAACTTTTTTCAAAAGGAGTGGGCGCTGACACAGATATTATAGGAAAAGAAATGTATACATTCCGCACAAAAGGGGCAGATTTTGTTTGTTTGAGGCCGGAGGGAACAGCCGGCATTATGAGAAGCTATATAGAACATGGAATGCACAATCTTCCACAGCCCGTAAAATTATGGTATTTAGGCCCGTTTTTCAGGTATGAAAAACCCCAGGCAGGAAGATTTAGACAGTTTCATCAGTTCGGTTTTGAGGCTCTCGGAGAAAAAACCCCCTCAATAGACTGCCAGATTATCCAGATGAGCTATGACGTATTAAAAGAACTTAGCATTAAAAATATAACAATTGAAGTAAATTCAATTGGAGATTCAGAGTGCAGGCCTTATTTCAAAAAAATCCTTACAGGATATTTAAGGTCGAGAAAATCATCTTTATGTTCTGACTGCCAGAGGAGATTAAAAGAAAATCCATTAAGAATTTTAGACTGCAAAGAAGAAAAATGCCAGAGGGTAAAGGCTGGAGCTCCCCAGATAATTGACCATCTTTGCGAGGACTGCCACACTCACTTTAAACAAGTGTTAGAGTTTTTAGACGAGCTTGAGCTGCCCTATACATTAAATCCATATTTGGTAAGGGGCCTGGATTATTACACAAAAACAGTTTTTGAAATTGTTGAGCAGGCAGAAGACGGCCAAAGCAACGGCTCTTTAATTGGAGGAGGCAGATATGACAATTTAGCCAAGATATTGGGCGGAAGAGACACCCCTTCTTGCGGATCAGCCGGAGGCATAGAAAGAATTTTGAGTTTGATGAAAAATAAAGAAATAAAAACTAAAAAAAGCAAAGACGAGCCGCAGATATTTTTAGCCCAGCTCGGCCAATTAGCTAAAAGAAAAAGCATGAAGCTTTTTGAAGAATTCAGGGCAGCTAAAATACCTATGGCTGAATCTTTTTCAAAAGATTCATTAAAAACCCAGTTAAGAACAGCAGATAAAATGGGAATAAGATGGGTTTTAATTTTCGGGCAGAAAGAAGCATTAGAAGATTTTATTACTTTAAGGGACATGGATTCAGGCGTCCAAAAAGAAATAAAACTTGACAAGGTCGTGCAAGAAATGAAAACAAAAGTTAAAAAATAAAAAATAATTTATGGCATTAGAAGTAAAAAGAAAAGACAAAGAAACTACTCAGAGCTTGGCTCATCGTTTTACAAAAACAGTGCGCCAATCCGGAGTTTTGCTTGAAATTCGGAAAAATCAATTCCACAAAAGAGCCAAATCAGCTTTGGCAAAAAAGAGGTCAGCTTTGAGAAGGGATGAATTGAGAAAAGAAAGAATAAAAGCAGACAAGTTGGCAAAACCCAAATAAATTTTAAATAACAAATTTAAAATTTTTCATGCTCAAACAACAGATTCAACAAGATTCTACCGAGGCGTTAAAATCAGGCGAGCAGTTAATGCTTAGCGTATTACGCATGCTTTTGGCTGCAATTGTCACAAAAGAAAAGGAGAAAAGATTTAAGTTATCAAAAGACCCAGCCTCCGCTGAAGCTTCTGCGAGCGAAGAAAGCCTGGTAGACGCATCTCAGCTGACCGATGAAGAGATAGTTGATGTGATATCTTCTGAAATCAAAAAGAGAAGAGATGCCATTGTTTTGTATGAAAAAGGCGGCAGGCAGGAGCTGGCTGACAAAGAAAAAAAAGAAATTGAAGTTTTGCAAAAATATCTTCCAGAACAGCTGTCAGAAGAAGAAATAAAAAAATTAATTGAAGAGTCAATTGCCAAAACAGGAGCCAAAGAAATGCGCGATATGGGAAAGGTCATGGCAGACTTAAATCCAAAAATTAAGGGGAAAGCTGATTCAGGAGAAGTTTCAAAAATTGTAAAAGAATTATTATCTAAATAATCAAAAAACCAGTATGTTAGAAAGAGAGCATGCTGGTTTTTTGCGCATGATGGATTTTTTGCAAAACTGCACAAGATGAGATACATAGGTAACACCCCAAAACTGCCAAAAACTGGTAGAATGGGGCTAAAAACCTAAACATCTTATATATGCACCAATACTATATCCCCAGCCTATGGCGTGGTCACTCTTTCTTTGTGCCCCGCCACCCATTTAAGCTACTGAACATACATGAGCGGTGGCACAAGCAGGCAGACCTGCTTAAGCTGTCTCGTGCAGCCGTCCAAAGATTAGAGTGGTTTATTTTTTACGAAACAAAAGCGGAATCAAATGCTTCCTTCACTGCTAGGCATTTTGGCATTTCATCTAAAACATTTCATAAATGGAAAAATATATTTGACGGTAAAAATCTGAGATTGCTTGAAGACGGAGACAGAACTCCAAAACACACAAGGCAAAAAGAAATCACACCAGAGGAGGAAACAAGGATAATTGGATTGAGGAAGAAGCACATTAGGTGGGGCAAAATGAAACTGCAAAAAATATACAAGGACGAATTCCAAGAAGAAATATCTTCCTGGAAAATCCAATACACAATCAAAAAATACAAGCTGTATTACCACCCGATAAAAAACGAGAAAATGCAGGCAAAACGGAAACGCAATCAAAAGAAGAAACGCATCACCGAACTCTCAAAAAAACAATATCCGGGTTTCCTTATTTGTTTTGACACCATTGTGATATACTGGAATGGGATAAAGAGATATATATTCACAGGCATAGATTCAATTTCCAAAGTAGCATTTGCTAGAATGTACACAACCAAATCTTCTTACAACGCCCGAGACTTTCTGTTGAGAATGCATTACCTGCTTGAAGGAAAAATGCTCAACGCCGGACACGATAACGGATCTGAATTCCATAAACTGTTTGCCCAGATATGCGCTGAGCTAAATATCCCACAATACTTTTCCAGACCGCATACTCCAAAAGACAATCCTGTCTGCGAGAAGTTTAATCAGACGCTTCAGCAGGAATTTATCGACCTTGGGAATTTCACACCAGACTGCGCTGAATTCAACCGAACGCTTACCGAATGGCTAATTGAATACAACTTTGTCAGACCGCGCCAAACTCTCGGATATTCCACACCAATACAATTTACCGAGAAAACATTAAAAGTGTTACCTATGTGGCCGTCTCGTGC
>MHPK01000004.1 GCA_001822075.1 Candidatus Staskawiczbacteria bacterium RIFOXYB1_FULL_38_37 | reverse complement strand
AATGGTTCAATAGCTTGGACGCAGTCTATGGTATATATTATGTATATGTCATACACTAAGAATCCTTCTCTGCCTAAGGTTAGAATGAAGGCAGTAAATCTTGTTTATCAAGGTTGGAACGTAAGAAAAGTTGGTCGATATCTGGGCTTCGGTTCAAGCACAATTAGCAAATGGTTGAAAAGAGATAAACATCACGGTCGAGTTCCCATCCCCACCTTTTCTTCCCGGCCAAAACATCATCCAAAACAATTAAGCGAGGAAAAAGTTTTCGCAATTGTTAAACAAAGACTAAAACACAATCGTTGCGCGGAAATTGTTCATCGCGAGCTGAAAAATCAAGGAATTACAATCAGTTTGTCTTCCGTTAAACGAACATTGAAGCGACAAGGATTAATCAAGCATCGCAGCCCGTGGAAACGTTGGCACTTTTCAGAAACCCGTCCGGAAGCGATTTTAGCTGGGGATTTGGTTCAGATAGATACGATACACTTTGTAATTGGAGATAAGAGATTTTACGTCTACACGCTGATTGATGTCGCCTCAAGATGGGCATATGCAAAAGTGAGTTTGCGCATTTCCGCAAAAAGAAGTCTGAATTTTGTTAAAGAAACATTGAAATATTCTGAATTTAATTTTAAGATGATACAATCTGATCACGGTTCTGAATTCTCAGTTTGGTTTACGGAACGTTTGACAAAGCTCGGAATTAATCACAGGCACATTCGTGTCAGAAAGAGCAATGACAACGGACACATTGAGAGATTTAACAGAACGTTGCAAGAGGAATGTTTGAACAAAGTAAATCAAAATCCTAAATCGTTCCAAAAAGTGATAAATCAATATTTAAATTATTACAATAACGAAAGGCTGCATCTCGGAATTAATTTTAAAACACCCGTCGAGTGCGTCCAAGCTATTGGTTAGAAAGCGTCTTGGGGCAACACCCCGAGGTATAATAGTGTGTATGTATCATATATAAACAATACAAATACGCCTTAATTATGCGTACGCATAATTAAGGCGTATCATATTAGCTTAAATCTTTCTTTTAACTCTTTCTCTCCTATAAACAATACAAATACGCCTTAATTATGCGTACGCATAATTAAGGCGTATCATATTAGCTTAAATCTTTCTTTTAACTCTTTCTCTCCTTCTATGCTTTGGGCAACTACCAGCTTAACTTCCTTGTCAGATAAACCAAAAAATGATTTTAATAACCCTATTTCGTCTTTACATTCATAGGGGATAACCCATGCGCTTTTTTGTAACAATCGAAACCCTAACTCTATTAATTTTCCTCGTAAAGCTTCCCTATGAAATTTTTTTGTTTCCATTATATCAAATAATAAAATCCTCCATTTGCCATCCCATTTCTTTGGTTTTTTAATTTTCAAAGCATCTATTTGCATCCAACCCGCTTTCTTTTTGCCTTTTTCTGTAAGAGAAATATAAATCTGATTGTTTTTTTTATAAAAATCAACGAGTCCTTGTTTTTTTAATTTATAAAAAGTATCGTATACCTTTTTATTAGGATATTTTTTAAGTCCTTTAAAACATTTAATAAGATTAATAATAAAAAATGGGGAGGTTGCCGCAACAGCTATCATTCCTCCGATTATTAAAGACCCCAATATATCTTTTGCAATTTCTGATTTCGGTTTTCTAAAATAATATCTATATTTACTCATAATTTACTCATAATTTACTCGTATAATTAACTCATATAATTATTATATCACATCATAATATAAATACGCCATAATCTAGCGACCGCTAGATTATGGCGTATTGGTGTATTTCTGGTTGAAGGATTATAAAAGCGATAATGAGCGATGATGACTGAAGTTAATAATAACTGCTAACTAATAATAGCTTTAAATATTAAACAATCTTTTGGCATTTTGAGATGTTTTTTCAGCAATCTCGTCAAAACTCATTTCTTTTAAATCTGCTATTTTTTGAATAACATGTTTTATAAAAATAGGCTCGTTGCGGCCGCCTTCGCCCCCTGGGCTTCGGCGCGCCAAGGGCGGGATTAAATACGGGCAGTCGGTTTCAGTTAAAATTTTGTTCAAAGGGCATTCTTTAATTACTTCGTCTAAATTTAGTTTAAATATAATTCCATTTAGCCCAATATAAAAACCTAATTTGATATATTCCTGCGCTTCTTCTAATGTGCCTGTAAAACAATGAATCACGCCTTTAATTTGGTTTTTTTGTTTTAAAATATTTATTAAATCTTGATGAGCCATTCGGCAATGAATTATTACAGGCAAATTTAATTCTTCTGCCAAATCCAATTGCTGTAAAAAAATTTCTTTTTGTTTTTCTTTAAATTGTTCTAATCTTATTTTTGTTTTTGGTTTGTAATAATAATCCAAACCTATTTCACCTATGGCAACAACCCTTCGACTGCCGCTCAGGGCAAGCTCTTTATATTTTTCATATTTAAATTTTTCTTCTTCTAATGGGTGCATGCCAATGGCAGCATAAATGTTTTTATTTTTTTCTGCCAGCTGGACTGCCAGCTTTGAAGTTTCATATTTTGTGCCAACATCAATGCAAACAACGCACTGTTTTTGGGTTCGTTTTATAACTTCGTCTCTATCATTATCGTATGCCTTAAAATTTAAGTGGCTGTGCGTGTCAAATATCATGCCTATATTTTAACACAAATGTAAAACCCCGTCACTAATTTCAGCCGAGTTTGTAAAAAATATAAAATAAAAAGGCGAAACGCCTCCGGCTGTCTACGTGGTAACACAAAGTTGCTGGTAAAATTAGTGAGGGGTTATTTTGCTTTTTTATATATTTTAATTGAAGCAAAATAAAAAGTGGCAGATTGCATAGCATCCTGCCACATGGGTCTGTTGATTAGCGTTCATCGCTAATCGCTTTTCATTGTCGGACCTATGGCCCGACAAGAAGATTAGGACTCATCGTCTTCGTCCGCGGGTTCCGCGGTGTCTGCCTTTGCCGGAGCCTGTTTGGCGGCCATAGCTTCGTTGCGACGGATCGCATCGAAGACCTCTCGCCGATGAACCGGCATCTCTTTTGGGGCTTCCACCCCAAGACGGACCTTGTCCCCTCGGATTTCAATGACAACAATCGTGATGTCGTCATTGATGACGATGCTCTCGTTCTTCTTGCGTGATAGAACCAACATGTTTCACTTCCTTTCTGCGGGAGGAAAGTAGACTCTCTCAAGTCGTCATGACTTGATAAAAAAAGAGTCATTTTCATTATACCAAATTACACAGATAAGTCAAGAGCCGTGCCTGAAAAAGCTCTTGTGGCACTTTTTTGAATTATGCTCTCTGCTTTGTTTATATTGAGTTTCTGGCCATAAAAGGCGTAAAACAAAACTAGCAAAGACGATAATCCCAAGAATCCATATTATATACTCTAACATGGCTGCTTCTCCTATGGGTTGCGCTTTATCCTGAAAGCTATTTTAAATGTCCTGAAATCATTCTAATACAAAAAGCCCTAAAATCCAAGGGGGTTTCAGGGCCAAGCGCATAATTATAATATTCTAAACTCTGGGAAATAATGCTTCTGATTTTTTTCCGACAGCTGGCGGACTAACTGCTTTTTTTATTTTTTCTGCGGTTTCAGGCAAAAACGGCAAAAGCAGATTGCTTATTTCGTCTAATGTATAGAATAAATCATTTATCACCTCGGGTTTTTTAGTCTCCCACAATTTTTCGTCATTTATATATTTGTCGCAATAGCTTATCAATTCCCACACAACTGCTAACGCTTCGTTAAATTTAAATTTTTCTAATGACAGTTTGTAGTCCTTTTTTGTTTTTTCTATTTTATCGCTTGTCTTTTTTGTAGGTTTTGCCTTATTAACCTCTGACTTGCCCGCTATGCCCAACAACCTTGCCACAAGATTTCCAATACCGCCGGCTAAATCAGAATTATACCTTGCTTCAAATTTTTCATAAGTAAAATCGCCGTCTTCTGCAGATGGTATTTCTCTTAACAAATAATATCTAACTGCATCAGCTCCATATTTTTCTACAAGCTCAAAAGGATTTATAACGTTTCCCAATGATTTTGACATCTTTTGCCCACCTGCTGTTATAAATCCATGTATAAAAACTTGTTTTGAATTAGGCAGTCCAGCTGACATTAACATTGCCTGCCACATTAAAGCTTGGTGGCGCAAATTATCTTTTCCTGCAATTTGCGTGCCCGGCCAAAAATCTTTAAATTTTTTCTGGTCTTTTGGCCACCCTAAGCAGGAAATATAATTTACCAAAGCATCAAACCAAACATACATTACATGCTTATCATCTCCTGGCACTGGCACGCCCCAGGGCAGTTTTTCTTTTAACCTTGAAATGCTAAAATCTTGCAATCCTCTCTTTGCAAACTCGCTTATTTCATTCAGCTTAGATTGCGGTATTACAAAATCATAATTTTTTTTATAAAGCTCTATAAGCTTATCTTGATATTTAGAAAGCTTAAAAAAATAATTCTCTTCGTCGATTATTTCTAATTCTAAATTAGGATGAACCGGGCATCTGCCGTTTTCTAATTCAGAATTTGTTTTTTCCATTTCGCAACCCACGCAATATTTACTTTTATAATTTTTTTTATAAATATCTCCGTTTGTCTGGCACCTTAGCCAAAACTCCTGAGCTGCCTTAATATGGCGCTCGTCTGTTGTTCTTATAAAATTATTATAGCTTAAGTTAAGCGCCCGCTTTAAATCATCAAACTTTTTAGCATAAACATCGCAATATGCATGGGCATCCATATTGCTTTCCTGCGCCTTGCGAAAAATTTTTAAGCCGTGTTCATCAACTCCTGTGTTAAAAAACACGTCCTCTCCCAAATTTTTATGGTAGCGCGCCAAAACATCAGCCTGAATAATTTCTAAGGCAAAACCAATATGCGGGTCAGCATTTACATAAGGAAGCGTGGTCGTAATATAAAATTTTTTCCCGCCTAAAACCCTGTCCGCCTCAATGGGCTTTGCCCTTTCGGCGGATGCGGCATTATGGCGGGCATGCTTTTTTCCGAACATATTATTATAATTACTTAATACTATCAAAATTATTCTAAAAAACAATGATACTTTTGGTTCATATGCTTTTGGGAGCCGCAATTAAGTCTAAAATGCCGAACTTATTTTTTGCAGTATAAAAAAAATCCCAGTGTTCTGGAAATTTTCAAGCCAAATTTTAATCATTCTTATTTCTGTTATTATATTAAAACTCTATTCCAGCTGGGACAGGCTTTCTCTTCTTTTTTCTAAAAATTCTTTTAGAAACTCATAAATTATCCCAAAAACAGGAACCGCGAATATTGTGCCTAAAAATCCAAAAAGCTTGGCTCCCACCAATAAAGAAACTAATACCAGCACCGGGGGCAAATTTATCATTCTTTTCATTAATAAAGGAGTTAAAAGAAAATTTTCTATGCTTTGTATAATAAAAAATGCAATCAGCACGTATGCAACAATAATCCATGATTCAGAGGAAACTGCGGTAAAAACCACCATCACCATGACATTCAAAACCGGTCCTATATAAGGCACAAAATTCAAAATACCCGAAATTAAAGACAAAAGAAAGGCATATTTTATACTAAATATATAAAATACAATAAAACAGGCGATTCCTACAAATGCGCAAGCCAATATCCGTGCTCCGAACCAGCCCGCTACTTTTTGCTGGGAAGTTTTAAAAAAGGAAGATATTTGGTCTTCGTATTTTTTAGGCGTAATTAAAATTAAAAATTTTTCTGCGCCATTGCCCTCCATTGATAAAAAAAGCGCGACAGTCAAAATAAATATAGCTGAAGAAACGCCTCCAAAAAACGCTATTATTGCCCGAAAAACACTCTTTGAGCTTTGTTCTAATCCTCCTAATAAAAAACTGGTGAATTCATTAAAGCTGTTGGCCGCATCCAACCCCAAACTTTGTAAAAGCGGACTAATTTTAACGAAATAGTCGGGCAAATTTAATGAAAATTGCTTCAATTCAATAATAAATATTGGGGCTGTAAGATAAATAACCAGCCCTAACATCCCAAAAATAGAAAGATAAACAGTTAAAATAGCTATCATTTTCGGCACCCAAAGTTTTCTTAAAAAATTAATTGCGGGGTCTAAAATAATAGAGGTTGCCAAACCAAAAAAGAACCAGAGGGCCACCTCTCTTGTGAGATAAATAAAATACAAGGCAAGAATTGTTATGGAAATTTTAATTATTGCCTCCCAAGAAATGTCTAAAACCTGTTCTCTTTGCATTAAATTTCTAATAAATTACTTAAGTTTAACTCTTTTTTCTCATTTTGGGCAATAGGCCCTATTACAGCAAGATTTAATTTCTCTGGTAAAAATATTTCTTCTGCTGTTTTTTTAACGTCTTCTGAAGCAACTTGGTCTATTTTTTTAAATTTTTCTTCAACCGATAATATCTTTCCTTCTAGCGATTCTTGCAAGGCAAAAAAAGATGATAGGGCGTCAGAACTGTCTAAAGACAAAGACATTGTCCCCTTTAAATAATCTTTTGCTTTTTGCAATTCTTTTGGGCTAACTTCTTTTTCTTTTAAATCTTTATATTCTTTTAAAATTAATCTTACAGACTTTTCCAAATTTTTATGGTCAATTCCAGCCTGCGTAACTAAATATCCTGTATCTGTAAAACTGTCAGCAGAGGTGTGTATGGAATATGCCAAGCTATTTCTTTCCCTCACCTTTATAAAAAGCCGAGAACTCATGTTTCCTCCCAAAATAATGGCAAGCAATGCTAAAGCATATCTTTTGGGGTGAAATAAATTATAACCCCTTACGCCCAGGCAAAAATGAGTCTGGTCTGTTTTTTTATTATGGATTAAAACTTCAGGCTTCTTTTGAAATTCTTCTGTCTTTGCTTTGTCTCCAACTTTTTTTTCTGCCATAGCGCCAAAAACATTTTTTATTTTTTCTTCTATTTCTTCCGAAATTATGTCTCCTGCAACGCAAACTATTGTGTTAGAGGAGGAATAATGATTTTCTCGATAATCTATAATTTTTTGCCTGTTAAAGCTTATTATAATTTCTTTTTCTCCAATAACAGGCCAGCCGGCAGGCTGGTCTCCGTACAAAAGCTTTTCCCATAATTCTGAAACATATATTTGGGGCGTATCCAAATACATATTAAGCTCTTCTATTATAACGCCCTTTTCCCTTTGTATTTCTTTTTCTTCAAATTTAGAATTTAAAAATATATCAGAAATCCAGTCTAAAGCCACATCTTTATGTGATTTGTCTACTTTCGCCCAGAAACCAGTTACTTCTTTTGAAGTAAAGGCATTATATTCGCCGCCCACCATATCCAAAGTTTCAGCAATTTTCAAAGTACTGGGCCTTTTTTGCGTGCCCTTAAAAAACATGTGCTCTAAAAAATGAGATATCCCGTTCACGTCTTTTGACTCATACTTTGAACCTGTTCCCACAAGCACTAAAAAAGTAATGCTATTTGCGTTTTTTATAGGAGCTGTAATAACCCTTAATTTGTTTTTTAGTTCAGTTTTTTTATGCATTTTTTATATTTAACTGGTTAAAAGGTTAAAAATTTTTCCACCTAATTCTGATATTTTTACTCTTTCTTGTTTCATTGTATCGCGGTCCCTTAATGTAACATCTTTGTTGTCTAATGTCTCAAAATCAACCGTTATGCAATAAGGGGTTCCTATTTCATCTTGTCTTCTATATCTTCTGCCAATTGAACCCGACTCATCATATTGGCAGTCAAAATGAACTTTCAGCATATCAAAAATTTCTTTTGCAGTTTTTGTTATTTCTTCTTTATTTTTAACCAAAGGCAAAACAGCAATTTTAACCGGAGCTAATTTTTTGTTAATGTCTAATACTGTTTCAACTTCTTTTGTTGAATCTGTTGTTTCTGTCCGCCCGCCCTCTATTTCTTTAAATCCCTCGCACAATAAAGTAAACAAAGCTCTGTCGGCTCCCGCTGATGTTTCTATTATATATGGCGTAAATTTTTTGCCTTCGTCGTTTGTATAGCTTAAATCTTGTCCTGAATGTTTTGAATGATTTAACAAATCCCATTCTCCTCTGTTGTGCACGCCTTCAATTTCTTTCCATCCAAAAGGAAATTTATACTCAATATCAACCGCCCTTTTTGCATAATGGGCTAATTCATTTTTTTCAGTTTCTTTTGCCCTTAAATTTTCTTTTTTAATTCCCAGTTTTATGTACCAATTCATTCTTTCTTCAAGCCAATATTCAAAAAACTTGTCCGCGTCTTTTGGGTCGCAAAACCACTGCATTTCCATTTGCTCAAATTCTCTTGTGCGAAAAATAAAATCCTTGGGAGTTATTTCATTTCTAAAAGATTTTCCTATCTGAGCAATGCCAAAAGGGAGCTTCGCGCGCATTGATTGTAAAACATTTTTAAAATTAACATAAATTCCCTGGCAGGTTTCGGGCCTTAAATATGTTATTGCAGAATCATCTTCAACGGGCCCCACAAAAGTTTTAAGCATTAAATTAAACTTTTTTGGATTTGTTAATTCTCCCCCGCAATCAGGACATTTATTTTTTTCCAACAGATCTTTTCTAAATCTGTGATGGCATTTTTTACATTCAACTAATTCATCTGCAAATCCGGCGGTTAAATGTCCCGAAGCTTCCCAAACTTTAGGACTCATTAAAACAGACGCATCAATGCCCACAATATTATCGTGCATTCTTGTCATTTTTTTCCACCATTCCTTTTTTATATTATTTTTCAATTCAACCCCTAAGGGTCCAAAATCATAGCATGACGAAAATCCGCCGTAAATTTCAGATGACTGAAATACAAAACCTCTCCGTTTTGTAAACGAGACTAATTTATTTAATAAATTATTTTCTTCTTTTTTTGCCATATTATTTTTTCTTATTAAGTAAAAATTTATAGCCTATTGTTTTATAAATTAATTTGGCAACCATAAAGTCAGGGGCTGGAAAATTCTTTAAAGGGCTTAATTCCACAAAATCTTCAGCAATAACATTTTTTTTCAAAAAAACCTGTTTTAAAATTCTTAAAACTTCATTCCAATATAATCCGCCGGGCTCGGGAGTTCCGGTTGAAGGCATTATTGACGGGTCAAAAACATCTACATCAAAAGTCAAATAAACGTTTTCTAAAAGGTTTTGCAATATATCTTTTGTATCCCATTCATCTTTTTTATCTGCCCAAAATATTTTTATTTTATCTTGGTTTGCCTTATAAAAATTAAACTCGCCGCCCTCGCTTTCTTCATTGCTTATATTTCTTATGCCTATTTGAACCAGATTTTTAACTTCTGGCAATTCTTGCACGCGGCGCATAACGCAGGCGTGAGAAAATTTATTGCCCTCGTATGTATCTCTTAAATCAGCGTGGGCATCAAAATGAAGCATAGAAAAATTTTTGTATTTTTCTTTGGCTCCCATTATTCCGCCAAAAGTAATTGTATGCTCTCCTCCCAGAATAACCGGAAACTTTTTCAAAGCCAGCATTTCAGCTGTTTTTTCTGACAAGGGTAGATAAAAATCAGTACCTGTTTTATATTTTAATTCCGGGATAGTGCAGATGCCTGTTTCTTTATAAACTTCTTTTTCTAATTCTTCATCAAACAATTCTACTTGGGAAGATGCCAAAATTATGGCTTTGGGCCCCTTTTTTGTCCCGCTCCCGTAAGTAGTAGATGCTTCGTATCCAAAAGGAACAATCACTGCCCTTGATTTATCAAGCTCTGAATATTGCGGTTCAATATTTAAAAAATTATTATATTGCTTCATGCTTTGTCTAAAATCTTGCTGAAATTTTTTGGCTTTCTGTTTTTCCAGCTCTTTTGGTGATAGGCATAGCTTGCCAGCAATGGCAAAACAGAAGTTGCTTCTGCATAAACCATTTGGTCATACCCCTGCTTTACTTTTCCCCAAGAGCTGGCTTCTTTTAAAGTGGAAGATGAACATGCTCCATCCCTTGCGTCAGCTACTGTAATTTGAATTGCGTACTTATGCATAGGCGCCTCATAGCCTAAAACTTCGGCTGCAACCACAGTGTCTTGTATAAAGTTTTTTGGAACGCCTCCCCCTATCATTAAAACTCCTGAAATTCCAGCTGAAATTTTAATTTTTGTAAGCTCTAAAAAATCTTTTACAGAATCGATTGAAACATGCTCTTTTGGATTTTCCCATTGGTGGCATACCAGCCCAAATCCCGCGCTTGAATCAGAAAAAGCCGGGCAAAAAATAGGAACATTTTTTTTGAAAGCTGTTTCTATAAGAGAGTCTTTTTTCTTTGAGCGCTTTGTAAGATACTTGCCCATTTCAAAAATAAATTCTCTTGAAGAATAAGGCCTGTGCTCAAGGCTGTCTGCAATTTTTTTTACTGTTTGGTCGCAAACCTGCAGTTCTTCCTCGTCAATAAAAGTGTCGTAAATTCTGTCTATATAAAGGCTTCTTAAAAGATTATCATCAACATTCGGGCTTCCTTTATAATGCTTAAATCCTAAAGCTTCAAAAAAATCCATGTCAACAATGCTGGCACCCGTTGCAATTATTGCGTCAACCATATTGTTCTTAACCAAATCAACATATATCTGCATGCATCCGGCGCTGCTTGTGGAACCTGCTATTGCCAAAAAAATCGCGCATTTTTTATCTTTAAGCATCATATCATAAATTTCAGAAGCTCTTGCCAAGTCGCGGGCTGTAAAAGACATATCAGACATTGCATTTATGATTTTTGTTGAATCAAAAGATTTTATATCTATATGCTTTACAATTTCTTTAAGCAATTTTTTCTTATTTTGTTTTGCCATAAAATTAAGCCTCTGGAGGAACAAATATGGCTGCGGCAACCACTGTTGTCCAAAGCCCGTCTTTATTACCCTGGGCTGATTGTGTTATATTTGTTGTTGTAACAATTTTGCCTGAAAGCTTGTAAACCTTTTCTCTCTCGTCCCATGCGGTATTTGGGTCAAACTCAATGCCCAAAGTTGTAGCCAGCATTGTAGCTGCCAGATCTTCGGCGCAATCTGATGTTTTTTCGTCTGTTTCGCCATAGGGATGGTGTTCTGACAAATATCCGTATTGCTGGTCGTTTCCAGCCGGCACTGCGCATCCAATAGAGGCTGCTACTAATCTATTGGGCTCGTTTGTGGCATTCCTTGCCATAACGCAATACACAACTTCTCCCGGCTTTAACATTTCCAATCCTTTTTCCCGGGTAATTCTCTTGCATCCCGGAGGAAGTATGCTAGACACGGTAACCAAATTAAATTTTTCTATACCAGCATCTCTTAATGCCATTTCAAATGACATTAATTGCTGTTTGGCTGTCCCCACGCCTTTTGTAAAAAACATTTTAGCTGGAACCATATAAATATTCTGTTATTAATTTTATTATTAATTTTATTATTGCACTATGCCTCCGCCTGAATTGGCAAAATCATCCGGAAGGCTGGTGTTTATTGAAAAATCGCTCGTTGTAATTATAGTTCCTGTAAACTGGTTTTCGCCTGAAATATAAGCCTGGCCTATTAAAGAGGCAACATATCCTTTTTGGGAGCTTTGAGGAGTTAAAGAAATTTGGAATGAAAGAAAAACTGGATCTCCATTTACTCCTGTTCCAGCTGAAACATCTCCTGCTGACCATACAATTTCGCGGCTTGCAGAATCAAACGAAAAATTAGAAAATTCATTTTGCGGCAAAATCTGGCCTGTTAAATTCACATTATCTGGCAAGGTTGCCCGCGCCTTAACATTCTTTGCTTCGCTGCCGTAATTTGTGATATTCCATGCTATTGCATATGTTGTTGTCTCTCCAACTTTTGGCGGAATAGGCCCCGAATTTGAAATGCTTGAATCTTTATAATAAGCTTTCTGGGAAATAGCCAGCCCGGAATTAACTTTTATGCTAAATTTCTGCGTAATTTGAGATATGTTCACCATATCGTTTATTACAGAATTATTCGGCTCTGACGAGGAAGGCACCCAATCGCTTCTTACCTTAACGTAAAAATTGACTTCGCCTGATTGCTGCACATCTAAATGCCTCAGTTGCGGAGTTCTGTCTGAATCCCAGACAATCATGCTGCCATCCTGCTGGACCTGGCCATAGTTTGAATTTAAAGTAGGCATATCTATGGCAGAGCCGTCCAATTTTACCACCATAAATAGATTATCAAAAGGCGTGGAGCCTATATTCCTAAAAGAAATCTGATAATGCAAAGTTTCGCCTGGAGAAGCGATATAATCAGCAGAGCCATTCACAAGTTGAGAAATATACAACAAGGGCTGTATTGCCTGAACTTCAGTTTCAGCCTCTTTTATAACGACAAAAACGCCGTTTTGCCACATTCCAAGCTTAGCTGAAAAAAATAAATTTTGGTCTATATCAGCTGAAATTTCACCTGTAATATTTATTCTTCCGCCTTGCGCTTTATTCAAAGTATTAAGTTTCCATTCAGAATTATCCAAAGACAAAGGGTCTGAAAATTTTAAATTAAAACCCGAAACAGAGCCTATTTTAATGCTAAGATTTTCTAAGGGATAATCTACGTTAGAAAAATAATTAATTGAATAACGTAAATCTTTCCCCCTCTCAACCTTTGAAGGCAAATCAAAATCTAGAGTAATGGGTACTGTTTCAATTTTCGTGGTAAAAGTAGTGCTTGATTCAAAGGGAGCTGTTAAATTCTTAGGCGTGTAAGAAAGAGAAACTCTTGCTGCTTTTAGGTCGCCCTCTTTGCCTAAAAGCCGAGTTTTAAATTTTACAAATTCTTCATCTCCTGGATATATATCATTTAAATCTTGGGTAATTCTGGTTCTGCTGTCTTCAGTAAGAGAATTTTCTGGCATATTAAAAGTAAGCTTGGGGTTTTCCAAAACAAAATTTCCATTGTTTTTGTATTTTACCGTATACTCTATTTCCTCTCCCACTGTAGCTTTCTCCGGACCTAAAATTTCCAAACGCAATATCTCTTTTGAAAATATGCTTTCTCTCCAAAACCAATATCCGACAAATCCGATAATTATGATTAAAATTAAAATTAAAAATTTTTTTGGCATATGTTTATATTATACAATAAATTATTTGAAAGAGAATATGGATAAAATATGATTATAATAATTATTAGACATTATATCAAACAGGTTCTGGGAGGCCGGCTCAATTTTTAATTTGGAAACAACCTGCCAGTCTTTTTTAAGAATCAGTCTTAAAATTTTTACAACGTCTGAATTTATTTTTTCGGCCTCCTTATCAGCATACAAGCATTTTTTGCAAATAACACCCCCCTCTTTGTTAGAAAAATAGATATTATACGGATTAAGCTTTCCTTGGCATACAGCGCATTTTGAAATTTCAGGCTTATATCCTAACACAGCAAAAAAATTCCAAATAAAATAGCAAAGAATAAGCTGTTTATTGTTAATTGATAACTGCGGGTTATTTAATTTGCCAAAAACATCAATTAAAAACTCCCAAATTTCTTTGTCCTGTTGCTGCCCTTTTATAAATTTATCCAGTATTTCTGAAATTTGAAAAGCTATTTTAAGTTTTTGGACGTCCTGGATTATATTATTATTTTTTTCTAAAACACCGGCATCTGTAAGCATTCTTTTGCTTCTGCCGCGTATAAACTCGACTTCAGACAGATAAAATATATCTATTCCTGATTTTAATTTTGAATTTATCTTTCTTATTGCCTTTGCATGCAAGTCTAATCTTCCGAAATCAAAAGCAAAAATGCCAAAAACTCTGTCAAAGTCTGATAAGTCTTGTTTCTTAAAAATAATGGCTTTTGTTCTGTAATGAACTGCCATAGTTTCTGTTTTATATTCCCCCTATTTTCTTAAAAAAATTTATTTGCTTTCTCAATTTTTCCTTTTCGGCAAAACTATTTGCAGAGATTCTTTTTTGATTCATTTTCTTAATTGCAAAATTTAAATCTCTCTTTGAAATATCTCTGCCCAAAGCCTGTGAAAAGACCTCTTTTTCCAAGCTCGCTCTTTCTGACGGGCTCAAAGAAAGGCCAACCTGCCTTTCTGCATTCCACACGTTGGCATCTTTCCTTAATTTTTGCCTCAGCTCAATTCTTGAAATCTCAGATTTTCCGCCAAAAATTGAAGTGTCAGCAGGGCTTTTCGGCGCTTCTTTTTTAGTTTCTTCTTTTTTCTTTGGCAAAAGACTGGTTCCTTTTTTTATAAAACTAGCTCCAAGAGATTTTTCGGACTTCTGGGGCGCAAAACTGGAACTTTTTTTTAGCATATCTAATCTATTGTTTTGTATGGGAGAATTATTTCCCGGTAAAGGCAGAGCCATAAAATTATTTTTTTTTAATTTTAAATAATGCGTTTTTGCTGTCTATTAAAACTTCTTTTTCTTCTTTAAAATTTGTATTGCTAAAAATAATTTCTGCGGCCCTGAACTCTTTCAGTAAAATTTTCTCATTCTTTTTTATAATTTCAACTAAATAATCGTCTCCTGTAATGCTCACGGAAATTCTGTCTTCTGGGGTCAGGCCTGCCTGCTTTCTCATGCCCTGTATATTGCGGACAATTTCTCTCACAATGCCTTCTTCTTTAAGTTCGCCTGTTATGTTCAAATCAAGCTCAACCTCATTTTCTATGCCTGAGTTGAATATAATCTCTCTAACATTTACTTCGTCTTTAATCAATCCAAGCAATTCGCTGCTTGCTTTTATTTTTAATTTTTCATTTTTAATTGTCAATTGCAAAAGAGGCTGTTTTACCTTTATTTGATGTTTAGTCCTTTCAGCTAAAGCTAAACTGACAACAGACCTTGCTTCTTCCATTTTATTTTCTAATTCTATATCGGTGCGGTTGTCTTCTTCCAATTTCGGCCAATCGCACAAATGAACAGATTCTGGCATATTATTTATTTTCAAATTTTGATACATTTCTTCCGCAAAAAACGGCATTATCGGAGCTATTAATTTTGTCGTATGCAAAAGAATGTGATAAAACGTGGCAACGGCTTGAAGCTTTTCTAAGCTGTCCTCGCGAAACCTTTTTCTTGAACGTCTTATATACCATAAAGATAAATCATTAATAAAAAAATCTTCAATAGCTAAGACTGCTCTGGCAGCATCATACTTGTCTAAATTAAATTCTGATGCGCTGGTTAAATGGTCGATTTTAGACAAAATCCATTTATCTAAAATATTTTCTGATTTTGCTTCAAGCAATTTTTCCGATAATTCTTCTTTTTTTACATAAGTATTAAAAAACACATAAGAGTTGTATAAAGTGAGCAGTTTTCTTTTTATTTCTTCGGCTGTGTTGTATCCAAAGTTAAGATTTTCTGCCGGGTTCTGCCTTGAATACATCCACCTCATTGGGTCTGCTCCGATTTTTTCTACTGCCTCGTCAAACCAAATTGCATTGCCCTTTGACTTGTGCATTTCCTCTCCTTTTTCATCTCTTACTGATGCAAAGCCAAAAATTGTTTTTGCAGGAGCTGTATTTTCCAAAACAGCTGACATCACAAGCAAAGAATAAAACCAGTTTTTAAATTGTCCGGGAAATGATTCGCAAACCAATTCTGCAGGAAACCATTTTTTCCAATATTTTTTGTCTGAAAAATATCTCATAGTAGAATACGGCACTATGCCCGCATCCAGCCATGGATTTCCAACATCCGGTATCCTAGAAATTAATTCACCGCATTTTTTACATTTTATTTTTACATTGTCTATCCATGGCTTGTGGGGAGAATTGCCCTCAAACTTATTCCAGCCTTCTACGGACCGCTTTTTTAATTCTTCTTTAGACCCTATAACTTCAAAATTCTGGCATTTTGGGCATTCAAAAATAGGCAAAGCTAATCCCCAATATCTTTTTTTTGAAATCAGCCAGTCGTGCATATTTTTTAACCAGTCTAACTCTCTTTCTTTGCCAAAAAAAGGAACCCAGTTTATTTTTTTAGTTATTTCAACCAGCGGTTTTCTCAGCTTTTTCATTGAAATATACCACTCGTCAACAACCCTCCAAACTAATTCTGTCTTGCATCTCCAGCAAGTCGGATATCTGTGGGCATAATTTTCTGTCTTAAATAAAAACTCGCCATTTTTATATTTTTTAAGATAATCAAAAATTATTTCAGGATTTTCTTTCGCATTTTTCCCGGAAAATTCTTGCATAAGGTCTAAATAAACAGCTGATTCGTCAATAACATCTATTACCGCTAAATTTTCTTTTTGCCCTATTTTAAAATCTTCTTCTCCGGCTCCCGGAGCGCAATGCACAATTCCTGTGCCTTCAACCTCGGTTACCAAATCTTTGTCTAAAACAACCGTATGAAATGTTTTTGGATTTTCTTGTTTTGCTTTTCCAACCCTCGGCAAATCATCAAAGGGAGCCTCATATTTTGTTCCCTTTAAATCCTTGCCTTTAATTTTCTTTTCTAAAACATAGCCTTTGCCTAAAATCTTTTCTGCAAGCGATTTCAATAAAATTAATTCTTCGCCATTGCCTTTATAAATTCCATATTCAAAATCAGGGTTTACAATTAAAGCAACATTAGCCGGCATAGTCCACGGGGTAGTTGTCCAAACCAAAAATTTTTTTCCTTTTAGTTTTCCATCTATAATAAAAAGCTTAAAATAAATCGCTTTATGGGTAATCTCTTTATATTCTTCTGTTAAAATTTCGTGCTGTGAAATTGCGGTCCCGCATCTTGGGCACCATGGAACAGAATCTCTCCCCTTATACAAATATCCGTCCTGCCAGCATTTCTTTAAAAAGTGCCAAATAGCATAATTATTTTCATCAGACATTGTGTAGTAAGAATTTTCCCAATCCATGCACTGGCCCAACCTTATTGACTGCTGGGTTTGAATTGCTGAATATTTTTTAACTCTTTCTTTGCATTTTTCAACAAACTTATCAATTCCGTATTTTTCAATATCTTTTTTATTTTTAAATCCAAGCTCTTTTTCAACTTCCACTTCAACCCAAAGCCCCTGGCAGTCAAAGCCGTTTTGATACCGTTGCTCATACCCCTGCATTGCCTTATATCTCTGAAATATGTCTTTGTAGCTTCTGCCCCATGCATGGTGCGCGCCCATTGGATTATTAGCTGTAATCGGACCGTCCAAAAACGACCAGCGCTCTTTGCCTTTATTTTTTTCTCTCAGCTTTTCAAAAATTTTATTCTCTTGCCAAAATTTCAGTATTTTTTGTTCTTTTTGAGGAAAATTATACATATTTTATATCCTTATTAATTCTCCCACATCTGGGTACAAATTATCCCCGGATTTTCTGGTCGAAAAAAATTCCTCATTTGTTTTGAAACCTTTTATCAAGCCAGCCAAAAGCCATAAAGGGTCTGCATGGCTTACAATCAAAATTGTTTCTCCTTTATATTTTTTTTCAACGTCATCAAAAAAAGACCTTAATCTGGCTAAAATATCTGTCCAGTTTTCCCCGCCTTCAGGCTTTTTTTCAAACCTTTCCATTTTGCTTGAAAAAAAGTCCTCGTATTCTTTGTGAGTTTTGCCTGCAAACACTCCCATATTAATATCTACCAGCCTGCTGTCATAATTTATTTCTTTAACGGCCAATATCTTTCCTGCAATTTCTGATGACTGTTTTGTTCGCAAAGCAGGAGAAGAAAAAATCATGCTTATATTTTTTGTTTTTAAATCTTCAGCAGCTTTTTTTATCATTTCTTCTCCTTCCGGGGTAATAGACAAAGTGGGGTCAGACCCTGCAGGATAATTTACCTTTATGCCGTTTTTTTGATAAATTGTCTGTCCGTGCCTCAATAAAAAATATTTATTATTAAGTTTCATTACATTCTCTCGGGCGTTGATATACCCATTAAATCTAAAGTATTTTTTGAAACAATTTTTGTTGCCGAAATAAGAGAAAGCCGGGCTTTTGTTAATTCTTTATTTTTTGAAATTACCTGGCAATTTTCATAAAATTTATGAAAAGAGTCGGCTAATTCCATGGCATATTTCGGCAATCTTTGAACTTGATAATCTTTGGCAATGTCCTCAACAATTTCCGGAAACCTAATTAATTGCTTGATCAATTCCAATTCGCTTTTTTCATTTAATAATTTTAAGTTATAATTTGATTGAAAATTAAAAATTGAAAATTGAAAATTCTTGGATTTGCGAATAATTGAGCAAATCCGAGCATATGCGTACTGAACCTTAAAAACCGGATTTTTCTCTGATTTTTCTTTAGCTAAATCCAAATTAAAATTTAAATGCGTGTTTGGGCCTATCATTAAAAAGAAAAATCTGGCAACATCCAACCCAACCTCATCTATTAATTCGTCTATTGTCACATAAATGCCGCTTCTTTTTGACATTCTAACTTCTTTGCCTTTTTCAAAAAGACGAACCAACTGCATTACAATAGCATCAATGCTGTCTTCGCCAAAACCTAAAGCGTGCGAGGCAGCTTTTAAGCGAGCCACATAGCCGTAATGGTCAGCCCCCAAAAATATAATTAATTTGTTAAAATCTCTTTTAAATTTGTTTTTTAAATAGGCAATATCCGAAGCGAAATAAGTTTTAATCCCATCGGCTCTTATTAAAACCCTGTCTTTGTCGTCCCCCAAATCTTTTGATCTAAACCACAAAGCGCCCTCGCTTTCATAAGTAAATCCTTTTTTTGATAATTCGTTTATGGCCTCATCCACTTCTTTGTTTTTATACAAAGTTTTTTCTGAAAACCATGTGTCAAATTTAACTCCCATTTTTTTTACAGACGGCTTTATCATTTTTTCAAAAATAACTTTTGACGCTTTTTCTCCAATGTCCTGCGGGTTATTGCCTTTTATTTTTTTCTGCAATTCATTTATATATTCTCCTTTATAAACAGCTTCTGCGTCTCCAATTACAGAATGTCCTAATTTGTTAATTTGATTTCCCGTATCGTTAACATAATATTCTCTTGAAACTTTATATCCTGCTTTTTCTAAAATATTTGCCAGAGCATCTCCGCAAAATCCGCCCCTTCCGTTTCCCAAGGTCAAAGGCCCTGTCGGATTTGCTGAAATAAATTCTATATTTACCCGGTTAAATTGCTTCGCTTTTAGCGAAGTACCGCCTTTGGCGGATTTAACTGGGTGAACTTTTTCTTCTAAATTTAAATTTCCAAATTTATCTTTTTCCTTTAAAATTACTTCCAGCTGATTTTGCAGATACTCATCTTTAATAAAAAAATTGATAAAGCCGTTAAGTAGCTCAACATCATCAAATTTATCGTAAGTATTACTGCTAGTAATTTTTTTAAACAATGGTTTAACAATTACTTCTGGTGATATATTGTATATTTTATTTAATTTAAAAAGTATGTCTGTATTATAATCTCCGTACGACAAAATTTTTGAATTAAAAATCGAAATATTTGGAATTTGAAATTCCGGCAATTTTTTCTCTTTCTGCAAGTCTTTTATTGCTTTTTCAATTAGTTTTTTTATTTCTTCTTTCATTATCGTGTCAATAAATCTTTTGTAATTATTTTAACATCTAAATTATAATAAATATTCCTGTCTTTACCGCTTGGGTTGCCAGCTATAACTTTGTTCGGGTCTTTTGTCTCAAAAGTATTTTTGTGAATAATAGAGACTATTATGGTATTAGTATTATATTCTTCTGCTTGTTTTATCTTTACATAATAATCATTTGGATTATCTTTTTCGCTTTTTAATTTGGCTATCACTGTATTCAAAGCTTCCTGATATTCTTTTGAAAATTCAGAAACATTTGTTAAAAGTTTATAGCCCTTTGATTCTGGAGAAGAACCAAACTTAAATGTTTCTGATGCCTTCTCTTTATTTTTATTTAAAAATGAAAATATTCCCATAGTTATTAAAATTATAATCAATATTGATAATATAATGGCTAAAATCAAAAGCCTTGTGCTCATACAAATTTAATTAATGGTTGTACCGATGAACAGCTTGTTGTTTAAAAAATATTCCAGCCGGTCTAAATATTTTCCGTTGATAACGGCTACTTTTCATCGGGGCGTTCAACTAAAATATCTGCAATAGAGATACCTTTATACTCCTCCTGTTTTATCAAATTTTTGATTGCTTTCTCTATTAAAATTTTAATTTCTTGTTTGGGCATTAAATCTTTATTAATTTTGTTTATTATAATTTACTCTTGCGGAATTATTGGTAATCTTTCTAAAAGTTCTATCTTGTCTGCATTTATTTGGTATAACTCCATGCCAAGATGTCCGTAATGAGCACCTTTTTCTGCTAACAATGTTCCAAAAACTCTTATTTTTGCATGATAAGAGCCATTGTGAAAATTAGGCAATCCTTCTCCAGTTACATAATTTACCGATGGTTCTATCCAAATTTTTCGGTCTAATAAAGAAATTTCAAAAGCCAATTCGCATTCACCAGTATATTCAACTTTTTTGCCATTAAGTTTATCTTTTTCTTGTTCAATTTGTTGCAAAGTCACTTTTTGATAATTCAAAAAAGTTTTAGTTTTTTTATTTTTTATAAATGAGAATATACCCATATTGATAATTAAAATTATAATTAATGATGTTAATATAATGACTAATAATAAAAGCCTTTTATCCATAATCTTATTTTAACTAATTATAGTTCCAACAAACGGCTTGTTGTTTAAAAAATCTTCCAGCCGATCTAAATATTTTCCGTTTATAATAGCTACTTTCAATTTAAACTTTTCAGCAAGTTTTGAGGCTTTTGGGTCAAAAGGCATTGAAAGCCCGGGAGTCCATTTATCCCCCACAATATGTTTAAAGCTTTTCCAATCAATTTCTTTTAAAGGTTTTGCATCAGAAAACTGGCTGGGATTTTTATCATAAACATAATCTATGTTTGTAAGATTTATAATAGTATCTGCTTTATTATTTTTTGCCATTAAAACAGCATCGTAATCTGTTGACCAGCCCGGCTTCCAGCCAGCTCCCACTATTATATTTTTATTTGTTTTTACTTTTTTATTCGGGTCTGTAATAATTTTTTCATAAGAATATCCAGAAAATAATTGTTTTACAACTTCTGCATTTAATTTTGAAACATTAATGCCAATCCAATCTCTGTCAGCTGATTTAGCTCCAAACTCCAAAAGCGCTTTCTGGTAATTTCTGCATATTTTTCCTCCTCCTACTAAAATAAAAAATCTTCTTGATCCAATATATTTTTTTAAAGAATGCTTAAAATTTTTCAAAAACCCTATATCAATGTCATTGGGAGCCACCAAGCTCCCGCCCAGCGAAATAATAATTGTCTCTTTGCTTGAAGCCATAATTATTTTAAGTTTACCCTGTTAGAGCTAAAAAAACAAGTTTAAGTCATGTTATTTTTTCTTAATTTTAACTTTTTAATTTTAATTATAGAGAAGATTATGCTTTACATTCATAACCGACCAATTTAGTCGGTTATGCCTTGTTTATCTTCTGCTAACAAACAATAAAAAAAAAAAAAAGCCGCTTCCAGATTCTGAAGAATCCAGAAGCGGCATAGAGCTCGCCGTGAGCCTAGGTCCTATCAGCCTTGCTTCAGGACAGCGATCAATTTGTCGAAAAGCTCTTTGCGCTTTGCGGTAACCTTAACGTGCTCTTGGTGTTTTTCCGTTGCCCGACGGAGAAGCTCTTGCAGACCCCCCAACAATTCGTCAAAAGGCGCTTCCTCCCATTCTTCGGGGTTGCCATTTACTCTGTTCCACAATGTCGGCTTTTCATTTTTTGGACAGGATGCCAGAAAAAATATCCCTTTTTCATCCAAAAAAAGGTTGAGCACAAAACCAGCAGAAAAAATTACTCCGGAAGAAACAAAGTCAATGACTCTTACACAACGAATAGTTTTAGCTCTCTTCTCGCCATTGAATCCCATTGGAATACACATGTAACGGAGTATCGGTCTGAGCTGCTCCATAATCAGCCCCACAACCCTCTTGCAGTCTTCTGCAATGACCTGGTCTTGGGGGTCCTCGGAAAATCTCAGGTCTAACGGCCTCACGTGCAGGGCGGTGCTGTTGGACGTATCCATTGTCAGCTCCTTTAAAAAAAAGGTTGTCAAACGGCAAAGAAACATTCTTTACCTTACTATATTAATTATATCATATATCAACCACCTTGTCAAGTATTCAAACCTGCTCTCGCCTCGCACGCCCTCACGTGACTCATCACGTGAGTCGGTGGGGTGTCGGACACCCCACCGACTGGTATGTTTTACCAAAACAAAAACAGCCCCGCCTTGGCGGGGCTGTTTTTGTTTCTAATTACTAATTATTTTTTTTCTTTCGGGATAAATCCTGTTCCAACAGGTATAAGTTTTCCTATAATTACGTTTTCTTTTAATCCGCGCAACCTGTCTTCCTTGCCTTCTAAAGATGCTTTAATCAAAACCCTTGAAGTCTGCTGAAAGGAAGCTGCTGACAAAAATGATTCCGAATTTAATGCAACTTCTGAAATTCCAAGTAATATTTGAGTTCCTGCCGGCGGAGTTTTCTTGGATTTTTTGAGAGCATCCGCCTCTTCTTCAAAAATAGCTTTTTCAACAACCTCTCCTCTTATCCAATCAGAATCTCCTTCTTCTTTCACTCTTATTCTTGAAAACATTTTTTGAATTATAGTTTCAATATGTTTGTCATGAATATCAACCCCCTGCGAAGAATAAATTTTTTGCACTTCCTTCAAAATATACCTCTGGGTTTCCTCAACTCCTGCTGATTTGTACAGCTTTTTTAAATCAAGCGAACCTTCGCACAAAGGCTGGTTTTCTTTTATATCCTGGCCTTTTTCAACAAGCATGGCAATTCTGCCAGGAATTTTATATTCCATTATACCCTTCTTGGCAGCTTTCTTGTTCTCTGGCCCGCCTTGACGCGAGGCGGGCTGAATCTTTACAATCCTTTTTTCTTCGTCAATAGCAATCACTTTTCCATCGGTTAAAGACATTATTGCTTCTCCTTTTGGAGCTCTGGATTCAAAAATTTCTTCAATTCTTGGCAGACCCTGTGTAATATCCCCTGCTCCCACAATTCCTCCCAAGTGGTGGGTTCTTAATGTAAGCTGGGTGCCTGGTTCTCCAATTGCTTGAGCCGCCACAATTCCTACTGCTTCGCCAAGCTTTACTAATTTATTTTTACCCAAATCCCAGCCATAGCATTTTTGGCAAACTCCCTGGCCCAATTTGCAGGCTAAAGGAGAGCGCACAACAACCCTCTCAATTCCTGATTTTAAAATTTCATCTGCTGTTTTCCAGTCGATCAGCTCGCCTTTTTTTGCTAAAATTCTTCGGCCACGTTCAGAACCTTCGGCTTTTGTTTCAATATTTTCTACAGTTGTCCTGCCAACTATTTTGAAAATAAAATCCTGGTCTATAGCTTCAGCATCTTTTTTATAAACCACAAACCCTGTTTTGTCTCCGCAGTCTTCTTCTGTAATAATAACATCATGGGCCACATCAACAAGCCTTCTTGTAAGATATCCTGCCGAAGAAGTCCTTAAAGCTGTGTCAGCTGTTCCTTTTCTGGCTCCGTGAGTTGAAATAAAATATTCCAAAACATTAAATCCTTCAGCAAAAGATGATTTAATGGGCAATTCTATAATGTCTCCTGCCGGATTGTTCACTAAACCTTTCATACCTGCCATCTGCACGGGCTGCGCCCATGTCCCTCTGGCTCCAGCATTAATAATTGACATCACAGGGCCCTCGGCTGGAAGAGTATCTTTTAACAATGCTTCTATTTTTGTTTTTACTGACTGCCATACTAAAATTTTCTGCGAAGTTTTTTCTTCGGAAGACAAAAGCCCTTTTTCAAAATGGCTATCTATGCGCCTTACTTCTTCTTCTGCTTCTCCTATAAGCTTTCCCTTTTCTGGAGGGACTATCAAGTCATCCATACCCCAGCTGATTCCAGACAAAGTGCAGTATTCAAATCCAAGATGTTTTATTTTATCTAAAATAACAACGGCCTCTTCGTTCGGATATTTTTCAATAACCTCCCTTACAAGCTGTTTTAACCCCTTGTTGTCTACTAATTTATTTATATAAAAATAATCATGGGGCAGACTGGAATTTAAAATTAATCTTCCCACAGAAGTTTCAATAAGTTCGTCCTTGTCTGACTTTGGATTTTGCACTTTTATAACGTCGTTAAGCCCCAAAAATCCATACTCGTAAGCTGTAATAGCTTCTGAACCAGAGGAATATACTTTAAGCTGTTTTTTATCTTCAACGGCATTTAACTTGGTCAAAAAGTAACACCCCAAAGCAATGTCTCTGAATGGCCCCATTACGGGCAAACCTGTGGCCGGCCTTAAAAGATTCAAAGTTGAAAGCATTATTTCTTTTGCTTCTTTTTGAGCCTCGTCTGACAAAGGAAGGTAAACTGCCATCTGGTCGCCGTCAAAGTCAGCATTAAACGCCTCGCAAACCAAAGGGTGCAGTTTTATTGTTTCGCCCTCTGTTAATACAGGCCTGAATGCCTGTATTCCAAGCCTGTGCAAAGTTGGAGCGCGGTTTAGCAAAACCAATTTTTCTTTTACTATTTCTTCCAAAATAGCCCAGACTTCAGGAACTTTTTCCTCAATAAGCCTGGATGCTCCGCGAATATTGTAAGCTAACTCTTTGTCTAAAACTCTTTTTACCACAAAAGGCTTGAAAATTTCCAAAGCCAAAGTTTTTGGCAAACCGCACTGCGAAAAATGCAGTTCAGGGCCCACAGCAATAACAGACCTGCCAGAATAATCCACGCGTTTTCCCAAAAGGTTCTGCCTAAACCTTCCCTGTTTTCCGGCCAGCATGGCAGCCAAAGACTTAAGCAATCTTTTTCCTCCGGTGGTGGCGGTGGTTGTTACCCCCTTTCTCATTTCGTTGTCAATTAAAGCATCAACCGCTTCCTGCAGCATTCTTTTTTCATTTCTTACAATAACAGATGGGGCTGAAATTTCCTGCAGATATTTTAATCGGTTATTTCTGTTTATCACCCTTCTATATAAATCATTTAAATCAGAAGAAGCATATCTTCCTCCGTCTAACTGAACCATCGGCCTTAAGTCAGGAGGCAAAACTGGCAGAATTTCCAAAAACATCCATTCCGGCCTTACGCCGGCTTTTAACATTCCCTGAAAAAGTTTTAATCTTCTCAAAACTTTTTTCTTCATTGCTGGCGGAGCTTCTTTGGCTTCTTTTGATAATTCTTCAACTCCTTTTTTCAAATCAACTTTAGAAAATATCTCTCTTACCACTTCAGCTCCTGTTCCCGCTTCAAATACTTCGCCGTATTTCATAGAAAGAGCGTGATAAACAACTTCAGACAAAATTTTAAGCGGCTTTATTTCCAAAACTTCTTCTTTCGCTTTTTCCCTGGCAATTCTCAATTCGTTTTTTGCGGCTTCTGTCTTCTCTTTCTTAACTTTTGTTTTGTATTCCTCTTCAATAGCATCTAAAATTCTGTCTCTGGCTTCAGAATCAACTTTTGTAACAATATAAGAAGAAAAATAAATAACTTTTTCCAACTGCTGTGAAGATTTATCTAAAACCAAGCCCATTCTTGATGGAACTCCTCTTAAAAACCAAATATGCGAAACCGGCGCATACAATTTAATATGCCCCATTCTTTCTCTTCTTACAGAAGATTTTGTAACTTCAACTCCGCACCTGTCGCAAACAACTCCTTTGTACCTTATTCTTTTATATTTTCCGCAGGCGCACTCGTAATCTTTTTCAGGTCCAAAAATTCTTTCATCAAAAAGCCCGTCCTTTTCAGGCTTTTGGGTTCTGTAGTTAATTGTTTCTGGCTTTATCACCTCTCCGTGAGACCATGACATAATGTCATCGGGCGAAGCCAGTTTTATTCTTATTGATTCAAGGTCAAGTACACGCATTGGTTTTGGTTTTAGTTATTATTTATTTTATAAATTTAAAAGTAGAAATAATTTGTTTAAAAACTGATTGTAATTTTTCCGAATCATACGCCACCCTTGTCTCTGGTTCATAATTTCCTAAAGATGTGCTGTGTACGAACAAACGGATTCCATAGCAAGGAGTTAAACCTTTCGTACTATAAACAGTTTCGTTATAATAGTTTCCCATGCCTGCATCGCCCGTTGTTCCTCTATTAAAGATAATTTTATTTATAATTTCATCTGTGATATCTATAACGGGGTTTGGAGAATTTAAAAATTCCGTAACCAGACAATTTTTTGACTTCGCATTCATTTCAACAGATATTTTTGTGTCAGGAGATAAATTTGTTCCGTCTGTGTAAGAAACCGGAATCGAGAACGAAACTCCAGGAAGATTTAATGAACCGCTATTGCTTGTTCCTGCAGAAAGATCATAGTAATAATTTTCGTTTATTTTAAAATCAGCTGGATATTTTATTTCAAAACCATATTCATTATTTTTATATGTTTTCCAGCCAGCGGTTTGGTCCTCAATCTGCTGCTGATTTTTTTCTTTTGGTGTCGAAAAATATTGATATGCAAAAACTCCGCCGAAGGTTAAAACTGTCACAGCGACAATAACCATTATGCCAATTAATGTTGAAATGCCTGCCTGCCGGGAGGCATGGTCTTTTTGGTTTTTCATGAATTTATGTCTTACAATTTTAAAAGCTTTTAAAATTATAAGATGTTAATTTTTTACAAATTTGACACGATTTTTTGAATGGCTATAATAGAAATATAAATATAAATTATATGGCAAAGAAAAATTTAACTATCGACAACTTAGCGGTAATGATGAAAAATAGTTTTGACGGTCAAGCAGAAATTGTTAATAAAAGGTTTGACAAGGTAGAAAAAGATCTATCAATAATCAAGAGTCAACTTGCTGGCGTGGTTTACAGGCCTGATTTTGATAAATTGGAAAGCAGGGTTGAATATCTAGAAAATGTGCTTAATCTGCCTGCTAAAAAACACTAAATTTCATTACTCCGTCCCGCCATGGCGGGACGGTTTTTTATTTTTATTTTCTTTCTCCGCGGTTGTCTCTTCTGTCTTCTCTGGTGTCGTCTTTTATTAATCTTGGTTTTTCTTTTACTTCTACTGACATTCCCAAAGATTTCAATTCAGCAACAAGCAAATTAAATGAAGCTGGAATGTTGGGGTTTCTTATGGGCTCGCCTTTTAATATGGCTTCGTAAGTTGCGGCTCTTCCTGCAACGTCGTCAGATTTTATTGTAAGCATTTCTTGCAAAGTGTGAGCCACCCCGTATCCTTCCAAAGCCCATACTTCCATTTCTCCAAATCTTTGGCCTCCGAACTGAGCCTTTCCTCCCAACGGCTGTTGCGTAATTAACGAATATGGCCCAATAGACCTGGCGTGCACTTTATCGTCCACCATATGTATCAGCTTCATTATATACATATAACCCACAGTAATCGGCTTTGGAAAAGGAAGACCCGTTCTGCCGTCATAAACTGTAATCTGCCCTGACTCTGGCAATCCTGCTTCTTTTAGTTCTTTTTTAACATCTGTTTTATCAGCTCCCAATAAGGCTGGAGAAATTGCAATATAATTTAATTCGTGGGCTGCCCATCCAAGATGAGTTTCTAAAATCTGCCCGATGTTCATACGGGAAGGAACAGACAATGGAGACATTACCAAATCAATAGGAGTTCCGTCAGCTAAAAACGGCATTTCAGCTTCAGACAGAATTTTTGAAACAACTCCTTTGTTTCCGTGCCTGCCCACCAGCTTGTCTCCAACTTTTATTTTTCTGCATTCTGCAACCTCAACCTGCACCCTTTTTATTACTCCGGGCTCTAGCTTGTGTCCAAGCTCTCTTGAAAATATTTTTACATTTACAACTTTTCCTTTCTTTCCGTGCTCCATGCGCAAAGAGCTGTCTTTTACATCTTTTGCTTTTTCGCCGAAAATTGCCCTTAGCAATCTTTCTTCCGGAGTTAATTCGGCTTCCCCTTTTGGCGAAATTTTTCCAACCAAAATATCGTTAGGTCCGACTTCAGCCCCGATTCTTACAATTCCTTCTTCGTCTAAATCTTTTAATTTTTCTTCGCCAACATTGGGAATATCAGAAGTTGTAACTTCCGGCCCAAGCTTTGTTTCCCTGACGTCGCACTTAAAGTCTTCAATGTGTATTGAAGTAAATTCGTCTTCTTTAACTAATTTTTCTGAAATAGTAAGCGCGTCTTCAAATCCGCCTCCTCTTAAAGGCAAAAAACACATTAAAATATTTCTTCCCAAAGCCAATCTTCCTTGTGAAATAGCGGCTCCGTCAGCTAAAACATCTCCTTTCTTTACTTCTTCTCCTTTCTCAACTATTGGCTTTTGGTGAAAACATGAATACTGGTTTGTTCTAACAAAAGTTTGAAGCTCGTAATTTTCTTCTGATTTTTTGCCCGAAATATCATACTGCACTTTTATGTGCTGGGCGTCTGCCTCTTTTACAACTCCATGGCCTTTAGCTAAAATTACCTGCCCTGAATCGCGGGCAACATTCCTTTCAGCTCCTGTTCCCACTAATGGTGGCTCTGGCCTTATTAAAGGAACCGCCTGCCTTTGCATGTTAGAACCCATTAATGCCCTAGATGCATCATCGTTTTGCAAAAAAGGAATCAAAGATGTTGCAACTGAAATAAATTGCTTTGAAGAAACATCTATATAGTCAATTTTTGAAATTTGCACTTCCTCTGGCTCTCCTTTCACTCTTGCCTCAACTTTGTCTGGGGGAATTTCAGGAAGAATTTTTCCAGATTCTGTCAAGGGAACAGAAGCCGGGGCAATGCTGTACCTCTCTTCGTCTTGGGCTGAAAGATAATGAATTTCGTCTGTAACTTTTCCGTTTTTTACTTTAAAATAAGGGGCCTCAATAAACCCATAAGGGTTTATTCTTGCAAAAGAAGCCAAGTGCCCCACAAGCCCCACATTAGGGCCTTCTGGAGTTTCAATGGGGCAAATTCTTCCATAGTGTGAAGGCTGCACATCTCTTACCTCAAACCCTGCCCTTTCTCTTGTTAATCCTCCGGGGCCTGTTGTTGTGAGCCTTCTTTTGTGCTCTAATTCTGCCAATGGGTTTTCATTGTCCATGAATTGCGAGAATTGGGAGGAAGTGAAAAATTCCTTTACCACTGCCATCAGCGGCCTTGGGTTTATAAGCTGTATCGGGGTTATAGTGGCAACATCCAAAGTAGACATTTTATCTTTTATAATTCTTTCCATGCGCATCAAGCCAACTCTCATTCTGTTTTGCAAAAGCTCAGATAAAGTTCTTACCCTTCTGTTTCCCAAGTGGTCAACCTGGTCTGGTTTTGCATCGGGCTTGTTGTTTAACCTTATAACTTCTTTTATAACTTCAATAATATCTTCCAGCTTTAATATTCTGTCTTCTTTCAAAATATCTTTATCTATTTTTTTCGGAGCCAACTGAGGCAGCCTCTGCCATGTTTTCCATCTGCCCACTTTTGACAAGTCATACCTGTCAAAATTAAAGAACATATTAAATATCAAGTCCTGGGCAGTGTCTGGAGTAACCAAATCGCCGGGCCTTAGCCTGCGGTAAACTTCAACCAAAGCTTCTTTTTGGTCTTTGCATGTTTCTCTTTTAAGGGTTTCTTTTATATATTTTATTTCTCCTGTATCTGTGTCTTTAAATTCTTTTTCAACTTTGTCTACTCCGTCCAAGCCCAAAGCCATTAACAAAGTGGTGGCAGGAACTTTTCTTTTTCTGTTTATTTTTACTCCAATAAATCCCGAGTCCTCAGTTTCAAATTCCAGCCATGCGCCCCTGTTTGGAATTATTTTAGCTCCAAAATAATTTTTGCCTCTCCATGACCTTGTTGTAAAAAAAGCTCCCGGAGACCTGATAAGCTGTGAAACAACAACCCTTTCTACTCCGTTTACCACAAAAGTGCCCCTTTCTGTCATTATGGGAAAATCCGCCAAAAACACTTCCTGCTCTTTTACTTCTTTTGTTTTAAGATTTACAAGCTTTACTTTTGCTCTTAATGGAGCTTCAAGAGAATCATTATTTTTTTTAGCCTCCAGCCCGTTTTTATAATTTTGCTTTCCAAGCTTGTAATCTTCAAACCAAAGCTCCAATTCTTTGCCGGTGTAATCGCGTATGGGAGAAATTTCTTCTAAAAGCTCTTTTACTCTAACCTGCCAAAAATCCTCCCATGTCTGCCTTTGCATGGTTAAAAGATGCGGGGTGGAAAAAGAGAGTTTAGATTTTGAAAAATTTTTTACCTTGCTAATTATTTCAGCCATTAGCGCATGAAACATAAAACATGGAACATGGAACATGACAAAAACGTTTCTGTTATGTGTTCTATGCTATGTGTTATGTGATTTTATAAACACAAAATACCCTATTGCCTTTAGGGTATTTCCCCCGTCCAAACTATATTCTATTACAAAAAATTTCCAGCGCAATTTAAAACCGCCAGACGAGGGTATTTAATTTTATTTAGAGTAAAATGGCCACTTCTTTTTATATATAGCTATTGTATTCTTTTTTACAAAATATGTCAAGTCTTCACCCAAAATTTGATGCAAACCCCATCACCAATTTCAAAGATGCTTTTTAAAATTATAAAGTTTATCGGGCGAAGCGCCTTCGGCTGTCATCTGCTGTAGTTCGAGTTTGCTATTTAAATTAGTGAGGGGTTATTTAGCTTTTATTTATTTTTTTATTAATGATGCTAAATAAAAAGGACGATTTCTCGTCCTATGCGGCTCGCAAAAAGCCTTATCAAAAACGTTTATGCGTTCACGATTTCCTCTGTAACTTTTCCAAAGTGAAACCTGTAAATTTGTAAAGCAACGACATCGGATAACGCGCGCCATTTTTTGGAAAAAACAGTGGTGAAAATAGACAGCCAATAGTAATAGCTGACTTTTGGCCCTCCAAGTATGCCTATCCAAACGTTTGCCCGCATAAAAGCTCTGAAATCCCACATAGTGATCTTTATTCTGGGCCGCTTGGAAGAATCATACTCGCTTACAAACTCACGGATTCTTTTATAGTACTCTTTGGGAGAATAAATCTTCTGTAGAATTTTTTTATAGCCATTAGCAAGAGTTTCAACCGGCATCATGGGAATAAAGTTAGGGTAGCAATCAGTATTGCTCACAGATGCCCTTAAAAGCCTTCCTTGTTGCTTTAGTTTTTCATATAGCTTTGTGCCAGGCTGGGCCTGAAGCACGTCAACCATGGCCATGCAAATCCCTGACTGCCCGATGAAGTCAATCATTTTTTCAACAAAGCTGTCGGGATGGTCGCTGTCAAAACCCACGATAAATCCAGACATCGGAATAAGACCGCTGCTCTGGATTCTTTTTACGTCAGCCACCAAATCGCGATGCAAATTTTGCTTTTTTTGGCACTCTGCAAGACATTCAGGATTGTCTGTTTCCAGCCCCAGAAAAACTTTTTTGACATTTGCCTGCGCCATTAAATCCATCAGTTCGGCATCGTCAGCAATTATTACAGGGGCTTCAATTGTAAATTCAAACGGATACCCGCGGGCATTTTGCCAAAGAATAAGCGCTGAAAGCATTTCTTTTGTTTTTGCTATCTTGCCCACAAAATTATCATCTGCAATTTGCACAGCGCCGCGAAAACCGGCTTGATGCATTGCATCAATTCCTGCCAAAAACCTGTTTGGAGATTTTGACCTCCATTTACGGCCGTTCAGATGCGCGATGTTGCAAAAAGTGCATTCAAAGGGGCATCCCCTGCTGAATTGCGCAAATCCGGATGCGTAATCTTTCGGGTCAATCAGTCTATACAGGGGTATGGGAGAAATTTCTATGTCAGGGAACCTTTCTGAACTGTAGACCCTTTTTTCCTGTGAAGCTTGAAGGTCGCTCAAAAATCCAGGCAGAGTTTCTTCTGCTTCGCCCAGAAAAAAGTGTTCTACGCTCGGAAACTCTTTGCAAGAGTCTTCGGTTTCTAAAATTGGGCCGCCAAGAACTACAGGCGCGCCCAATACCTGACACCGCTCTATAATCTCGACTGCCGAATTTTTTTGCGCTATCATAGCGCTTACAAAAACAAAGTCTGCCCATTTAATATCCTCATCTGTGAGCTTTCTGACATTCAAATCAACAACTCTTTTTTCCCAGTCTTCAGGAAGCATAGCAGCTATAGTCAACAATCCTAAAGGAGGAAATGCCGATTTTTTAGCCACAAATTTCAAAAGATGCTTCCAGCTCCAAAAAGTTGCCAAAAATTCGGGGTACACTAATAGTATGTTCATCGGGTTACTCCTTATGTTGATTCAGCAAACAGCTGAATCTATGTTAAAGGTCAAAAAACAAAAAACGTTTATAATACTATAGCACAAAACTTGGCTATTTACAATTTTAAAATAATTTGCTATCATTATAATATTATGGCAATAACAAAATCGGCAAAAAAAGCTATCCGCCAGAATGAAAGGCGAAAAGCTATAAATATTATTTATAAAGATAAAATAAAAGCCCTCTTGAAAGAGGCTCGCAGTTTAGTGTCTGCCAAAAAAAATAAGGAAGCAGAAGCTCTTCTGCCAAAGCTCTACCGGGCATTAGACAAAGCCGCTAAGGTTGGCGTTATAAAAAAGAATAACGCTTCAAGAAAAAAATCAAGAATTTCCAAATTAGTCGGCAAAAAAGCTTAAATTTCAGCCACCAGCATATCCAAAGCCAGCTCCGGATCTATCTTGCCTGTTTTAATATCTGAATCTGCCTGAAAAATTTTCTGGTAGATTTTTTTTAACTGGCTTGATGTAAAGCGCTGGCACAAATAATAATTCTTTTGAACTACAAACGGGTGAAGCCCGCTTTTTTTTACAATCGCCTGATAGCCAGCTTCTTTTTCAGCCAGTTCTTTTATAATCAAAAGATTTTTGAATTGATAAGCTATCATAGAAAGCATATACAAGGGAGCGTCTCCGTTATCTAAATGCTTGTGAAGCAGCCCTACTGCCTGGCCTTTATTTTTCTGCGAAATAGCATCAATTGTTTTAAAAATATCGTTTTCAATTTTAGGTCTAATGTGAAGCTCAACATCTTCTTTTTTTACTATGCCTTCCCTTTTATAATTTGCCAGCTTTTTAATTTCATTTGCCATTTTCCATAAATCATCTCCAGTATATGCTGATAACAGATCTTTTGCTGGCAGATCAATTTTTGAGCCGTACTTTTCAAATTCTTTGTCTATCCACTTTTTCAGCATGGCTGGCTGAAGCAAATTAAACTCCTGGCATTTTGCATGAGTTTTTAGCTGTTTAAAAAGTTTTGGCCTCTCATCAACTTTATCATTTTCATAAATAACAATAATATCTTTTATATTTTTAAAATTATTAACTTCTTTTAAAAATTCTTCCTGCCAGCCCGGGGCTGGTCCGCCTTTGGCGGAAAATACATTTTTCACAACCACCAGTTTTTTTTCTGCAAACATTGAAACAATTTTAAGGCTGTCAAAAAAATCATTAAACGTTTTTTCTATAGCATCAATAAAAATCAAATTCAGTCCGCTTTTGTGGACTTTTTTATAGTGCCCTATTATTTCATTTAATTTTTCCTTGGATCTATAAGAATCTTCTCCGTACAAAAATATAATCATTCCCAAAAATTTATTAAATACATTTTCTTTAATTTTATAACTATTACAATGCTTTAAAACCCCCAAATATGACTGTATTGTTTGATTAAAGCATTTTTTTGTAATTATACAATCTTTTAGCTCTGATTCTTTGTTTTCTATTTTTTGAGTAATAATTAGCACAAAAAAGCTCAAAAAATCTTGTGAGCTCACAAAATCTTGTGAGCTCCGAGCTCACAAGATTTACTCTAAAAATAAGTCTGTGTATTTTGCAATGTCTTTTTTATGCTCTATCCAATCTTTTACAACTCCATTCAAGCCATTTATTCCGCCCATTGTTTCTAAAAGAAATTCTCTTTCTGTAACAGAAGGGAAATTTTTAACGCCAATGCAGTCTTGATAACTTGACCATTTATAGTCTTCCAAAAACTTTGAGACCTCCTTTACAGAATGTTTTTGAATTCCTTTTTCCTTCCAACTGGGTTCAATAAGTGCAATAGGGTTTGTAAAAATATACGAAGCTGTCGCTATAAGCTGATTATCTGTATCCACATGAACCGATTTAAATTCGTTTTGAAAAACATGACCCTTCCTCTGATATTTTCTGTTAAAATATCCTCCGTATCCGCCTCCAACTTTTTGCATAAATTTGGATATTCCCCCGTCTTTTATTTGTTTTGTCAGAAGATGAACGTGGTTTGGCATAAAGCAAAAAGCTAAAACTTTAATAAATTTATCTCTTGCATCTTCTACTAAAATTTTGTGAGCCCCGAGCTCACAAAATTTTTCTTTTTTCTTTTCAGCGGTCCTGGCTAATCGTCGATTAAAAATATTCACAGGGATGGCGTTATTAAACTCGTAAATAGAAAAAATGCCGCGATAATAATCGTTTAAGTCCTTAAAAATCAAGTTATTATCAATCGCTCGTATTACAATATGATAAATCTCGCCGGTTACAAATTGTTCTTTTCTCCGCGGCATGGTCTAATATAGTCATTTTTTAGTTTTACAAACTCTTGTGAGCTCGGGGCTCACAATTTTTGGCAGTTGGGGCAGAAAAAGGCGCTTCTGCCTGCAAATTTTAAACGTTTAATTAGGGTTTTGCATCTTTGGCATTTTTGGCCTTCTCTTTTATACGCTTTTCTTTCTGCGTCAAAATTCCCCTTGCTTCCGTCAACTTTTCTATAATCAGAAAAACTTTCTCCACCCAATTTAACAGAAATGGTCAAAACCTTTTTAATTGCATTATAAAGCAATTTTAACTCTTTTTCACTTAATTTTGCAACACTTTTTTCAGGATGTATTTTTGCCTGCCACAATGCTTCAGAAGAATAAATGTTTCCTATGCCAGCTATTATGTAAGGGTCCATTAAAACCTGCTTTATCCTGCCTCGCCTAGCGGCGAGGCAGGATTTAAATTTCTTAAAAGTAAAATCTTTTTCTAATGGTTCGGGCCCCAAATTTTTAAATTCTTTTGAATTTAATAATTCATCAGTTTTTTGTAATTCAACTTTGGCGAATTTCCTTAAATCCGACAAGGCAAGCATTTTTCCATCATTCAAAAAAAATATTAAATGCAAAAATTTATTCATCGGGTCTTCTAAATTTTTGTTTCCAGCTGGCGCCCATGTTCCATGTTTTATGTTCCATGTTCCATAGAGAAGATGTCCTGTCATTTTTTGGTGCACTAAAAGGGAATATCCGCCCGACAAGTCAAAAATTATATTTTTGGCGCGACGCCAAATTTTTAATATTTTTTTGCCTTTTATATGCTTTTTAAAATCTTTAAATAATTTTGGTTTTTTAATTGTTTTTTCCCAGTCTGACCACACATCAACAAAGGCCCTGTTCAGGACCTTTGATTTTAAGCCTTTGACTGTGGTTTCAACTTCCGGCAATTCAGGCATACTATATAAAATTTTATCCTGGCTCTTTTATTTTTCTTATTTCGCTTATTAGCTCTTCTGTTTTTTCTTCTCTTTCTTTTGTCTGTTTTTGGAGAGCTTCTAAATCTTCTGCTATTTTTTTAAGCTCTGCGACGTTTGTTTTTTTCGGATTTTTTGGCTTAATTTGTTTATTTTTTACTGGTTTTTGAGGGGCCCTGTTTTTAACCCTCTTTTCTAATTTTTGGACATCCTCTTTTAGCCTAACCACTTCTGAGTCTTTTGTTATAGCCTCTTCCTTAAATTTGTTTAAATCCCCAATAACCCTTTGCAGCTCTATTGTCCTGTTCTGCACTTTTTGCTCTAAAGCATTTATTGTTTCTTCCAGCCCCTGGGTTTTTGCTTTTACCTTTATATCCACTGATTTTTCTGTAGATTCTTCTTTATTTCTGCTCTCTTCGAGGTCCCCTGCCAGCTTGTTAAAAACTTTTGCTAATTCTGCAATTTCGTCTTTGGTTTCCAAATACACCCTGGTAGATAAGTTTCCTTTGCTCATTTCTGTAGCCCTGTCTAATAATTTTTTGACAGGAGATGCAAACCTTTGGCCTGTGGCAAATCCAAAGAAAAAGACATATATAGCTATAAACAAAAGAAGTATGTAAAAACTGAAGTTTATATTTTTATAGTCTAGCGCCAAAAAAGCCACGACAGCAAAAAAGCCTGCCAGAATAACGGGAACAGATATTTTATATGAAATCTTTGTCATTATATTATAATGATAAAAGTCTGTTTATTAAAGAATCAAATTCTAATTTTTTAAATTTTTCTTCAACTTGCTCTTTAAAAAAATCACCGAACTTGCACTCTTGAAGGTTAAAATTTATATCAATGTCTTTCTTTGTTTCAACCAGCTCCAAAGACATAAATGCAGAATCTTTGTTATTTTTTAAAGCTTCTTTTATTTTGGGTTTTAAAACAGCTGTGTCTGTTGCAAGCTCTTGATAAAGATTTTTTATGGTGCCGTATTTTTGAATTATTTCAGCTGCGGTTTTATTTCCAATGCCTTTGACTCCGGGAACATTGTCAGATGCATCTCCCACAAGAGCTTTAAAATCATTCATCTGCAAAGGTTTTACGCCGAACCGCCCTACTACCTTATTTATATCATAAATTACCGTGTCTTTGATGCCCTTGCCCAAAGTGTAAACCTTAACCTTATCGTCAACTAATTGTAAATTATCTAAATCTCCGCTTAAAATGTAAATTTCTAAATCCTTGTTTTCTTTTTTTGAAACAGCGCAAATTGTGGCTATTAAATCATCTGCTTCAAACCCTTCTTTTGCAAAAACCGGAATCTTTAAAGTTTGGAGAACTTCTTTTGCAACAGGTATTTGCGAAATAATGCCATCGGGAGTCTGCGGCCTTTGGGCTTTGTAGTCCTGAAATTTTTCGTGCCTGAATGTTTTTGCCTTTGTATCAAAGCAGGCAACAACATACAAATTGCAGTCTTTTCCCAAGTCTTTTATTGCCTTGAATAAAGTCAGCAAGAACCCGTAAACAGCTCCCGTGGTTTGGCCTGACTTTGTTGCCAAAGGAGGCAATGCATGAAAAGCCCTGTGCAATAAAGCGTTAGAGTCAATAATTAGCAGTCTTTCCTGATTCATATTTATTATACAAAATTTTTAAGACGATTCATAGTTTTTAGGACGGTATTGCAAGGCTTCCAGCATATGGGCTGGTAAAACTTCTTCTGAGCTGTCCAAGTCCGCAATTGTGCGGGCCACTTTTATCATTTTCATATAAGACCTGGCTGAAAGCTGGAACTTCATTGCCGCCTGCCTTAAAATTTGCTCAACTTCTTTTAAAAGCTTGCAATACTTTTTAATGTGGCTGTTTTTCATCTGATTGTTTGAGCAAATGCTTTCAAAAGCAAATCTTGCCTCCTGCTTTTTACGGGCTATCATTACCCGCTGGCGGATTTTTTCTGATGCCTCTAAAAACTCAGAATTTTTTTGGTTGTCTGAAAAGGCATCCGTGTCCACGGGCATTACCTGAATATGCAAATCAATTCTGTCTAAAATAGGACCTGAAATTCTTTTTTGGTATTTTGAAATCTGGCTAAGAGAACACGCGCAGCTCTTTTTAGGGTGCATGGCATATCCGCAGGGGCATGGGTTGGCGGAAGCCACAAGCATAAAATCGGCCGGGTATTTTATTCTTTGTTTTGCCCTTGAAATGGTCAGGCATCCGTCTTCTAACGGCTGGCGCATAGCTTCCATAATTGAGCGCTGGAACTCGTTGAATTCGTCTAAAAATAAAACGCCCCTATGAGCCAAGCTGATTTCTCCGGGCCTTGGCTTAGACCCGCCTCCAACCAAGCCAGCCAAAGAGGCTGTGTGGTGGGGCGTTCTGAACTGCCTTTTTACAATTAAAGAGCCGCCCGGAGGAATGTCGCCAGAGGCTGAATAAATTTTAGTTACCTCCAGAGACTCCTCTTCATTTAAGGGGGGTAAAATTCCGGGCAAGGCGCGCGCCAGCATTGTTTTGCCAGACCCTGGAGAGCCAATCATAATAATGTTGTGGCCTCCGGCAGCAGCAATTTCCATGGCTCTTTTTGCCTGCTCTTGGCCCAAAACTTCTTTCATGTCAAATTCAGCCGGGCTTTCAATATTTTCTGAAACTTCTTTGTAATCAACTGGGAAAATCTTTTCGCGTCCCAAAAAGTGCTGGCATATCTGGGTTAAATTTTCAACAGCATAAACTTTAAGGCCTTTTATAGCTGCTGCCTCATTGGCAGAATCTTTTGGCACATACAAGCTTGTAAAACCGAACTCCTTAGCAAACAAAGCCATTAAAAAAGCTCCCTTTGTATGCCTTAGAGAGCCGTCAAACGATAGTTCTCCTAAAAATAATGATTTTGAAGGCACGGAAAACTCTAAAATACTGCTTAAAATTCCAACAGCAATGGGCAGGTCATAAACTGATCCCTCTTTTGGAACGTCGGCCGGGGCCATATTGACCATAATTTTTTTCGCGGGAAAATCAATGCCAGAGCTTGAAATAGCGGTCCTCACCCTTTCTTTGCTTTCACCTACAGCTTTGTCTGGAAGCCCCACAATTTCAAAACCAGGCAAACCCTTGTTTGCCAAATTTATTTCAATGTCAACCTTAATAGTCTCTAACCCCAAATTCGCCACCGATGGAATTTTAATCAGCATAATTTAAAAATTTTGCAATTTTGGATTTTAGTTTTTATTCAGGTTGTCGTAGGACAACCAAGGCTAATTTTAATTTTTTATTGGTTTAATTTTTCCATAAATTAAACCAATAATTGTACCCACAATAGTAAATGTCAGAAGAATAATAATGATCTCTCCAACTAAAACAAAATTAGTGGCGGTAAAAAATAATCCTTTTCCTCTGGCAAGTGATTGGTAAAAGATTGCAAATGGTTTTAATAATAAATTGACATTACAGCTATGTATCCTCAATTCAAATGTTTGACCTATGTCAGTAAATTTACACAACAAAAAAATCCCCATAGAAAAAATCGAGTATACAATTCCGAAACAAAAACCATATAACGAAAATTTTAAAAATTTTTGCATATTTTCATTTCTTAATAATATTTTTTATTTTTCCATAAATTAAACCAATAATTGCACCGAATACGAAGAAAAAAATTATTACAGGCAAAGAATATATAAAAATCCAAATCCCAGATGTATAACAAGAAGCCAAAACTCCATGGCTCAATCCGCCTATCCCGCACAACCAAGTTAGACAAAACCATGCCGGGATGAAAACTGGTAAAAATATTACTGAAACAAAAACAGGAAGAGCATGATTTAAATTAGCGAACATTACGACAGCCGACAATGAATAAAGAAATAAAATTATTCCTCCTTTTAGCCAATATGGCCAATTTTTCCAAAACATATCTTTATATTTAATAATATTTTTATCTTTCCTGTTTCAGGTTGTCATGTAACAACCAACGCTAATTTTAATTTTTTATTTCGACGGCTAACTTTTTTAAATCAATGTCCTTTTTAAAAACTATGAAATCTCGGCCGATTTTTTGCGACCCTATGTTTCCTCGGTGTACGCGCTTTAGCACAGACTGTTTGCTAATTTTCAGAATATCTGCCAATTCTTTTATTGTATAGAAATCTTTTTCCATTCTTACTTTGCTTTTTATTTTAGGTTGTCGTAGGACAACCTGACTACATTTTCTTATATTATCATAATTTTAACATAAAATTAAACAAAAAATTAACTGATGTAATATTTTCCAAAATCCTGTAAAATTTGGCCTTTAAGCTGCATTAAAGACAACGTTGTGCCAAGTTGGGCAACAGGCACATTAAAAATTCTTGCCATTTCATCTGCTCTTAAAGCCTCTCTTTTTAACTGGGCAATTATTTTTTGCTCTAACGAGCCAGTTTTTGTGAGCCCCGAGCTCACAAAATTTTGTGAGCTCGGGGCTCGATCAACTTGATTAACTCCTTGATTCACCAAAACTTTAAAATAGCTTAAAATATCGCTTGCGTCAGCCACAGGTTCAGCTCCCTCTTTTATCAATTTTAAAGTTCCTCTTGAAACTTCTGAAGTAATTTGCCCTGGCACAGCAAAAACTTTTCTGTTATATTTTTTGGCATAGCTGGCCGTAATCAAAGAGCCGGAATTTAAAGCAGCCTCCGTGACCAAAACTGCTTTTGAAAGCCCTGCCACAAGCCGGTCCCTTTGCACATAGGTAAAATTTTGAGGCTGGGCGGAGCCTTCGTATTCTGAAACTACAAGGCCGTTGTTGTTTAAAATTTCCTGATATAGATTTTTTTGATTTGCGGGGTGTATTAAGTCTATGCCGCAAGGCATAACAGCAATTGTTTTTCCTCCGCATTTTACAGCAGCTAAATGAGCCGCTTCATCTCCGCCATACATAAAACCTGAAACTATTGTAATGCCAGCTGCTGCGCATTCTGTTACAATTTGCTCTGTGGCCTTTCTGCCATAATAAGTTAAATGCCTGGAGCCAACAACTGCCAGGCAATTTTTGAAAATATCATCTGACCAATTTCCTTTGTAATACAATTTTTTCGGGCCAGAGCTTGGCACCAAAACCGAAAGCGCCTGTTTCAGCGCTTTCGGATACTTTTTATTAGTTATTTCAATTACTCCACTCTCTTTTGACATTTTATTTTCATGCTTATCATGCTCTTTTCAACAATTTATCCACAAATAGCAAGGCAACAGTTATTTTGTTTTGGTAAAAGGCGGGTATAACTGCTTGTCTATTGTTCTTTCAAAGCAAACTCTGCCAGCTGTGTGCTGCCAATTATCTGCAATTCCTTTCGCAGGAACAGGAATGCTCGAATATCGATACTGACCATATTGATCATTGCCTTCTTTGTTAAATTCAGCGCAAAGCTCAAAACTTAAATTTTCTGCATCTATTATATTGTATTCATAGCTTTGGCCTGTCTGAGGGTCTAATGGAACCATAAAACCTGAAATTGGATCATTCAAATCAGACAGGGAAGTGGGAAGCACTTCTTTACTCTGCCAATAATTTACAATTTGATATTGGATGTTCTGCAAATCACTTATTTTTTGCTGGTCAAATTGCACAAGCCTGGCTGTCTGCGGAGAACCGATTATAAAAAATGAAACAATAATTGCTGTAGCAACCAATATGCCTGTCACTATGGCAAAATATTTTCCTGATTTTGCAGGAGTGTCGCGCCTGACGTCATCTAAATAATATCCAAAAACAAATCCAGCAACCACAAGCACAGACAATGCCTTTAAAATAAATTTTAAAGTTGTTTCTCCTCCTAAAAGACTGTTTATAACAGTAACAAGGTCAACAATAACAACTATGGCTGCAATAAAAAGCGTTAAATACAAAAGCCATTTCCTTATTTTTGATTCACGCACAACAGCTTCTCTGGCATAAATTTTATTTAAATACCAAGACACAAAAATAAAAAGCGGAAAAACAATAAACAAAGAAGAAACTGAAAACCTTATCAGTTCCAATGAATAATCATAAGAATACCATTGCGTTAAGGCATCTGGCAAAAATTTGTTTATAAATTGCCACAAAAGAGTTACAAAGCTTATTGCAGACCAATAAAGCGTGACTATTGCCAAAAGATGCAAAAACAAATCCCTTGGTATATTTCTTTTGGGTAAAATGTTATTATCCATGTTTTTTATTTTTTAATAATATTTTGCTTTTTTTATTATACCACCTTATCTTGATATTCCATATCGAAATACGTATTTGAATACGTATTTGAATACGTATTTAAAAATTTGCCATTTTTGCTTTTGGCGCTCCGCCCTCTTTCTCTTTTTCCTGTTTTGGCGCGCTCAAATCTTCAATAGAATTTAAATCCTCATTTTCACCATTATCTTCATCTTCTTCATCTTCTAAAAATCCGCCGGCCTGCAATTCCCAAAGTTTTTTATACAAACTATTTTCATTTTCCAGTAATTTCTGGTGGCTTCCCTGTTCAATAATTTTTCCCTGGTCAATTACAATTATCCTATCCATTTTTTGTATTGTTGACAGGCGGTGGGCGATTACAATTGTGGTCCTGCCTTGCATTAAAGTATTTAAAGCGTCTTGAATTAACATTTCAGAATTAGAATCCAAACTTGAGGTTGCCTCGTCTAAAATTAAAATCGGGGCGTTTTTTAAAATTGCCCTGGCAATTGCCACCCGCTGACGTTCTCCTCCGGATAATTTTATTCCCCGCTCGCCGACATAAGTTTCCAATCCATATGGCAGATCTTTTACAAATTCATCGCAATGGGCAAGCTTAGCCACTTTTTCTATTTCTTGTTTTTCGGCGTCTCTTTTTCCATAAGCTATGTTCTCAGCTAAAGTTCTATGAAACAAAATCGGGTCCTGCGGAACCATTGAGACTCCATCTCTTAAGCTTTTTTGAGTGACTCCTGAAATATCCTGGCCGTCAATTAAAATTTTTCCAGAAGCAGGCGAATATAATCTTAAAAGCAATTTTACAAAAGTTGTTTTTCCAGCTCCCGACGGTCCAACCAGCGCCACTTTTTCTCCCGGCTGAATTATTAAATTAATATCTTCCAAAACTTTTCTAGTTTGGTTAAAACTAAAAGTTAAATCTTTAAATTCAATTTTTCCTTTATCAACTAAGAGTTCTTTTGCCTCCGGTTTATTTTTTATTTCATGGGGTAAAAGCAAAATTTCAGTCATTTCTTTTGCGTCGGCATATGCCTGATATGCGTTTCTAACCACGCGGGTAAATCCCCAAAGCTGGTCAATTAAGCCTATTATATATACCTGCAATAAAACAAAAACTCCAATGGTTATTAATCCTTGGCCCCAATACTTAATAGCAAAATAAAATAATAAAAATTGGATTGCAAAGCCCAAAAATGCCTGGCCGGCTTCCATTATTGCATCCAAATTCCAGCTGGTTTTTGTCATCTTTGCCTGCTCGTTTGTCACAGATTTATATCCTTTTGACTCAAACTTTTGGCCTGAAAAAAGCTGTATTGTATTTTGGTTTGTTATTGTATCTGCCAAATATCCTGTTGTTTTAGAATCAATTTCAGCAACTGAAATATCATATTTTAATTTCCAGCGGGAAAATAATATGTTAAACATTAAAAATATAATTATCCAGACAAAAATAATTAAAGCAATCCATTTATTTATAAAATAAACAATAACAATCACCGAAACAATTCTTACAAGCAGGGGCAGAACATCCCAGATTAATCTGTCGCTTAAAGTTTCAAATGCCCTGGCAAAGCGGTTAACCCGCTGGACAAGAGAGCCGGTAAAATTATTGCTGAAAAAACTATAAGAATGCTCTATCAAATAATCATATGCCTGCTGTTTTAACCTGGCGATAGTTGCTGTCTGATATGTATTATTAAAAATAGTGGCTGACCTATAAAATAACCAGACAAGCAAGTTCAAAAAAGCTATTTGGATTATTATTATTAATAATTGATTGGCAATTGCTGTTTTATCCCCGCCAGCTGAAATAATATCAAAAAACTGCTTATAAAAAATTGGAGAAATAATTCCTGCAATGTTAGCTAAAATAATAGAGAGCGCTAGAAAAAACAGCCCCCATTTTTGCGGCTTTATTCCATGCCAAAAAGCCCTCAAAACATCTTTGAGTTTTACCCCATTAGAAATATTTATTTTTTGTTTTTCCCAATATCTGTAAATTTTCATAAATTTGTGGACTTAGCGAGAGTCGAACTCGCGTCTCCGCAATGCGAATGCGGCGTACTACCACTGTACTATAAGCCCGTGAATTTTCTAACGGGGTAAAAATGACGCGCCTGCCTGCCGACAGGCAGGTAATACCGCTTTACTACAGACCCTTTTTATCCCATTATGTCGGGGCGCCGAGATTTGCACTCGGGCCACACCCTCCCGAAGGGTGCATACTGCTGCTATACTACGCCCCGTTGTTTTAAAATTTTCATTATGTTACCCAATATTTTTGCTTGGTCATTTCGTCTTTTTTGGTTTCAACTTCCTGTTTTTCCTGCTTTGATTTTTCCGCCAATTTTTGCAATTCTTTTTGGCTTAATTTGCCCAATTTATCAGCTTCTTTGCGCAAAAATTCTTTGCTATTTTTTTGGGGGTCGTCTAAAACATATCCCAAAAGAATATCTAAAATCTGGCCGATTTTTGGACCGGGTTTTATTTTTAAAATTTTCATCAAATCGTTTCCGTCAATTTCCAGCATTTTAGCTGAAATTGGGTCCTGTGAAACTTTATCAATCAGATATTTTAAATGCCTTAATTTATAGGGCTCTGCTTTCGGCACGCCAGAACCAATCCTGTCTGCCTGCCTTACCTGCAAAAGCTCTTCTATGTTTTCCGGCCCCACATTTTTTACCAGTCTTCTTACAGACGATTCTCCAACCTCGTCAACATTATAATAAAACAAATGGAATCTTACCAGTTTTGTTATTTTTTCAACATCTTTTTTGGAAAATTTTAATCTGTTTAGAAGCTGGAAAGTTATTTTAGCTCCAACTATTTCGTGATTATAAAAAGTAGCTTCCTCGCCCTCTCCAATTTTTACTTTTGGCTTGGCAATATCATGCAAAAGAGCCGCCAATCTTACATGCATATTAAATTTTTTCTTTGCAGCATATCCCAAAGATTTTATTGCATGCTGGTAGCAGTCATAAATATGATGTTTGCTTTGGCTTACGCCGTAATTATCCAATAATTCAGGAATTATGTATTTTAATAAGCTAAGCTCTCTTAAAAGCTCAATTCCTTCTTCAGCTTTATCTGACATAATTATTTTTAAAAATTCATCTTTTATTCTTTCCTGTGAAATCGCTTCCAGCCAGATGCTATTTTTTTTAATAGCTTCTGCAGTATTTTCTTCAATTTTCCACCGCCTCTGGCGGGGTCCCGCCTCTTGGCGGGAAAAACCATCTTCCAAAGTTGCTGCAAACCTTACTGCCCTTAACATTCTTAAAGCATCTTCTGAAAATCTTTCTTCAGGATTTCCAACTGTCTTGATTATCTTATTTTTTAAATCTTTCTGCCCTTCAAACAAATCAACAACTTCTTTTTTGGCCGAAGGCCCTGAGCCGAGGCGAAGGGCCATTGCATTTATGGTAAAATCCCTGCGGCTTAAATCCTCTTCTAATGTTTTTGCATATTTTATTTCGTCTGGATGACGCTTGTCAGAATATTTTGCTTCTAATCTGTAAGTAGTAATTTCAACCTCCGGAATTTTTTTACTGCCTGTGCGCGCGGTGACAGTTAAAAAATTATTTTCATAAAAACTATCCGGAAAAACTTTTTGGATTTCTTCGGGCTTGGCATTTGTGGTTATGTCCCAGTCTTTAGGATTAATGCCAATTAAAAAATCGCGCACGCATCCGCCCACGATATATGCCTCAAACTTCGCCTTTTGCAGTTTTTCGATAATGATTTTGACCTCTTTTGGTATTGTCATGATTTTTCTATATTACTTTAAAAATTGATATTTTTCAATAAATTTGGTATAATTTAACAAATTAACCGCGTGCCCTCGTGGTGAAACTGGATATCACGCTCGGCTTCGAACCGAGGATTCCGGGTTCGAGTCCTGGCGAGGGCACAAAGAAAAAGATGAAAACATATTTTTTAATATCCGGAGTTTTGATTTTATTAATTTTAATTCCTGTATTAGCATTAGCCCAAGCGCCGTTTGTGCGATGCGGAAATGGAGATCCAACAAAACCCGGCTATCATGCCTGTGATATTTGCGATTTTTTTGCAACGCTCATTTATATTTATAACTTTCTTGTCTTGAGCATAGCTACTCCTTTGGCAATTGTGGGAGTAACAATAGGCGGAGTATTTATACTTATATCTGCCGGCAATCCCAATTTAATGGGTAGCGGAAAAAAGATTTTATATTCTGCAATTATCGGCTTATTTTTAGTATTTGCTTCGTGGGTTATTATCAACACTATTCTTTCAGTGATTGGGTACCAAATGGGAACATGGTGGAACCCGCAGATGAATTGCAATTAATTATCGCCCCCATAACTTAATGGTAAAGTAGATGCCTCTTAAGCATCCTATCTCAGTCCGATTCTGAGTGGGGGCACCCTTTGATAAACTCAGGGCAAGCTTTACAAAACAGATAAAATAGAGTATACTACAATAAAAGGCTAAAAGCCTTTTATTGTAAATTTTAAATAACAAATTTTAAATTTTAAATGAAATCTAAATGATAGAATGTTTTAAACATTTGAGATTAGGGCATTCATAACAAATTTTAAATTTTAAATGAAATCTAAATGATAGAATGTTTTAAACATTTGAGATTAGGGCATTCAATTAAAATTTTAAATTTAAAATTAAAAATTAGCGAATATGGCTTTAAAAACCAAAGAAAAAACAAAAATAATAAAAGAAGCGAGCATCCATGAAAAAGACACCGGGTCTTCTGAGGTGCAAATTGCCTTGCTGTCAAAAGAAATTGATAAGCTGGCTTTGCATTTAAGAAAACACCCAAAAGACCTGCATTCAAAAAAGGGGCTGATTAAAATGGTCATTACAAGAAAAAAACTTTTAGCATATCTTAAAAAAAATTCTGAAAAAAGATATTCTGCTATCGTTAAAAAAATAGGACTTAAAAAATAATGCAGCCAAAACCAAAAGAACAAAGAGTAGAGGTGCTGATTGATGTGCAAAATCTGTACCATTCGGCAAAAAACCTTTACCACGCAAAGGTAAATTATCAGGAAGTTTTAAAAAACGCGATAGCAGGAAGAAAGTTTATCAGAGCTTTTGGCTATGTTGTGCGCACAAAAACTGGCGAAGAAGCGCCTTTTTTTGATGCTCTTTCAAAAATCGGCATTGAAACAAGGGTAAGGGATTTGCAGGAATGGTATGGCGGAGCTAAAAAAGCAGACTGGGATGTGGGTATTGTTATTGATGCAATCAGAACCTCTCCGGGGCTTGATGTTATTGTTTTATGCTCTGGAGACGGAGATTTTATTGCTTTGGTGGAATATCTAAAAAACCAGGGCAAACGGGTTGAGGTAATGGCATTTGGAAAAACAACCTCTTCAAAATTAAAAGAAATCGCAGACGAATTTATTGACATAGACGAAGGCCTGCCAAAATTTTTATTGAAGAAATAATGAAAAATTCAATTATAATTCCAAGCGAAAGAATTGTTAATAAAATTTATATTCTCCGCAACAGGAAAGTGATGCTGGACAGAGATTTAGCTGAACTCTATGGGGTCACAACAGGAAATTTAAATTTAGCTGTGAAAAGAAATATAAAGAGATTCCCTGAAGACTTTATGTTCCAGATGAGCAAAAAAGAAATGAAAAATTGGATATTGCAAATTGAAATATCCAATTCTGAAAAGATGGGATTAAGAAAACTTCCATTTTGTTTTACTGAACAGGGTGTGGCAATGTTATCAAGCGTGCTAAACAATGACCGAGCAATAAATGTAAACCTACAGATTATTCGCACATTTGTGAAAATCCGCGAACTTATGGCAACGAATGAAATTATGCAAAGAAAAATAATGGAATTAGAGAAAAAATACGGGAGCCAAAATGATAAAATAAAAAAGATTTTTTACATATTAGGACTTTTGCAAGCAGGCGATAATAAAACTGAACCAAAATCCGAAATCGGCTTTAAAAAATAATCAGCCAAAATTTTTATTAAAAAAATAATTCTATGAACAAAAAATATTTATACATTATAATTATTTTAACTGTTGTGGTTGTCGCTCTGCTGGGAGGAGCGGGGTATTTTATATATCAAAATTACTTTGTGCCAAAAATTGAAAAAGATCGGGAAATAAATTTAATGATAAAAAATTTCGGCTGCGAAAAATTTTCCGAAGTTGAAAAACAAACCTGTGAATTAGAGGTAATTAGTTCTTATGCCGTCTCTGAAGAAGACCCTTCTATGTGCAAAAGACTGAACGATTCTTTATTAATTGATTATTGTTACGGCAGAGTGGCTACAGAGTTAGAAAACCCTAAAATTTGCGAAAAAATAAATGACAATTCGATATACAGCCAATGTTACTACAGTATAGCTATAAAACTCAACGATGAAAATTTGTGTGGCTATGTAAAAGATAATGATAAAGCATCCATGTGTTATGTGGAGATATCTAAGAGCAAGGGGGATGTTTCGATATGCGAAAAAATAAAAAAAAGAGATACTCCTGAAAACTTTTATTATAACCAATGTATCAGGCTATCAGTGAATATGGGTCAGCTTGACTGTTCTGTAGCTTGTGAAAAAACACTTAATGAGGGAGAAAAAAATGAATGTTATATACGGTGTGCCAGAGAAAAGTCAGATGTAGCTTTTTGTGAAAAAATTTATTTTTCATCTAATTATTTGAATAGAACTGTTTATGATAATGAACAAGCAGAGATAGCAAGGAAAAATACGTGTTACGGAGAAATCGCCATACAAAAAAAAGATACTTCTCTATGTGACAAAATAATGCCTTCAAAATATGGAAATTCTACTGAAAGAGAAGATTGCATTAAGTATGTTCAACAACTTTTAAAGTAATTTTAAAAAAATAAGTAATTAATTGCGGGGATAGATATACTAATTCATACTGATGATACAAATAAAAATTTGTGTTAACGGCATGCATTCGTATATCGGTCTCGCCAAATAATATGGCGGTAAAAGATACATTCGAGATAAAAGTGGGTGAAAAGCCCATAATAATCAAAACTACAAACTGGACAGAGCAGGCATCTGGCTCTTGTTTGGTTTCGTGCGGAGAAACAGAGGTTTTAGTAACCGCTGTTCTTTCTCCATTTTCCAGGCCCGACATAGATTATTTTCCTTTAACTGTTGAATACGAGGAAAGGTTTTATGCCGCAGGAAAAATTTTCGGCTCAAGGTTTATGAAAAGAGAATCAAGGCCGACAGAAGACGCAATTTTAACTGCCCGTATGATTGACCGAGCTATAAGGCCGTTGTTTCCAAAAGATTTTAAAAAAGAGGTGCAGGTTGTTGTAACCTGCCTTTCGTGGGACGGAGAAAACGACCCTGATATTTTAGGAATGATTGGAGCTTCATTTGCTTTAGCTGTTTCAAACATTCCGTGGTCAGGCCCGTTGGGGGCAATCAGAGTTACAAAAAATGGCCTGCCTGCGCAGGCAGGCGAATGGAAATTTAATTCAAGCTACAGCCAGAGAAAAGAAAGCGAAATGGACTTAACTTTATCTGCCATAGAAAGGGATGGAGATATTTTGGTAAACATGATTGAAATGGGAGCTAAAGAAGTTTTAGAAAAAGATGTTTTAGAAGCTTATGAATCTGCCAAAAAAGAGCTCAAAAAAATTATTGATGTTCAAATTCAGGCAGTTAAAAAAATCGGAAAGCAAAAAGATATTTTTGAACCGGCCGTTGAATCAGATATTGAAAACGAAATAAAAGAATGGCTTGGCGATAAATTAGAAAAAGCAATAAACGAAGCGCCGGCTAGAGAAAAAAATCTTGCAGTTGCCGAATCCTTAAAAGATGACTTAATAAAATATTTAGAAGAAAAATATCCGGGCGAGGGCAAAGAAAAACAAGCGCTGGCTTTTTTTGAAAAAGAAATAGAAAAAATAATTATTAAAAATATAATTGAAAAAGATAAAAGGCCCGACGGCAGAAAATCAACTGAAATAAGGCCTTTGTCTTGCGAGGTTGCGGTATTGCCGAGGGCTCATGGAAGCGGAGTATTTTTTAGAGGACTGACAAGGGTGCTTTCAATTTTAACTTTAGGAGGACCCGGCGACCAGCAGGTATTGGAGGGTATGGAATTTGTTGGCAAAAAAAGATTCTTGCACCATTATAATTTTCCTCCATTTTCTTCCGGAGAAACAGCTCCTATGAGAGGCCCGAAAAGAAGGGAAATTGGGCACGGAGCTTTGGTTGAAAAAGCATTGTCGCCAATACTTCCGGATGTTGAAAAATTTCCTTACACAATAAGAATTGTTTCTGAAGTTGTGTCTTCCAACGGTTCTACTTCGCAGGCTTCTGTGTGCGCTGCCTGCATTGCTTTAATGGATGCAGGAGTGCCTATAAAAGAACCTGTGGCCGGAATTTCAATTGGTTTGGCAAAAGATGAAGATAGCGGAAAATATAAAGTGTTAACTGATATTCAGGGCCCGGAAGACCACTATGGACACATGGATTTTAAAGTGGCAGGAACCAAAAACGGAATTACAGCAATTCAAATGGATATTAAGACAGACGGCATTGATAAAAACATAATGCAAGAAGCTTTAGACAGGGCAAAAGATGCAAGATTTAAAATACTTGATATAATAAAGGAACAGATTTCAGAACCCAGAAAATCTTTGTCTTCTTTTGCTCCAAAAATATTTACAATGACGATTAATCCTTCAAAGATTGGAGAAGTTGTGGGACCAAAAGGAAGTGTAATAAATAAAATTATTGAAGAATGCGGAGTTACAATTGATATAGAAGATACTGGAATTGTATTTATTACCGGCACAGATGAAGCAGGGGTTGAAAAAGCAGTCAGCTGGATAAAAGGAATTGTAAAAGAAGTTGAAATTGGCGAAACTTTTACGGGAACCGTCAGAAAAATTATGGACTTTGGCGCATTTGTTGACATTTTGCCCGGACAATCAGGGCTGGTGCACATATCAAGATTCGTACCCCAGCATATAGATAAGGTTGCAGATGTTGTAAGAGAGGGAGATAAAATTCCTGTAAAAGTTATTTCAATTGATGACATGGGCAGAATAAATCTTTCAGCAATTGAGGCAGGATTCAAGCCCAAGAGCAAGCACACGGGAGCTGAAGAAAAACCCTATAAAAAAGGATTCTTCAAAAGATAAGGCTTGAGGTCACAAATTGTAATATCAAAACTATGGATAAAAATTTAAACCTAATTCCAAGCGAAAGGATTGCTAACAAAATATATATTATCCACAATAAAAAAGTTATGATAGATAAAGATTTGGCACAACTTTATAATGTGCCAACAAAATCTTTAAATCTCGCTGTAAAAAGGAACATTAAAAGATTTCCAGAAGATTTTATGTTCCGATTATCAAAACAAGAGTTTAAAAACTTGAGGTTTCAATTTGAAACCTCAAGTTGGGGTGGAGCGAGATATGAACCATATGTTTTTACAGAACAGGGCGTAGCCATGTTGGCTAGCGTACTAAATAGCAACAGAGCGATAAATGTAAATATCCAAATAATAAGGACTTTTGTAAAAATTAGGGAGTTGCTGGCAACAAATGAAGCCTTGCAAAGAAAAATAATGCAAATAGAAAGAAAGTATGATGCAAAAATAAAAAAAGTTTTTGATATTTTGCGGCTTTTATTGGCTGACGAGAATAAAACTAATTCTGAAATCGGCTTTAAAGAAAAATAAAAATTATTACTGAATTAATTACGTAATTAATTACTGAATTTGTTCAGCAGCAAGCTCAGTAGCAAAACATGCCGACGCAACAAGAAGAATTACAAGTCAAAGAGTTTTTAAAAAGGGCTGAAATAAAAACAATGAAAAAGGACCTGCGCGCCCTTCGCGAGGCCGATGCCTTAAAAGAAAGAAATAGGATTGTAAAAGTAAAAACTCTTGAAGAACAGGAAGCTGAAGCTCAAAAAAAGTTAGAGCAAAAAGAAAGCGCAAGGCAGTCAGAGGATAAATTTAAAAGAGAACAAGTGCTTGAAAGAGGAGCCGAAGAAGAAAGAATGGCAGAAAAAGACCTGAAAGAATATGCAACAGAGCAGGAAAGGCAGCAGATTTTTCAGTTAGAGGCCAAAAGGCTCGACTTTAAAAAACAAACAGATGCAATAGATAAAGATAAAAGCCCTTCTTTAAAATTGCAAAAAAATGAAATTCTAATCCAAATAAAAGATTTGGAGCTGAAGCTTAAGTCTGTTTTAGACCAGAAAAAAAAGCTGGAAGGCGAACAAAATTTTGTGGCTCAAAAAGCCCAGCAAAGCAATATAACAGCTGAAAAAAAAGGGTTTGAGCAAAGAAGGTGGGACATTGATAAAGACATACAAAATCTTGAAAAAAAAGAATGGGAAGCAGATAACCAAATAGAAAACCTTAAAAAGAGGATACAGCAAATAGACAGAACTTTGCAGCAATTGGTGGAGGAAAGAAATGCCTTAAATCAAAAGATATTAGGCATAGACAAACAGCTCAGAGAAATATATTCTGCTATAATAGCAAGGGTGGAAGAAAAAAGAAGAGGCGAAGAACAAGAGCAAAAATATTCAAAAGAAGCGCTTTCAAAAGCAAGGACAGAAGAAAAAGAAAAAATTCAAAGGCAGCAATGGGCGGGCAAAGGGCTAGCTGAAAATAAAAACTTCTTTAAAGAAATACCTGTACCTGTAAAAGAGAGTATTTTGAAGTCTGCTACGTCAGAGGATGAGCAAAGAAAAAAGTTTATACAAGATGTTGAAACATGGGCTGAAGGAAGCGGAAAAAATACCATGCAAAGGCAGCAGGTGCCAGGGGTTCCGCCAGCGCCCAAAAAATAATAATATAAATTACATGAATACAAAATTAATTGAAGAATTAAAAAATAGATTAGAGTCGCAAAAAAATTCTATAACCAAAGAGTTAGAAACATTTGCAAAAAAAGACGATGCGCCAAAAGGAGACTGGGAAACGAAATATCCTAACCGTGAAAACGGAAGCATGGAGGAAGAGGCAGACGAGATGCAGGAGTATGATAATATGCTTTCAGTGGAACACAGCTTGGAACTGAAGCTGAGGGACGTTAATGCGGCTTTAGAAAAAATTGATAAAGGCAGGTACGGCCTTTGTGAAAAATGCAAAAAAGAAATAGAAGAAGAAAGGCTAATGGCAGCTCCCGAAGCAAAGTTCTGCATAGAGCACAATAAATAAAGCAAGTAAAAACCACGGGCATAGCCCGTGGTTTTTTATTATTTATTTTAAGCTTATTGTGGTCCCCACTGCATATCTTGCCAATGGATTTTTAGCCCCCATAACCTGGAAGTGCAAATGACACCCTGTTGAGATTCCATCTCCCGCAGTTCCCGTGTCTCCTCCTATTAAAGCGATTCTGTCGCCCACATTAACTTTGTCTCCGGACTTTACAAAAATCGTCATCAAGTGGCCGTAATAAGTTACTATTCCGTTTGAATGCAAAATTGTTACATGGTTTCCTCCGCCATAGTTATACCCGTATTTTACCCTTTGCACCACCCCTGAAGCCACGGCATAAACCTGAGTTCCGCATTTATTGGCAACGTCCACTGCATTATAATAATGAAGCCCTTGGGATACGCGGCCTGATGTGGGATAAATAAAGAAATTATCAGCTAAAGGAACTTGGTTGTTGTTTATTATTGGGGCTGCCTTTTTTGGCATTGCGCCTCCAGGAACAAGCAAAATATCTCCAATATAAATATCGTCTCTGTTAGCAAGGCTGTTATAAGCTAATATGTCTTCAGAATCTGATTTATAAATCTGGGAAATTCCGCTTAAGGTATCTCCTGATTTTACAATGTGCAAAACTCCGTCTACGGGCAAGATTACCAAGCTTTGGCCCACTTTTATTGTTGAAGAACTTGACAGGTCATTTGCCCAAAGCAATGTATTTATAGATATGCCGTTAGCTGCTGCAACAGACTGCAGGGTGTCGCCAGGCTGCACAGAATATTCAATAATTTCTTTTCTGCTTTGCGGGGAGCCGCCAAACACATCCCCTAAAACTTTTGTAGATAAAATTTGGGGAGCTGCGATGCCTCCAATAAAATTGTCTCCAACTATCTTTAAGTCAGGCGTTTCCAGCCGAATTGAGTCATCTTGGCCATAAAATAACCTATCTTCATTTAAATTTGCAACATTTTCAAAAAAAGAATTAAAGAGCGCAACGTGTCCGCCGTCTAAACCAGCGCCAGCTGCAAAATTATTGCATGAAGAACACATTGCAAAAAACAAAACAAGGGTTGCCAGCCCAAAGTAAAAAGAAGGGTTTTTAAACAACCCCCTTGGATTTGCCCGTTTTATTTTTTTAGTTATATTAGAAATAACCTTTACGGGTTAATTTTAAAACCTAATTCAAATTTACCATTTCAAGGAAGCCAAGTCAAGACAGTTTATGCACACCAAAACACTAAAAAATATGATATAATTTTAAAATGGATTTAACTTCTCCAACAACAATTAAAGAAATTTTATCAAAATATAGCGCCCGGCCGTCTAAAGGACTTGGCCAAAATTTTTTAATTGATAAAAATGTCCTTAAAAAAATTATTGGCGCTGCTGATTTAAATAAAAATGATGTTGTGCTGGAGGTAGGGCCTGGAATTGGCACCTTAACGCAGGAGCTTGCAAAAAATGCAAAAAAGGTGATTGCCGTGGAAAAAGACAAAATAATGATAAAAATTTTGGGTGAAACATTAAAAGATTATAAAAATATAGAAATTATAAACGGCGATATTCTCAGAATTTTAAATTTTAAATTTTCAATTTTAAATCAAAACTTAATTTCTCAATTTTCAAATTATAAAGTCGTCTCTAACATACCGTACTACCTTACCTCGCCCTTAATAAGAAAATTTTTAGAATCTGATAACAAGCCTTCAGAAATAATTTTGATGGTTCAAAAAGAAGTTGCTCAAAGAATATGCTCAAAGCCTCCTGATATGAGCTTGCTGGCTGTGTCTGTGCAATTTTACGCAGATGTTAAAATTATTTCTTATGTTTCAAAAAATTGTTTTTGGCCTTCTCCAAAAGTTGATTCTGCAATAATAAAAATTATTCCACGGGAGAATAAAAATAAAATTGACCCAGTTTTATTTTTTAAAATTGTTAAAGCCGGATTTTCTCATCCAAGAAAACAACTTGCTGGTAACTTATCAAAAATTTTAAAAATCGATAAAAAACAAGTGGATGCTATACTAATAAAAAATAACATTGACCCCAAACAACGCGCAGAAACTCTGTCTATTGAAGATTGGAAAAACCTTGCAAACACCCCTTCAAAATGGTAAAATTAAACATATGAAGTTCAGAGAAACCCTCTTTTGGGATACCGATCCAAAAAATATCGACGTCGGAAAGAATGCTAGATATATAATTGAACGAATATTAGAATTTGGAGAGCCGGATGAAGTTCGCTGGCTTTTTAAAACATACTCTAAAAATAAAATAAAAAAAGTGATGAATCTGCCAAGAGCCCAAATTAGCAAAAAATCAAAATCCTTATGGTCTCTTTTTCTAAAATAGATAAAACCGCATTGGAAAAATTGTATTTGGGCGCAATTCCAAGAGCTACTAAAAAAGCATTTCTACGATGCATTGAAATTCCTTTTTTTGCGCAAAACGGCTGGTACCTTGCCGGCGGGACTGCTTTGTCTATACAAAAAGGACACCGCAGTTCAATAGATTTGGATTTTTTTACTCCTAAAAAATCGTTTGATGAAAAAAATGCCGAAGAAATTTTAAGCATTGGCGGCGGTTGGAAAACAACATTCCTTAAAGAAGGGACATTATATGGAGAACTTAACAGAGCAAAAATAAGTTTAATTTCATACCCGTTTTTTAAGGCTTCAAAACCTTTTTTAAAAATCGGCGCTGTTTCCATAATGTCGCCAGAAGACATTGCCGCAATGAAAATTGCAGCCATAAGCCAACGCGGAAGGAAACGCGATTTTTTTGATTTATACTGGCTGTCCTTAAATGTTCAACCATTAAAAAAAACAATTGATATGGCTATGAGTCAATATTCTGTAAAGCAAAATTTATCTCACATTATAAAATCACTTACGTACTTTGAAGATGCCGAGGAAGACCCCTCTCCCAAAACTTATTTTAAGGCAACATGGAAGGACGTAAAATCTTTTTTCCTTCTGGAAATTAAAAAAAACATTGGGTATAAAGCATTTTTTTAATTGTTGTTTCAGACATTTGGGGCTGCTCGACGTCCGCCTCATTCATTTTTAAATAAGTGCTTAAAAAACAAGAAGTAGAAATATAGCTTTTAAAAAATAACTTAAAACCGACCCAACGAGCCGAAACTTTATCGGTCAAGGATTGGATCAAGTTAGTTGGTAGTTTGTAGTGAGTAGTTTGTAGAAGACGCAGAAACATAATTAAAAAATATGGGGATAGAATCTTACGAAAATTTAATTGTTTGGCAAAAGTCAATGGACTTGGTTATTCTTGTTTATGAATTAACTCAAAATTTTCCAAAAGAAGAAATATATGGATTGGTTTCTCAAATGCGCAGAGCATCAGTTTCTATTCCCTCTAATATTGCCGAAGGCAGCCGTCGAAGTTCACGAAAAGATTTTCGTAATTTTCTTTTAAACGCTTATGGGTCTGGCGCAGAGCTGGAAACCCAAATAAAAATAGCCAAAAGACTACAGTTTAGTAAAAAAGAAATCTATCCAAACATAGAAGACCTCTTGTGCCAAATAATGCGCATGTTAAATAAACTTACAAAAGAGTTGAAAGATTGATTATTTAGTATTTGCTACCAACTACTCACTACCAACTACAAACTCGTCACATGTTAATCACATGTTAATAACTTGGCTTCCTTGAAATCTTTAAATAATGTAAAATTAGATAACATTAATCCCAACCAGCGCGCAGAAACCCTATCTATTAAAGATTGGAAAAATCTGGCAGATAGCTTACAAGCCCAATGACTTTATTATACTTTTTAAGTATTTTGGAGTATCTTTCAAACAACTCTTCACCGCTCCATAAACTTTTTTTGGATCAATTTCATCATATTCGTGCGCAAGCCGATTTCTCAAACCAGCGGAATTAGCCATAGTTTTTGCCAATTTTAGCGAAAGATATTTCTTTTTGCCCAATTCTATGAAAGATGTATAAAAATCAACAGGAATTTTGTTATCGTTCTCGGATAAAATGTGGTAGTTAATGTCAATCATGCGACCAATGATTCTTTCTAAATACCTTTCTGCCAAGACTTCGTAATCTGTTTTACTTAAATATGTTTTAAGGGAAACTTTGCTTAATAATTTTAAACTCTTTAAGTCTTCGTTTATCAGGGTTATTTTGCGATTTACAAGCTCTTTATCGGCTGGCATAGGAGTTTATTATTTTTTTGTTTAAATCTCTCTCCATCAAAAAATAAGGGGCATAATCATTATATCTGCTAAACGCATATATTTTAAACTTAAAAAAATCTTCTTTATTTCCATAAAGTAAAATGCTATTTTTGCTTGCCTGAAAAGTTAGCAGCGGATTAGCAGTATTTAAAACCGATATATCAACATTTTTGCTAAAAATTAATGACAATTCGCCAGCTATTTTAATTTCCTCATTAAAAGAAATGCCCTTTAAACCCAAAATAGCGACATCTAAATCGCTGCCTTTTCGTTGTTTGCCGCTTGCAAAAGATCCAAAAATTAAAATTAATTTCAACTTAAATTTTTTGGCAACTTTTGCAACACTTAATTTTTGTTCTGCTATTATTTCCATACGGCTTTATGATAACAAATTTTTATATTAAAATAAATGGCCTGTTAATAACTTGGCTTCCTTGAAATCTTTAAATAATGTAAAATTAAATAATATTTCTGTTTTTCTGCAGATGCCGGGCTTCTGCAGAAAACGATTTTATATAATCAAAACAAAAGTTCAACATTGATGGCAGATGCAACAGACAAAAAAGAAGGTACAACAGATAATAGCAACCCTTCAGATGAAACAACCGACGAAGGCACAGAAGAAAAAAGCGCAAATGCTAATTTGACATCTCCCGAAGGAATTTTAATGTTATGCATTGCCGGACTTTTAGATGGAATTGGCTTTATTATTTTTATTCTTGGAACTTGGTTTGCTATAGACGATTATGGAATATTAGATGCGGTTGGATTAGCTATTATCGGAGGGTGGGTTTTTTTCAGGTCTGGTTTTAATAAAGACGTTGTTAAAAAGGGCTTAAGGAGATTTATCACAACTTCCATGATAGAAATATTTCCATTTTTAGGCGGGGCTTCGCCCACATGGATATGGTTTGTTTATAAAACATTAAAAGAAAACTAAAAATGAAATCTCTTAATTCTGATTCAAAATTTATTGTAAAGAATAAACCACTACCTTACATCGTGCTTATTGTTGGATTTTTTCTTATTATTCCACAATTTGCTTCTGCGGGTCTTTTAGATTCGGTAACAAATGTAGTAGCAAACGGAATTTTAGCGGGCATTCTAGCTTATTTTTTTTGGGTTCCGCTACTTTTCGCATTGCTCTTTGTTACAATATCAAACATTCTTTTGCAGGCAGCGATAGCTTTTGCGATATCTGGAACGCCCTATATATACAGCGATGCTGTAAATCTCGGATGGCCGATTGTAAGAGACCTCGCCAATATGTTTGTTGTTTTGGGTTTTGTTATCGTCGGTATTGCTTTTACCTTGAGAATTGAATCATACGGCTCTAAAAAAGTTTTGATCAATCTAATAATAGCTACCATTTTGATAAACTTCTCGCTATTGATCTGCGGAATTTTTATTGATGGCTCGAATATTCTAATGAGATATTTTTTCAAAACTAATAATTTTTGGGCAGGGTGGTTTCCAGAAATATCGGGCTTATGGACCATATTAACAAATTTGGGAACTGATAATGTTTTAAATTTTGCTGCAAAAATAATCGGATTAGTGCTGTTTTGGGTTGCGGCGGGTCTCGTTAACATCTTATATTTTTTCTTACTTTTAATGAGAGTAATCGCCCTCTGGATGTTGGTGATATTATCTCCTTTAGCCTTTGTTTGTTATGTATTTCCTTTTTCACGAGGTATTTTCCAAATGTGGTGGAAAAACTTCTTTCAATGGTGTATTATTATTTTACCAGCAGGACTATTTTATCATATAGGATCGACATTAATACATAGTTCATTCTCGAAGCATAGTGAATTAGACTTAGCAAATACCTCAACTTACATTAGTTACATATCAAATGCTTTCAGTATAATTTTAGTTCCTTCTATGTTTTTAATCGCCGGGTTTTTGGTGTCTTTACAATTTTCAGCGATGGGATCAAGTGTTATAACAAACTTTGCAAACAAACATAAAGGCACAGCAATGAAAATGGGACTTGGCGCACTGACAAAATCAGCAGGTACTTTAGGCAAAATTACGGGATGGGCAGGTAATAAGGCAGGGGGAAGCACTACGAGGGTTGGAAGAATATTGGGTGCAGTTTCTGGAGCAGCAAACAAACAACAAGCCAGGGCCGATGTGTTTAAAGGAAAACTAGAAAAAACAAGGTCTGCTTTTGGCCGTGGATTGGAGGGGGCAGGAGCAATACCAGTTGGCACACGAGCTGCTAAAGATGACAAAGCTCTTGCAGAAGCAATAAAGGCATTAACAGCTGCGCTTAAATCAGGAAACAAACAAGACCAACAAAGGGTTTTTGATAAAATTCATAATGGCACAGGTATAGACAGAACCGCTGCAATAATAGCGGCTACCAGCGAGGGTAAACTCCATGATGCGTTCAAAAATCAAGCAACCGGACAGATTGATTATTATAGAATGAATGATGCTCTGGAAACTGCAGAAAAATCCGGCAAGGCTCCAAAGAATATGAGAAAAGATGCCGAAGATAAATATTATGAGTTAGCTGGACTTGGCGATAAAGGTGTGGATGCAGCTTTAACAACTTTGGGACATAAAGCCACAATTGATGCCGCTTTACCAGCAGGCACCGCAGGAACAGCTTCGCCAGCTGAAAGAATGGCTGCAGCCAGGAGAGTTCTTAGTGCAACCGATATAACAAGAGCCGAGCAAAAAGCAGACTACATAAAATTGAAGCAAAACTGGGGAAGTATGGACGAAGAAGCCCGCGCAAATACTAATTTGGGCAACTTACACACAGATGATCTTCAAGAATTCCTTTTAAGCCGAACCGGCGATGACATGAAAGTATTTAAGATGCTTGATGCAGGAGATGTGGCTACTGGAAGAGCGGCACATCCTAATAGAGAGATAATAAGACAAATGGCCGGGCTTATGACGGCCGGGTCCAACGTAGTAACACCCGGGTCGGTTATAGAAAGTGCTCATACTGCCGCTGCTGGTAATACCAATAAACAAAGAAGATTAAAAGAAGTATTAGACGAAGCGAGAACACTTTAAAAAATAAAATAATATGGATATAACAAAAAGTATATCATCAACATTTAGCCCTAAGTCTGATTTGATGCTCGCCGATATAATCAAAAAATACAATTTGAATGATACCGATGTTAAATATTTGATAGAAAAATTAACAATGTTTTTTTCCCGATCTGAAATATCAGAAAAAGAATTGATAGATTCTATACAAAAAGAACTTGGCGTTCCTCAAAAAACGGCCAAACAAATAGCTGAAGAAATTAAAAATACCCTTATCCCAACTCTATGGAATAACTTGTCACAAAAAGATAGAGGGTCTCTTTTGTATACAAAAAAACAGGAAGAGAAACCAAAAGAAATAAAAAAAACAACATCGGAAAAATTGCCAATGTCGTCAGATATTGAAAATAATCTTAGACTTGAATCTGAACTTCCTAAAAAATCAGTGCCACCACTATCAGCGCTAACTATAAATAAAAAATCTGACGGGCCGGATAGATATAGGGAGTCAATTGAATAAAAATTTGTAAGATAAAAGGGCAATTACACATTGTGCTTGCCCTTTTTGATTCTGATAAACAGAACCCTTAGTTCGGCGTTCGCTTCAAGGGATCCCAAGGGGGATATTTACCATTCTGACGGAAGTGCTCTTCAGCCAGTTGGGCCACGTCCTTTTGCCCACCACCGGGATTGCCTCCTTTCGGATTTCCGCCGGGATTTTTACCTCCTTTCGGTTGAGGGGCCGGAAGCATAACTCCCATTCCACCCGCGCCACCAGTGGACAGATACTGGATACCCTCCAATCCCTCCACCTTAAGCGTCTCTTTTCTGTCCGACAGATCAGCCGTGGCGCCCATATCCAAGCCGCGTAATCTTACTGCATCCTTGGGGTCGATGCCAGCAGCAATCGCTCTTTTTACGGGCCCGTATATACGGGCATCCGCAGCCTGAGCTTTCATAGCTTCCAGCCTAACATCCTGTCGAGCATCCTGGTAAGATCTATTGAAGGTTATGCTCCTGATGGTTATATCCTCTATCGCGAGCTCAAAGCCCCATCGTTCTGACATAATGTCAAACGCCGATTGGGCGTCCACTTTAGCAGGGTCTTGAAGCTCAGCGCCAATTCCACTGGCGCCTCCGCTCACTCCTGCATTAAGCAGCTCTGACTCGGTCTTAAGGCGTCCCCATTTGCGCATGATGGCCTCAAACACACTGGCAATACCATCCTGAAAAACGTTGGGTGGCGAACCAATGACGAACAGGCGAGGGTCAACAACCCTTCCAGGGCATTGAGCATCGTAACTTGCAGCAGGGCCCGGAATCATCTCGCCGGGATTATCAGGGTCTGGGATGTTGTCTTTGGTCTCAGCTTCTTCGACATTAACAGTCACAAAGTGATCTGACAAATCGACGTAAATGTCAAAACCAAAGCCATCTGGATTGTTGTTTTCGTCGTATGATACGGGCCAAACAAACCATCCAAAATACAAGACCCATCTCCTCCAGCGAATAATCCACCTGCAATCTCCATACCAGTATTCACTAGGTCCCTGTCCCTGTGCCACTCTTCCATTCGGATCAAAATGGCGACCCGGAAAGTTCATTACGCCATAGACTAAATCATCGCCGTAGGTAAACAGCAACAACTTCTTAGGCGGAACCCGCTTGAAGCCGATAATACCGATTAACCAGCATACCAGTAAAGCAAGTGGAATCGCCAGGATCAACAGAATCGCCAGTATCGTCATAATGACTGGGTGGTAGTAGAAACCAAACCCGAGCCCAACAACGAGCGCGACAAAACATACGGGCAACACTCCAATCAAAAAATTTCTCATCTTTTCTCTCCTTCAAGAAAACAGGTGTACCTATCGTTGATAGCCAGAACTCCCCGGCTATTTTTGACAACGAACTCTATATTTTATTATATCATAAAGATAAACCAGCGTCAAGGTGTTGAAAACTTTTGTTATCACTACTTTTTTCTGCATGGTATAATAATAGAATAAAATTTTAAATAACAAATTTTAAATTTTAAATCAATTTTAAATGTTAAAATGTTTAAAACATTTAAAAATTAGGTTTTTCAATTAAAATTTATAATTTAAAATTATTTAAAAGTGGAACAATATCCTATACCGCAATTTATTGAAGCAGAAGGAAAAATTGCTTTCTTTATATCTTTCCGGCAGTTTTTTTATCTGGTGGGAGCAGGAGTTATCTGCTTTATTTTGTATTATGCGCTGCCCTTTTTTCTTTTTATAATAGCAAGTTTTTTAATAGGAGCCGTTTCTGTGGTGCTGGCCTTTGTGCAGGTGAACGGAGTGCCGATAATAAATATGATATTAGCTTCAATAGGATTTATGGCAGGAGGAAAAAATTATACATGGAAAAAGAAAGAATCACTTTATCCATTCAAGCCCATTAAAAGAGCCCAAATAAAAAAGATAGAAGAGGGTCCTGTTTTAAAAGTTCAGCAAAGCCAGCTTAAAAAAACAAAAACAGAAGTAGAGCTGAGGACGAAGTAAAGTTAATTTTAAATTTTAAATTTTCAATTTTAAATGAAATTTAAATGATTAAATGGACAAAACAAATTGTAAATATGACTTAGAAGAAAGGACTGCTCGGTTTGGCGAAGATATGATTGACTTTATTAAAACATTAGAAAAAAACGAGATAAACCGTCCTCTCGTAAGCCAGATAATAAGGTCTTCAACGAGTGTTGGAGCAAATTATATGGAGGCAAACGGGGCTAGCTCTAAAAAAGACTTTAGAAATAAAATATGCATCTGCAAAAAAGAAACAAGAGAAACTAAACACTGGTTAAGAATGATTGCCAAAGCTAACCCAGAGAAAACAGACATGTGCAGAAAACTTTGGAACGAAGCTCAAGAGTTAACGCTTATTTTTTCCAAAATAGTAATTTCTTCTGTGGATAAAAATTCTGATTAAATTTAAACATTTTAAAATTAGTTTTTTCAATTAAAATTTAGAATTTAAAATTTATAATTAGTAAAATTATGACCGAGAGCGCAACACAAGCATTTTTGGAAGTGCAGGATATAAGAGAGGGGGTTTTGATTTTAAAAAATAGCTCTATAAGGGGAATATTAATGGTTTCCTCAATAAATTTTGCGTTAAAATCTGAAGAAGAGCAGACGGCAATTGTATATGCTTTTCAAAGCTTTTTGAATTCTTTGGATTTTTCCTGCCAAATTGTCATTCAGTCAAGAAATATAAACATTACTCCATATTTAGACAGCATAAAAGATTTAGAAGAAAAACAAACGAACGAACTGCTGAGAAAACAAACTTCTTCTTACAGGGAATTTATTAAAAATATGGTTGTGGGGGATGTGGTTATGACAAAAAACTTTTATGCGGTAGTTCCCTATAATTTAATGGAAATTTTTGGCGTGGGGTCAGCTGTAAAAAATTTCAATTTGTTAAGCCAGTTTTCAGGTAAAAAAGAACAAAATCAAAAATTAGATGACGACAAGTTCCAAAGATGCAAAACTCAAATATGGCAAAGAATGGAATATGTTGCAATGGGTTTAAGAAGGTGCGGGCTGGAGGCTGTGCCCCTTACAACGCCAGAGCTTATAGAGCTTTTTTGGGCCATACACCATCCGGATCAGGCAGAGGTGGGATATTATCCAGAAATATTGCCAGAACTCCTAAAATAAATTTTAAATAACAAATTTTAAATTTTAATTCAAAACTAAATTCTTAAATTTTAAAACATTTAAACATTATAATTTCATTTAAAATTTATAATTTAAAATTTCTGTTATGAAATTTTTAGACAATTTATTCGGGAAAAAAGAAAACGAGATTGAAGACAAGATATTTGAAGAGGAATCTTTTGATGTAAAAGACATTATTGCTCCCCCGTATATTGGAATTACCCAAGACCACATAAAACTGGGCGAAAGGTTCGCAAAATCTTTTTTTGTTTTTTCATACCCCAGATATTTAAACACAGGCTGGCTGACGCCTGTAATTGACTTAAGCAGCCCAATGGACATATCGTTTTTTGTGCACCCAATTTCTTCAGAGCTTATTCTAAAAAAATTAAGAAAAAAAATTACTGAGGTGTCTTCTGAAATTTTAGAAAGAGAAGAAAAAGGGCTTGTAAGAGACCCTGCGCTTGAAACAGCTTATAGGGATATTGAAAACTTAAGGGATAAGCTTATGACAGCCCAGGAAAAAATGTTCAGGTTCGGGCTTTATATAACAGTTTATGAAAATTCAGAAAAAGAATTAAGAGACACAGAACTTACCTTGAGGTCAATTTTTGAATCAAGGCTAATTTATATAAAGCCTGCTTTGTTCAAGCAAAAAGAAGGATTTATTTCCTGCAACCCGTATGGATTAGATTTACTGGATGTGCACACCCCAATGGACACAGAGCCCCTTTCAACCTCGTTTCCCTTTATGTCTTTTGACTTAAGCTCAAACGAAGGTATTTTATACGGCATAAACCGGCATAACAATTCTTTGGTGTTGTTTGACAGATTTAGTTTGGAAAACGCTAATTCAGTTGTTTTTGCAAAAGCCGGCTCGGGAAAATCATATGCTATAAAATTGGAAATTTTAAGATATTTAATGCAGGGGGTTGATGTAATTATTATTGACCCTGAAAATGAATATGAGGCTTTGGCTGATTCTGTGGGAGGAGCTTTTTTAAAAATTTCACTTACCTCGCCCAACCATTTAAATCCATTTGACCTGCCAACCCCAGGGCCAGATGACAACCCAGAAGACATTTTGCGCTCAAACATTATTAACTTGGTAGGGCTTTTAAGAATTATGCTTGGCGGGCTTACTGCAGAAGAAGATAGTGTTTTAGACGAGGCTCTCACAGAAACCTATGCTATAAGAGATATTACTGCCCAGGCTGACCCTGCAACATGGCAGAACAATGTGCCCTTGATGTCTGACTTTGAAGAAGTTTTAGAAAGCATGACAGGAACCGAATCTTTGGTAAAAAGAATTAAAAAATTCACCAAGGGCACTTTTGCAGATTTTTTTAATCAGCACTCAAATATTTCAATAGAAAAAAGCCTTGTTGTTTTTGGAATAAGAGATATGGAAGAATCTTTAAGGCCAATAGCTTTATATATAATTATGAGGTATGTTTGGAATATTGTTAGAACAAGCTTAAAAAAGAGAATACTTGTGATTGACGAGGCATGGTGGCTTATGCAGTCAGAAGACGGGGCTTCATTTTTATTTGGGCTGGCAAAAAGAGGCAGAAAATACTGGCTTGGGGTTACGACAATCACCCAAGACGTTGCTGATTTTATGAAATCAGATTATGGAAAGGCAATTGTTACAAACTCTTCTTTGCAGCTTTTAATGAAGCAGTCTCCAGCCACAATTGATATTGTGCAAAAAACCTTTAATTTAACAGAGCAGGAAAAATACCTTTTGCTTGAAGCTGCCGTAGGAGAAGGATTATTTTTTGCCGGTAAAAAACATGTTGCAATTTCTGTTGTTGCCAGCCAAACAGAAGACCAGATAATAACTACAGCTCCAGAAGAAGTTTTAAGAGCCAGAGAAGCAAAAAGAAAAATAATTTCTGCAGAAAATTAGACAAAAAATTGCATTGAAAAAAAAGATAAAAAAAATTATTTTTTATTTTTTGTTTGCCGGTATTTTTTTGGCAGGCGCTAATTTTGCGTATGCGCTTGAAGCTAAATATCCTTCAATTTTTGGGTTTTCGCTTGGTTCAGATCCCACTCTGCCAGAATACGCAAAATATTTCTTTAATATAGGAATAGCTATTGCCGGCGCTTTAGCTGTTATTGTTATAGCATGGGGCGGAATACAATATATGTTCACGTTTGGATTGGGAAAAATGATTGACCCCAAAAAAGGAAAAAGAGGGCCGGATGAAGCTAAGGCTTGGATAAAAGCAGGCATTTTAGGCCTGCTTTTAATTGTCTGCTCCTATCTTATAGCTTATACAATAAATCCGTATCTTGTAATTTTTGACTTAAGTAAATTTCCTCCGCTTACTTTTTTAGCTAATTTTTTTAATCCCCCTGGCCCCCAGCCTCCTGTCCAACTTTACAGCGAAATACCCATAGGAAAATTAACTGAAAATCTTTTATCTCGGCAAATAGATTGCTATGACTTTGACGGCGATGGAAACCCTATTTTAGGCGAGCAGATAAAAACTGATGATGGAAGAGTTTTTATGGGCCCCACTTATTTAAAAAACGACAGAGTTGACTGTATTTTGAAACTAACCCATGCAGCTGACAGAAAAGCTGAAATAGTTAAAAAGCTATCTGATGAAATAGTAAAATTAATGCAACAATGCGTATGCTCTGACACTGGAAAATGCAGCGCAACCTGCAAAGAAAACGACGGTAAATGCAGCCCGGGAAAGTGCGCAGGGCCTGGCCCAGATTGCTGCCCTAGCGGCATAAAAGAAATAATTGAGCATGGGCCAATACCGCTTAAATCTGTAAAAACAGACCTTACCATTGAAAACATTCCGCAAAAAAATGAACCCTTGCCCCAATATTATATTCAAACTGAAAAAAAATATTTAGGATTAGATGAATTCAGGTCGCAGTTTTCCCAAAACTACCAGCTTATAAAAAATGCTGTGGAAGTTCAGCCTCCCGCAAAACTTAATGGCCAGCAGATAACAATTATAAACCCTGGCAATTGCGAACTATGCATTTATAATTGCCATGCATGCTATGCTATCCAAAAAGATTACGCAAATTGCATAGCAGAACAGCAAAAATGCGAACAGCAAAAAGCTAACTGCGAACAAAATCGGCAAGATTGCCTGAAAAAAACCAGCCCTTGGCATAATTTAAGGCTTATTGACCAATTAATATATCTGCAGGGAAGAATTGAAGAAATAAAAGAGACTGTAAAAAAAGACTCTGACAAGCTAAAAGAAACCGAAAATTATCTTGGGCAATGCTATCTTGCAGACAGCTATATTGATTTTATAAAGACTTTTGAGAAAACAGACAAAGATGAAAAAATTATATTAGTTGATAAGCCATTTTCAGACCCCATAACACAAGAAAAAATTAATCCTGCAAAATATTGCCAGGGATTTGAATTTAACAATTCTTCTTGTTACAGCCAGTGTAAAGACATATGCCCCGGCGCAAGCAAAGTAGACTTTAACTGCTACAGCAAGGCAAAAACCATAGAAGAAGTAAAAAGTTGCTATGATTACAGAAGCTGTGTTCCCGGAAGCAAGTTTACAAGCTTTTATAATTGTATGTCTGTATGCAAAGAACAATGCGCAGAATCATGCCAAGAATATTTGAATGAAGACGAAAAAAAGAAATGCGTAAAAAATTGCGCTAACGACTCCCAATGCTTAATAGACAATGAAAGCACGTGTCTTGTTGATTTTGCGCAACTGCAAAAATGCGCAAACAGCCAAGAGTGCCGGTCAAACTGCGCAGGCTCCACCTGTGAACAAAATACAAATGACTGCATAAAAAGCTGTATAGAAAATTCAGCATATAAATGCGCGTATTGCTCAGACCAATACGCAGGATACCCTGATTGTTTAAAATCCCCTTATTCCTTGCAGGGCAATTATTCTGCATCTTTTATAAAACAATACAACGCCTACCAAATATGCTCTAGCGCATATGCGCCCATAACAATAACAAATAGCGATGGAACAAAAACGTTTACTACATGCTTAAATTTGTATCCTGAAACAGCAAAATGCCCGGCTTCATCAAAATGCCCTGAATGCCCATGCGATTTGGTAGAAGAAAAAATAAACTATCCTCCTTCAACTCCTCCTAAAAAACAACCGAGCACAAGCTGCGCGGCGAGTTCTGATGCAGGGGCCACAGATATAGGGTCTTCAAAAACCATATCGCAATACAGAATTTGCAGCGGAACATGCGATGATTTGTCTTATAACGACGACCCTTTGACTTTTTACTGCCAGCAGGACTGGTGGCTGAAAGATGAAACAAAAAATACAACGCCAATAGGCCATGACAGAATTTGCCCCAAAGAAAAAGAAATTCCTGTGGGCCAGACAATTGATGACTCAGAAAAATGGGCAGATGATTTAATAAAAAAGGTTGATGAAGTTACAAAAAAAATCAAAAATATGATACAATATATGCAAAGAATAGGACAAGAAAAAAATTATTGCAAGTGCGACAGCAAATGCGAAAATGGAGACCCTGTTTGCAAAGCTACCTGCGACCAATCAACCAGCACCACAACAGATTCTAGCGGCAATTCTACAACAACTGTTTCTTGCTCCTTCAACTCGTGCCAAGGAAATGCCTGCCAGACTATGATTGATTTTTTATTGGGAGCTATGTGCAAAGATGCCTGCAAAAAAGGAGAGGGAGTGCCTTATTTTCGCAACCAGGTGAATATTGCTGAAAAAGACTTTTTAATTTTTACAATTGAGCAAAACAGGTCAGACATTGTAAAAGAATTGGAATATTCAAGGCAACAGACCAATACTTGCAGCGCTGTGCAAAATAATTACGGCGCCCAAACAAGGTTATTGAGCTGCACAAGGGTGCAAGACGAAATTATTTCTCCTCAAGTAGATAAATACAGCAAAACAATAATAGGAAACAAAACTTTTTCATCTTACTGCTATGGAAAATCATTGGGTAAAATTTTACAAAATTCAGAGCCTTTGGCAGATAATTGGTTCTGCTGTGAAGACCGCAAAAAAGAAGAGTAACAAAATGAAAAAAAGAATATGTTAAAAATAAAATATCTTAAATCATTCTTTTTTGTATTTATACTGCTGTCGTTTTTATTAAGCAGTTCTTTTGCTCTTGCCCTTGAAGCAAAGTATCCTAACCTTACTTTTTTAGGCCTTCCTTCAATGGCAAACCCAGAACTTCAAGATTATGTAAGTTATTTTTTTGGACTGGGAATAATGGCGGCTGTAATTTTAGCTCTTATCTCTATGGCTATTGGATTTATCCAAATGATGTACCCAAGCCCTGAAACCCATAAAGACGCCGTAGATAGGGTAAAGGGTTCTATTTTGGGCCTGGTTTTAACCCTTTCTGCTTTTATAATACTAAGAACAATCAATCTTTCTCTTGTTACGCCAACAACTACCCCTTTATTAGCTGGAGCTGGAATTTTTTATTATAATGGCCAAGATTTTAAGCCAGCAGCCCCATCGGGAAACACATCAGACATACCGCCAGGTTATGCGAATATAGCCTACAGATGCAACACAGGGCCTGCGCTTTTAATCTGGAAGTTTCCGCAGGAAAATTTAAGCGGATATGAGGGCGCTGTAGTCCACAGAATAACTTGCGGCCAGACTTCAAGCCTTAACGGAGTGGCGTCTTTTAAAGTTGCTTTTGAATCACCCGGCATTTATTATTGCCTGGGCAAATGCAATGGAGATTTTTGTTCAGGTTATATGTCTCAAGAAAATTTAGCAAGCGGAGAACTGCCAGAACCCTTTAAAGGAAAATTAGGGTCTGTTATGATTCTTAATAATTCAGCTGATAATATTTCTTACGGCGCTGTTTTTCATCAGCAAACTGACCCAAAACGGGGAGGCGCGTGTTCAAGGCCGCTCGCGGCAAATAAAGAAAGATTTTGCGTTGACGCCACCTTCCCTATATTTTCTGCCACTATTTTTGTCTGGAATGAAAATACTCCTGAATCTTCGGGAGATGGAATTGAATTTTATTCAGAACCGTTTGGCTGGAATTCAGGAGCTAAAGCCGGTAAAAATTTTCTTGATAAATCTGCAATAAAGAATTTTTGGGAAGCTTGGGCTGAAAATTTAGTTTTTAATTATGATAATGTTGACAGGCCGGAGCAATATAAAAAATTATACACCAATTTTCATTTGCATCCAGGCTCTATAAGAGTTAAAGGAAGCTATCTGGCGGCGCTTTATTCGCAAAATTGGTATTGCCAGGTTTTTTTGGCGGATGTGCCTAATTTAAATGAAATGGAATTTGTCGCCCAAAAAAACAATGTAGATGCCGTGGTCGTGATTCCAACAAAATAGTCTTTTGAAGCTTTTATTTTATATTTTAAAAATCCGATGAAAAAAATATATATAAAATTTTCAGCATTTTTTTTCATCGGATTTTTTGTTTGCTTAATTATTTTTACATGCCTGCCGGCAAACAAAATTTTGGCGGCAACGTTGGAAGTTCCGTATCCAAGCTTGCAAAAAGGAACTTTTGTGACCGTTCAATCAGACCTTGCCCAATACTTGAAAGATGTTTTTGACATTGGAATTTTTATAGGATTTTTTTCTGTTTTTTTATCATTAATTTGGGCGGGCGTTCTTTATTTTTTATCTCCGGCAATTCCGAGCGCGCTGGCTGCGGCAAAAGACAGAATTTCAGGAGCTATTTCAGGATTGCTTATTTTAGCTCTTTTATATTTAATTATAACAACGTTAAACCCTTATCTGTCTATTTTTAACCTTAATAAGCTTGATAAAATTCCGCCTCCAGAGCCGAACACCAAATCGCCCGGCGTTAATTTTTATCAATCTAAAAACTGTTCGGGAACCGCTGACACAAATTTATCAAGCATTGCCGACGTGGGCGATGGTTTAAAAAATAAAATAAATTCTGTCGGCATTGTCCAAAATCCAGACCAAAAAATCTATTATATCGCCATTTTATACGACAATGATAATTATTGGGGCATGTGCCAGTATATTGACCCTAATACGTCATGTACGCCCGTGAAGCCTTTTACGGCCTCTGCATCTATATACCAATATGACTTTTATCCTGACGGAGACGGAGTATATTTATACCGCCAATCTTCAACCCAAATCTCAGGCAAAGAAGATAATAAAAAAGGCGGATTTTTAAAAATTCCGAACTGGCAAATTAAAAACTCAAAAATTGTAATTGCAGATTTAAGGCAGTTAAAATTTACAGGCCATTCTTTAGATTTTAATAATCCAAAAGCCTGTACGGTGCCAGAAGAAGACTGGATTTGTTCAAAATATGATGAAAATATGAAGTGCATTGAAAAACAATGCCCTAATCTGTATGGAGAGAACCTTTCTTCAATACAAATAGCTGGCGATTATCTGGTTATATTGATTTATTTTTCGCCCACAGACACAACCTACGGCACTTGGAGCTACTGCCAGGCATATCCATCTTTGGCAGATGTAAATAAAGACGGCCCTCAGCAAATAAAATGGGATGCTATAAGGGCTAGAGGACACGACCCAAATTTTATAGCAATTATCCCTGTGGCGAAAAAATAGAATTTTGCATTTACAAATTTAATTTTTAATCTATTTTGGTTTTATCACCACATGCCTGTCAAAGCCATCTCCTTGGCTTTCTGTAATAATATCGCTTCTCTGGGATAATTCTGTATGGATAATTCTTCTTTCGTAGGACGACATAGGCAAAAGAACTTTTTCTTCTTTTGAAAAAGAAACTTCATCTGCTGAATCTTTTGCTAAAAATTTTAAATATTCTACTTTCTTTTTTTTATAATCATTGATATCCAAATTTAAATAAAAAACTTTTTGCAGGCTTTTATTTAAAATCATCCTCAAAAGGCGCTGAATTTCAAAAAGAGTCTGGCCTTTTTCTCCAATCAAAATCTGGGGTTCGTCTATTTTTACATTTAAATCAATCACATCTTTATCTTCATAGCCTGATACTTCCGTGGACAAAGCATCTATTTTTTTAGAAGACAAAACAGCTTCTATTTTTGAGGGTTCAATTGTCATCTTGCAAAAAAACGCCCCTGCGGCCTCTTTAATTTTTTCAATGTCTTCTTGGTTTAACATTTTTATAGTTTTTTTTCTTCAGGTTTCTTTAAAATAAAATATTGCTGAACTATAGAAAAAATTCCACTGGCTGTCCAATAAACACCTAGAGCAGAAGGCAGGCCAAAAAGTATTATAATTGTAAACACGGGAAGAAAATAAGTCATTTGTGTTTGCATTATTCGCGAAAAATCAGAATCTTTGCCTGTTTTTGAGCGGTCTTTTTTAGGCAAGAGCATCTTTGTCTGATAATACTGCGCCAGCCCCGACAAAATAGCAATAATTGCATTGGGCTTTGATAGGTCTATTACGCCTAAAAACATAGAGTTTATGTGTCCTGGATTTGAAACAAAGCTGTAAAGATTTAAAAGCTCCTGCGGATTTAATCCCTGCCAAAAAACCTGGTACAAAGCAATCAATATGGGCAGCTGAATTATAGGAAAGAGCAAACCGCCGAAAGGATTAATTTTTTCTGTTTTATAAACCTCTAAAATTTCTTTTGCCTGCTTTTCTTTATTATCTTTATATTTTTCTTGTATTTCTTTTATTTTGGGCTGTACTCTTTGGATATTTTTTTGCGATTCTACAGCTTTTAGAGAAAGGGGATAAAGTATAAATCTGATAACCAATGTTAAAAGTATAATAGATATGCCAAAATCGTGTCCCGGCACATAATTATATAATAACACCAAAAAATTAAATAATGGCTTATATAACAGGATATTAAAGATATTTACTATATAATTAAACATTATAAAAAAATACTATTTAAAAAATCATTTTTGCCTTAGCTAAAAGATTATTCAGAGATTTTTTAATGCTCAAAAAATCTTCTTTTTCCGCTCCGGGCAGAATAATTAAAACTATATCTGCTCCGCCTTTTATATTTTTGAAGTTTGACCTTATAATTTGCGCCAGCCTCCTTTTGATTTTATTTCTTACAACCGCCTTTTTAGAAACTTTCTGGCTTATAATAAAAACAAATCTGCTTTGAGGCAAATTGTTTTTTATTTTCTTTAAAACCAAAAAGCCGTCCTTAAAGCTTTTCCCATTTTTAAAAATTTGCTCAAAATCCTTTTTTTTCTTTATCCTATTTGATTCGGGCAACATTTTATATATTATAAGGCCAGCCTTTTTCTGTTTTTTCTCCTCCTTCTTTTCAACACATTGCGGCCAGTTTTAGTCTTTTTTCTACGTAAAAAACCATGCACTCTTGCTCTTTTTTTCTTTTTGGGTTTATATGTAAAACTCATATTGTGTATAAAATTAAAGATAGTATAATACAATCAGTATAGCCTAAAAAATGCCGAAATACAAGCCCTTTCTATTGTGCGTCTGTATTCAAACCAGCCTCACAAGTTATACACAACTTAATAACAGTTAATGTGTTTTCCCTTTTATTTGACAATCATCAAATAAAAGGGAAAAATATAATATTATCTTCATAAAACTTGAAGCATAAAACATAAAACATTATAGTTTTACGTTTAGGGTTCCAAGTTTCAACAAATGAACAATATCGAGCTTTGGCAGTCAGTTTTAGCTCAGATGCAATTTCATATTTCTAAGGCTAATTTTGCCACATGGTTTCAAAATACTGAGATTATAATAAAGGAAAATGAAAAAATAGTAATATCTGTGCCAAATGCTTTTTCTAAGGAGTGGCTGAGCAATAAATATAACAAGCTTATTTTAAAAATACTGCACGATATAGACGACTCAATAAAAGATTTGGAATTTATTATAAGGCCGAATTCAGCCAAAAACTCCTCTTTTAAGGTTGCTGATGAGGAAAATAAAGTATCTGAAGAAATCCAATTAAGGTTTGATGAATTTAAAATAAATAAAGAGACCAATCTTAATCCCCGCTATACTTTTGAAAGCTTTGTGGTTGGTTCTTTTAATGAGCTGGCTCATGCAGCCGCGCTGGCCGTATCTGAAAATCCGGGACTTACCTATAACCCTTTATTTATTTATGGAGGCACGGGGTTAGGAAAAACCCATCTTATGCAGGCTATTGGGAATAAAATAACAGAAAATCTTAAAAAAAAGAAAGTAAGGTATATTTCTTCAGAAAAATTTGTTTCTGGAATTGTCTCTGCAATAAGAAATAACAGCATGGAATCTTTTAAGGCGAGCTTGGCCCCTATAGATATTTTGATACTTGACGATATACAATTTATCGCAGGAAAAAACAAAAGCCAGGAAGAATTTTTTCATGTTTTTAATTCCTTATACGAAAAAAACAAACAGATAGTGCTTTCCTCAGATAGGCCCCCAAATGCCATACCAGAGCTTGAAGACAGGCTGAGATCAAGGTTTGAGGGAGGCATGATAGCTGATGTGAGCCTGCCAGATTATGAAACAAGATTGGTTATTTTAAAAACAAAACTTCAGGAAAAAAACATAAATATGCCTGAAGAAATTTTAGAATATATAGCCGCAAACGTAAAAAAAAATATAAGAGAACTGGAGGGCGCGTTGAATAAACTGCTTATATACGAAAAAATAAACCGAAAAATAGACATAGAAACAACAAAAAAATTATTAAAAGGTTTTGTGTTTTCTCCTTTTGACGTGGCTAATTATAAAAAAATTATAGAAACAGTCGCTAGGTTTTATAATTTGGAAGAAAAAAACCTTTTTGACCCCACCAGGCGCAAGGAAATTGTAAAACCAAGGCAAATAGCCATGTATTTGCTAAGAAAAGAATTAAAATATTCTTTTCCAGCTATTGCAAGAAAATTCGGCGGCAAAGACCACACAACAGCAATTTATGCGTACAAAAAAATCCTCCAGGAAAACGAAGAAAACAACAAATTAACCGAAGAATTAAATTTGATAAAGCAGAGGATATATAGTGGATAATGGACACTATAAAAAGTATTTAAAAATATAATATTAAAAAACAAAAGAAAAATTCACAAAAATTTAATAAACCAAACCGCCGCCTTATCCCCAAAATTTTCACAAGTGATTTTTTACGATTTACCAAGGAAAAGTGTTTAAAAAATAATAAAAAAATACAAAAAACACAAACACTAATAACAATAAGTTTATTAATTATTTAATTTAATATATTACTAAAATATGAACCCCGTTAGAAATCGCTTAAACGGGGGAAATCTAATTAAAGTAGAAATTGTTTGAAATTAATTATATAAAAATTATATAAAAACAAATTCTAACGGGGTGAAAGTTGAAATATTAAAAGAAAATTTTAAAAATGGTTTGCAAATTACAGAAAGAGCGGCTGGCAAGAATTTATCTTTGCCTATTTTAGACAATGTTTTAATAAGCGCCGAGGAAAATTTTTTGAGTTTAAGCTCGACTGATTTAGAGACTGCGGTAAAAATATGGATTTTAACTAAAATTATAGAAAAAGGAGAAGTGGCCGTGCCAGTGAAATTTCTCTCAAGTTTTGTGTCTTTGCTGCCTAATGAAAAAATTGTGTTGGAGAAAAAAAACCAAGATTTATATATTGAGTGCAAGAGTTTTAAAAATCAAATACAAGGATTTAATACAGAAGAATTTCCTATAATTCCAGAATTTAAAGATTCAGAATGTTTAGATGTTGATAATAAAAAACTATGCGAGGGTTTAGCTCAAATAGTGGACATTGCGTCTCCATCGCAAAGCAGGCCGGAAATCTCTGGCATTTATTTTATGTTTTCTAAAAATCAAATTAAAATAGTTGCCACAGACAGTTTTAGGCTGGCAGAAAAAACTATCTCGCTTGAAAAACCAGTAAAAAGAGATATTTCTTTTATTCTCCCTCAAAAGCCAGCCAGAGAAATAATAAATATTTTAGATGAAAAAGAGGGCAATTTAAAAATATATTTTCTGCCCAATCAAACAATGTTTGAATTTCCCATGCAAGAATCCCCCCGCCCTCAAGTTCAGGTTATATCAAGGCTTATTGAGGGCGAATATCCAAATTATGAAGAGATTATCCCTAAAAAATTTAAAACCCATGTTATTTTAAACAGAGATGAGTTTTTAAGCCAAGTCAAAACAGCGTCGCTTTTTTCAGGCAAAATAAATGAAATTAAAATCAAAGTAGATGCGCAAAAAGGAGAAATCCAGATATCAGCCCAAGCCCCAGACATTGGCCAGAGCCAATCTAACATAAAAGCAAAAATAGAAGGAGACCCTATAGAGGTTTCATTTAATCATAAGTTTTTAGCAGATGGCCTGCTTAATATTAAAAGCTCTGAGGTTGCCTTTGATTTAAGCAAAGAAGAGGGCCCTTGCATATTAAAACCCGTGGGAGATGCCAGTTATATTTATGTTGTAATGCCCATAAAGTCTACGTAGAATGCTTAAATCAAAATAAAAAAAGAAGACCCGCTTTGGACAGGCAGAGAAGATTTTGCGGCGGTTATTTTTTATCTGGTTAATTATTTGGAGGCGCAATAGAAGATTGGTATTGGCCAGTTCCAATCAGCCAGTTGTTAATTCCTATTTGCCATAAAGAATATTGCGGGTCATTTGCTGGATATGTCGGCTGGGGGCCCAAGGGGTTATCTATATCAATATAATATAAAATAGTATTAGAGTCGCCTGGTTGCAACTGTCCTAATAAAGCAGGGCTTCTATTTGCTATTTGCTCTGGCGGGGTAAAACTTTCAGCATCGTGAGACTCTAATATTTTTGTTATAATTTTATTCCACATAGGAGCCGCAATCCCTACGCCCACATCTCTTGTGGGAGAGTTGTCATTATTTCCTGTCCATACGCCTATAGCAATAAACGGCGTATATCCCATAGTCCAGCCGTCTCGCGCATTTTGCGTAGTGCCTGTTTTAGCTGCGACCTCATATCCAGGGATATGCAGAGGAGAGTTTTCTCCAAAAAGAGGAGCTCTTGCCGCGTTGTCAGATAAAATACTGCTAATTTGTCTTGCAATCTGCGTGTCTAAAACTTTTCTGGATTGTTTTTGATTTTGCTCAATTATATTTCCGCTTGAATCTTCTATTTTTAGTATATTCACAGGCTGAGTGTACATTCCTTCTGTGGCAAAAACTCCATAAGCTGATGTGAGCTCTAATAAATTTACATCTCCTCCGCCCAAAACCAAAGACAGCCCATAATTATCGGTGTCAGTAAGGGTTGATATGCCAAAATCTTTTGCTGTCTGCAATGTGTCTTGGAGTCCTGCCAAATAAAGAACTTTTACAGCAGGTATGTTTAATGAGCATGCCAAAGCTTTTCGCAAGGTTACTGGGCCTCTGTTTTTGCCGTCATAATCTTGGGGGTTGTAACAGGCAGCGCCATTTGCGCTGAATGCAGCATTTCCGCTCGGGTCGCAAGCAGGGTTAAATTCGGTTTTTACATCCCACAACACAGTGTTTGCCGTATATCCTTTTTTAAAAGCAGCAGCATATGCAATAGGCTTAAAAGCAGACCCGGGCTGCCTTTGCCCCATTGTGGCTACATCATATTTTGGGTCAAACAAGACGCCGCCAGTTTCCGGATATGGGCCGGCAAAATAATCCTTTGAGCCCATTAAGGCTAAAATTTCTCCTGTTCTGGGGTCTAAAACAACCACTGCTGTATTGTTTGAACCCTTGCTGATATTTGTTTTATCTGCGTCTTTCACTACCTGTTCTGCATATTCCTGAATATCCCAATCTAAAGTAGTATAAACCCTTAATCCTTTTTCTTTTAAATAATCTTCCCCGTATTTATTATCTAAATATTTTTTTATATACATTACAAAATGAGGCGCCTTTATAGGTATTGTTGATTTTTCAAACTCTATTTTTTCTTTTTTTGCCTGTTCAGCTTCTTCTTTTGTGAGATAGCCGACTTTTTCCATCCTATCTATGACATAATCTTTTCTTGCCATTAATTTATCTATATTCGGCCCGTACGGCGAATATCTGCTGGGAGCTTGTATTACAGCAGCTAATATGGCGGCCTCTGGCACAGAAATATCAGCGGCTGATTTATTAAAGTATGTTCTGCTTGCAGCCTCCACCCCATAGCAATTTTCTCCAAGAGGAATAGCATTTAAGTACCAATCAAAAATTTGGTCTTTAGAATATCTTTGCTCTAACTCTATGCTTAAGACAAGCTCTCTTACTTTTCTTGAAATTGTTTTTTGGGTTGAAAGATAAACAGTTCTTATGAGTTGTTGAGTGATTGTGGAGCCGCCGTAATTTGTAGATTGCAATTTTAAATCTATCATTACGGACCTTATCAGCCCCTCAATAGATATGCCTCCGTGCTGGTAGAAATTAGCGTCTTCTGTGGCTAAAACAGCATGCTTTATATTATCTGAAATTTTGTCAAAAGGCACGATTTCTCTTTTTTCTTCTCCATATATGTCATATAAAAGAACTTCTCCTGTTCTGTCATAAATCTTAGTTGACTCTATAAACGGGGTTTCTGTAAATTTTTCTGGCTTTGGGAGGTCATAGGTATAATAAAAAAACAAAAACAAAACAAATATGCACCCTGCTATAAATAAAAAGCCGAGAACCTTTCCAGCAATTAGAACTATCCTCTGCGAAAATATTTTTTTAATAATGCTGAATGTTTTATTTTTTAGCCGAGAAAACTGATGTTCAAGCGGTTTTTTTGTCCCGCTTTTTTTTATGGTGATTTTTTTTCTCATATTTATACATTATAGACGCAATTTGTTTGATTTTCAAGATTTAAGCATAAAACAAAAACCCCGCCGACGGGCGGGGTTTTTGTTTTATAATTTAGATTTTTTATTCATCTCCTGCGCCTGTTTCTACGTCGTCGTCATCGGCAAGCATGTCATCGTCTTGTTCTTTTTCGTCGTCGTCTGAATCTGTGTCTGCGTCATCGCTCCAATTTTCTTCGTCAAAATCATCGTCTTCGTTGATTAATCTGGTTAAAAATTCCTCTTCCATTTTTTGAAGCTTAATTTTTTAGTAAACTCAGTTGTCCTCTGGATTTAGCTAAATAAAATTAAGCTTTTTATTCTTAAATTTTATCCCGTTGAACTAATTATATTTTTTCAAGAATTATTGTCAACCCCGTTAGAAGCGAGTCTCTGTGAATAAGTTTAATATGCTTTTATTGCAGCGCAGATTGCCATACCCAAGGCATCAAAAGCGTCGTCTTTTTTTCTATGGTTTTTTTTAAGGTCAAAACCTTTTAAATCAAGGATTTTTTTTATCATTTCCTTAATTTGTTTTTTTTCAGCCCTCCCATATCCTGCAATTGCCATTTTCATCTGAAGAGGGGTAAATTCAAAAACAGGAATATTTTTTTGGGCTCCAGCCAGCAAAATAACTCCTTTTGTCTGGCTTACGGGCATTACTGTTTTTAAGTTTTTAAAAAAGAACAAATTTTCAACAGACATTGCATCTGGCCTGTATTTTTCTATGATTTTAGTTATTTCTTTGTGAACGTTTTTTAGCCTGTCTCCAGTTGAAAGGCTTTTTTCCACATTTATGCAACCAAAATCCAAAACCTCTAATTTTTTATTTTTGTCTTTTTTGAGTACGGCATATCCTGCCAGCACAGACCCTGGGTCTACTCCCAAAATTATCATAATTTAGAGAAAATTTTATGCTTTTATATTAGAGTATATATTATTTATGGCGTCGTTTTCGTCTAATGCTTCAAAAAGTTTTTCAGCTTGCTCTTTTTCTTTTTCTGAAATTTCAACTTCTTCTTTTGCAACCCAGTCCAAAGAAGCAGATTCTATTTTAATCTGTTTTTCTTCAAGAGATTTTTTAACTTTTTCTAAATCTTCAGGCTTTGTATAAATATCCAAAAAATTATTGCGCCACCTTACATCTTCAGCCCCCAGCTCTATTGCAAGAAGCTCTAACTCCTCTTTTAATTTTCCTTCTGTGGCAATAGCTATATCTCCTTTTCTGTCAAACATCCATTTTACAGCCCCCTCGCCTGCCATTTTGCCTCCGTTTTGGTTTAAAATAACTTTTACGTCAGTAAGAGTTCTATTAGTGTTGTCGGTGATGCCTTCAATTATCAAGGCAATTCCGCCTGGGCCAAAACCCTCATAAGACACTCCTTCTAAATTTTCTCCAGCCAATTCCCCAGTGCCTCTTTTAATCGCTCTTTCAATATTTTCTTTCGGCATATTCATGCTTTTGGCTTGTTCTATAACAGCTTTGAGCTTGGCATTTTTTACAGGGTCGCCGGAGCCCCCGCCGTCTTTAACAGCTATTGCAATCAATCTGCCGTATTTGGAATATATTTTGCCCTTTTTTGCATCATTAGCCATTTTTGTGGCCATGATTGTTTTTGCATGACTATGTCCTGACATGGTTCTTTTTAAATTTTAGTTTAATAAATAATACGACAACCGCAGAGAATATTGTTATAGCTAAAGCCATAAAAAATAAAAACCAAGGATTTTGCGTTTTTATGCCTTCTTGGTTTAAAGGATAGCCTAAGCCTGCTAAGCTGTCTTCTATGATATTATTATCATTTTTTTTGTCTTTTAGCAACCCTTCGCTTTCGCTCAGGGCCTGGCGGGCTATTGAATTGGCAGATCCTGGAGTTAAGTTTAAGCTCCATTGCCAACCAGGGGCGGTTTTATTATAAGACTGGCCGTTGGGAGCTGAATTGTAAGACATAGTATCTTTTACAGCTTTATCTGGAGAATAAAGAGTTAACTGGTCTTGGTCATTATTTAAAGTTATTTTTGTTTCAGGCCTTTTAAGCGCCAAAAATCCAAAAGGCCCCATTTTTTTATCATTTGGAAAAATATAATTTGTTATACTGCCAGCAGAATCTGATATTTTCCAGCCAGACAAATCAATTTCAAAATTATTTGAATTATAAAGCTCAATAAATTCGTTTTCTTCGTCCGGGCCTTCGGCATTCGCCAAAACCTCGTTAATAAAAACTCCCGCAGGATAGCTAATTGGAGGCCCGACCTCCCCAGAACTTGAAACTGCAGTTTCGCCCGCCGCTGCTGCGGCGGGCTCAGGAGGTCGGGCCTCCTCGTTGCTTGCTCCGCAATTAACGCAAGCTATGCCTTGCTCTTTTATTTTGTCTAAAGTTTTTTGTCCTATCCCATTAACCTTTAGCAAGTCATCAAGCGAAGAATAAGGCCTTGCATTAATTATTTTTTGCGCAGTTATCGGCCCCACGTTTGTTATCTGGTCTAATTGCTCTAACAAAGCCGTGTTAATGTCTACTTTTTCTGATGCAAAGGCAAGGGCTGGAAAAAAGGCAAGCCAAAATAAAAATATAAAATATTTTTTCATTATATCAGTTGTTTTCGCATATGCAATAAACCTAAGTGTTCGTAGGCTAAGCGAGAGGCGATGCGGCCTTTGGGGGTGCGCTCTATAAACCCGCATTGCATTAAATAGGGCTCGTAAATATCTAAAATAGTGCCCTCTTCTTCCATGGAAGCTGCAGCCAGCGATTGCAGGCCCACAGGCCCGCCATTGAATTTTTCAATTAAAGCAAGCAAAATTTTTCTGTCTCCGGACTCCAAACCCATTTTGTCTACTTCCAAAAAATTTAATGCATGCTCTGCAATTTCTTTTGTGACAAGGCCGTTGCCTTGCACTTGGGCAAAATCTCTTACTCTTTTTAAAAGTCTGTTGGCAACTCTTGGGGTGAAGCGAGAGCGGTTTGAAATTATTTTTAAAGCTTCTGGCTCAATTTTTATTTTCAAAAGGTCCGAGGACCTTTTAATTATTTTTTCCATATCCTCTGGTGTATAAAAATTGAGCTGGAAAATTGCGCCAAAGCGGTTTCTCAAAGGAGAAGACAGCAAAGCAGGCCTTGTGGTGGCTCCTATTAAGGTAAATTTAGGAAGTTTTAATTCCATTGTGCGGGCCATAGGCCCTTTGCCCAAAATTAAATTCAGTTTATAGTCTTCCATTGCAGGATAAAGATATTCTTCAACCGTTGCGCCCACTCTATGTATTTCATCTAAAAACAAGACATCGCCCTCTGACAAATTTGTTAAAATTGCCGCTAAATCTCCGGCCCTTTCAATTGCAGGGCCAGCCGTGATTCTTATTTCTTTTCCCATTTCTTGGGCCACGAGATAGGCTAAAGTGGTTTTTCCTAACCCAGAATTGCCATAAAATAATAAATGGTCTGGGCTCTGGCTTCTTTGCTTTGCGGCTGTTATAATAATTCTTATATTTTCTTTAATTTTGTCTTGCCCAACATAATCTGACCATTTTTTTGGCCTTAAAGCGGAATCTAAAACCTCATCTTCCCTCTCCGGTTTTTTATTTAGGATACTTGACATATACACTAAAAAATGCTACACTGAAAAATATTGATGAAATATATCTAAAATACGTATTGAGCAATATAGGCGAAGCGGCTCTAGAGTTGGAGGTAAATTTTTGGGTTTGTCCCAGCTTCGGGTATCCTTGCTCCGGCTCGGATATTCCTCGGACAAATCTTTGTTTATGTCCCAGACATAAAGCTACCTCCAACTCTAGAGCCGCTTTTTTTTACGATCTATTGACATCTGGTTTCAACTTGCTATACTAAAGTTAGTTTAACAGAACCACCTCGGCGAAAGCTGGGGTGGGTTTTTTATTCTCTCATTATTTTATCTTTTGCGCCTTCAAAATAAATAACTTTTGCGCACTCAATTTTTAATTCCCAAGAAATTGTTTTTCTTGAAGAAAATACGACAACCTTTAATCCGGCGTCTTTTAATTTTTTAACCAAATATCTAAAATCGCTATCCCCGCTAAATATAATAATTTCGTCTAATTTAAACTTTTCTAATAAAATATCCGTCGTCATTTCTACATCAAAGTTCGCTTTATAAATAAAGCTTCTTTCTGAATTTTGGGGAATAATTTCACTATCGCCAATTTTAATCTTTTTCAGGGGTTTAGTTATTGTATTAAAACCAACCAAATTTAGATATTTTAAATACTTTAGCATTTTCTCATCATTATCTTTAACACCCACATAATATCGCCACTCTATTACATTTTTTTCTTGTTCAATATAATTTTTAACTTTTTTCCAATCAATGAACCAACCCAATCTTTTTTGAGTGTAAAACATATTTGCTCCGTCAATGTATATTTTTACTTTCGGCTTTTCCATTTCAAAAAATTAAGATTACTTTGACTCGCTCGCAATGACGGGGCTTGCCTGTTCTTCGTCTTCTTCGACGACTCTTAAAACTTCATCTAAAGTTGTGATTCCGTTTACAACATCTATTAACCCTGACTGGTACATTGTTGCCATGCCGCTTTTTACAGCAAGCTCTCTTACAGAAGAAACAGGCGGGTTGGTTAAAATAAATTTTTCCATTTTAGAGTTTACCAAAAATGCTTCAAACAGCCCTTGCCTGCCCTTATAGCCTGTAAAATTGCAGGCCTCGCAACCTCCTTCTTTGACTCTTGCAATTTGCGCTTTATCTAAATCGGGAATTTTTATTGCAGATGGCAGGCTTTTTAATCCTTTTTTAATTTCTGACAATTCCTTTTCTGTTGGCTTTGATAATGTTGAGCATTTTTTACACACTTTTCTTACAAGCCTTTGGGCAACTGCCATTTTCAAGGCGGGCGCCACAGAAGAAGCATTAGCTCCTAAATCTACAAGCCTTGGTATTGTTCCTGCTGCATCATTTGTGTGCAAGGTGGAAAGCACTAGATGGCCCGTTAAAGCTGCTTGTAGGGCAATTTTAGCTGTCTCAAGGTCTCTTATTTCGCCAACCAGTATCACATCAGGGTCCTGCCTTACAATTGATTTTAATCCTTCAGCAAATGTATATCCTTTTTCAGGAGAAACTTGGGTTTGGGAAACCCCTTTTAAATGGTATTCAATAGGGTCTTCAATTGTTATAATTTTAATTTCTGGGTTTTGTATTTTTTTTAAAAATGCGTAAAGAGTGGTTGTTTTTCCAGAGCCCGTGGGGCCTGTTACAATTATCATTCCATTTGGCTTTTTAATTTCTTTTTCAAAAGTTTTTAAAAGGTCTTTTCTCAAACCTAGGTCGTCTAAAGCAATTAAATTTTTTGGGTTTAAAACTCTCATTACAATTGATTCTCCGTATTCTGCCGGCAAAGAGGAAGTTCTTATTTCTATCAGCTGGCCTCCGCTTTCTATTGAAAATCTGCCGTCTTGGGGCTTGTCTGTGATATTTAACTTTAATTTTGACAAAAGCTTTAAACGCGAAAGCAAATGATGGCGGGTTTGATGGTCAAAAAAAACAACATCCTGTAAGATGCCGTCTAATCTTATTCTCAGCCTTGCGTTTTGTTCCTGCGGCTCTATATGGATGTCAGAAGCATCCAGAAGTATTGCGCCAAACAAAATAACTTCTAAAAATGAAGTAACATCCTGGCCCATGTATTCGTCAATCTTCTTTTTATAGCCTGCTATGTTTTTTGCCTCTAAGTTCAGTTCATCAATTATTTTTTTTGAAATTGCTACGGACCCTAATATTTTTTTTATTTCAGGCATGCGCTTCGCTAAGTGCGATACTAATATGCTAATTCATTCTAATGATACTAATTTTATTTATTTGCATAATTAGTATGCATTTGCATATTGGCATCGCATTTATTTGTAAATATTTTCTATGATTTTTTTAAAAGAGGCCCCTTGCTTCATCAAGCTGCCGGCCAGTTCAAAAATATCTGCAGTCACTTTGGAGTTTTTAAAATTTTCAGTGCAAATTACAAGCCCTGTTAAAAGGCATTCAACAGCCTCCTTTTTTATAGGATTGTCAGAAATGCTTTTAATGAGGTCTGTTGTTGTTTTTGCAATAGGCTGGCTGCTTAATAAGTTAATTTTACCAAAATTTTTATTATCTGTCTCGCCGCTGTCAATGTTTAGTATAGGAGAATCGAGCAAAAACCCAAAAGAATCCATTTTGTCTTTCAGCTGAGTTTTGTAGTCTTTTACGCCCAAGGTTATAATTAAATCCGGTTTTGGCTCTGAAAAATAAAAAGATGCATCGTCTTTTTTTATTATTCCCTTGTCTAAAGTCAGATGTATTTTTAAATCGTTATCATTCTTTTCGTAATAAATTTGGGAAATGTCTGCAATTCTGTTTGGTATTGAAATTACAAAATTTTTAGGGTAAGAAACAAAGTCTAAAGACGGGGCTAAAAATTTGAGGTTTTCAGGCAGTTCGCCTATAATTAAGTTTACATTTTTGCTTAATTCTTTTAAAGTATAAAAAAGAGCCAAAGAACAGGCAAAAGCCTCTGGCTCTTCCTGCGAGACAATGTAAATGTTTTTTGAATTGCTTATCAGGTTTTTAGCTTCTTGCAAGTTGTCTGTCATAGCTTTTAGTCATAAAATACTTACTATACCCTATTCGATTTTAAAAAATAAATCAACCCTTTGCCCTGTGGAGAATAAATATACAACGAAAAATTTTAAAGAAACTCAAAAATTAGGCAAGGAATTGGCTAAAAAGATTTTAAGCATGCCGCCAGTTAGCGCAGCTGTGGTTTTGGGTTTGCAGGGAGAGCTTGGCTCTGGAAAAACCAGCTTTGCGCAGGGGTTTGCAAAAGGATTAAAAATTAAAGAAAAAATTTTAAGCCCGACTTTTGTGATAATGAAAAGATTTAAAATTCCAGCAAATTCCAAGTTTGAAAATTTTTATCATATTGATTGTTATAGGCTCAAAAATGAGAAAGATATTTTAGAATTAGGCTTTAAGAAAATAATTTTAAATCCAAAAAACATTGTAGCTGTAGAATGGCCCGAGCGCATTAAAGGTATTTTGCCTAAAAACGCAATCTTGATAAATTTTAAATTTATTGACGAAAATAAAAGAGAAATAGAATTAATAAACTATGGCACAACATAATTTTGTAGGAAAAATCGGGGAAGATTTGGCAAGAGAGTATTTGAAAAACCAAGGTTATAAAATTTTAGAGCAAAATTACAGGACAAAATATGCTGAAATTGATTTGGTGGCAGAAAAATCTGACGGTTTGTTTTCTAAAAAAAAGCTGGTGTTTGTGGAAGTTAGGACAAAGGTGGGCGAAAGTTTTGGCAGCCCTGAAGACACCCTTAACAAGCAAAAACTCTGGAAAGTTTTGCAAAATGCTAAATCATATTCAGCTTTTAAAAATTGGCAGGGTCCTGCAAGAATTGATGCTATTTGCATTGTTTTAAACCCAAACCACACAGTCTCCAGGCTTACCCACCACGAAAACATTATTTCAGCTTAAGGTGTGAGGTTGACAAGGGGTTTTTGTTTTGGTAAACTAATATAATAATTAAACGATAGAAAGCAATGTCCGTCTGACCGCGGGCATATTTTTTTGAAAATTTTAAATAACAAATTTTAAATTTTAAATCAAATTCAAATGCCAAAATGTTTAAAACATTTAAAAATTTAAGCATTCATTTAAAATTGAAAATTTAAAATTGAAATTAATTTTTATGGATATAAAATCATTTAAAGGCGCTTTGGGGCAGATTGCCGAGCAAAGAGGAATTTCGCCTGAAAAAATTATAGAAACAATTGAGGCTGCCATTGCTACGGCCTACAAAAAAGATTATGGCAAAAAAGGCCAGAAAATTAAGGCAAAATTTAACCCGGTCTCAGGAGACTGCAAGTTTTGGCAGGTAAAGCTGGTTGTAGATAAATCAATGCTTTATACAGAAGAAGAAATTGAAGAGATGTCCCGCCATGGGCGGGATCCCGCTGCGGCGGGAAAAGATGCAGAAGAAGTCCGCGAGGGCGAAGCGCCTAAAAAGTTTGTTTTTAACGGAGAAAAACACATAATGGCAGAAGACGCCAAAAAAGATTATCCTAAAATTAAAATTGGAGAAGAAATAGAAATTCCTTTGGTGTCAAAACAGGATTATGGCAGAATTGCCGCCCAAACAGCAAAGCAGGTTATTTTACAGAAAATCAGAGAGGCAGAAAAAGAAACAATTTCCATAGAATACCGCTCAAGAGAGGGCGAAATAATTTCGGGCATTGTGCAGAGAGTTGAGGGCCACACGGTTTTTATTGATATTGGAAAAACTTTGGGAATTTTAAGCAGAGAAGAGCAAATTCCAGGGGAATTTTATAGGCCCAGCCAAAGATTAAAACTTTATATCTTAAAAGTTGAAGACACCCCAAAAGGCTCTGTTGTTATGCTTTCAAGAGCTTATCCAAAACTAATTTCAAAATTATTTGAGCTTGAAGTGCCTGAAATTGCTTCTGGCACAGTTGTCATAAAATCAATTGCCAGAGAGCCCGGTTTTCGCACAAAAATTGCAGTTGTTTCAGAAGAAGAAGGAGTTGACCCCATTGGCGCTTGCGTTGGGCAAAGAGGCACAAGAATTATGGCAGTAATTAATGAGCTTGGCGGAGAAAAGATTGATGTGATACAATGGCAGGAAAAGCCGGAAAAATTTATTGCAAATGCTCTGGCTCCGGCTAAAATTGTTGAAGTAAAAGTTGGAGAGAAAAATACAGCTGTTGTTTTTGTGCCAGAAGACCAGTTGAGTTTAGCCATTGGCAAAGACGGCAGAAATGTCCGCCTCGCAGCCAATTTAACCGGCTGGAAAATAGACATTAAAACAAGTGAAACTCCAGCAGAACCCGCCGACGCCGAAGGCGACCTAGGGAAAAAACCGAAGAAAGCCAAAAAAACAAAAAAATCTAAAAAAGAAGCTTCTGAAGAATCAGAAGAAAAAACAGAAGAATCCCCTGCCGAAGAAAAATCTGAAAAAGAATAAAAAATAATTAAAAAGAAAAATTATGCAGTTAATATATTATCCGATAATTATTTCGCTGTTTGCAATTGCCTATGTTTGGTTTTTGGTAATGCAAATTAGAAAAGCCCCGGTTGCGGGAGGCAAGGCAGTTGAAATTACTTTGGCTGTTCAGGAAGGAGCTATGTCGTATTTGAAAAGGCAGTATAAAACAATTTCCATAGTTGGAGTTGTTTTATTTATTTTACTTTTCTTTTTGGGCTGGAAAATTGCAATAGGATTTTTATTGGGAGCCGTATTGTCGGGAGTTTCGGGATTTATTGGAATGATTGTTTCAACACAGGCAAACACAAGAGTTGCCGAGTCAGCAAAAAAAGGAATGGTAAAAGCTTTAGACATTTCTTTTAAAGGAGGATTAATTACAGGCTTAATGGTTGTGAGCTTGGGGCTTTTGGCTGTTTCGGTTTATTACCTTTTAACCGGAATGGAAGGATTGGTGGCTTTGGGATTTGGGGCTTCGTTAATTTCGGTTTTTGCAAGAGTTGGCGGTGGCATTTACACAAAAGCAGCTGACGTGGGAGCTGACTTGGTTGGAAAAGTTGAAAAGGGAATTCCCGAAGACGACCCAAGAAACCCGGCTGTAATAGCTGACCAGGTTGGCGACAACGTTGGAGATTGCGCAGGAATGGCAGCTGACATTTTTGAAACTTACGCCGTAACAACAGTAGCCACAATGATTTTGGGAGGTTTGTTATTTCCAGCCTCGCCCCAATTTGTTTTACTTCCTTTAGTTTTGGGAGCTGTTTCAATTTTAACCTCAATTGTGGGCAGTTATTTTGTAAAATTGGGTTCACCCACCAAAATTTTTAGAAAAAATTTAGGCGGGCAAGAAACGCAGTCAATTATGGGGGCTATGTACAAAGGAATTGCGGCTTCTGTAATTTTGTCAGCAATCGGATTTTATCCTGTAATTTTAAAATTAATGGCAGGCCAGGCAATTGCAACAAATAATTTGTACTTTGCATGCTTGGTTGGTTTGGCAATTGCCGGAGGAATGTTTGTTATCACAGAATATTACACTTCAAAAAGTTACGGCCCGGTAAAATCAATTGCTAAAGCGTCAGAAACAGGGCACGCAACAAATATAATTAGGGGCTTGGGGCTGGGAATGCAGTCAACAGCCATGCCTGTTTTATTAATTGCTTTTGGAACTATTATAAGTTTTTGGTTTGCCGGAATTTACGGAGTGGCGTTAGCTGTAATGGCAATGCTTTCGGTTTCTGGAATTGTTGTGGGAGTTGACGCATACGGGCCCATAACAGACAACGCCGGCGGAATTGCAGAAATGTCAGGAATGCCAGAAGAAGTAAGAAAAATTACAGATGCATTGGACGCAGTTGGAAACACAACAAAAGCTGTAACAAAAGGATATGCAATTGCTTCGGCTGGCCTAGCGGCCTTAGTTTTGTTTGCAGCTTATTCGCAGGAAGCAAGCATAAACGGAGCTGTAAGTTTTTCTTTAGATAATTCAAAAGTTATTGCAGGGCTTTTAATTGGCGGACTGCTCCCCTATTTGTTTGCATCGTTTTTAATGGGAGCTGTCGGAAAAACAGCAGGAAAAGTTGTAGAAGAAGTAAGAAGGCAGTTTAAACAAATTCCGGGCTTAATGGAAGGAACAGGAAAACCAGAATACGGAAAATGCGTTGATATTGTTACAAAGTCAGCCATTAAAGAAATGTTGTTGCCGGCTTTAATTCCTATTTTAGCGCCAATTTTAGTTGGAGTATTTTTGGGAGTTGAAGCTTTGGGCGGATTATTAATTGGAAGCATAGTTACAGGATTGTTTGTTGGAATTTCAATGACAACCGGCGGAGCCGCCTGGGACAATGCCAAAAAATACATTGAGGGCGGAGCTTACGGAGGCAAAGGAAGTTTTGCCCATCAAGCAGCCGTTACCGGCGACACAGTGGGCGACCCATATAAAGACACAGCGGGACCAGCAATAAACCCAATGATTAAAGTTCTCAATATAGTTGCATTACTAATTATTCCATTTCTAGTTTAATTTAATCGCCCCGTCCTCGATAAAATCGGGACGGGGCGTAAAGTTTTATTAATTTTTTAATATAAAAAATAAATTTATGGAGTTTAAAGATTTAATAAGTTTTATAAAAAAGGAAGATGAAAGGTTGAGAAACAGATATGGAAATTATCCTGACGAAGAAAAACGTATACTTGCCAGAACGGTGAAGCTGGCAGAAGAGTTTGGTGAGCTATGTGATGAAGTTTTAGCATATAATTCTATGCAAAGAAAAGATAAATTAGATAATATTGTAGAAGGCAATTTAGCAGAAGAATTTGCCGATGTTATTATTACAAGTTTGTTGCTTGCAAATGCTATGAATGTTGATATTGAAAAAGCTTTGGAGAAAAAAATGGAAAAAATAGACAAAAGATACGAAAAATAACCCTCCTTTGTGTTAAATGTGTTAAATGTTAAATGGGGGCAGGAGCCTTTTTCAGCTCTAAATCCAACGGCTCAACTTAAAACAGGTTGAGCCGTTAAAATTGTGGTATAATTAGGTAATTATTATTAAAAATGTAATTTTATGAAAAAATCCTTAAAGTTCGGATTAATTACGGCGTCTATTTATTTAGTTATAGCTATCGTTGCTTTTTATATAATACCCGTAAGTCTTGGGTTGCAATCTCTCAAAATAGATTTAATACCCACGGCACCAGCTATACTTGTATTAATCTCATTATTAATAAGTATTATTGGCGTTCTTCTTTCCCCATATTTTTTTGCTGTTTTTGGAAGTTCTTTTGCAGAAGAATATTGTCATCCATCAAGTTTTATGGGTTGTGATAATTGGTCTAGTTTTATTGGTGTAGTTATTATAAATCTTTTAATTTATTTTTTTATAGGATATCTAATCGGTTCGTTCTCAGATCGTCACGAAAATCAACCAGCCCAAAAAAGAATATGGATTTATACCACAATAGCTGTTGTCGTTGTTTTATTTTTTCTTATTTTCAAAGCTTTATTTTTTAGTTGATGCATAAAAGATAAAAGAAGATAAAAGGGGCGGGTACCTTTTTCAGCTCTAAATCCAATCGTTCAGACGCGTCTGAGCGATTAAAGCTCGAATAACTCACCGACAGTTGTCGATGAGTTATTTATAGATGATTTAATGCGTATAATTGACAATGGGTTTTAAGCTGGTAAGATAAAAGCATATGAACATTGTAAAGTGCGATCTGTGTAAAAAAGAAATTAAAGAGAAGCCGATAACGGCTGGATTTGGATATTGGTCAAAAGCCGAATTGTGCGACAAATGTGGTTTGCCAATTATAAATTTTTTGAAGAAGCATAAATTTATAAAACCAGAAAAAAATAAAGTTGAAACAAATTAAATATGTTGGATAACGAAGATATACAAAAATTAATAAAGGCGCAGGAAGAAGTTTTTATCACAAAGCTTGATTTTGAAAACTTTAGAGATGAATATAGAAAAGATTTCAGCAATCTTCAGGCATCGGTTGACGCTTATGCAACAAAAGCTGACACTTATTTTCAGGAAATGACCATGCTATCTGAAAAAGTTAATCGGCACGATAAGTGGCTTTTACAGATCGCTGAAAAGCTTGGGATAAAATTAGAATATTAATTTTTTGTCTTTTCTGGGAAGGCGCAAATTTTAAATCGCGTCTTTTTTTAATATTAAAATAAATATATATTATGAAAGCTACACAAAAGAAAATAGAAAAGTCACAGATAGAATTAACTTTTGAACTGACTTCGGAAGAATTTGAGCATTACATTGTGTAAATGGGGTCAGCCACCATTCTTTTTAATCCAACGGCTCAACCTGTTTGAGGGTGAGCCGTTAAAAGTTGTGGTATAATTAGGTAATTATTATTAAAATTAAAAAATAAAATCTATGAAAAAAATTTTAATAGTGTAAGATAAAGGGGTCAAAGATAAAGGGGTCAGGTACCTTTTTCGGCTCTAAATCCAATCGCTCAGATGCGTCTGAGCGATTAAAGCTCGAATAACTCACCGACAGTTGTCGATGAGTTATTTATAGGTGATTTAATGCGTATAATTGACAATGGATTTTAAGCTGATAAGATAAAAATATAAGCAATAAAAATATGGCAGAAGAAACGCAACAAATTACAAAAAAAGACATTCAAGAGCTTTTGAGCGAGCAGACGACAGTTATCTTAACTGCCGTTGATGAAAAAATGAGCTCGTTAGAGGAAAAAATCAAAGCTTTGGATTTAAAATTTAGTGAAAAATTTGATAAACTTACTACAACACTTGATAATTTTTTAAAAAGAATGACAGATATAGAAGATGAGTTCGCGATGATGCGAGCCGATATCAACAGAGTTAAAGATGTTATAAAACAAAAATTAGGAGTAGATCTGACATAAAGGTTTTTATCTTTTCTGGGAAGGCGCAAATTTAAAATCGCGTCTTTTTTAATATTAAACGCGTTAGCTTTATGGATATAAAATCTAAAAAATTAGAAAAGTCACAGATAGAAATAACATTCGAATTAACTTCGGAAGAATTTGAGCGCCATTTTGAGCATGCTTTGTCGCATATGAAAAGCCATGTAAAAGTTGACGGGTTCAGGCCCGGGCAGGCGCCGAATAAATTGGTTGAAGAAAAAATAAAGCCGGAAAGTTTGTTAATGGAAGCTGGCGACCATGCTGTAAGGCATGTTTATTCTGATTATGTAAAAGATAATAATTTAGAGCCAATAGGCCAGCCGGAAGTTAAGATTGTAAAAATTGCAAAAGGAAATCCGTTTATTTTTACAGCCGTGATTACTGTTCTACCGGACGTTGAATTACCAGAAAATTACAAAGAAATCGCAAAAAAAATTATCCGCCAGTCGGCGGGAAAAGAAATCTCTGTTACAGAAGAAGAAGTGCAAGATTCCTTAAAATATCTGCAAAAAAGCAGGGCAAAAATGACTTTAAAAAATGAGCCGGCTGAAAAAGGCGACTTTGTTGAAATAAATTATGAAAATAGAGATATAAATGCCGGTAAATCTGTGCGCGACCACTTTGTTTTAGGAGAGGGCGGATTTATAAGAGGCTTTGAAGATGCAATTGTTGGAATGAAAGCTGGTGAAGAAAAAATATTTGAAATGGATTGGCAGCCTGCCCGCCATAATGCCGAAGCTTTGGGCGGGGAAAAGAAGTCGCCCGCCGAAAGCCCTTCGGGCAATCAGGCGGGTAAAATTTTTAAAGTGAAATTAAAATCAGTTCAAAAAATGGAATTGCCTGAAATTAATGATGAGTTTGCAAAAGGCATGGGTAATTTTGACACATTAGTTACTTTAAAACAAAGCATGAAAGAAGGCATTATAATAGAAAAAACAGAACAGGAAAAACAAAGAAAAAGAGGAGAAATTTTAGAAAAAATTTCAGGAAAAGTAAAAGTTGAGTTGCCAGAATCAATGGTAGATTACGAAAAACAAAGACTAATGGAAGATTTAAAAAATAAAGTTACCCAGAATATGAAAATTACTTTTGAGCAGTATTTGTCGGCTGTAAAACAAACAGAAGAAGCATTAACCCAAACTTTTCAAAAAGAAGCCGAAAAACGGCTTAAAGGTTTTTTAGTTTTAAGAGAGCTTGGCAAAAGAGAAAATATTGAAGTTTCAGATGCAGAAGTTGAAGAAGAAGTATCAAAATCAACAAAAAATGAGTTTGACATTGAGCAATTAAAAGAGTATACTAAAGGCGTGTTATATAATGAAAAAGTATTCCAAAAATTGGAAAGTTTTTCTGAATAATACTAATAAAAATTTAAATGCCAATAGTACCAACTATTGTAGAAAAAACACAGCGCGGTGAGCGCGCATACGATATATTTTCAAGGCTTTTAGAAGAGCGTATAATTTTTCTTGCGGGCGCAGTTACTGATTTAAATGCAAATGTGGTTATAGCCCAGATGCTTTATTTAGCGTCAAAAGACCCAAAAAGAGATATTAAGCTTTACATTAATAGCCCCGGAGGTTCGGTTACAGCAGGACTGGCAATTTATGATACAATGCAGTATTTAAAATGCCCAGTTTCTACCATATGCATCGGACTTACAGCCTCTATGGCAGCTGTAATTTTGGCGTCAGGCACAAAAGGTAAAAGGTTTTCTTTGCCAAATGCAGAACTACTTTTGCACCAGGTTGCCGGAGGAATGCAAGGACAGGCTGCAGACATTGAGATTACTGCAAAACAGATTGTAAAAATGAAAGAAAAGCTAAATAGCATTTTGGCAAAACACACAGGCCAGCCGTTATCTAAGGTGGAAAAAGACACCGACCGGGATTTTTATTTGTCAGCTGAAGAGGCAAAGAAATACGGCTTGATTGACGAGGTTATAGGGGCAACCAAATAAAATCTTCTAAAAATTAAATTGAAAATACGTTTTGTGCGCGCTCACTGAGAAGTGGGCTTATTTTGTTAGAAAATCCGAAGCGCGAAATCCGAAATCCGAAACAAATTTAAAGTTTCGAATTTCGAAATTCGAATTTCGAATTTAGTTATTTATGAATCAAATTATTTTTTACACAGCCGGCATAGCTCTCTGCCTGATAGTAGGCTCTATTTTGGGCTATTATATCAGGCAAAACATAGCGAAAAGAAGAGCAGGAACCTTGGAGGCAAAACTGCAGAAAAGAGTTGCTGAAGTTAAAGAAGAAACGTCTGCAATGATTAAGAAAGCTGAGGCAAAAGCATCTGACATTTTAGACAAGGCTCAAAACGAAATTGATGAAAGAAGAAGAGAGTTTTTGAAAGCCCAGCAGGTTTTGCTTAACAGAGAAGGCATTTTAAACGAAAGAATTTCTTCTTTTGAGCAAAAAGAAAAAGACTTGCAGGACAAGGGCGAAAAATTAAAACTTATAAAGGAAGATTTGGAAAAATTAAGGAGCGAAGCAGAAGATAAATTAGAAAAAGTTGCCGACCTTTCAAGGGAAGACGCCAAAAAAGAGCTTATGAAGCTTGTTGAAATAGAAAAAGAAAAAGAAATTTTAGAAAGAATGAAAAAACTGGAAGAAAAGGGCCAAGAGAAGCTTCAAGCAAGGGCAAAAGAAATTGTGGCGCTTGCCATACAAAAGTGCGCTGTGCCCCAAACGCAAGAAATCACAACCACCACAATTGTGCTTCAGAATGAAGATATAAAAGGCAGGATTATAGGAAAAGAAGGCAGAAATATAAGGGCTTTTGAAAAGCTTACAGGAGTTGAGCTTATTGTTGACGAAACCCCTGAGTCTGTTGTGATTTCAGGGTTTAATCCAATAAGAAGGCAGATTGCAAAAGTGGCTTTAGATAAGCTGATACAAGACGGCAGAATACAGCCTGCAAAAATTGAAGAGAAGGTTGAAGAGGCAAAAACAGAAATTGCACAAAAAATAAAAGAAGCCGGCGACAAAGCAGCCTACGATATAGGAGTGATTGGCTTAAACGACAAGCTGGTGCAAATTTTAGGCAGGCTTTATTACAGAACATCTTATGGCCAGAATGTTTTGCTTCACTCAATGGAGGTAGCTTTGATTGCAGAAGCCATTGCTGAAGAGTTAAAAGCCAACAGCCAGGTGGCAAAAAGAGCAGGGCTTTTGCACGATATAGGAAAGGCAATTGACCAGCAGGTTCAGGGCTCTCACATTGACATTGGAATTAAAATTTTAGAAAAATTTGGGGAGTCGGAAGCTGTTATAAAAGCCATGAAAGCCCACCACGACGACTACCCTGCCGAAACCTTAGAAGCTGTAATTGTAAAAGTTGCTGACGCAATTTCAGGGTCGCGTCCCGGGGCAAGGAAAGACACTTTGGAAAACTATTTGCAAAGGCTGAAGGACTTAGAAGATATCGCAAACAAGTTTGAAGGCGTTGAAAAAACTTATGCTATTCAGGCAGGCAGAGAAATAAGGGTGTTCGTGAGGTCTGACAGGGTTGATGACTTGGGAACTGCAAAAATAGCAAAGCAGATTGCTGAAAAAATTGAAGAAGAGCTAAAATATCCTGGCGAAATCAAGGTGACAGTAATGAGAGAGACCCGCGTAGTCGAATACGCAAGGTAATTTGTTCAAAAGCCGCGGCATTGCCGCGGCTTTTAGTTTTACAGCTTAGTCAAAGAGTTTATCACAGCTTTTATGGTTTCGGCATCGCTTTTATTTAATTCGCGGGGGATTGATAGGGCAGCTTTTGCCCCAGATTCTAAAACAATTTCTATTTTGTGGGAGCTTTCCACAGGAGAGTCGATAAAATTAGATATGTTTATATTTTCTTTATCTGTTTTATCTTTTTTAATTAACACCCCTGTGGATTTCCCGCCTAAAGCTGGCGCATTATGGCGGGCAGGCCTTAATTTTGGAGTCCACTTTTGTATTTTTGTAGGATCTACGCCGTATTTTTTGTAGTCATTTATAACTTTTAGCAGGCGGGCTTTATAGGTGTTTAAAGATAAGATGCTTTTGTTTTTATTTGCAATAGCAACATCTCTGAATATCTCTTCTATGCTGTTTTCTATCATACTTATTGATTTTGACTCGTCTGCATTAAGCTCTTTCTCAAAAATTTTTAAGGCAGACTTTAAATTGTTTGCTGTATTATCCGGGTATTTTCTATTGGCCCTAGCCAAGTCTATAAAATGATATAAATCTTTAAAATTTTCTGACATAAGATAAGTGTTTATCTTTAATTTTTATTGTTCTTATATTATTTTATCATAAATAAAGATAAAAACAAAAGCCCCTGAACAGGGGCTTTTGTTTTTATGGAGCGGGCAACGGGATTTGCACCCGTGCTCAAACCTTGGAAGGGTTTCGTGCTGCTGCTACACCATGCCCGCATTAGTTTTTGGTCGGGGTGCTGAGAATCGAACTCAGACCAAACGCTCCCAAAGCGTTTATACTACCACTATACGACACCCCGATATGATATATTCTAATGCAAAAAATTCATATTGTCAAAGAGAAAAAAGTATGATAATATTTTATGTAAGAAGCCCCCGTAGTTCAATGGATAGAACATAGGTTTTCTAAACCTAGAATAGAGGTTCGATTCCTCTCGAGGGCACACACTTCACTGCGTTCAGTGCAAGCAATAATATGGGGATCGTGGTGTAGCAGCAACACAACTCTCTGTGGCAGAGTCGTCGCGGGTGCAATTCCCGTCGATCCCCCATTTAACAAAATCCCCTTAATGGGGCGTTTATATTATGAGTTATTTGAGTTATAATAAGCTATTATAATTATTAATTTTTTTTAAAAATATGGCAAAAGGATTTTGTTCAAATATAGAAAAAGATACTTTAGAAAATGAAAATTTTCGCAAAGTATTATATACCGGAAAGCACAGCCAATTAGTTTTAATGTCTTTGGCTCCAAACGAGGAAATTGGCATGGAAGTCCATAAAGATAATGACCAATTTTTCCGCTTTGAAAAAGGCCAGGGAAAATGCATTATTGACGGAAACGAGTATGAAGTTAAAGATGGCGCAGCAATAGTGGTGCCTGCAGGCAGCCAGCATAATGTGATAAACATCTCAAACTCTGAAAGGCTGAATATGTATACAATTTACTCGCCTGCCCACCACAAAGACGGAATTGCAAGAGCCACAAAAGCTGAGGCCGAAGCCAACGAGGTAGAATTTGACGGCAGGCTCTCGGAATAGCATTTATACAAAAGAGGCTGTTTTGAATTCAAATTAGAAATTTAATTGCAGTATTATTTTGCGCTTGTCTTTTTTTAAAAAATTCAGGTATAATAAAAATATATGGAAAATATTTTAGCTTTTATTTTGGGCTGGTACGGCAGAATAGGGTTTGCAGTGGTAATAATTTCTGCTTTTGTTTCTGCCTATAAAAACAAAGGCGCAAAATTTTTTTTTACGTCTTTGATAGGTTCTATCGACCTGTTTATTTTTTGGCCGCTTTTTATTTTTGAGCTAATTACAAAAAAAACTATTTATTCTGAACTTAAAAAAAAGCTGTTAGGATAATAATAAAATTTGTATTTACACTTTTTCTTCCAGTTTTGCTTTTAGCTCAAGCTTTTTGCCGTCTCTTAGAACCTTTATTGTTATTTCTCCTCCAATTTTGCATTTTTGCAAAATGTGGGCCAAAGGGTTTTTAATCGTGATTCCTTCGTTGTTGCATTCTATAATTATATCCCACTCCTTAATGCCAGCTTTATCGGCCGAGGACCCTTTTACAACAGGCGACTCGCCTAACGCTTCTCTTACAACCAATGCTCCGTCGTTTACTGGCAGTTTATTTATGGCTGCCATTTCTTTTGAAATTAAAACATATTTTACTCCCAAAAAAGGCACTATTATTTTGCCGTATTTTTTAATTTCTTCCAAATCTTTTTTTGCATAATTTACAGGTATTGCAAATCCTATATTTTGCGCTCCCATTATCATGGCAGTATTAATTCCAATTGCTTTGCCTTCCATGTTTACCAAGGGCCCGCCTGAATTTCCGGGATTAATTGCAGCGTCTGTTTGTATCAAACCTCTTAAGTTTTGCATTTGGTGGTCAACTCCGCCGAAAGCTGTAATAAATCTTGAAAGTCCGGAAACAATGCCAGCTGACAAAGTGTCTGTAAATTCGCCCAAAGCATTTCCCACAGCAACCACTTCTTCGCCAAGCTGTATTTTATTTGAATCTGCCATTTCAATATAGGGAAGATTTTGGCCGTCTATTTTTAAGACAGCTGTGTCATTTATAGGGTTTCTTGATAAAACTTTTGCAGGAAGCTTGTGTTTGGGGCTTATAATCACAGTATAGTCAGCTGTTGTGTCTGAAACCACGTGGTTTGAGGTTAAAACATAGCCGTCCTTTGAAATAATAAATCCCGAGCCTCCTCCTATCTGGGTTTTTTGGGTTTTCATTTTTTGGTCTTTTTCTTTTCCAGATTTTGGAGTGGGCATAATAAATTCTTTTCCGCCAAACGGAAAAGAATAAAAATTTTCAATTTTTGGCAGGTCTTTTGAAACAATAACAGTAATTACAGCCGGGCAAACTTTTTTTGCGATTTCTATAATAGAAGAGTTCATTTTTTATTTTATTATTAAGATTATTATGGCTATTATAGCAAAATCTATATTATAATGCTATCTTGCGAGAGAGTAAAAAATGTGTTAAATTAATAATAAATATATGCCCCTGTCGTTCAACGGATAGGACGCGAGTTTCCTAAACTTGAAATCCAGGTTCGATTCCTGGTGGGGGCACCAGAAAGGAATTTTAAACAGAAAAATTTTTATAAATCTTAACAATAACTTTTATGGTCATATTTTGGATAATTATATTTATTGTTTCGTTGGGGGCGTTGGTAAAAGGCGCTGATTGGTTAATTGCAAGCGCGGAAAAAATAGGACTCGCTCTCGGTTTGTCGCCCTTTATTGTCGGCGTTACCATTGTCGGCGTTGGAACATCTTTTCCGGAGCTTATTTCCTCTTTTGTTGCGGTATTCAAGGGCGTGCCAGATGTTGTTGCCGCAAACGCGATAGGGTCAAATATCGCAAATATTTTACTTATCGTCGGGGTTTCTGCTGTCATCGGTAAACGGCTCATAGTTACAAAAAGTTTAATAGATTTAGATCTTCCGCTTCTCGCTATTAGCACGGTTTTACTTTTGGGCATTGTATGGGATAAACAAATTACTCTTGGCGAATCTATCCTAATGCTTGTTACTTACGGCGTATATCTGCTTTATACGGTTTTGCACAAAGACGCAGAGGGTTCTGGTGAAATTGCTGAATTTTTACCATCGCGACAAGAAAGAAGAAAAAATATCGCCACCCGCAAAAAAGAAGAATTTACTCGCCCAAAACTCGTTGCAAAAGATTTTATTCTTTTGGTTGTTGGTGTTCTTGGTTTAGTTTTTGGCGCAAAATATCTCATTGACGCATTAGTAAATCTTTCGACGATGTTGAACATCGCAACTGGAGTTATTGCTATTACTGCCGTGGCTGTTGGAACTTCTTTGCCTGAACTTCTTGTTTCCGCGAAGGCGGCTTTCCAAAAAAAGTCAGAAATCGCGCTTGGAAATATTTTCGGCTCAAATGTTTTTAATGCTTTAGTCGTCATAGGTTTGCCTGGATTGTTTCGTATACTCCCGGTAGATAACCAAACCTTTGCGATTGGCGTTCCAACAATGGCGCTCGCAACGTTTCTTTTCGTCATTTCCGGTATTTCGAGAAGAATCCATATGTGGGAAGGCGCGTTTTATCTTTCGGTCTATGTTCTCTTTATCGCGAAACTTTTCAATTGGTTTTGAATACCACCAAAATGCGTTCGGACTAATTTAAGAATACTGCGCATTAGTATGAGGTAAAAATAGTCGAAAATTTGCCGCCAAATAGCTGTTTTAGGGTGTGTATAAAAGACATGCTTTACTATGGACAGGGGGTCTTGTTTATGATACTATTAAGGAAGTTTAAGAAAGGTTTATTATTAAGCTTAAATTGCGAAGAAATAAGCGGTTTACCCATTAATATATGCCGGAAAACAGTAAAAGTAACGTTAAAAAAGTCCTGCCAGTTTTAGTTTTAACCACCACATTTTATTATTCTTCTTTGCTTTGTCTTGGACTGGTTTTAGGATACCTTGCCTGTAAATTATATCATAAAAAGTTTGTTGAATCAGGTAAAGTTGACCTTATATTTATAGACTGCGGAAAGTGGAAATTTCATCTTCATCACTGGATTATGGGAGCTGTATTATTACTGATTGTCTGGGTTGTGGATTTTCTTTATCTGCCAAGCTTTTTTATGGGAGCTGTAGCCGGAGTTATTGCCCATGATATTTATGACTTTGATGATTGGCATCAGGTTTTGATAAAAAAACAACCCTGCGAAATCAAAAATAGTTAATTAAATCACCTTCAAAATGCGGCTCTTTGGCCGCATTTTAGTTGCGCGGACAATATTTATAAAGTATTATTATTTTATGGAGGGGTGCCGGAGTGGTTTAACGGAGCGGTCCCGAAAACCGCGGTCTTTACAGGCCTCGTGAGTTCGAATCTCACCCCCTCCGCCTTCGCCACGCCAAAGCTTTGCTTTACAAAGCGATGGCGGGCTTCGCCCTTTTGGCGTGGCTTCGGCGTGATAAATCCGCCTAAAATTTTATGTATTACGCGTTTATAGTTTAAAATGTAAAGATGGTTTCTATGTGGGTTGCACAAATAATTTAAAAGACAGAATTAATAGACATACAAAAGGACAAGTTGATGCAACAAAAGATAGACTGCCTGTTGAATTGGATTTTTATATAGCATTTAGTAATCAATACAAAGCATTTGAATTTGAAAAATATTTAAAATCTGGGTCTGGTAGAGCTTTTATTAAAAAACATTTATTATGAAAAAAATTATATACTTTTTAATATTGTTTTTGTTTTTAACGCCTGTTTCTGCCTTTGGCATGGAGAAGATTTTTTATTTGTCAGAGAAAAATGAAGAAATATCTATTCCAATAATACAAAAAAATGCAAAAAAGATTGATATTTTAGCTCCGCAGGCTTATGCTGTAAAATCTGATTTGAACTTATACGGGTCTTTGAGCAAAGAATTAAAAGAAGTTATTGCAGATAATAATTTAAAAGTAATGCCCCTGGTGGTAAACTCTAAATTTTTGCAGCCAATAATACACAACTTGCTTTTGTCTGGCGAGGCGCAAGACAAGATTATTGCAAGCATGGTTGAGTTAGCTAAAGAAAACAATTACATTGGCTGGCAATTTGACTTTGAACATATAAATTACAAAGACAAAGACCTTTATTCAGCCTTTGTTGAAAAAACATCCAAAGAACTGCATAAAAATAATTTAATTTTGAGCATAGCTGCTGTTTCAAGGACTTCAGCTTACGAAGACAGCGATTTTTATTATAATTGGGGCGGAGCTTTTGACTATAAAAGAATTTCAGATGCAGTTGATTTTATAAGCTTAATGACCTACGACGACCCAAAGTCATACGGGCCCACCTCTTCTGTGCTGTACACAAAATGGGTTTTAAATTATGTAAAAGACAAAATTTCTTCAGAAAAATTATCAATGGGAATCCCCTTTTATTATTGGGGTTGGAATCAAAAAACTTTAAAAAGAGTTTCCAGCGGGAATTATAGCTTAGTAAAATACACAATGGATAACTTTTTGTGCAAATACGGGTTTGACCGGCTTTTGGGAGCGCCGTGGCTGAGTTATTCTGTTTGGGGCGCAAGCTATAAAATTTGGTACGAAAACAGAAAAAGCTTTGAACTCAAGCTTAATATTGTGAAACAAAATAATTTGAGAGGGTTTTCTGCATGGGTTTTAGGTTCTGAAGACTCTGAGATATGGGACGTCTTATAGAAAATAAGATAATTGCATTTTTGCAGAGGCGTGGTAAAATAATCTATATGTTTTAAAATGGCTTTACAGCTGGATAATTTTTTATTATTATTGGGAGTTGCGGCAGTGTTTTTAGTTTTATTTTTAATAAACCTATTTTTAGTTTGGTATTTTTATAAAACAAATAAAAACATAGACAAACTGCTTGAAAAGGGCAAGATAAAAGATTTAAAAGATGTTTTGCTTTCACATGCTGAAAAAAATAAAAAACTGGAAGATAGCATAGAAAAAATTTTTGGAGATGTTGAAAATTTACGGAAGCTGTCAGAAAAATCAGTCCAAAATATAGGAGTTGTGAGATTTAATCCGTTTTCAGATATGGGGGGCAACCAGAGTTTTGCTATTGCTTTGCTGGACAATAAAAACAACGGATTTGTAATTTCAAGCCTTTTTATCAAGGAGGGAAACAGAGTTTATGCAAAAGCAGTAAAAGATGGAAAATCAGACTATTTGTTGTCAAATGAAGAAAAAGAAGCCATAGTCCGAGCCATGGGCTCGAGAAATTTAAAATCCTAAAATATGATTAAGAAAGAAAAGAAAACTAAAAAAGAAACAAAAAGGCCGCCTGTGGTGGTCGTTTTAGGCCATGTTGACCATGGAAAATCTTCTTTGCTGGAAGCAATTAAGGATTTTAAAATTACCTCAAAAGAATCAGGCGGCATTACCCAGCACATCGGAGCCTATGAAGTAGAAGAAAAAGGCAAAACAATAACCTTTATTGATACTCCGGGGCACGAGGCGTTTTCTGCAATGCGCGCCAGAGGAACTGAAGTGGCTGACATTGCTTTGCTTGTTGTGGATTCTGCCCAGTCAGTGCAGCCCCAGACAAAAGAAGCTGTAATAGCTATTAAAAGGGCTGAAATTCCAATGATTGTTGTTCTAAATAAAATAGACTTGCCATCGGCCAATCCTGAAAAAATAAAGAGAGAGCTCTCGCAAATAGAAGTTATTGCAGAATCAATGGGAGGGAACGTGCCTTGCGTTGAAATTTCAGCAAAAGAAAAAACAGGCATAAACGAGCTTTTGGAAATGATTTTACTGGTGGCTGATTTGCAGGATTTAAGCTCAGATACAGCCTCGCTGGCCGAAGGCCTGATAATAGAGTCATACATGGATGGGTTAAAGGGGCCCGTGGCCACAGCAATAGTAAAAAAAGGAATTTTAAGCAAAAAAAATATTATAGCCACAGACCTGGCTTTGGCTAAAGTAAAATCAATAAAAGATTTTTTGGGAAAAGAAATAGAAGAAGCCCAGCCCTCAAAGCCTGTTATTATTTTGGGTTTTGACAAGGTGCCGGCTGTTGGAGAAAAATTTAAAACTTATAATAACGTTGAGGCAGCTGAAGAAGAAATAAAAAAGGAAATTCCCAAAAGAGAAATCGGGTCTTCTGTTTTAGACTCAGACCCAGATAAAAAAGTTTTAAATATAATTTTGAAAGGAGATGTTTTTGGGTCATTGGAAGCCATAGAAGGAATGTTGAAAAGTTTGCCCCAGGAAAAAGTTATTTTAAGAATTTTAAAGTCAGAAGTTGGAGATATAAATGAATCAGATGCGAAGTTAGCTTCAATGTCTAATGCGCAGATTATAGGGTTTAGGGTGCAGGTGAGCACGGCTGTTTCAAAATTTATGAAGGCAGACATTGAAAAAAAGTTGAGAATCAAGACATTTAACGTGATTTATGAGCTGATACAGGAGGTAAGAAAAAGTTTAGAAAAAACGCTCGAAGCAGAAGTTGTAAGAGAAGATATTGGAAAATTAAAAACTCTTTTGGTTTTTTGGGGAGAAAAAAATAGGCAGATTGTGGGCGGCAAAATAACAGAGGGAGAACTAAAAAAAGGATTGAAATTAGAAATTTTTCGTGATGATAAAAAAATTGGGACAGGTCGCATAATAAACCTCCAGCGAGACAAAAAAGATATAGATAAGCTGTCAAAAGGCCAGGAAGCAGGAATTTTATTTGAAGGAAATGTAAAAATTGAAAAAGGAGATATTTTGCAGGCATATACAGAAGAACGCAAAAAAGGCGAACTATAAAAAAAAGCCGAGGTATCACTACCAAGGCTTGGATATTCTTTTCGTGTTTATAAGGGGTTAGGAGTTTGTAGCAAGTGGGGAGGTAAGAAAGTTTCCAAATTTAATCCTTTCAGATGAACTTGTCCTTTGCATGCTCTGCCATCTGCTTCAGCCCAAGCTTCGTCTAAAAGTTTTGCATCGTATAACTTTTGTAGAATTTCCATATCTTGGTCATTTTCTGCAACAAATTCAATGGTTGCTCTTGATGTTCCAATTTCGGACATATTACATTTTAGTAGGTTGACTTTCACGTTTGTTCTCCTGAAAGTAGGTCAAATTGACAAAAAGCTGAATACAAATATAATATCAAATAAATAATATAATGTCAAATAGGATTGAAAAAGTTAATTCGCTGTTAGAAAAAGAGATAAGTAAAATTATTTTTAGGGATTTTGCCTATTCTCCTGATGTTTTGGTTACTTTAACTTACGTGGACACAACAGCAAATTTAATTGAGGCAAAGGTTTTTATTTCTGTGTTTCCTGATGACAAAGCAGACGAGATGATAAAAATGCTTGATAAAAACATTTTTGATATCCAGCAAAAAGTTAATAAAACCATGAGAATGAGGCCAGTTCCAAGAATTAAGTTTGTAAAAGATAAAGTTTTAAGCAGGGCAGGAAAAATTGAGGAGCTTTTGTACAAAGCCAAGAATGAAAATAAAGATTGAAAAAAGGGGAAAAATAGGGTAAAATAGAAGAAAACATATAAATTTTATGTTTTCATTAGACCCTCGTGGAGGACACAATCGCTATAAATTTAAAGTAGATTTTTTTGAAAAATGGTCACCAGAAATGGCTTATGTTTTAGGCTTTTTATATGCTGATGGAGACATTGAAGATGTAAAAAAATCATCAAGAACCCAGTATATAACTTTTCCGAGTAAAGACAGGGATATTTTAGAATCCATTAAAAAGGTTATTGGGTCTAGTCATCCTATCCAGTATCGTCCTCGTCGAAAAGCTTTGTTCCAAAATGGTAAAGTTTACGAAAGTGCAGAATCTTATCGTATCAGAATTGGTAGCAAAAAATTATTTGAAGATTTAATCAAACTTGGTCTAACTCCAAGAAAGTCTTTAATAATCAAATTTCCAAAAAATATTCCAGACGATTGTTTAAACCATTTTATAAGAGGTTATTTTGACGGTGATGGTTGTGCTTTTTTTCAAAAAGCAAAAGGAATTACTAAGCCCATAATTATCAAAAAATTATCAGCAATTTTTACTTCTGGCAGCAGTGCTTTTCTTCAAGGATTGGCGGAGGTATTGAAAAATAAGTTATTAATTAATCACGACAAAATTTATAATAGTAGTAGAGCGTTTCAATTAAGGTATTCAACGGGAGATAGTGTAAAAATATTCGGATTTATGTATAAAAATTGCTCTGATGGCTTGTATTTAAAGCGTAAATTTGATATTTTTAGTGAGTATTTTCAAATGGCTCCACAAAAAATTAATTTAGAGATAGCTGAATTGTTAAGGAATTCATATTAATGGCCTAGTACCCAAGAAGCTAGGGAGCGCTCTGCAAAAGCGCCAACGTGGGTGCAAATCCCACCTAGGCCTCAGATTTAATAAATTTTTGCCCAGGTGGTGGAATGGTATACACGAAGGACTTAAAATCCTTTGAGCGAAAGCTCATGCGGGTTCGACTCCCGCCCTGGGCACACTTCACTGCGTTCAGTGTAAACTAATTTATGGCAACTCTTTTTTTAATAATTTTATTTACTTTTTTAGTAAGCTTGGTTTCTTTCGCGGGCGTTTTTGTGCTGGCGCTAAGAGAAGAAGTTCTAAAAAAAATAATATTTTATTTGGTCTCCCTTTCTATCGGAGGGCTTATGGGCGGGGCATTTTTGCATCTTTTTCCGGAAGCAATTGAAAAATTTGAAAACGGGATTTCATTTTTAATCGTGCTTTTAGGATTTTTTTTATTTTTAATAATAGAAAAAACCATACATTGGAGGCATTGCCATAAAGATAACTGCCCTGTCCACTCGTTTGCTTATATGAATTTAATTGGAGACGCAATACACAATTTTATAGACGGCATAATAATCGCAGCGGGTTTTATAGTAAGCCCAGCTGTAGGTTTTGCTTCAACGGCTGCAATATTTTTGCACGAGATACCGCAGGAAATCGGGGATTTTGGAGTTTTAATACACGGAGGCGTAAGTAAAAAAAGAGCCCTTATGCTGAATTTTTTAACAGCTATTACATCAGTTGCAGGGGGCATTTTTGGTTTTTATCTTTTGGGCTTTGCCCAGAATATCTCGCACTATTTGCTGGCTCTTGCCGCCGGAGGATTTATTTACATTGCCGCATCCGACTTAATACCGGAAATAAGAAAAGAAAACGACGTTAAAAAATCTTTTATAAATTTTGCAATCATATTTTTAGGTATTTTAGCAATGTATCTTTTAAAATTTTTGGAAGCATAAGAACCAAAAAAGCCCCTATGCCTTTCGGCAGGGGCTTTTTGTGTATAATTTAGTTTTCTAAGATTTCTATTTCAGCTGTTTTCACGCCGAAGTTTAAGGCTAAAGTTTTGCTTGGGAGCCATATGTCAACATGATAGTCGCTTTTTTTGCTGTTCATTCTGTCTTCTACCACAAAAACTTTATCTCCGTATAATTCAGGGATTCTTATTTTTGTTCCAAGAGGAAGCAGGTTGTTTGCCACTACCCCGTCAGCAACCGATTTTCCGGAAGCTGTTATAAAGGGCGTATCGTCTGTTTCTTCAGGACAGCTTGAGTAAGCTGTAACAACAACCTTTATTGTTTTAACAATTTTTTCTATTGTCTGGATGTCAACTTTAGTAACGTAAGAAACGTATGCGTTATTCTCAAAATCAGCATTTGTGGCTTGGGGCATGACTACGCCCAAAAGGCATATGCCGGCAATAACGCCCGCGCCAGAACCGAGTATCAGTGTTTTTCCTCTTAAAACAGATATATATTTTAACAGGTTTTTTATACTCATATATTAAAAAACTCCCTCAAAGGAGTATTCTTAATCTTATCATGTAAAAGCCCCAAAGTCAATGGTTAAAGCCTTTTAAAATACACGTATTAGTGGGTCGTTTTTGTGGAGCGGGTGATGGGAATCGGACCCACGTACTCTGATTGGCAACCAGATGCACTACCACTGTGCTACACCCGCCTACGCTTGCGAGCTTCGGCGGGCAAGCCCGCTTTAGCTGCAGAAACCAAAATATTTTTGGTGCCGGGAGAGAGAATCGGACTCTCGACCCCTTCTTTTTCAGAGAAGTGCTCTACCACTGAGCTATCCCGGCTGGTGGACGGCATAGGACTCGAACCTATAACCTTCTCGGTGTAAACGAGACGCTCTGCCATTGAGCTAGCCGTCCGTAAAACTGGGCGAGCCCAGTGTGCCCTCGGTGGGATTCGAACCCACAAGCCTTGCGGCATACGCACCTCAAGCGTACATGTATACCAAGTTCCATCACGAGGGCAAATTTTACTCTTGTGGCTATTCTGTTTTTTCCTGTTCTGTCTCTGCTGGCATCTCGCCCGCCTGATTATCTTCAGAATTTTCGGCGGGTTCTTCTGCTGGTGATTCTTCTGGTTCGTCGGCTATAACCTCTGCAAATTCCTTATTTTTTAATTTTGATTTTTTACCCTTGGCTGTTCTTAAATAATAAAGCTTTGCCCTTCTTGTTTTTCCGTGCCTTAAAACTTCTATTTTATCTATTAAGGGTGAATGTATGGGAAAAATCCTTTCAACGCCCACCCCGCCTGCAATTTTTCTTACAGTAATTGTAGCTGAAATTCCCTTGCCGTGTTTTTTGGCAATAACCAAACCTTCAAAGATTTGTATTTTTCCTTGCCTGCCGGCAGGCAAGTCTTTACCCCCTTCTTTTACTTTTTGGTGCACTTTAATAATATCACCCGTAGTTATTTCGGGCAATTTTTTCAACTGCGATTTATTGAATTGTTCTAATAATTTTGCCATATTTTATGTTTTTAGGTTTTTAAGTATTACTTGTAATCCCTCTGGCAAATCCGATTTAAATTCTTCGGTTTTTCCATTGGGTAATTGGATTTTTAGGTATGATGCGTGCAGAAATTGCCTTGTCAGGCCTTCAGGAGTTTTTGAGTTTTTAAATCCATATAGTTTGTCGCCTGCAATCGGGTGATGCAAATAAGATAAATGGCACCTTATCTGGTGTCGCCTTCCTGTTTTTATTTGAACCTCAAGCAGAGTATAGTCTTTAAAGCGCTGTAAAACTTTATATTCTGAGACTGCTTCTCTTCTGCCGGTTTTTGCTTCGTTTAAAGAATATGCTTTTTGTTTTCTTGGGTCTTTTGGCGAGCGTCCAATTAGAGTGTGGATTGTCCTATTATCTTCTTTTATATCGCCCTCAACTAATGCAATATACCTTTTTTCTATGCTTTTTTCAAGTGTTTGGCTATTTTTCTTGTCCGCCAAAGCTTTAGCGACGGCGGAAAACTGTTTTTGAAAAAAAATCAAGGCCTCGCTGTTTTTTGCCACTAACAAAATTCCGGAAGTGTCTTTGTCTAATCTATGCGCAATTCCGTATCTTGGTGTTTCACCGGCTAATTTTAACTCAGGATTTTTTTCTACCAGATAATCAATTAAGGTTTTTTCTCCACTTATATCTCCTTCTGGAAAAACAACAATTCCAGCAGGTTTATCAACAACCAAAACATCATTGTCTTCGTAGATTATTTTTACATTCATTTAATCAAGCGTTTTCCCAATCGCTAATTGAAATGCCTGCTTGTTTTAAAATTTCTGAAACAAGGTGTTTTGAAATGTCGCTACGATGAGGATTGGGAATATGAACTTTTAATTCTTTTTTAATCATAAACAAATGACGGCCGCCTGAATAGGGGCCATCAAATCCGAGCCGTTTAAATTTCTGAATGAATTTTCGCCAAGAAATATTTTTAAGCATGACGGCATCCAATTCTAATTTCGAAATCAGGTATTTTTTCTCTCGCTTGAAGTTTTAGAAGAAACCAGTCTTCTAAAACTTCTCTCAATTCTTGCCGACAATCTTCCAAGTTTTTAGCGTTGGCCCATACTCCCTGCACCTCTGGAATTTTGCCAAAATAACTCCCGTCTTTGAGAATTTTATATCGCGCCGATTTTAATTTTTTTTCAATAAATTCATTAAACATATTTTTTGTTTTTATGTTTTATCACGATTTAAGAATATCATATTCCTCAATTAAAAGCAACCAAAACATCATTATCTTCGTAGATTATTTTTATATCCATGTGGGCGGTATAGGACTCGAACCTATGACCCTTTACACGTCAAGTAAATGCTCTACCAACTGAGCTAACCGCCCGAATTAATTTCAATGTGGGTGGGCCTGGCAGGGATCGAACCTGCGACGGCCGTCTTATAAGGGCGGTGCTCTACCACTGAGCTACAGGCCCGCATTTGAATATTTATCTGATATTGATTTTATTGCCATCAAAACTTTCTCGGAAAGACGCGCATTATTTATTCTTGCATTGCATGTTCCATGTCCGAATCCTCTTTTGTAATTTATTGATTTTAAAGAAGTCTGCTTTATATATGGTTTGCTAAATTGATTTTTTGGTATGTCTATTTTTTTAGACCAAAATTCTATTTCCTTATCAATGTCCATATCATTATATAAATGTAATGTAATGCATAATTTTTCTTTGGAGACTTTTAGATATTTAATAGCCCAATCTATAAAAAAATTAATCATTGACGGGTCTGTGTTGGATACAGAAACTTCTTTAGATAATGTTTTTGCTCCTTCCCCCCAATATAAAAAGAGTCCGGCAATAAAAAAATCTCTATTTGTTAAAGGAAAAACTTTGCCTTTTTCTTCAAGATAAAATTCATTTAATCTTTTTTCTTTTGTTCGTCTTCTCGTCTCACGATATCTTTCGATCCGTTTTTCATTTTTACCTCGCAGAGCATCTATTCTCTCTTTGGATAAAGGATAATCTTTAAGCCACCCGCTTAGTGTGCTTTTGCTTACTCCTAAAATATTTTTAATTTGGCTGTAGCTCATTTCTTGTTTTCTAAGAGCTAAAGCTTTTTCTTTATCTTTAAATCTTGCCATAAATGAACCTTGAATTATTATATTTTTGATTAATAATCCTTAGTTCAATTATACCGCTTATTATTGAAAAGAACAATCTATTTTTATTTTATTAGTTTTTCAAATTCTTCGCGCTCTATTATTTCTTTTTCAACTAATCTTTTGGCAACTTTTTCCAGCAATGCTTTGCGTTTTGACAAAATTGCCACCGCCTGCTGTTGGGCTTCTTTTATTATCATATCAACTTCTTTATCAATTTTTTCAGCAACTTTTTCAGAATAATTTCTCTGCTCTGAAATTTCTTTTCCCAAAAAAATCATTTCTTCTTTTTCGCCAAATGAAATTGGGCCCAAAGAAGACATCCCATATTCTTTTACAAGTTTTCTGGCAAGCTCCGATGCCCTGCTTAAATCATTTGAAGCTCCGGTGGTCATTTCCCCGAATTTTATTTTTTCAGCTGTATATCCTCCCAAAAGCGTGGCTATCTCTGAAATAAATCCTTTTTTAGTTTTCATTTTTCTTTCTTCAGACGGCATTTGCAAAGTGTATCCTGCCGCCATGCCTCTTGCTATTATGGAAATTTTTCTTACAGGCTCTGTTTCAGGCGAAAAAGCAGACACCAAGGCGTGGCCGGCTTCATGGAAAGCCGCAATTTCTTTTTCTTTCTTTGATAAAATATGCGATTTTCTTTCAGGCCCCAACAGAACTTTTTCAATTGCCTCTAAAAATTCTTTCTGGTTAATTTGTGTTTTGTTTATTCTGGCTGCCAAAAGAGCTGCTTCATTTGCTACATTCGCCAAATCAGCTCCTGAAAAACCGGGAGTGCGTTCTGCAATTTCTCTAAAATTAACATCTTTGTCTAGAGGTTTTTCTTTAGAGTGTATTCTTAATATCTCTTCTCTGTCGTTTACATCCGGAGGGTCTAAAATAATTTTTCTGTCAAATCTGCCGGGCCTTAATAAGGCAGGGTCTAAAATGTCTCCCCTGTTGGTGGCCGCCATTATAATCACATTTGTTTCCCTTTCAAAGCCGTCCATTTCAACTAATATCTGGTTTAAGGTTTGTTCTCTTTCGTCATGCCCCCCGCCAATTCCAGCTCCCCTGTGTCTTCCTATAGCGTCTAATTCATCAATAAAAATAATTGATGGGGCTGACCTTTTTGCCGTTGAAAACAAATCCCTTACGCGGGCTGACCCTACCCCCACAAACATTTCAACGAATTCAGACCCCGAAATTGAGAAAAACGGCACATTTGCCTCGCCTGCCACAGCCCTTGCCAGCAAAGTTTTTCCTATGCCAGCTGACCCTAAAAGCAAAACTCCTCTTGGGATTTTAGCTCCCATTGCCAGATATTTTTTTGGAAATTTCAAAAAGTCAACAATTTCAACAAGCTCTTCTTTTGCCTCTTTTAATCCGGCAACATCTTTAAAAGTTATTTTTTCTTTTCCGTGGCCTTCAGCTCCAAAAATTCTTGCCCTGGCTTTTGTAAAATCAAAGGCCTGCATGGCCCCTGTTTTTGCCTGCCTTAGCATCATCCAAAAAAACCAGCCAAAAACCACAAGGGGCAGTATGCCAAAAATCAAAACTGGAGTGAGCCACGACCACAAATCTTCTTCAGCCGGCTGTATGTTAATTTCAATTTTTTGCAAGTTATCTTTATTAGCCCCAAGGTTATCAAGCGATTCTGCAATTCCTACGCCAGACTCTTTCATTGATTCAGCTCCAGTTTCGTCTATATAAGTTATAGACAGGCTGTCTCCGTTTGTTATAATTTTTTTGATTTTATTTTGGTTTATATCAGCAACAAGCTGGGTTAAAGATATCTGGTTTACAGGAGAACTTGGATAATAAAGAAAACTGAAAATAGCCCCTATTAAAAGAAGTATAAAAACTACAAGAATAAAGTTTTTCAAAAGCGGATTCATCATATAATTTTATGTTTTTATATTTAATACTTTACCATAAATTAATACGTATTACAATACGTATTTTATTTGAAATTTTAAGCAAAATAAAATAAGTACGCCCTTGCAGATAGTGAAATCTGCAAGGGCGTTTTGTGTTCAATCGCCGCAATGGCGATTAATTTGATGACATCAGAGCGCTACGCGCTGTTTTTTTGGACTTCATCCACCTTGTCGGTAACGTTGTCCTGGTCGTAAGGGTCTTCTGCCGGAGTCTCGGCATGGAGGCGAAGCCTCATCAGAACCTCGACCATTTTCAGACCGGCATAAACTGCCCCATCTCTGATGGCGATTTGCTGAAGCCGGACATCCGGTTTCTCCTTATCCACATCCAGCGGAAGCTGGCTGCCGATGAGTTTTTTTATCGGAAAGGGATGGCGGGAGACCACCTCTAAAAGGAAAAACGTTCCGTCTGGCCGACGTTCAATAGCCGCGCCAAAAAACGCTTCCTTCTTTGGTTCCTCTTTTCCCCACTTAAAATGGTCAACCCACATTGCCATCACTCCAGGCTCGCCCTTGAGCATTTGGGTCAGACCCTGGTCATCAAAGTGAGTTGAGAAAGTGGCGAGCTTTGTCAGGGGCAAAGTGCGATCGTTCGCTTCCTGCCTCTGAGTCCGCTTCAGCGCGGACCTTCGATTCTTCCACTCCTCGATACCCTTGGCGATCCATGCCCATTTGCCGTTGCCTCTTGGCTTGTGCAACCTTTCGTCCCACTCTGTTTCGTCGTCGGGGATTTGGTCTGGCCTCATATTGACCGAATCAGTGACTCTGACTGTGGGCCAGCCGCTCTGTTTATTAGACTCCAGCAGAACGGCTTGCGTAGCGCCAAGCTGCACAAACATGCATCCTTTAAAGCCGTTGGAAATCTTAACTGGCGTAATGCCGGGCGTTTCCTTGGCGCGGAGTTCATCTAAAGCCGACTGTGTTCCGAGGGCGCGGGCTTCCGTTTCCTTAACGAAAATCCAGCCGGCAGCCGCGAGCTTTACTCCCTTTCTGGGGAGATAAAGAATCGGTCCTCGGTCGTCTTGACCAGGGACATAAACTCCGAATTCGCTTTTTTGCCTTGGGTCAGGTCTGGAAACCTTGGTCAAGAGCCCCTCAGTGACTGCTTCTTCGAGGAAGTTTTTAAGTCCCCCGAATGCATTGACATGCCGAAGAGGCCGATAGAACCGGCCTACGACATTGCACAACGAGTCCTGGGCAAAAGCGTTTTCTTCCTGGTTCTTCCAAAAATGGAATGCCTCCAGGAGTTTTCCTGCCTCGGGCCATTTGGCAAGCCTTGCTTCTTGGTCATCCCAAGACATTGCGAGCCATGCTTCCTCAACGTCTCTCTCTGACGAGTGCACCGGTTTTCCGCCAGGGAGCACTTCGAGGCTGAGCTTGTAAACGGCGAGAACATCCAGTTCTCCAACAATGGTTGCGAATTGTCGAACAGACTCTGGGTCATCCAGCAGGCTATTCGCATCGCCGATCTTTTGTCGTAAACCGGTGGCACTAGCCACATCTTTGGTGGCTCGAAGCCACCTGTCTCGCGCCGTTGTGGCAGGTTGGTGTTCGGCCTTTGCGGGCTTCACATCCCCCTTTTTGTCTGGTTTCTGGCCATTTTGCCTCATGGGCTTAGCCTCTTCCATGGCTTTTTTGAATGAGTTTGACATTGGTTTTCCTTTTTTCCTGTGGTTGTTCCTTTGGTGAAATTTAGGACCATCCTAATCTTTCCAAAAAAACTTGTGTCATCTTGATTGTTTCAAAGTGCTTTCCTCCTTTCTTGTTTAATCAATCCTGGAAATCCACTGCAAAAGATCAGAACTTCGGTCTAGGCTTATGGCTAAGTTTATCGCCGGATAAATCCGCGCGATGTCTGCAACCATTAAAGCTTCGACTAACATTTTAGTATCAGCCAGTTCAAAACCCAGTTTTTTACTGGCGGATTCTGCCAACCCCTCTCTTGTCAGTCCGTTTTTGATATCTGCTTTTGCAAAGTCAGACACCATTCTTATCCTTCGCTTGTCTTCTTGGTCGAGTGAGCTTTCGCCGCTGGAAACAAGTTTCCCTAAAGCATCCAAAAATGGATTTTCGCCAGAAGGATTACTTGCAGGAGCAATGATTATCTCCTGGAAATTTTCCTGGTAACGTATCCCTGCGCTGACATTGGGGCTCTTTTTGAGAAACCAGAATTCAACTGTCTTGTCCTTTTTTTCTGCTTCTCTGGCGGCAACCATGTAATGGCTGTCTCCAGTTACAAAAACCAGAAGGTTAGGACCGACGTTGCGATGCATGTGGTTTTTAACCCACAAAAGGAATTGAAGATCAACCGTGTCTTTCCACGCATTGCCTCCATTCCTTAATACTGCGCAAGCAACAACTTGAACGCCGTATTTGCATTGGAGCTCATTTATCGTTTGCCATGGCGCCGAACTTTGGTAGCACGGAACGAATAATATGACCTCCTGAATCTCATCTCTGCTTTGCGCTTTTTGGATAATTTCTCCGATAATAGTTTCCAGAGAAATTTTTTCAGCAGCTTTTTGCAGATTCATCAAATCAACAAGGATCGAGAGCATAAGAATACTCCTCTGTGTGGTATTGGTTCTTTTCTTTTTCTGTTTGGATTTGACTATATCATATAAAGTTATTATGTATTTGTCAAGTGCTTTGGTATTGACAAGGTTTTTTGTATATGATATAATTAAAGTATAGGTGGATGTAAATTTTCCCATTTTCAGAAAGGAGTATGCATATGCAATATGCATGCACAGCAGCGACAGAACGGAATGCTCGGTGCAGACACTGGGTCGGAGACCAGAGAGCGAAGGTATTTTGTTCTTTACACCAACAACGCAAGGATGCAGGTGAGGCTGTCGAAATCGCTCCAAAGCCGGATGTGGCCCTCTACAAGTTCAATTTGAACGGAAAGTGGAGGGACAAGTTGCTGGAGCTTGGCATTCCGGAAAAAGATCCGGATTTCGGAGCCAAAGAGGCAAAGCACGTGGCTCATGCCCAGCAGTTTGGTCGTGAGGCCTATGCCATCCGCAAAGAGGTCGCGGATTCGGGCGTGCCAGTATTCGGCAAGGAAGGAATCCAGAATGTCTCGTTGTACGAGACGCTCCAGGATCTTCTGGCTGAATACGAGGTCGTGGATATCCATATCCGGCCTCGGCGTGATGGAACGCGCTGGATTAGCGTGCTGGTTATCAATTTTTCCCATGGCGGGAGGAGTATCAGCAACCAGCCGGCACTTGATACGACATTGGAGTTCTTGTCTTCGTCGTGCTGGGGTTTTTGCCACGTTTGGGCAAATCCTCCGCAAGATGATGGACGGATTGTTCACACGATCAATTCGTCCCATCGCGAGGTTGATAAGCAACCCGAGCTGGTTCTGCGACTGAATGGCGGACTGTGGTCCACCGAGCCCTATGTCGAGCCCGAGCTCGACTATTAGTATATCCGCTTTATGCGGACCATGCAAAAAGCGTCCCGCTGAACGGGACGCTATTGCTTATGTCCCAACTTCACTTTGTTGTTGGGACTTTTATTTTACTCTGATTTTCCGAAAATGTCTTCTGATTTTGAAAATGTCACTTCCTTAAATTTTTCTATTAAATTTTTTATAGATCCGCCGCCCAAAATTTCTTTTGTATCTATTATTTCATTTGATATATCTTCAGACGGAAGCCCCGTAGTTAACTGAAAAAGATGGGATAAAAAAGCAGTGGCATAACATCCCTTAGACAAAAAGAAACTTAAAATTACGCCTTCTGGCACAAATTTTGTTTTATATATTTCAACTTTTTCCCTTGTTTTTATTTCTCTTTTTTTCCATTGTATATCAGAAAATGGCGTAAGATTTTTTAAATCCTGAGAAGAAATTTTATCTTCTTTGAGAAAGTCATAATATGGAAGCCAGTCATTTTTGTCTTTGCTTAATATCAGTGGTAATTTTTCCGGCAAAGATGCGCTATTCTCTATATATTCAGAAATTTTTCTGTTAAAAAGCAAAGATGCATAAGCAAAAACCCAAAGCTGTATCTGGTCTGGAATTTGATTCAACGCCCCAACAAAATCTTCCGGATTTTTTTGAAGATATTTTACAACCCTTGTTTCGTTCTGCAGGGATAATGGAAACGGCTTCATAATTTCTGCTATTTTATCCCAATTATCTGCATTTTTTTTAATTGCGTCTCTCAGATTTTTAAAATAAGGTATTTCTCTCTGGCCGCAGGAGCATAAAAAACTTAAAACAGCATTTTTATAATCCCCTCTTAAAATTAAAAGCCCCCAAAACCAGTTTATAAATCTCGGACTTCCAAATCTTTGCAAGTAAAAAAAATTAAAAAATCCTTGTTTTTTTATTTCCTCTAAATTTTGCTTAAATTGATTTTTATCAAAATCAGAGCCGGTTCTTATTAAAACAGTGAATTTGTTACCGCGCAGGGACCCGACTTCAACAACGCCCTTGCCCGAATAGATATTTTTTAGAAAATAATATGCCGAGGCAGCATTTTTTATTTCTTCTGCATTTGCTCCTCTTATGCTTATTAATTGCGAGGTTATTGCATCAGTATCTTTTATTCCGGCATATTGTATTTTTTTTTGGTCAATTTTTAAAAAATGCGCCAGATCTTTGGTTGCCTCGAAAGTGGGCAGTTTGCATTTTACCAAAGTGGCATAAATTGTCGGGTCGTTCTCGGAAAAGTTTTTTTCGCTGTCGAATAAATTTCCGGAATCCACGGTTTCAAGCGCGCCATACATTGATTTTTCTTCAACAATAAAATCCTGTGGCCAAAGCTTTAAGTATCCCATTGGAAAATTTTTATTTTTTCCAAAAAAAATCCCGATTTTTTCCAGAAAATCGGGGGAGTCTATAAAAGTTTCCCTTTTGAAAAGCTCGGGATTTTTCTTGCTCTCATCTATTAAAAATTTTACTTCTTCTTCTTTTATTTTACTCCTTTCCATGGCTTGCTAATTTTAAGCTCATTCTATGTTCTTTTGGTTCTATCAATAAAATTTGGAAGTCGTATGTTTTTCCTATTTCAAGAGATTTTTCCATTTCTTCTTTAGAACTAAATTCTGATATATGGCACAATCCTCTTATTTTCGGCATAATTTCCACAAAAGCTCCGAAAGTTGAGTACTTTGTCACTTTTCCTTTTATTGTGTCTCCTTTTTTATACTGCTTTTCAATTTCTTCCCACGGATTTTGTTTTAAGGCCTTTAACGAAAGAAAAACCTGGTTATTATTTATGTCTATAATTTTAGCTTTTACAATTTCTCCGACTTTTACAACTTCGGCAGGATTTTCAACCAATTGCCAGTCTAATTCTGAAATATGGATTAACCCTTCTATCTGCGAAGATTTTGAGGGTTCTTCATCGGATGAGCCTTCCTTCGCTAAAGCTTCGGCGGGCAAAGGAAATTTGATAAATGCCCCAAAATCAGCAATGCCGGTGATCTCTCCTTCAATGGTGTCTCCTTTTTTGAAATCTTTTAATATCTCTTTTAATTTTTCTTCTGATTTTGCTTTTTCAGAAAGTATCAGTTTATTTTCCTGGGCCAATAAATCAAGAATTTTAACTTCCATTGTTTTGCCGACAAATTTATGCAATTCTTTTAATATCTTTTGTTTGTCAGCATCAGCCACTCTTGGATAGTGCTCTGGAGCCAGTTGTGAAACAGGCAAAAATGCCTGTATGCCGTCTAGGGTGGTTAAAAGTCCGCCTTTGTTTACGCCGGTTATTTTAACATTTAAAATTTCTCCGCTGTTTTTTATTTTTTCAAGTTTTTGCCAGCTTATTTCTTTGGTGGCGTCTCTCAAAGAAAGTTCTATATACCCGTCTTCGTTTTCTAATTCTATTATTTTTGCATATATTTTGTCACCAGCTGTCAGGCTTTTTATGACGTCTTTTGCTCTGTAAAACTCTCTGCCAAATATTATGCCAGTACCTTGAATTCCCAAATCAATAAAAAGAGACGAGCGGTCTCTTGCCACAACCTTGCCTTCTATGGTCGAGCCTACCTGTAAAGAATTGCCCGACTCTTTATTTTTTTTAATAATACTCATAAATTATAAAATAAAACACCTGTTTATTTGTCTCCCCCGCTTGGCGAGGTTCTGCTGCAGGTTTGCCCCGTTCTGCGGGGCCAGCAGTATTAAGAATGATATGTTTAATATACACTATTCTTATATTTTTGCAACTATTGAAGACGGAAGCAGTTTGTGATAAAATAATAAAATAACATATAATAACCCATTAATAACCGATGAGAAATTCTGTAAAAATTAAAAACATAAAAAAGAAAATCACGCCGATTTTAAAACGCCACGATGTAAAAAAAGCGGCGATTTTTGGTTCGTACGCAAGGGGAGAAGAAAAGAAAAAAAGTGATGTAGATATTTTGATAGAATATAAAAGAGACGATAAAAGCTTATTTGATTTTGTCGGACTAAAGCTGGACTTAGAAGAGAAATTGAAAAAACAAGTAGATTTGGTAGAGTACTCCGCTATCCGTCCCAGGATAAAAGACAGGGTATTAAGAGAGCAAGTTTTTATTATGTAAATATTTTATGAAAAAAGATAGAGATTATATAATGTTTTTGGAGGATATACTTGAAAGCGCTAAAAATATAGAAGAATATACTAGAGGTTTTTCTGAAATAAAATTTTGTTCTAATGAACAAGTTAACGACGCAGTTATGAGAAGATTTGAAATAATTGGCGAGGCAACAAAACATGTTCCTGCAAAAATTAAAAGAAAATATCCTAAAATTGCATGGAAAAAGATGGCTGGAATGAGAAATATTTTAATACATGAATATTTTGGAGTTAATAAAGATAAGTTATGGAAAACAATAAAAGAAGATATTCCTGATTTAAAAAATAAAGTAGCAAAAATACTAAATGAAATTGACGAAGCGAACAAAGATAAAAAATTAATATAAAATATGGCAAAAATTTCATGGGCAGGGCACTCCTGCTTTCAGATTTCAGTTTCTAATTCCAAGGGGCATTCAGCTGACATTGTGATTGACCCTTATGAGGACTCAGTTGGCTTAAAACTCCCCAATCTTTCAGCTGATATTTTACTGGTAACCCATAATCATTACGACCATAATAATATAAAGGCCGTGAAGGGCGAGCCTTTTTTAGTACAAGGCCCTGGAGAATACGAGGTAAAAGATGTTTTTATAAAAGGCATACCTTCTTTTCATGACGATAAAGACGGAAAAGAAAAAGGGCAAAATACAATTTATACAATAGAGGCAGAAGATATGAGGTTTTGCCATTTGGGAGATTTGGGCCAGAAGCAGCTTTCTGACGAGCAATTAGAGAAAATAGACTCTATTGATATTTTAATGATTCCTGTCGGCGGCCAAGGTTATACAATTTCTTCAACCGAAGCGCAAAAAATAATTTCTCAGATTGAGCCCTTAATTGTAATTCCAATGCACTATAGCCTGCCAAAACTTAAAATAGAGATAGACGATGTTTCAAAATTTTTGAAAGCAATGGGAAAAAATTCAGTTGTTCCGCAAGATAAACTTACAGTAAAAGCCAGCGCATTGTCCAAAGACGGCATGGAAATAGTAGTATTACAGCCATAAATGGCTGAATTTTAAATAACAAATTTTAAATTTTAAAAATGGATTTCCGCGCTTATTTAGAAAAGCTTAGAGGATTATCTGACAAAAACAAAAAAATTGTCCTATGGACAATTGTTGTTGTTTTAGGATTAATGATGGGATTTTTTTGGATAAAAGGGGCCGGTAATGCCCTATCAAATTTGGGAAGTCAAATGGGAAATGTGCAACTGCCAAATATTGAAACTCAAGATACAGACGTCTCAGATGCAATAAATAATTTGATAAACCAAGTGCCAGTCGAAACTTTAGATTGGAAAACTTATAAAAATGAAGAATACGGCTTTGAATTAGTTTTTCCTGACTCGTGGGAGGGTTATTCTGTGATTAGCGATTTATGGAGAGCATGGGATATTAACAGCTCTTCTTCGGCCAGCGAATATTATGGTGTTAAAATTATTTTTACAAACCCGAATGCTAAAAAAAATCCGGGAGAAGCATGGCAAAATATACCAATAATGATTATAACCCCGGATGTTTGGGATTTAATATTGCAAGGCAGAGTTGCAGTAAGCGCAGCACCAATAGGCCCTGAAAGAATTGGCCAGAATAAAAAATATATTTTTGCTACTCCTCCTCGCTGGTATGGATTTACAGATGCTTTAGGATGGCAGGAGGCAGTTGATATTGTGAAAACATTTAAAGCTTTTTAAGTTTTTAAAAAATGGCGGAGGAAAAATCAAAACAAAAGAATTCGCCAGCTGGCGGAGGAAAAATTGTTCAAAGGGAGTTGGTGACTGAATTGAAAGAATCATACATTGATTATGCAATGTCGGTTATTGTGTCCCGCGCGCTTCCCGACGTAAGAGACGGCTTAAAGCCTGTGCACCGCAGAATTTTATATGCAATGGGAGAAACAGGTTTAAGGGCTTCTTCAAAACACAGAAAGTCAATGTCTGTTGTTGGTGAAGTTTTGAAATCTTACCATCCGCACGGAGATACAGCTGTGTATGACAGCTTGGTGCGCATGGCGCAAGATTTTAACATGAGGTATACTTTGGTGGACGGCCAGGGCAATTTTGGTTCAATCGACGGCGATGGGGCTGCAGCGGCCCGTTATACTGAATGCCGAATGTCTAAAATCGGCGAGTTAATGCTCCAAGATATTGATAAAGACACTGTAAATTTCGTAGACAATTATGACGGCATGACAAAAGAGCCCACAGTTCTCCCGTCGCCCGCGCCTCAGCTCCTTTTGAATGGGAGTTTAGGAATTGCTGTTGGAATGGCAACAAATATTCCTCCGCACAACCTTACTGAAGTAATGGATGCTTTAATTTATATGCTTTTGCATCCAAAGGCCGAAACAGAAGATTTGTTTGAATTTGTGCAGGGCCCTGATTTTCCAACAGGAGGCATAATTTATGATAGAAAAGAGATAATAACAGCTTATTCACAGGGCAAGGGTTCTATTTTAATACGCGGGAAAGCAGATATTGTGGAGAAAAAAGACGGCCAGCAAAGAATTGTTATTACAGAAATTCCATATCAAGTTTTAAAATCAAGCTTAGTTGAAGAAATGGCAAAATTGGTTTCTGAAAAGAAAATTGAAGGCATAAAAGACATCAGAGATTTGTCAGACAGGGAAGGCATGAGAATTATTATTGATATTAAAAGAGGGTTCCAGCCAAACAGGATATTAAACAGGCTTTACAAGTTCACGAATCTGCAAAAAACATTCCATTTGAATTTGCTGGCTTTGGTTGACGGCATACAGCCTGAAATTTTGTCTTTGGCTGAAGTGCTAAAATATTTTATTGGACACAGAGAAGAAGTTGTAACCCGCAGAACAAAATTTGAACTTGAAAAAGCAAAGGACAGGGCGCATATTTTAGAAGGGTTAATGATTGCCTTAAAAAATATTGATGAGGTCATAAAGACAATCAAAAAGTCAGCCGACAAAGAAGAGGCAAAAACGAATTTAATAAAAAAATTTAAGCTTTCTGAAAAACAGGCAGTGGCCATTTTAGAAATGAGGCTGCAGACTCTAGCCGGCCTTGAAAGAAAAAAGATTGAAGACGAGCTGAAAGAAATTTTAGAAAGAATAAAGGAGCTGATGGCAATTTTAAAGAGCCCCGAAAAATTAAAAGAGATTATTAAAAAAGAATTTCAGGAGCTGAAAGAAAAGTTTGGAGACCAAAGAAAAACAAAAGTTGTAAAAGGCAAACTAGGAGAAATAACCGAAGTTGATTTGGTCCCTTTGGAAGAAACAATTGTCACCCTTACAACCGGCGGATATATCAAAAGAATAAATCCTGCCACCTACAAAATTCAAAAGAGGGGAGGAAAAGGAATAATGGGAATGAAAACAATGGGAGACGATATTGTTGAGCATTTTTTGTGCGCCTCAACACATGATAATTTGATGTTTTTTACAGATTCTGGCAAGGTTCTGCAAACGCAGGTTTATGAAATTCCAGAGGGAACAAGGGTTGCCAGAGGAAGAGGCATTTTAAACTTTTTGGATTTGTCTACAGAAGAAAAAGTTTTGTCTTTAGTGCCGGTTAAAAAAGAAGAGGAAGGAAAATTTAAATATCTTGTTATGGTTACAAAAAAGGGCAGAATAAAGAAAACAGCTTTAGACGAATTTAAAAATGTAAGAAAAAGCGGAATTATTGCAATAAAGCTTGAAAAAGGAGATGCTTTAGAAAAAGTTGTTAAAACAACAGGCGAAGACGACATTATTTTAACCACTAAAAACGGGGCTGCGATAAGATTTAAAGAAAAAGATATACGGCCCATGGGGAGAACGGCAGCTGGAGTCAAGGGCATTAATTTAAAAAAAGAAGATGAAGTGGTGGGCATGGATGTTATAAGCAAAGATGTTTTTGAAGACCCAAAAACTCTGCCTGCAGGACAGGCAGGAAAAAAGTCCGCAAGAAGATATCTTTTGGTTGTAATGGAAAACGGATATGGCAAGAGGACAGATATAAGCCAGTATAAAGTGCAGGGCAGAGGAGGGTCTGGAGTTAAAACTGCCAAAATAACAGCAAAAACAGGAGGCATAATGATGGCATGTATTTTGCATGAGCCGTTGGAAGAAGAAGATTTAATTGTAATTTCAAGAAAAGGCCAGGTTATAAGAACAGGAGTAAAATCTATTTCTTTGCTGGGCAGGGCAACGCAGGGAGTGAGAATAATGCGCCTTGAAGACAAAGACCATGTTGCCTCGGGGGCATGCCTGCGCGACTAATTTTAAATAACAAATTTTAAATTTTAATTCAAAACTAAATTCTTAAATTTTAAAACATTTAAACATTATAATTTCATTTAAAATTTATAATTTAAAATTGAAAATTTCAGTCCCGAAAGGGACTGGCAGTTATCCACACCTTGTTTTTCAATTTATTTGATATAATGGGATAATGATGAATAAAAAAATAGTTTCTTTATTTGCGCTTTTAGGCTTATTTGGATTTGTATGTTTTGCTTTTGCGGCTCCTGTTATTATTCCTAATCCATTAAATGTTGATAATTTTGGAGCGCTTTTATTAAAAATAGCTGGAGGAATAGGCATTTTAATCGGTTCATTGGGCACAATAATGATTATAGTGGCTGGCATTCTTTACTTGACTTCAGCAGGCAGTCCTGAAAAAATGGGTACTGCAAAGAAAGCCTTATTTTATGCGATAGCTGGCATTGTAATTGGCATATCGGCAACTGCAATAGTGCAGACCATACAATGGGTTTTAAAATGACAAATAATATTTTTAAAAGGTCGATTAATTTAAATCGAATTTTAACTATAAAATAAAAATGAAAAAAATTATAGCAAGTTTAATTCTTTTAACCTTAGTGGCTTTGCCAGTTGTGGCTTTTGCCCAGCCAAGCGTAACTATAGGCAGTATCGAAGGATTGGTAGATGCCATAAAAAGGCCTCTTTGGACAATATTTGGATTGATTGCATTAATAGCTTTTGTTATTTCTGGCATATTATTCCTTTCAGCAGCCGGAAACCCTGAAAAAATAGCGTTGGCAAGAACTGCATTCTTGTGGGGAGTGGTTGGAATTGTTGTGGGTATTATTGCGTATTCGATAGTAGCAATAATAGAAAGCGCGCTTTAATAAGTTTAGTTTTTAGATAAATAATCGTCTCCCTCCTTTTAGGAGGGGGACGAATAAAGATGAACAAAAAAACATTATTTTTAGTTTTGCTTGGAGTTTTAGTTCTGCCCGCTATGGCATTGGCCCAAGGCATAACCATTACAGGAATGGTGCAAAATGTAGCAAGGGTAGTATGGACTGTTGGAACCATAATAGTAATAATACTTTGGGTTATCACTGGTGTTTTGTTTTTGGCGGCCCAGGGCGATCCAGGTAAGTTAAAAACCGCAAAAACTGCTTTGTTTACATCTATAGGAGGGACAGTAATAATTATTTTAGCATTTTCAGCTGCCAGTATAATTGAAAACGCCATATTCAGAGGCGTTTGATAAAAATAAACACATGAACCCCGTTAGAGCTCCTTCTGCGCTGGCAAAACGGGACTTCATAATATAATAAATAGGTTGTCTGAAAATAACTATTTTAGTTATATAAAGACATACCTCTAACGGGGTGAATAAAAAAACATTATTTTTAATTTTGACAGCGATTGTTTCGGTATTTCCTACAATTGTTAGTGCTACCCAATCTCTTCCAGAAATGGTCGATGGGGTGAAAACAGTTGCCCTTAGTATAGGAACAGCAATAGTGGTTGTAGGGTGGGTCGTTGCTGGTATTTTATATTTGATTTCCGCTGGAAGTCCTGAAAAAACTGGAACTGCTAAAAAAGCCTTAATTGCCGCAGTAATAGGAACGATATTAATAATTTTAGCGAATTCAGGCTACGAATCACTAAAGGGAATTTTAGGTAATATTTTTCAGGGCAAGTAAGATTTTAACAAAGGTAGTGTTATGCTGGGCTTATACTGATTTTGTTATATTTAGCTGAGCTGGAAAAAGCTTGGCTTTTGTGTTATAATTGGCAATGAGTGAGAAAAAAGGAAACAATTTTCCTTTTTTCGAGCGAGTGAACTAATTATATTTTACGATAAATATATAATAAATTATAAAAATTGCTCTTGTGGCGCCTGTCTGCCGGCAGCAAGGAATTGAATGCGGGTATGGCGAAACAAAAAAGATTTTAGATAAAGCGTTTTATGCGACCCCTTAATAAAGTAAAAATTTTGTGGTCTTCAAAGTTTGCTTATGTAATCGGATTAATGGCAACCGATGGTAATCTTTCTATTGACGGGCATCATATGGAATTTACCTCTAAAGATCTGGATTTAGTTGAAATTTTTAAAAATTATCTAAACTTACAAAATAAAATTTCAAAGAAAGCGAGAGGCGGGGAAAAAGAAAAGAAATATTTTCGTATTCAATTTGGCGATGTCGCTTTTTATAAATTTTTATTAGACATTGGTTTAACGCCCCATAAGTCAAAAACAATAGGAGTATTAAAAATACCAAAGGATTATTTTCTCGATTTTTTAAGAGGATGTATCGATGGAGATGGCAATATTAGAGCGTTCAAACATCCAGAAAGTAAAAACCCTCAACTTAGAATAAGAATTTGTTCCGCAAGCAAAAATTTTCTTATCTGGATAAAGAGAATGAATGAGCCATTTAAAGTAAAAGGATATTTAAAAACTGCTACACGTTGTTATATTCTTGAATACGCGATGGCCGATTCAATAAATTTATTGAATAGAATTTATTATAAAAATTTCCCATCCTCACTTAGTCGTAAATTTTTATTTGCAAAAAAATATTTGCGGACGTGACGAAACTGGCAAACGTGTACGGCTTAGGACCGTATGCCGTAAGGCTTGTGGGTTCGACTCCCACCGTCCGCACAAAAACATAAAAAACTCTTCACAATGAAGAGCTTTTTATGTTTTTGCTGTTATTTTACGATATTTTTACTCCCAGTTTGTTTCTTCCGTTGTTCTCTATTTTTGGAATTTTAATGCTTAAAACCCCTTTGTCCATTTGAGCGTCAGCTTTATCAATATCAATGTTTTCAGGCAAAACTATTTTTCTTGAAAACGGGCCCCAATAGCACTCCTGGTAAAAGTATTTTTTGTTAGAATTTTCATGGGGGTCTGGCCTGCTGCCTTTTATAACCATCATATCTTTTTCTAAAGATATGTCTATGTCTTTAATTTGAATGCCAGCTATGGCAGCTAAAACAACAAAATCAACGTCTGTTTCAAAAACATCAATCACCAGCTCTCCCTCTTGGTCAAAAATTGCAGGTTCAGATGGCGCTTCTTTTTCTTCTTCAATTTCCAATGTTTGCGCAGCCGCACTCTTAGTTCTTGGTTTGTTTACCATAGATTTTTATTTTTTTAATTTTTTGCTTAATTGACAAACGCTCTTTAATTTTTTAAGCTTTTCAAATTCCGAGAATACAAGAAAGGCAAGTATTATTAAAATTGCAGCCGGCAGAGCAATTTTTAAACTGCCCTCTAATGTCATTATAGAAAAATCATACAAACCATGCAAGGCCACAGCTATAAACATTCCGCTAAAAATGTACATTGCTTTATTTTTTGTCCGGCATAAAGAAAGAGCCATGTAATATCCCACAGTGGCTGAGCACAGAGTGTGCAAAAAAGTGGCTCCTATAAACCTTGTAAAACTTATAACAAGGCTTCTGTTTATCAAAAGCTCCAGAGAAAGCTGGCTGGCAGGCAAAAATAGATAAAGAATGTTTTCTACAGCAGTAAATCCCAAGGCAGCTACCACCATATAAAGCATTACGTCTAATGGCTCGTCTAAGTGCTGGCTGCCAACGACTTTTATTCTTATTACAAGGTATTTAAACAGCTCTTCTGAAAAGCTTATTATCAAAAACCAATATATTAAAGCAACAGCCAAATAAGACGGGTTAAGCGAGCTCCATGATAAGTCAAGAATTTTTTCTAATGCTGGAAGCTGGAGATTTTTTAAAGAAAAATCTAAAATTTTGTTAAGCCCCAATTGCAGAAAAAGCACAGGGATGGTTGACAAAGCTCCCCAAAAAAATACAGCTAAAATCATTCTTCTGGGCTCTGGGTGCGCGTCTTTTCTCAAATAATACAGAAGCCAGACTAAGCTCGGCAGTATGCCTAAAATAATATATAAAATTATAATGAAGTCCATTTTTTTAAAGCCATTCTTCTATCATTATACACTCTTTTTTATTTTTCAGGGGCAATTGCTGGTAAATTTTTTCTGTTATAAAGGGCATAAACGGGTGCAAAAGCTTTATAGAGCCCAACAAAACGTACATTAAAATTTTGTTTGTGTTTTCAGATTCCTGTTTTTTTGATTCTTCTATGTATTTGTCGCAAAAATCATGCCAGAAAAAATCATACAAAATATGGGCTGATTTTCCGAATTCAAAATTTTCCAAGCACTTGCTAACTGATTTTTCTGTTTTTTCCAATGATTTTAAAATTGCTTTATCAGCTTTATTTTTAGCATAAGGCTTTTTACCGTCATATTTTTCTTTTCCGTTTTTTAATTCAACAAATTTTGAAGCATTCCATATTTTATTGCAGAATTTTTTGCCCATTAAAATATTGTCTGTGACAAATTTTATGTCCTGGTTTCCCATAATTTGGAAGGCAATCCCAAATCTTACAGCGTCAGCTCCGAACTCCTCAATTAATTTTACAGGGTCAATTCCTGTCCCTAAGCTTTTTGACATTCTTTGGCCGTCGCGGGTTAAAACGGTGGCGTGCACATAAACATGGCTGAAGGGGATTTCTTTCATAAATTCCATTCCGGAAAAAATCATTCTGGCAACCCATAAATTTATAATATCTCTGGCTGTGCTCAAAACAGCAGTGGGATAATAATTTTTTAAATCTTTTGTTTTTTCGGGCCAGCCCAAAGTTGCAAAAGGCCACAAGGCCGCAGAAAACCATGTGTCTAAAACATCGGTTTCTCCTTCTATTGGAATTTTATGGCCCCACCAAATTTGCCTTGAAATGCACCAATCTTTTATGTTTTTTAGCCAATCAAAATATGGCTTTTCAAAATTTTTAGGGTGAAATTTTATTTTTCCAGCTTTTACAGGCTTTTCAGCTAATTTTGCCAGCTCTGACATTTTTAAAAACCATTGCATAGAGGGAATAAGCTCTACTGTTGTTGAACACCTGTAGCATTTTGGCACTTGGCGGGTGTAATTTTCTGTTTTTTCTAAAAGATTTTGGCATTTTAAATATTCAATAATTTTTTCTCTCGCTTCGTCTATTTTCAATCCGTTATACCCGCCTGCATCGCCTGTGGCGAAGCCGCTGCGGGCAGGTTTTTCAGGACTGTTTATTATTCTTCCTTTTTCATCAATAACTTGTATTGCCTCTAATTTATGCTTTTCTCCGATTGCTTGGTCGGTTATGTCGTGGGCTGGCGTTACTTTTACAGCCCCTGTGCCGAATTTAGAATCAATTAAAATGTCAGATATTATTGGAATTTCCCTGTTTACCAAAGGCAGGACAGCTGTTTTGCCAATTAAATTTTTATATCTTTTATCTTTTGGGTTTACAGCAACAGCTGTGTCGCCCAGCATTGTTTCTGGCCTTGTTGTTGCCACCGTGATAAATCCGCCTCCTGCCTCGCCGGCGGGCGGGTCTTTAACAGGGTATTTTATAAACCACAAATTTCCTTTTTCTTCTTTATATTCAAGCTCTAAATCAGAAAGCGATGTGGCGCACCTTTTGCACCAGTTAACAATTCTTTTTCCTTTATAAATCCAGCCTTTTTTATGATAATGCAAAAAAGCTTCTTTGATTGCGTCAGAATACCCCTGGTCCATTGTAAACCTTGTTCTTGACCAGTCACACGAAGAGCCAAGTTTTTTAAATTGGTTTAAAATTTTATTTCCGTATTCTTCTTTCCATTTCCATACTTCTTCAATAAATTTTTCACGGCCCAAGTCAAACCTTGTTTTTCCCTCTTTCCTCAATTTTTTTTCAACAACATTTTGGGTTGCAATTCCAGCATGGTCTGTTCCCGGCAGCCATAAAGTTTTAAACCCCTGCATTCTTTTCTGCCTTATCAAAATATCCTGTATTGTTGCGTTTAGAGCGTGTCCGATATGAAGTTCGCCCGTAACATTCGGCGGGGGAATAACAATAGTGTATGGCTTTTTATGACGGGCGGGCAGTTTATCGGGATTAAAAAAGCCAGACTCTTCCCAGAACTGATAAATTTTATTTTCAACTTTTTTTGGTTCGTACGGCATAATACAAATCTACAAATTTTATGCTAATAACGCGAAAATGCGAATACTTTATTATAATCAAAAGTTAGCGATGGGTAAATGTTGACGCTATATTTTTATTGTGATATTGTAATTTATATTTTGAAGCTCTTTGACAACATTTTTTGAAAGGGCATAAAATGAAATTTTCCTGGACGTTTTATACTATTGCTGTGGCTGGAAATTTATTTTGGATAATGCTTATGTTTTTGGCAGAGTTTTTTGATAAAACCCTGCCGGAACAGAATTCCATTATCCCGAACACAAATCAAAAATTCCTCTACATGAAGGATTTTTGGACTTTTTCATGGGGAGACCCAGTCGGAGTTTCTTTGATATGGGCGGCTTTCCTGCACGTTGCTGTTTATCGTTTTGAACTTCGGCACTGGTCGGTTTTTTGTGTTTTATCAATATTTTTTATGGCAGACTTTGCTATGATTGGTCTTGCCAAAGAGCATAAGCCAAATACGCGCTATCCTTGCGCGGGAAAATTGAGCTGGAATGGAATTTTGCGCTTGCCATATTCTGGCATAACAGCTTCAGCTTCCGTGTTTTGCGTATGGCTTTTGCCGAATCCGGGAATTGCAACATTGCTCTTTGTTTCTGGCGGCGCATTTTACCTTGTCTGTTTTCTTTCGGACATAAATTCTGGCAACTTAGAGTCCTTTTAAAAAATATAGGCCCAGCGGGCTTTTGCAGAACAAATGATTTGCTCTGCTTTTTTTTGCTGCTGAGCAAGCTCAGCAGCAAATTCAGCAGCAAATTAAATTCGCAGATTTGCTTTAGCTTTCAGATTTTTCCAGTTGCCTGTTTTGCTGTTTTTGCATCTAAAATAACCCGCAACAGCTGTCATTAAAGCGTTGTCTGTTGAAAGGTCTGGTGGCGGAATGAATAACTCAACAGCTGTTGAGTTATTAAACGTTTGTTTAAATTGCCGACGTAATTCTTTGTTGGCTGAAACTCCTCCGCCCAAAATCAGAGATTTTGCATTATAATTTTTTGCGGCTTTCAAGGTTTTTTTAAGCAAAACGTCAATTACAGCCTGCTGGATTTCAGCTGACATTTGTTTTTGCGCTAACTCTCTTTCCGAGCGGTCGTTCGAGTTAAGAGTTAGTTCTATTTTTTGCCAAGCATAAAGCACTGCTGTTTTTAATCCTGAAAAACTAAAATCATAGTCCTTTGTATTTATCATGGGCCTGGGCAAACGAATTTCGAATTTCGATTTGACGCCCGCTGGCGGATTCCCCGTAGGGTTCTTTCGAATTTCGAATTTTTTTGCCATGGCGGCGACAGCTGGCCCGCCGGGATAGTTAAGCCCTAAAATTTTAGCGCATTTGTCAAAGCACTCGCCGGCTGCATCATCTCTTGTTTCTCCTAAAATTTTATACTTTCCAATTTTTTCCATTAAAATTATTTGCGTGTGTCCGCCGGAAACAACTAATGCAATAGAAGGGAATTCAATATTTTTATTCTGAAAAAAATTTACAAGAATATGGCCCTCAATATGATTTACAGGCACAATTGGAATATCCCAAAAATAAGATAAAGCTCTGGCAAAATTAACTCCAACCCATAAACAAGGCTCTAAACCAGGCCCGTTTGTTACAGCAATCAAATCAATGTCCGGTTTTTCATATTTTTGCAAAAATGGCGCAAGTTTTTTCTCCAGCTCCGGTTCTCGCTCTAAAATTGTTTTCACTTTTGAAAATTTAGTCATTGAAAATTGATTGAAAATTGAAAATTGAAAATTAAAAATTTCCAGCATTCTCGCCTTACGCAAAGCTAATTTTAATGCAGGTACAAGGTTTTTTTGATGCTCACGTTTAGCCAAAGCTGGGTATACTCCGCCATATTTTTTGTGAACTTCAATCTGTGAAGAAACTATATTTGAAAGCACGTTAAAAATAGGAGATTTTTTATCTCCTTTTACCTCCAAAATTGCAATTCCCGTGTCGTCGCACGAAGTTTCTATTGCTAAAATTTTCATGAATAAATTATACCAAAAACTTGAAAAATTTCAATTTTTAAGGTAAAGTGAATTTAAATTTATAATTGGCCCCATCGTATAGCCTGGTTTAGTACACTGGCTTTTCAAGCCAAGAACACCGGTTCAAATCCGGTTGGGGCCACCACCTAATAAAAAGATGGATAAAAAAGATTACTTAGATATTTCAAAAGCAAGCGATTTAAAAAATCCAAAAGAAAGAAGAGTTTATCGGATATTCGAAACTTTGCCCGGAATTCTGAGCCTGGGCACTATTTTTTTAGTTTTTCTTCTTTCGTGGCTGCTTCCTTCATGGGCTGCAATTTTTATTATATGCTTTTGCTTTTATTATCTTTTTAGGATAATATATTTTTCTTTGCATCAGATTATAGGATATTTTAAGATAAAAAGTTATTTGAAAAAAGACTGGCTAAAAGAGCTTAAAAAACTAAAGCCCTCATCCTCTCTCGGCATAACATGGAAAGATGTTTACCACATAGTTATTCTGCCCAGTTACAAGGAGTCAAAACAAATAATAAAAGAAAGTTTAGATGCTTTGGAATCTGCAAATTATCCAAAAGAAAAAATAATGGTGGTTTTGGCCATAGAGGCGAGAGCGGGAGACAATGCTAAAAAAATTGCAAAAGAAATTGAAAAAGAATATACTGGCAAGTTTTATAAATTTTTGCTTACTGCGCACCCAGATAATGTTTCAGGCGAGATTGGGGGCAAGGGCTCAAATGTGGCGCATGCTGGCAGAGAGGTAAAAAAGCTTGTTGACGAATTAAAAATTCCTTATAAAAACATTTTGGTTTCTATTTTTGATATTGACACAAAAGTTTACAGCCAGTATTTTGCCTGCCTTGCATGGCATTATTTAACAGAAGAAAATCCTGAAAGGGCAAGCTACCAGCCAGTTCCCATTTACAACAACAATATATGGTCAGCCCCTGCTTTTTCCAGGATTGTGTCTACATCAAACACCTTTTGGCAAATGATACAGCAAGAAAGGGCAGAAAAGCTTACAACATATTCTTCCCATTCAATACCTGGAAGCGCTTTTTTTGAAGTGGGCTATCCGGCAAATGTGGTTTCAGACGATTCAAGAATTTTTTGGAAGGCGTATCTTTATTATGACGGGGATTACAGAGTGGTGCCCATATATTATTTTGTTTCAATGGACACCGTAATGGCCAAAAATTTTTGGGGCACAATTCTTAACCAATACAAACAGCAAAAACGTTGGGCATGGGGGTGCAATGAAATTCCTTATATAATGTTCGGTTTTTTAAAGAATAAAAAAATACCTTTTTTAAGCAAGGTTTCGCATTTATACACAATTTTAGACGGATTTTGGTCGTGGGCAACAGCCGCGCTTTTGCTTTTTGCTTTAGGATGGCTTCCTATATTATTGGGCGGCGTAAAATTTAATTTTACTGTTCTGTCTTTTAATCTGCCAATTTTGACTGGAAGAATTATGACAATTTCAATGGTGGGCATGCTGGTTTCTGCTGTTTTAAGCACATTGCTTTTGCCCCCCGTGCCAAAAGGCATAAACAAGTTTAGGAAAGCTTCTGTATTTTTGCAGTGGATTTTACTGCCCGTAACATTAATTCTTTTTGGCTCTTTGCCGGCTTTGGACGCCCAGATTCGCTTAATGCTCGGAAAATATATGGGCTTTTGGGTAACAGAAAAAATACGGAGGCCCGACCTCCGCTGAATATGCATATGCAGAATAAATTTTTATCTTTAAGAAATTTATCAGAAAACTGGCATTTTATAGGACTTTTGCAAATTACAGCCGGCATAATGGGATATTTTTTTGGATTTTTAAATAACGTAGACCTGTGGGATTATTTATGGGTGTGCCCGCTTGTCGCCATAATGACGGGCTTTTTTGTTCTTTTTAAAAATCGTTTTGGAATGTCCTCTGCCATAGTTTGGATAATTTGCGCTCCGCTCTTGGCTGTTTCTTACGATATCAAAAAAGCTCTGCAACTCTGGCACATTCATCACATTGTGTCGGTTATTGTTTTGATTTTTATTTTATATCACATAAAAGAATGCTGGAATCATAGAGGCTTTTTGTTTGGCATGGCAAGTTTTTATGCTTATATGGGAATTACTTCATATGCAAGCTCAGGAAAAATAAATTTAGCTTGCGACTGGTTTGGCTGCGGAAAAATAATATTGTACCTCGGAATATTTTTTACCATTTTATCTTTTGCTTTGTTGGTTTGGGAAACATATTTTAAATTTTTATTTAAAAAGAATAAGAATTTTTAAAAGTAAACCCATGATAATTCACAGGCTTAGGGCATTGCCTCGGTTTTTTGTCAAAAAATTATGTTATAATATAAAAATATGAAAAATGAAAATAATTTTTTGAAAGGATTTACATTGATTGAATTAATGGTGGTCATTGTTATTATTATTGTTCTATCTACCTTTGTGACAGCTAATGTAATGGTTTATCTCGCAAAAGGCAAAAATGCAGCCATAAAGGGAAACATGGCAAATTTAGCAACTTACGGAGGCACATATCTTACAAATTATGAAGAGCATGAAGATTACTCAAATTTTTGCGACGACTCAAAAACGCAGGAATTTTTGGATGTAATAGACGAAATAAATGGAGACGGCACTGGACAATGTTATTCAAACGAAGACAATTGGTGCGCAAAATTCGACTTGATAACGACTATAACAGCAGACAAAGAAAAACCGGTTTTTTGCGTTGATTCTATGGGAGTAAAAAAAGAAGGCAAGAAGGGAACATTAAGCTGTTCTCCAACCAGCGGCTATCGTTGCCCTTAATAAATTTACTCAAAGTGGATTTTTTTTTCAAATTGCAAAAGCCGCTCTTTCAAAAGCGGATAATTTTTTAATTCGGGGTCTTTTTCTAAGAGCTCTTTTGCGGCTGTTCTTGTTTTTTCAACCAAAAAAATGTTTGATAAGCCCTGCATTGCCATATCGGGCAAGCCCCATTGCTGGGTGCCGTAAAGAGAGCCGGGGCCTCTGATTTCTAAATCTTTTTGGGCAAGCTCAAATCCATTATCAGAATCAACCATTGCTTTTAATCTTTTTCTGTTTAGCTGGCTGGGGTCTGTGGTGAATAAAAAGCAATATGACTGCACGTCAGACCTGCCCACTCTGCCCCGGAATTGGTGCAATTGCGAAAGCCCGAATCTTTCAGCGCCCTCTATCATCATTATTGTGGCCCTTGGCACATCAACGCCAACTTCTACAACAGAAGTTGAAACTAAAATATCAATTTCGCCTTTTTTAAAATCTAACATTATTCTTTCTTTTTCTTTTGGCTTCATTTTTCCGTGGAGCATTGTTATTCTTAAATCAGGGAAAATTTCTTCAGAAAGTTTTTTGTATTCATCTTTTACGGCTTTTACTTCGTTTAAAGCAATAGACCTTAAATCATAATTTTGGGGCGCGAAAGCCGGTGGGATGTCCGACATCCCACCGGCTTGGTGGGATGTCGGACATCCGTTTGCTCCGGGTTTTTTAGATTCAATTTTTGGGCAGATTACAAAAACCCCCTTTCCTTCATTTACTTCTTTCTCTATAAAATTGTATGCTTCTTTTCTGTCTTTTGGCTCTACAACCAGTGTTTTTATTTTTTTTCTGTTTTTTGGCATTTCGTCTATTAAAGACAAATCCAAATCTCCATAAACAGTTAATGCCAAAGTTCTTGGAATGGGGGTGGCTGTCATAGATAATAAATGCGGAACTAATTTTTTATTTTTTATAAGCTTGTCGCGCTGCTCAACTCCAAAGCGGTGCTGTTCGTCTACAACAACCAAGCCCAAATTTTTAAATTCAATTCCTTTTTGTATTAAAGCGTGCGTGCCTATTATTATATTTAATTGTCCGTTTTCTAAATCTCCATTAAAACTTTTTTTAGAGACCTCGATTGTCTCATTTTTTTTGAATATCCTTGCATCTTTGCCTGTTAAAAGCCCCACGTTTACATCAAAATTTAAAAGAAGCTCTGTAATTGTTTTAAAATGCTGTTTTGCCAAAATTTCTGTTGGCGCCATAAAAGCAGTTTGATAGCCGCATTTTGCTGTGTTGAGAGCTGCCATTGTTGCCACCACTGTTTTTCCAGAGCCCACGTCGCCCTCTAAAAGCCGCGACATTGGAACTGATTTTTCCAAATCTTTTAAAATAGCAAAAGCGCATTTTTTTTGGGAATCTGTGAGCTTAAAGGGCAAAGAGCTTGTAAATTTTTTCATTAAGTCAGCTCGCATGGGGCAAGCCGGAGATTTTTTTTGCTTTAATTTTATTTTTTCTTTTAAAACATTAAGTTGTATTAAAAAAAGCTCTTCAAAAGAAAAGCGGGCCTTGGCGGCATCCGCATGTTCAAATGTTTCAGGAAAATGCAACTGCCACATTGCTTCTTGTATGGCCAAAAATTTATATTTTTTTATGATTTCTTTTGGCAAAGATTCTGGTATCTGCTCTGCAAATCTGTAAAGCAAAGGCTTTATAATATATCGTAGCCATTTTGAAGTAATCCCCCGGGTTTCAGGGTAAACTGGAACTATTCTGCCTGTGTGAGTTAAATTTTCATTTTCGTCAAAATTATTTATTCTTTCATAGCTTGGGCTGTTAAAATAAAGGCCTTCTTTATACAAGCTTATTTTGCCAGCCAATGACACAAAGTCATCTTCTTTTAAACTTTTTGCAATATATGGCTGGTTAAACCACACAGCTTTTATCTGGCCTGTGTCATCTTCTATTGAGGCTTCTGTCATGGCCATCCATCTTTTTTTAGTGCGCGAGTTTTCTATTTCAATAATTTTTCCTTGCGCGCAGGCTGTTTGCCCAAGTTTGTGGCGGGCTGCTGATATTTTTATTATTTCTGAAAAATCGTCATATCTTGCGGGAAAATGAAAAAGCAAATCCTGGATTGTTTTAATTCCGAATTTTTTTAATCTTTTTGCGTAAGCTGCGCCCACTCTTGGCAGCTCTTCAATTGGAGTTGAAAGATTTACCATTAATTTTTAAAAATTTCAAAGCAAAAATTATAATAATCAAAATTATCCATGACAAAGCCATGCCCCAAATAGGCCATGCCCAGGCATCTGTTATTCCGGACATCGTAAAATTTAAGGGATAAAATAGTTTTATTGCCCACTCTCCTGCGTGCGCGGGAATATCAATTAACAAATGCAGTCCGTAGGCAAAAAAAGCTATTTTTGGAATTTTGAAAAATAAAATAACAGGCAGAATAATTAAAAATAAAAAAATAAAGCTGTGGGGAATATCCCACATCGCAGTTAAAAATGGGTGGGTGGCCCTGGCCCCCATCCAATCAGAATTATATGGAAATAAAAAAGGCCTTGCGTTTTCATATCCTAAAACCAAATAAAAAGGCAGCTGGCCTAAATCCGGCAAAAAAGAAAACAGCATTGCCCATATTTGGGCAACTTTAGTTTTATTAAAAGAAATTATTTTCCCTATTAAAATATGGCTTAAAATGTCCATATTTATATATTATCAATGGCCTTGGAATAAAGCAATAAAAAAATCAGGCGTCCGCGAACAAAGTCGGGACGCCCTATGGGGTTACTTTTGTTGATCCAGAGAAGCTTTGAACTCCTCAAAGTCCATAATCTCCTCAAATGTGAGCTCATCGCGTTTCCTTTCTGCTTCTACTCTTTCTATGGCCACCGCAAGGACATAGTCTGGATAACCACGTTGTTTCATGGCCCTTAAAAGCTCTCTGAGCTTTCTTGTGCCATGAAAAGTTTTAAGAAGATGGCTTATTTCCTTATTCGCCCTTCTTTTTTGGCTAGCCGTGAAAAGAACATCCTTTATTTTTTGTTCTTTTTCTGGGTTTGGTTTTTGGGGGCAGTTGCCGCCAAAACACCGGTTGGCTGGAATCTGTTGATTCTGTTTTGCCTCTTTCATCTTTCCACCTCCTTTTCATGCTGCGATTTTTTGCCCGTTACTCCTTTGTGTCAGGATCCGTTTTCAAAGAACTACTGCAGTTCTTTACTGTGCCCCCAGGGAGATTCGAACTTCCATCCCAAGCTCCGCAAGCTTGTATTCTATCCATTGAACTATGGGGGCGATCGGCGGAGGAAGTGGGATTCGAACCCACAAGCCCTTGCGGGCGCCGCTTTTCAAGAGCGGTGGAATACCGTTATCCGATTCCTCCGCATTTTTTTTACCATATAATTTGCAAAAAAGCAACTTGTAATATTTTCATCATCTATGATATAATAGAATAATGGTTAAGCTGATATATAAAAAAAGAGCAATATTCCCGAAGGGACGGCAGTCTAAATTTTTGTTAAATGCGTTTAATAAATCACATCTTTCATGGTTTGAGTTAGCTAAAAAAATAAACATACATGAAAGGACATTAAACGATTGGAAGAGGGAGCAATATTCAATGCCCATCGATAAACTTAAAAAAATTTGCGATATTGCAAATATTAATATGCCAGATGTAGTTATAAAAGACCCCTTTTGGTATGTTAATCTTGGCGCGAAAAATGGTGGATTAGCGACTATTAAAAAATATGGCAGAGTTGGAGGAGATCCAGAATATCGTAAAAAGAAGTGGTATGAATGGTGGGAAAAAGAAGGAAAAAATAGAAAGGACATTCATATAGGAAAAATAAAAAATATAAGAATTCCCTCTTTGTCAAAAGAATTAGCCGAATTTACAGGAATCGTGATGGGTGACGGAGGGATTACTCAAAATCAGGTAATGATTTCTACAAATAGTATAGATGACAAAAAATATGGATATTTCATCAAGAAATTAATAAAAAAATTATTTAATGTTAATGCCTCAATTTATTATACGGTTAGGGCTCGCGTAATGATAATAGCTGTTTCTAGAAAAAAATTAGTTGAATTTTGTAATAAAAAATTAGAATTAAAAATTGGAAATAAATTGAAACAAGGATTAGATATTCCAAATTGGATTAAAGGAAACTTGGAATTTGAAAAGGTGTGTGTTAGGGGGTTGATAGACACTGACGGCAGTATTTTTAATGAGTGCCATAATATTAATGGCAAAAAATATAATTATAAGCGGCTGAATTTTACTAGCGCTTCACCGGAATTAAGAAAATCAGTTTTTAATATTTTACAAAAAAATGGTTTATCTCCTAAAATCAGAAATAACAGGTGTGTTCAAATAGAGGATAAAGCAAAAATTAAAGAATATTTTGAGATTATAGGAACGCATAATCCAAAACACTTGAAAAGATACTATAAATAAGGCATTATTAAGCAAATCAGGAGGAGTGCGGCGAATTGGTAAGCCAACATCCTGCTAAGATGTAACTCCGCAAGGGGTTTGTGGGTTCGAGTCCCACCTCCTCCGCCAATAGAAACTTCGTCGTTTGAAAGCGTTGCTCCGCGCGGCCGCAAGGCGGCCGCGCTCCGCAAAATCCCTCGCCGCTTCGCGGCGAATTGGCTGGCTGGGCAAAAATCAAAGACGGCGGATTTGTTACGAACCAGAGGGTTCGTTCCGATTTTTTGAACAAATGTTTTGATTTCGTGAAAATTATCCGACTTGCTCAAAAAATCGGCTTGTTTCGTATCTAAAATCCATTCCCGCAGGGGTTCGACCCAATTTTTTCTCCCGTTTTCAAAATCTTTTTTCTTTTGTTCCAAGACGGCAGAAGCGAGCAAAATTTCGTCTTTCTTTTTAAGATAAGTTTGTTTTGGTATATCGCTATCAAGATAAGTGGAAACCAACTTTTCCATTTTCGCTTCTGCCGTTTTGATTTGTTTAGAAAGATTTTGAACTTCGCTTTGCGACGCGTTGGTTTCTCCGCGTTCCCATTCTTTTACGCGCTTCAACATCCAATCCGTCATTTCGTCGCAAAGCGAGATTGTTTGAAGCCGTGATTTAATTTGTCGCGCCAATTCCACTTCTTGAATATATGGTTGCGAACAGCGGCCGCGCTTTTTTGAACAGCGATAATAACGATATTTTGTTCCCCAGCGATTAATCGCCCACTGCGCGGAAATCATACTGCCGCACTCGGCGCAACGAAATAATCCGGTAAACGGAAAATCATGTTTGGCGCGGCGATGGCGCGGCCGCTCTTTCGTTTTCAAAATTTTCTGCACGGCTTCAAACAATGCGGGAGAAATAATTGGTTCAAAGTTTCCATCAAACCATTCTCCTTTATGTTTCAGAAAGCCGAGATGTGCTTTGTTAGTTAAAAGTCGTTTGATGGAAACTTTGGCAAGTGGCGTTCGGTTTTTTGATACAACGCCGAGATCCGCCAAAAATTGCGCGAGAGAAACGAAAGAATATCCGCCTTTCGCGTATTCTTCAAACGCCAATTTCACAATACGAGCTTCGGTGGGGTGCGGTTCAATATTGCGTTTTAGCGGATTGTTTTGATAACCGAAAGGCGCGAGACCGAGCCATTCTTTCCGTCGCAATTTTTGGCGGATTCCTCGCTTAATATTTTCAGCCAAATTATCCGAGTAATATTTGCTTTGCCCGAACGCCACTTGCAACATAAAGAGCCCCTGCGGGGTTGGTTCAAACCAAAATGTCGAAAAGCGTAAAGACACAATTTTGTGAGTATCAACCGCATAAATAATTTGTCCGCCGTCAATGGAATTGCGAGCAAGGCGGTCAGGGTGCCATGCCAAAATTCCCACACCATCGGACTTTTCCACTTTTGCCATCATTTCGCCAAACACTTCTCGCCCCGGTGTCTTTGCGCTTTTCGCCTCTTGAAATTCTTGAAGAATTTCAAAATTTTCTCTACGCGCCAATTCGCGAAGCTCAAAAAGTTGCGCCTCAATACTCATGACTTGGCGGTCATCATCTTCCGTTGATTTGCGAGCGTAGAGAAAATATTTTGGTTTGATATTCATATAGTTTTTAGATACGAAACAAACAAATCCGCCGTCTTTGATTTTTGCCCAGCCAGCCAATTCGCCGCGAAGCGGCGAGGGATTTTGCGGAGCGCGGCCGCCTTGCGGCCG
>MHPK01000003.1 GCA_001822075.1 Candidatus Staskawiczbacteria bacterium RIFOXYB1_FULL_38_37 | reverse complement strand
TTAAATTATTACAATAACGAAAGGCTGCATCTCGGAATTAATTTTAAAACACCCGTCGAGTGCGTCCAAGCTATTGGTTAGAAAGCGTAATAATAAAAAAATAATTTAATAAATTATTTTAACCCGAATGTTCTTGCCCCGCAAGTGCAAAAACGCTCTAAAACGCAAACACCCCACACTGCAGTGTGAGGTGTTTGGTTATTACCGATTGCGAATTACCAATTACTTGCCCATGGGTAATTCCACATAGAATGTTGTGCCTTTGTCTGCCTTTGATTCAAACCAGGTTTTTCCGCCCAAGTTTTCAACAGTCATTTTGGCTGCATAAAGCCCAAGGCCATTTCCTTGCGGGTCGTGTGAAAACGCATTGTCGGCTCTAAACAATTTTCCAAAAATCTTTTTCTGCTGGTCTTCTGGAATTCCTATGCCATTGTCATGCACTAAAAACAAAATAGAATTATCTTTTTTCTCTATCTTGCAGTCAATTTTGCCTTTGTCTGGGGTATATTTTATTGCATTAGATATAAGGTTTTGAAAAACCATTCTTATTAGTTCGGAATCGGTTGTTATTTTTGGCAAATCGTTGGGGCATTCAAAAGTAAACTTGTGCTTTTTCTTTTTAATATCAACTTGCTGTTCGGCAATAATGTTTTCCAACAATTCCCTTATACTTAACGGCGCCAGAGTTATTTTAACTTTGCCGGCTTCCAGCCTGGAAATATTTAACATTACGTTTATAAGTTTTATCATTCTTTCGTTTCCTTTATAAACCTGTTCAAGATATTCCTGCTGTTTTGGCTTTAATTTTCCGGCCTTCCCCCCCAAAATTATTTCCGAATACCATTTTATTGCAGAAAGCGGTGTGCGCAATTGATGAGAAGCCAAAGACACAAATTCTGTTTTAGATTTATCAATTTGCCTTTCAACAGTAATGTCGCGAAATACGTCAACAGCTCCAATTGTTTTTCCGTTAAGAATAACCGGGGCCACGGTAATTGCCGAGGGAAATTTGGTTTTATCTTTTCTCACATAAAAATAAATAATGTCGGCTGTGCCCTCGGCAACCGCAGTAATCACCTTTTTACCCGAAGAAAGCGCCAAATTAAGCGGGTCTTTTTCCTTCAAAACAGCTTCTCCTTTTTCGGTTTCCATTTTCAAAATTTCTCCATACGACCTGCCCACCGCCTCTTCACTTTTTAAATACAGCATTTGTTCTGCCGCCCTGTTTATAAAAGTCACTTTTCCTTCCCTGTCAATTGCAACAACCCCCTCGCCAATGGACGCAAGCAACGCCTCATCCTCCACCCTTATAGCATCAATTTTTTCCTTGGCCAACTTCTCCGCCTCATACGCCTTCTCAATATCCTTGGCCAACTTCTCAATCTTCTCCCTCTGCCCCACCTCCCTTATAACACTCCTGATTAATAATATTCCAAAGAATACAACAAAAATCAAAATTGCTCCGTTAAACGCAATGTCTTGGGGCGTTACTGACAAAAAAGTTCTTATTAGTAGTATCAACCAAATTGCAAAAGTCAGTAACTCTGTAGCAATTACCCGAACATCAAAAAGATGATGTTTAGTAATTGCATATCCTGTAAAACCAACGAAAAATATAAAACTTGGGGCATCAAGTAATGTAAAGTCGTAATTATTAAAAAAGATGGGTAATATCAAACTAAAAATCATTCCAAAACCAGAATATAAAAGGATTCCACAGAGAGTATAATTCAACTGGGTTTTTTTTACAAAATCGGACTTTTTTTGGGTACGATAAAGTAATACTACAAATGAAACAACGTATATCGCGAGCAAAAAGGTGTATGCGGGAAAAAGAGGCCCAATTACTCCTTGATAACCCAGTATAGATAGCCCCTTTATTTCTTTGACTATCAAACCGTCGACGAAAGTGATTACAAAAAAAATTAATCCCGGCAAAAAATATAAAATTTTTAGCCATTTATTTGTGATATGAAAATCACAAATTTCAGATATCCAAAGAATTGCGGCAAGTGGTATCAACGCAGCAAAAGCATAAGAGCACTTTAAAATAAACAAATTTGGGAAAAATCTAAATATAAAATCAAAAAAAATCTGTACGGAAACGATAAGGCAAAATAGTCCAAAAAATTTATTGAGTTTTGCCTTGGGGTTGCTTTTCCATACCAATATACCAATCAATGAGTTTAGTACTCCTGCAAAAAATATAATCCAATCTACATCCATAAATTTATACTGATGTTATTGATAAAAAATTTCTTTGAAGAATATTTGAAATAATATCTTCTTTATTCTCACCGTTTTTGACATCTTCCACTGCTGAATAAAGGAAGGCAAGATTATAGGACATTCTGTTGTAGAGCGCATCTGAACCGAATATAATCTTTTGACTGGGAATAATATTCAAAACATTTTTTATAAAAGACGGCGAAACGCCTGCCGTGTCAAAATAAACATTATTAAATTTTTTAGCAATCGTATTAATCAACTTATAATCGGGGTTTACAATTCCGTAATGCCCCAAGTGAGCTATCACTATTGGGATATTATAATTTTTAAAAAGTTCGCTTTTTCCATTGTTATCGCAAAAATTTTTTAACACAGCGTTAACGCGACTCCTAGAGATGTTTCCTTGATATTTTGGATCTGTAAAGTCAGTATAGAATGAAATGCCGCCATGAAACAAAATATATAAATGTTCTTTTTCAGCAAATTTATACAGACAATGTAATTTTTCTCCTAAATCTTTTGGATTGTGGCTTGGTTGGGGTCTAAAATTCTGAAGATTAGGATGAAGTTTTATCCCTTTAATTTTATATTTTTCTACAAGATTCTTTAAAAAATTATCTATTTCTTCTAACTTTATACTATGAATATCAATAGAACCCAGTGTGATCAATCTTGTTGATGAAAATTTTTCTGCCACTATTTTTGACGGAAGCCACGGAGCTACAGGTAACATCACGGCAGTATCTATTAACGCAATATCCATCTCATCTAAAATCCTTCTTTCGACAATGCTTTCATAAGTAGTTTTAATTATATTATTAACTTGCTTGGGAAAAAACTTAAAAAATGCCCGTGACCCAATTTTTGCTGTTTCACCATAATTAAATTTTTCAAGAATACTTGGGATTAGATAGTCCATCTTAGCATATTCGTTTTTTATGTCCGTATAGTGGACAACTCCCATCACATCTAATGGATGAACATGCGTATCTATGACCCGTAAACCGGTATTTTTTTTAATTTCAGAAATTTTTGAAAGAATCGAAATAACTCTTTGTTTATTCATTATATGTTAAAATTTTATTTTTTTTCTAATTTCCACAAGAGTGCTTACTAAACAATCAATTTGTTCAAAAGTGTGATCGCACATTAAAGTTGTCCTTAGTCTTGCCTGTTTTTGAGGAACAGCGGGCCATCTTGCTACTGGAATAAATATATTTTTTTCAAGTAAAAATCGGCTTACCATTATTGATTTTTTTTCGTCCCCGATAATAATTGGTATGATTTGAGTATTAGAAGTACCAGTATCAAAATTGAGCTCCTTTAATCTATTCCTTAAATATTCAGTGTTTTCGAGCAGTTTTTTTCTTCGCCATGGTTCTTTTTCTACGATTTCAATTGCTTTCATCAATCCATAAACAACCGGAGGAGCAATGGGTGCAGTAAAAATGAAAGAATCTGAAGAAATTTTTAAATAATCAATCAATATTTTACTCCCCGCGACAAACCCGCCAACTCCGCCAAATGCTTTTGTAAAAGTTCCCATAACAACATCAACCCCATTATCAATCCCAAAATAATCTTCTATCCCTCGTCCATTTTTTCCAAGTATTCCCGTTGCATGCGCATCGTCTAAATATACTAACGCATTATATTTTTTAGCTAAATCAAGAATATCCGGCAAGGGAGCAATATCTCCGTCCATGCTAAAGACTCCATCGGTAATTATTATCTTTCTGGTTTTAATCGAATACTTGATTAATTTATTTCTTAAATCGTCTACATCAGTATGTTTATAAATTTCTTTTTGAACCCCAGAAAGTCTGATTCCAGCTATAATGCTTGCGTGATTATATTCATCGCTGAACACAATTGTATTTTTATCTCTTTCGATTTTTCCTCTTAAGAGACTACTAATCGATGGTTTAAAAAAATTTACTATCGCAGGTATCGCACCTAAATTAGCCATATAACCCGACACAAAAGTAATTCCTGCTTCACGATGTTTAAAACCTGCTATTTTTTCCTCTAATTGTTGATGTATTTTAATGTTACCGGTAAGTAGTCTGGCACTTCCATTGCCTATGCCCCATTTTTTTACGCCCTCGATGGCGGCAGTCACTACTCTCTCATCGTGCATTAAACCAAGATAATTATTCGTAGCGAATAGCAAAACTTTTTTTCCATTTACTATGGTTTCTGGAGCATGTGGAGACGACACCACCGGCACTTCCGGATAAAGACCATATTTTTTTATGTAATTTAAGGCTTTTTCTATCTTTTCCATTGTTTATTTAATATTGTTGTATTTTTTATCAGAAACTATTTTTTCTATTTTTTTTGTCTGCTCCTCTGCGATTTCTGCAAAGGTTTTGCGTAGTCTCTGCTCTAAATCAAGATCTTTTTGAGTTTCCTTTAATAATTTCCTCTCCACTTCTACTTCTTTAGATGCGCTACGCATTAGCAATATTCCTGCAATAAAAACTAACAACATTAATGTGCCGTTTATTAACAAATCTTGAGTATTATTGGATAAAGCTGTTCTCGCAATCACAAAAATCCAAATAGTAAACACTAAAAGTTCGCTCATTAAAAGTTTTATGTTAAACATATGGTGTTTTACAATTCCGTAAGCAACTACTATCATTCCTATGGCGACCAAAAAATTTGAAACTGGCGGAATCATAATATCATACCAAAGAAAATAATTTGGAGTAGATCCTGCAAGCCCGATAATTGCTCCAACAAAAATATACTTAAGCTGGGCCCTATAAGAAATATCTGTCTGCAAATTAGAGGAAGACATTCTTTTTATTTCCTTGACCATGATATAGCCAGATAACAAAAAATAAAAATACCACACAATTAGGTACGGAGTTAAAAGAATACCAGCTTTTGGCCAAAATTCAAAAAACATCTCTTTTTGAACATCCTTCACGATAAATGGCGTAAACCAATCTATGATTAAGAAAAAAGAAAATATAATATACCCCCACACTAAAAATTTTTTATATTGTTTTATTTTGTCGGTAAGTGCGAGGATTGAATGAAAAAATAAAATTGCGATAAAAATAGAAGCGCCCATTAAGAAAATACGATGATTAAATAAAACAATGTTTTTATCTTTAAGCAAAAACCAAGCGAAATAAGCATAACTCCAAATGGCCACGACAGCGCAAAACAAAGCAAAAATTTTGTTGACAAGCTGTTTTCTGTTTCTAAAATAAATAACAAAACCCAAAATCGTAGCGACCAGCGCATTGACCAGTGAATTTAATATATAAAACAATATAACTGACATGTTTCTGTAAACCTAATTAACTTTATTTATTATAGCACTTTTGTCTGTATTTAAACAACTACCCGCCAATAGCGGTCAGTTGTTTAAATACAGAATATATAAAATCTTTTTATCTCTCAAAGAGTTGTTTTTTATCGGGATAAATAATGGGTACCTGTCCATACAAGCAACCTCTTTCATAAGCATGCTCAGTCATTACTAAGAACGCTGTCTTTTGATTTTTAATCCATTCACCAATTACTAAGTAAGCATTAGATAATCTTTCAAGACGTTCTCTAATTTTTTTATCATCCCATCCCATTGGTTTATAAAATATACGACTTCTATCCATTAGTGATTTTTCATATTTTTCAGGAATTTTTGCTATTTTCCCTTCTTGTGTGATTTTTTCAACAAATTCTTCGAAATCAGATAATCGAAAAACTGTTAAAAAATCTCCACTGTTCTTTTTGAAATCTTGCCAACAATCATCAAGATATTCCATGTCGTTATCTGTCAATTTTTCCCAATTCTCTAAACATAAATCCCAATAAAGCAAAATTTTATTCTCTACGGACAAACCTCTCATAAAAGTAAGCCATTCTTTTGTACTTTCTCCAATTTTCCGTCTAAAACCAATTTCTCCATCCTTTTTATATGAAGGACAAAAAACAGCTATTGCAGTATCATAGTCTCCATAAGTTAAGGCCTTAATAGTATATCTCGTATGCCAATTTTTCGCCAAGTTGGGTTCAATTTTCATCCAAAGATTATTCATAAGAAAGAGCGGGCAAGAGGACTTGAACCTCCATCTCCAACTTGGAAAGTTGGCATCTTACCTATTAGACAATGCCCACGTCATTTTTTTTCAATAATTCTAAAAATTCCATCCTTGTTTTTAGGTTTGTAAAACTTCCTTGCATTGAAGTCGTTATTGTTTTAAAGCCATTATTTTTTCGACAACGAATGCATTCATGAACTCCTAAAACAATAATACCCATTCCTTGAGGATTAAGAGCTTTTTCAAAAACATTTACAATTGATTTTGTAAAATTCTCCTGTCCATGAGGCCTTTTTCTAGCTATTAACTGAATGACTTCCAAAATTTTGCTTAATCCAATTGCTATAAATGTATTTTTATTTTTTCTCGGTATATAGCCAAATGATATCTGGTAAGAGATGGGAAAAAGATGATGGGCGCACAAGGCAGTGACGGTTAGTGGCGAAACAATTATCATTCCACCATTATCTGTCTTAAAAACAGTTTCAGTAATTTTTTCTATCTCTTTATCAATTTTGTCTGGCTCAAGAGAACAAAACTCTTCCCAAGCAGAAATAATTCTCTTAGGAGTATCTTTAAATTCATCGCTTAATGGTATTTTTAAATAGCCATAAAGAATTTCAGAAATTTTGTTAATTGCTTGTTCTTTATTTGTCATAATTTGAAAAAAACATTTTATTAGTTGACAAAAGACCTTTTTTTGCCCTCCATTCATTAAATAGTGTGTCGCATGGTTTAATAAGCGCCTTTGCAAGATCAAATCCTAAATCTAACGCGATTTTTTTAACACTATCTTCATCGCCTTCAATTTCAACAAAATTAGCAAACGGATATTCGTCAACTTCTATTTTCGAATCCTTATATCTAAAACTTGTCCTATATTTTTCATAAGAAGTGGATTCTTCAAAACCCATTGCTTTAAGTAGTTCTTCCCCCACTTGCCAATTATCAATTTTAGTCTCCCATTCAATCTCTTTTTTAACAGTATCGGAGGGTATTGGTAATTTATACGATAAAGTAGTTATGTCATCATCTTGTCGTAATCTTATCCTTCCATTGGTTTTTTGCATTAATTCTTGTTTATTATCAAACATAACAGTTTTTTGATAAACTCTTTTTCCCGAGCCGTTGAATTTATTAAGAAATAATTCCGGAAATTCCAAAAGAAGGAATTTCAATTCAGTTTCTATGTTATTGTTCTCCATTTTATATTTTTTGCGTTTACTAATTTATCAATTATTTTTTAAAAAAGAATTCTTCAATTGTTGTCTTTACGCTCGGAGTATATTCAAAACTTTTATATTCGTCTTTAAAAATCCATTTAAAATCTGAATGTTCGTTGCTTAGTGATATGTCGCCAAAAGTTGAGCGCGCTTTGAATCCGTAGATATTAAGTTCTCTGTCTTGGCAGTGAAAAATATAAAAATATTTTTGTTCTAGACTTATCGCCAACCCGCTTTCTTCTTTTGTCTCTCTTTCTGCGGCTTCCCCTAAAGTTTCGCCATTTTCTACCTTGCCCCCAGGCAAATCCCAAAGCCCCGGAAAAAACTTTTCTTTTGGGCTTCTTCTTAAAATAAGAATTTTCCCCTGATTATTGGTTATAATAATATTAACCCCTCGCTTCATATTATTTAAGGTTATATTAAATATAAAGTGTTGTCAAGAGTTGCGACAACAATCTTGACTTTCTTGACACTAGCCAAAAAATAAGGTATATATTATAATAAAGAATAGAATTGCTTTATGGCAGTTAATAAAAACCAACAATTAGAAAATCTTTCAAATATTCTTGGCCTGCGCGGAAAGGAAAGAGATGTTTATGCTCTCTGTTTTTTTGATGGCCCGCTTCCCGCTTCAACCATTGCCAAGGAGCTAAATATAAACAGGGCTGCTGTCTATCAAATTATAAACCAGCTGATAGAAAAAAATGTTCTGCAAAAAGAAAATATTTCTGGAAAGAAGCAACTGTTTAATTCCGTGTCCTTAGAGGAAATAAACGGAATGCTTATGGAAAAACAAAAACAAATATCCGAGATACAAAAACAGCTTCAAGGGCTCTCGCTTAATAAAAAAATACAACCGGATGACAATCTTCTTTCTGTGGAAACTCTCAGCACTTCCCTATCTTTAAGGCAAATGATGTATAAAGCCATTGATAGTTCAAAATCAAAAATGTATTTAATAGCCAGCGTTGACGACCCGTATAATATTTACGGGAAAAAATTCTTTAATTCTTTTTTAAAAGAATTGGCGAAAAGAAAAATAACCCTGTACACATTGGTTCCAAAAGACGAAAATCCTGCAAAAAATAATGCGTGGAACCGACAGTCAATAAAAGTAAAATTTTTAGAAAAAAGTGATTATCCCTTTTCAAACGGACTTTTGATTTCTGACAAATTTTTATTTATGTTTTCATGGAATTCCCAGGATCAAAAAGGTCTTATGATTTCCGATGAAACAATAAGACAAACGTATTTATCTCTCTTTCTGCTTCTTTGGGAAAAAACCATTTATTCAGAACAAAAAAACAATAACGATAAAAAAATATTTCCAGCTGACATGCAGTTAATTCCAGGTGGATATTTTTATTCTGGTGAAGAACCGAACGCTAAAAAAATATTTTTGGATTCGTTTTTAATAGATAAAACGCCAGTAACTAACGGAGATTACCAAAAATTTATCAAAGCAAGCGGATATCATTTTCCGGAGCATTGGAAAAATGGAAGTCCGCGAAAAGGCGAAGAAAAGCATCCGGTTTATAATATTTCATGGTACGATGCTGAAGCCTATGCCTTATGGGCCGGCAAAAGATTGCCCACAGAGGAAGAATGGGAAAAGGCGGCAAGAGGAACCGACAAAAGATTATATCCATGGGGCAATAATTTTGACGTTAATTTTTGCAATATATTGAGAAAAAATAAGGGCGCTACCCCTGTTGAAAAATATCTTTTGGGCAGAAGTTATTATGGTTTATACGATATGGCGGGAAATGTTTGGGAATGGACAGATACCCCAGACGATGAAAAAAAATCCTATATTATAAAGGGCGGCTCATGGTCAGACAACGAAAAAACTGCCCAATGTTTTTACAAGCAGTTCGAACTCGCCGACAAAAAATACGACAATCTCGGTTTTCGCTGCGCAAAGGATGTTGTTTAGTCGCATAATAAAAAAACCGAGCAGATGCTCGGGCCTCAGAAGAGGGCTTTTTCAAAGGTATTTTACCATGCGAATGCGGTCCAAAAACTTTCCGTGATATTTTATACCTCCTTTCATAATTTCGGTTTTTACAAATCCGCATTTGCGATAACAGTCGACTGCAGGCCGATTACATGCATAAGCGCCGAGGGTAACAATTCTGACCTTAAGAACCCTTTTCGCCTCTGCAATAACGGCTTTAGCCAAACGTTCCCCGATATGCCTGCCTCTTGCTTCTTTAATCAAACTGATTCCAAAGCCTCCGACATGAGAAAAGGCATCTTTTGAGTTCTTTTCAACCTGCGATAGGCCAACCACTTTTCCGTTGATTTCTGCAACTAAGGCTACAATCTTTTTGCCCCTTACATTTTTTAACAGAGTGGCCAGCCATTTTTTTTCGCCGGCTTTTGTCTGCTTCTTTTCAAGAGCGATAAATGCGCGTTCCTCAACAAGAGAATTGATATTGCGAAGCAAGTCGTCGCCATCACTAATCTTAGGATAGCGAATTATGACCTCTTCTCCGTTTGAACGGAACTTTTTGACTATTCGATACCTTGCCATCGCCATTTCCTTTCAAAGAACAAAGTGATAAACCGCCAATGCTTTATACTAAAACAAATAAACAAAAATGTCAAACAAAAAAAGTCCCCTAACATTAGCTAAGGGACTTGAATATCTTATGAGACTTTATTGTAAAAACAACTTCTTTCCCCTGTGTGGCAAGCGATGCCATCGCCTTTGACATTGACGTAAACGTCAACTGCATCACGGTCGCAGTCAAGGAATGCCTCGACAACTTCCATTTCGTTTCCGGAAGTCGCTCCCTTGTGCCACAACTCATTCCTTTGGGTTGACCAAAGATGAAGAATTCTCGTCCGCATAGTCAGCCCCCATGCTTGAAAATTCATTGACGCTGCAATCAGGTGTTCCCTGGTTTTGGCATCAAAAATATTGGCGGCGATAATTTCCATATACGCCATCCCGTTTTTTACCGGGTCGTAGTAAAACATAACCCTCCTAAACTTTGGCACCATAGCGTTTCTCCTTTTGTAAAAGAACATTTCCTTCCAGGGAATAAAAAATCCCTTCTGAGAAGGGAACGGGCGTGGATAAATAAAATAATTCTATTAAAAACTAACCACAACCATTCTCTTCTCGCAAGAGAAAGTTGTGTTGATGATTTAATCTTTTTAACATCAGCTTATAGCCACCCTTGCCGGAATTTAGCCATTTTGAAACACGGGCGACTGTTGTTGAACTTAAGCCTGTCTCTTTTTCTATTTCTGTATATTTAATATTTTTTGATAACATTTTCGCGGCTTTCCATCTGTTGCCAAATTCAATAAGCTCTTTTTCTGTAAGCAAATCACGAAAAAATCTCCTCGCTTCATTGCGAGTTTTTAATGCTAAAACAGCTTCCGTTAACTCCTTTATTTTTTTGTTATCTTTTTTAGTAGTCATATCACTTTACTTAACTAAAGTAAGTATAGCAGATTATAAAACCATGTCAAGGTCTTGCACGAGACGGCCACATAGGTAACACTTTTAATGTTTTCTCGGTAAATTGTATTGGCGTTGAATATCCGAGCGCTTGGTGGGGTCTGACAAAGTTGTATTCTATCAACCACTCGGTAAGCAAACGGTTGAATTCTGCGCAGTCGGGCGTGAAGTTGCCGAGGTCAATGAATTCTTGTTGCAAGGTTTGGTTGAATTTCTCGCAAACCGGATTGTCTGTCGGAGTGTGCGGCCTGGAAAGATACTGGGTAATGTCAAGTTCTTTTAGTTGTTGTTGAAACAGCTTGCAGAATTCAGATCCGTTATCGTGTCCGGCATTCAACATCTTCCCTTCAAGCAGATAATGCATTCTTTGAAGGAAATCTCGAGCGTTGTAAGAAGATTTGGTTGTGTACATCCTGGCAAAAGCAACTTTGGAGACGGAATCAATGCCGGTGAATATATATCTCTTTATCCCATTCCAGTATATCACAATGGTATCAAAACTGATGAGGAAGCCCGGCTGTTGTTTCTTTGCAAGTTCGGTAATGCGTTTCTTCTTTTGGTTTCGCTTCCTTTTCTTTTGCATCTTTTCGTTTTTTATCGGGTGGTAATACAACTTGTATTTCTTAATTGTGTATTGGATTTTCCACGAAGAGATTTCTTCTGAATAAATGTTTTTGTAAAGAGTTTTCAGTTTGATTTTACCCCAACGGATATATTTCTTTCTTAATTCAATTATCCTGCTCTCTTCTGTCTGCGTAATTTCTTTTTGCCTGACATGTTTTGGAGCTTTGTCTTTGTCTTCCAGGGTTTTTAAATTAGAATCGTCGAAACGGCTAAGCCATGTGTAAAAGAGCTTGCGGTTGATGCCGAAATGACGACAGGTTAAAGAGGCGTTGTTCTCTGCTGTGAATTGATAAAATATCATCCATTCAAGACGACCGCAGGCTTTTTGGCTTAGCTTTAATGCTTTGGCGACTTTGCGCCAGTGAACTGCTTTATCAAAAGGGGCTTGTGCCCGTTTGAGGGCGGCCCAATAGGTTTCATATACCATGTTGATGAGATAAGTTAACATTTGTCCTAATCTTACCAGTTTTTGGTAAAATGGGGGTGTTACCTATGTATCTCATCTTATGCAGGTCTAGCCGTCGCAAACACAAAAAAGAGCGCTGGTTATTGGGCCAGCGCTCGCGTTATGGGTTTTCCCATTTTTTAACAATCTCATCCATTTTGCACTTCATGCAAATTTCCACAATCCTGCCTTTGATAGCTTCGCTTGACGGGCAGAAGTTGTGCGCCAGTCTTTTCCTTTTCTCCCCCGAAAAAAGATGGAGCCGCCAAATAGGAAGAGATTTGCCACACTTTTTACACGTCTGCTCCGGATTATATTCCGGTAATTTTTCACTCTCTTCCATTTTCACATCTCTTTTTTGCCAATTTTTCTCTTGTCTCCCTAAAAAATCTCCGAGACGAAATTGGCGCCAAGAATATGCGCAAAATCTTGGGATGTTTCATGAGCCATTCCATCTTTTCAACAGAAATGTCGGGCAAATTCTGCGAGACAACCGTGGCAAAACGAACTGACACTTTTCGATCGCGAGACATAACACACCTCCATTGAACATAAAGGGGACTGTTGAAAAAAATGGGAGTTTTAAAGGATTACTCCCAACCTTTTGCAACTACTCGCTATTTGTGCGGAAGGACAAACACCCATTCATCATCTGGAGCCCAAACATGGCCTGGATTAATGAATTTGCGGAAAAGTTGAGCCTTGGCATACTGGTCGGTCGACTCGTCGGCCAAGAAGAATACGACATAGTGACCAGCGTATCCGGGGACATTCGCAAGATAGATGGCCTCCATGGCAATAAGAATCGACGCGCCTTCGGATTGCTTTATACACTGCCCATCATACTGAAACTCCAGCTGCTCGCCAACTTCAGGCGGACATAATTCCAACCCTAACTTCTCAGCACGAACATAAATTTGATTAAGTTGTGCGCCCTCTTTAAATCCGAGGTCAGCAACCGTAACCTTGACCAGATCAAATTGAGTTTCCTCGGGAATTACAGCGCGCCCGGCCTCGCTAAGCACCCTACGGAAACACTCTCTAATTCCTGGTCCGGCCACAATGATCTTCCAAACCCGAAACCTGTCAGAAGAAACGGTACTCATGGCTTTTCCCCTTATTGGAAAAGAGCTATTGGAAAGTTCTCTTGGGATGCTCCCAAAAACAAAAAACCTCCCATCCTTTAGGCATAAATAAATTATGCTCAAAGGACGAGAGGTTATCTCGCGGTACCACCTTTGTTTCCGCAAATAAAATTTACGGACACTCTCATCGACTTTGTCGCGCCATAGCTTTAGCGGAGGCGGACTCCAACGATTATCCTATGATTACGGAGGAAGCCGGGCTTACACTAATGCATAAGCCACCTTGCCCTGTCGAATGACGGGGCGAATCATGCCCACCCCTTCGGCTGACGCCTCAGGGACATGAATCAATGGTTTTAATAATTTTCAATGATTATTTAGCTTATCACATCAGAAGGCATTGTCAATGCCTTTGTCGCACAATAAAATATGCGTTTGATCCGTGATGGGTTGTGTGTTGCACTTAGTAGCTGGAATAAAAAAGGCCCGCATCTTGTGATGCGGGCTGGGTAAAAGCGACGAGTCACTCGCCAAGGTAAGAACTAAAACCACCATCATTACTGGTGCCGGTGAGGTCCCCAACAGTGACGGAATCTTCGATGTCGAGATAACCATTCTTATATGCAGGCCCGGGATTATAAAATCCCTTAAAGTCCTGATATTTGAAGGCTTCGCCCTCCTTGCAAGGAAGCACAAAGTATCCGCCGATAATAAGGTGGTCATACCTACCCTCCATCGGCACCATATGCACTTCTGGCAGAGCCTCTTCCAGCATTATTGAGGTTATTATGACTGCCAATTTCTCTCCATCTGGTTTTGATTCCAACCTAAACCAAACCCTTCTTCCTGTGAACAAAGCAACCACCAGATCAAACTTATCGGGCCCACCACTGATTCTTTCACACTGTGACATCCTACACCAACCTTTCCCGGCATAGCCGGAGTTTGCCTCTTACGAGGACTTTGTCAAAGAACAAAAAACTGGTCTCACGCGAGACCAGTTTTAAAAGTCGAAATTTTAGTAGATAGTGTTTATAGATTGTCCATACTATTATTTCGGCACCTTAAAACTAACCTCGTGGAAGGGCGTGAATAATAATAAGACACAGCAGAGGTGCTGGTTGATTGCAAAATTGATTGGACGATTTTTTGTATCATATTTTCAATGATAATTTATCTTATCACATTAAACTGCCCTGTCAATGCCTCAATAAATTTTACTTATATATTGCGATAATCTGTCGCACAATAAGTTCTTCCACCTTTATATATTCCCCGCTAAAATCAAACCAAACTCTCATAAAATCATCTCTTTTAATTTTCCTTATTTTTCCGATTTCCGGGTCTTGCAGATAAATAAATTTATCGTCTAGACCGCAAACAACCGAATAATGTCCGTCGGCTGTTTCTGATTCCGGATAATCATTCCTGCCCCGCGTAAACCAGTCAACTATAACCGGCGCCCCTTTTTTAAGCCATTTTTCAATATCTTTAAAACTGCTATTATTTTTTATTTCAACTTTAAATCCAAGCTTTTCAGCTACTTTTTTAATGTCTTTATCATTCCAACCCAAACCTTTTTTTATTTTGCATAATTTTGCGAGTTCTTTTTCTAATTTTTCTATTCCGTAATAATCCAAAACTATTTTAAGCGAAGCCGGCCCGCACATATCTGCTTGCAGCGTTTCCTGAAAGGGTTTTACCTTAAGTAATATTTTTTCCATGTTTATAAAATTTTAATACCGAAATTTTTCAGCTCGTCAACTATCGCAATAATGGGAAGACCTACAATATTAAAATAATCTCCTTCTATTTTTTCCACAAATAAAGCTGCCATGCCTTGTATAGCATAACCTCCCCCCTTATCCAATGGTTCACCCGTAGCAATATATGCATCCATTTCTTCTTCTGAAATATTTTTAAAATAAACTTTGGTCTCAACTGATTTTGAAATTTGTTTGTTTATTTCTGTATTAATTATAGTAAAACCAGTTATAACAGAATGAGCTCTCCCGCTAAGTTTCTGCAACATATATTTTGCTTTTTCCGGAGTCTTCGGTTTTCCAAACACCTCATTATCAACAGCAATAATTGTATCTGCCGAAATAATAATTGAATCCTTGTGCCTTTGTGCCACATCTTTTGTCTTTCCTAAAGATAAATACTCCGCCAATTTTCTCGGCTCCATGTCTAAAGTCATATCTTCCTCGTAGTTACTTGGGTCTATTTCAAACTCCAAGCCAATTTGTTTAAGCAGGTCTCTCCTTCTCGGCGACTGCGACGCTAAAATTATTTTTTGCATTTTATTATCTAATGTTTTGATATACTTAACTTTATTTCTCCATTTCTAACTTCTAGACTAACTTCTCCGCCTACTGGGAAAGTAATTTTTGGGTCTGTATGGCCAAAATCAACATTTGCTATTACCGGCAAATTATTTAATTCTTTTTTAGTTTTAATAATTTTAATCAAAAGTTCATTTGTCATTTGACTTGCGTTTTGAAACCTGCCAATTACAATGCCTTTTACACTTTCGAACTCGGGTAGATGTATAAGAGATTGCAAATCACGGTCAAAGGTAACTGCGTTAGACATTTCATCGTCTTCTACAAAAAGAATTGTGTTCTCGGGAAATTCCGGAAAATATTCCGTGCCTTGCAATAAATTAAACGTGCAAAGGTTTGCTCCAAGCAATGTGCCCAATGCCTTGCCCTCGTTGATGACTAAAAATCCGTCATTTTTAATGAGATTCCTTTCTTTTTGATTTTTATACCACATATCATCGCTCCATTCCTCGCTTGGTTCTATCTCAAACAGCTCATCAGAAAATAAACATTTTTTGAAATATTCCAAAGTATAGTCAAAATAGAGCTCCTGGCCGAATGTTGAGTAATGTGGACCGGAATAAGAAACTAAACCTGTTTTAGCCAATATTGCGTTATTTAAAGCAGTTATATCCGAATATCCGCAAAAAATCTTAGGATTCTCTTTAATCAAATCCCAGTCCAAATACCTTAAAAGTTGATTGCTGTTAAAGCCGCCTATTGCCGTGATAACTGCTTTTACGTTTTTATTAGAAAACGCATCATGAAAATCTTCTATGCGGGATTTTATGCTTGAAGAAATAAATTCGTCGCTTTCTTCTATGTGTTTGCCAAAACTTAATTTCAAACCCAAATCAGCAAAACGTTTGTTGGCTATTTCTCTTGTTTCTTTTGAAATTATTGCCATGGAACGCGACGGCGCAATAATTCTTACCTCATCCCCTATTCTTAACTTTTGCGGATAAATTTTTTCCATATTTTTATTTACATTATTTTTAATCAAAGTCATTAAAAATTTCTACGGAATAGGTGAAATCATCATTTTCTGTTTCAACAACTGCAATAAAATCAATTTCTTCAGTTTCTTTAACAAATTGCCAAGAACCTTTTGGCTCATTTTTGAATCCCTCACTCTTTACAATATAAACAAACCCTGAATCTTTTTTTGTAAATTTTCCATTCGCCGGCGTATGTATTTTTAATGTCAACGGATTTCTATCGTCAATGAAATATGAATACTGCAAATTTACATCTGCATTAGAATATAAAGACCTCATTATGGCGATTGCAGATTTATTTGATGCAAAAATCTTATTACTCTTTGAGGTTAATTTGCCATTTTTTGCTTGATGAATTGAACCGTGAAGCAGTAATCCTTGTTTTTGACATAAATAATCCAAAAACTGTTCAATACTGACACCCTCTTTTTTCAGTCCTCGCAATGCCTTCAAAGGAAGCTCAACAACTTCCTTATTTGAGCCAAAGTATTTTTTATAAAAACTTTCTATCTTTATTTTTTTATCTGTCATGCTTTTTCTTGTTTAATTTCAGAAACGGGTTTTCCATATCAAAAGTTATTCTTGGGGTTTGATTATTAATCACTTCGAATTTAATATCATATTTCATTGCATAAATAGGTGTGACTCCGCAAAATAATGTCTTAGAATAATCAAACCCGATTTTTTCAGAAACCGTTTTTACCTCTTTTTCTGATTTTCCTTCTACTTCCACAAATGGTTCCAAAAATGGCCATTCGTCAATACAAATTTCAACGCCATCTAATTCCCAAATTTCTCTTTTTGTTTCTTGATATGATTTTTTTTCACAACCGATTGATTTTAAAAATTCTTCGCCAGCTTTAAAATCGTTTATCTCTAAACATATTTCTTTTTGGTCGTCTATTTTGCTTGTACCCGTTTCTTTATAGCTCATTGTTATTTTGTCTTGTTCGTCTCTAACCCTTAGCCAAGCATGCGCTTTTTCGTGGCCAGCAGGTAAATTAAAAACAACCCTCTTTTGCATAAACTCGGGCTTCACAAGTTTCGCGCCAGCTGATTCTAATTTTTCCTTTATTTCTTCCTTATTTATATCCAAAAATGTCGCCTCATATTCTATCTCCATAATTTTTATTTATTTTTATACTCAAAGTGTTCGTCAATATTTTTTTTGCAATACATCATAAATTCGTAAACTTCTTTTTCCGACCACGCTTTAAGATTTAATGATTTCAAAACTTCTTTAATATGTTTTTCCGGATTTTTTATTTTTTTGTTATTAATCAATTCGGCTTCGTAAAAACAATATCCGCCAGGGCACTTTACCAAGGCAAACTCTATATTTTTATAGTTAAAAATATAATTGTCTCTTGTGGCGATTATCCCTTTATTATGTCCCAAAAGAGAAAATAATCTTACTGCCTCTTTTATAAAATCTGTTTTAAGCGGTAAAATTATTTCTTCTCTTCTTACGGCTCCCATAAAACCTTTTTTAAGAACTATCTCCAGAATTCCGTCGGTTGTTCTTACTTTAAGGTCTAATGTTTTATCTTTATTTTCAAACACAAATGTTTTTCTTTTCATTTTCTTAACAAACTTGGCCTCTTTTTTAAAGAAGTTTAACAATTTTTGAAATTCATTTTTTGTTAACGGTCCCCTAAATTCTATTTCTGTTGCCATATTTTATATTTTTATTTATTAAACCACTGATTCGGGTATTTTGCAACAACCAAAAAGCCCGCGAAATGCGGGCTTTTTGATTCTTTTCCTCTTAATATTCCAGTTTAATGCCTAATTTTTCGGCAATTTGGTGTAGCCATTTTTCGTGACGGTTTATTTGGTGAGAAAGCATCACTAATTCCTGAAAAAACGCATCGGCTTTTTGGGCGTAAGCGTCAACCGCATTGAACAAAGTATTCATATCAGACTTATCTGTTTTATTCTCTTTCAAATTTTCTAATTGTCTGTCTATATTAGAAAATTTCTCATCCAAATATTCAACTAATTCTGTAAAATCTTCTTTCATATATTTGATTATACTTCTTCCTATGGACAGGTCAATAGCGAATAATGGGGTGAGTGAATAATGTGAAAAGAATGGGGGAAATGGGAAATGTGAAATGAAATGGGGGTCAGCCACCATTTTTTTATTATATCAATCTAAACAAAATAAAAAAAGCGGATGATATTTTAACATCAATCCGCATGATTACACACTATGAGTAACTGATTAACGACCCGATAAATCTCATCGTTTTTTAAGACTTTCCTTTTTAAGTTTCCAACAAAAATTACATCCTCAAAAGAACACTGGGGCAAGGTGTCGCCAACATAAGAAATAACTTTTATTATTACCGGAATTTTTTGAGATTTAAAAAAATCAAGCCAATCTTGAAGACTTTGCTGGTCTTTTCCAATAGCAATGGCCAAATCTGCCTTTTCAACCATTTTTTCTAAAAGACCGTCTATTATGCCCGTAAGGTCTCCTAAAACAAAATGACGTTTGTCTCTTGTAAAAGTGGCGATTGCCTGGCTAATGCATGGGTTTGCCCAATCGCCCGACTTTACTTTTATCCTCTGTCCCCAGCTTTCAATGCCAAGAATATAAGGAATGGTATTTTCAAAAACATCCAACTCGTGAATGCCCACATTAATGCCTCTGGCTTGCATCTCTCTGTAAATAGATGCCGTAAGTGTAGATTTACCACAATTTGCTACCCCTCCCACAACTATGCGTGTTGGCATTTGCCACCGCCTTTCTTGTTAGTTAAAGAACTATTCCTTTTTCAACAAATATTCTAAAACGCTTTTCCAATTTAAAAATTTTGCCGAACCAAATAAAATAAGTTCGCCTGCAAATTTTCCAGCGCCGTTTTTGTTTGTATCATCTATTAAATAATCTCCTTTATTTAAGTTTTTATGGCAAGTAATTATTAACCGTTTATATGCTGCCTCTCCCAAATGCTTTTTTACCCATTGCAGTTTATCAGACCAGGCGGAAGAATTATCCCATGGCGCAGCTGATAAAATATATGTATCAAATTTTTGTGATAATTTTTCATAGGCTTCAATTGCGCCGGGCATCGGGGACATTTTTGAAAAAATACCCGGAATACTGCAAAAATTACCGTTATATTTTTTAAGCGTGCCAGCATCAATTTTTGCGATTTCAGAATCAAAGTCAGCCAACACGCCATCCATATCTATATACAAAATTTTCTTATTTTGCCTGATATTCATAATAATAATCTTTAATGTCTCCCTTGTATTTTCTCATAAATTTATCAATATTAAAAGATGGCTTAGACCCTCTTTTATAATCTTTATAGTATGAACAAAGCTTAAACAGCATATCGTCTGTGGTAATTTTTGGGTATTTTTCTCTTAGGATATACATAAAATTAAAAACTCCAATTAACCAAATTCTTAAACCAAGTTCTCCTTCGTGTTTATGCCGATTGAAGTGCTTATAAGCGTGTTCTCTAAAATGAGATATAAGTTCAACTTCATTGTTTGTTTTAGCAATCTTCCGGCACCATTTAATGTATTTTACGTCTATGGCTGACTTTTTTTGATTTGATGCCATAAGTTCATTTACTTTCATTTTTACTGCTTTTATAATTTTATACTGATTGAATGATTTGTATTTTATTCTGCCAGAATAATCACAATTAGTCAAATTTTCAGCAAGCGCAAAACCAGCCCCAAAACGCCAACGGCTCAACCTAAATAGGGTTGAGCCGTTAAAAATTGTTTGTTATTAAAGTCCCCTGATCCCTTTTTTACTTAGTATTCTAATTTAATGCCTAATTTTTCAGCAATTTGTAAAAGCCACTTATCGTGGCGGTTAACCTTTTCAGACAGCATGGTCATCTCCTGAAAATATGTATCGGCTTTTACTGCGTAAGCATCAACAGAATTTTGCAGTAAATTAAAATTATCTTTTAATTCCTTAAAATCTTCTGCAACTTTGCCAAATTTCTCATCCAAATATTCAACTAATTCTGTAAAATCTTCTTTCATATATTTAATTATACTTTTTCATACAAGCACGTCAAATGTGAACAAAGGAACAAAGGGAACAAAGAAGGGAACAAAGAACAAAGGAACAAAGGGGTCGAACAAAGGGGGGGTCGAACAAAGGGGTCAAACAAAGGGGTCAGGTACCTTTGATTTGCCTGCCCCTGCTCCGTACGGTTGATTCAAGCCCGAACGCCTTAATAATTTTATCAGCCCACTCACAATTGCCAAAAGGTCTGCCGCGGTTAACCGAATAACGTATAGCCGCGATTTCTTCGTTTGTTTGCGGTTGGTTAACAAAAGCGAGATAATCTTTGGGCATATCAATCGGCAGGTCTGACAAAATTCTTTTATGCATTTTAAATTCTTTTGGAAACATCCTGCGGTACAAACTTGAAAAGCGCCAATCTTCTGCTTGTTTGACAATATTAACTCGGAGCGGGTTGCGCTCCACATATCTGATGACTGCCAATAAGTGGTTGTCTTCTTGTATGATAAACGATTTGTATCTGCCCTGATACAGGTGCCCCGAGCCTATGGTTTTGTTTTGGCTGTGCCAACGTTGCGTGTGTGTTAAGGTCGCCCACTGCATAAACCTTTGCAAACCGCCATCTTCCTTAGGTTGCAAGACTAAGTGAAAATGATTCGGCATCAAGCAGTAAGCTAAAATACGCATATCAAACTTTTCACGGCCATTTTCAAGAATGTTCTCAAACAACTGATAATCTTGTTCTTTAAAAAAAATCGGCAAACGGGCATTTGCCCGATTAAGGACATGGTAAATTTGATTTCCAATATCTACTCGTAAAACCCTTGGCATTAATTAAGTGTATCACGATTAGAATGACAATCAAAGGTACCTGACCCCTTAACCCTCCCCTTAACCCTTATACTCGTAAAACCCTTGGCATTAATTAAGTGTATCACGATTAGAATGACAATCAAAGGTACCTGACCCCTTTAACTCTGACTGAAATGGTGGCTGTCCCAATTACCAATTACCACACAATTACCACATATTGTAGCAAATAAATGGTGGCTGTCCCCATTTATTCATTTATTGTCCCCATTTATCACATGACCCCATTTATGCCACGAACTAAACACCCGTAAGCAAAAATGCCAATAAAAAAATAAAAAGAATGGCACCTAAAAAAATGCCGGCAACTATTGTATATTGTTTTTTCCAAAAGATAAGATACGTACTCAAAATTAAAATTGCCGATAATGGATAATGTATCACAAACAATTGTTGATCAAAATCATTTGTGATAAATTTTTCTAAGAAATAGGACAATCCCACTCCAAAAAAAAGCTCTATACCAAAACCGAACAATATTCCAAAAAACAATTTTCTAATTTGATTTATTAAATTGTTAAATTTCTCTCTCATATTTTATTTTTATTTATTTAATGAACTAATAAAACTACCAACTCTTTCTTTTAATGAGTTTATTTGATTCTTAATTTCTCTATACACACTTGTCGTTGGTAGGGTTGTCTTATAACCATATTCACCTATAGATCTAGATACGCCAGGACCTGGATCAAATGAATCCATTTGGTCTTTTACTCCTGCCTTTACGCCTAGTGTGTAAGAAAAATTGTTGCAGTTTGCATCATAAAAGAGACTTGTGTTCCCTATTCTAACATTACCAAGACTAAAATAATTCATTCCCGACAAGTCAGTTTCATTATAAATCTTTCCGAGATTATTAATAAATTGAGTGTCATTTTGACCTTCGGGCGGATTAATCTCCATGCTATTTATTTTCACCCCATCACCAAAAGCTGTATCTTTATCCCAGCTCGTTTCAGTGGTTCCCATATTTTTTATCAACTTGTTAGTCGGACCAAAATTACTGCTGTTATATCCGCCCATAGTAAATCCCTCTGCTCCTTTGGGCAAACCCTGAATATTAATTTCGTCGGGATGATTTGGAACTGCTTTAAAATAAGTATGAATTCCAACAGCATTTCCCCTTACATCAAAAACTGACTTAGACTCTATCCATGCTTTTTCGCCAGAGGGGTCTGACAATGTTATCGGGTTGTTCCGCGCGTATGCGTACGCATTTTGGTTTTGGGGGTCTGCCAGCCATGAACTGTCAAAGTTCCAAAACATCGGGTCTTGGGTCACGAACCTTGCTATGGCGGAGTTGTAGTATCTGGCATTAAGGTAGTTGAGCCCTGTGTCCTCGTCGTATTCCTGACCTATGTATTTGCGCTGTTCTGCAAAATCTGCTGTTTTGCTGTCTAGCCGTATTTCGCCAAACGGGTAGTAATCCATTGTTTCCACAACAGCTCCGGTTTGGTCGGTCATCACACTTGAGCTTTGAAGGGAGTCTGAAAAGTTAAAATATGTTTTTGCTGTGTCCCCTGTTACTTCTATTGTAGCAAGATTTAAGCCGTTTGCAAAAATATGCTTTGTGATTTCGTCCCGCAATTTGTTGTAATACATAGTTGGATAATATGTCACAAAAATTCCATCGCTGGCGAATTTTCTTGTTTTTATTCTCTGACCTGTGTGGTCATAGGCATAATCTATTCTTCCATCATAAGGGGCGGGGTCGCCCGGCGCAGTAAAAGATAACAGCCGATTGTTATAGTCATACTTGTATATATTCAATCCTTGGCCGGTCATATTCCCGTTGCGGTCGTATTTATAGCTGGTTGAAACATCTCCTGCTATTTCTGTCGCGGCGTCAGGGTTTGCATAATCAGAGCCAGTATTGTTTAAATTTCCTTTGTATCTGTAATTTATTTTTTCTCCATTTATTTTTTTTGACAATATATTTCCTATTGCGTCGTAAACAAAACTTTCAGTATAATTCTGGCTGTTGGCTGTGTTGGTTGCCGAAGCTGAAGTTAATCTGTATAAATCGTCGTAAACATAAACCACGGTTTTTCTGGCATCTGTGCTGGAATTATCAATTATCTGTTTTATATTTCCAACATTGTCATATTGGTAAGAAATATCCTGCAGATTAACGTCTCCGGAAACAGATAATTTTTTTGTTAATCTATAAAGCTTGTTTGCGTCATAAGTGTTTGTTGTGTGGGCGCCGGTGGCATAATAAATGTCTGAAATTTGGCCTGCAGACGTATAATCAAAGTTGCTTACAATTTCTGCAAAATCTGCGCCGCTCGATTCTTTATACAAAACTTTTTCCGGATAGCCTCCCATATTATATTGGTATTTTATTTGCGATAAATCAGGGTTTGTAATTAAAGTTTGATTGCCCTGGCGGTCGTAAGCATATTCTGTTGCAAAAATTCTGGCTACAAACGTATCAGCAATTCTTTTTGTGTCTTTAGTTGTGTTTCCCGTTGGCGAATATTCAAAATTTTCTTTTAGCCCGAATGGAGCTGCATAACAAAGCTTTCCTGCGCCATTTTTGCAATCGTCATATCTCAAAACTAACTCTGCGCCTGTTTGGCTAGTATCGTTTTCGCTAGTTTTGCGGTTTAATGCGTCGTAGGTATAAACAATTATCTGCCTTTCAGGATTAATTGAACTGATTAAATTTCCGTTGCGGTCATAAAAATATCTCCACGCGCCAAAAACAGAATCCGCCGGGCTGCGCAAATCTTGGGATGTTAACCTTCTGCCTAATTTGTCATAGCTAAAATTGCGCACATTTCCCAAAGCATCTGTGATGTTTATTAAATTTCCGGCTGCATCATAAACATAAGAGGTTATATATGTGTAAGCTCTTTTATGCTCTTTTACCTGGATTAAATTATTATATGCGTCATAAACATAATCTTTTTGTTTGTTGTTTGCGTCTGTAATTGTTGTCTGCCAGTTTTGGTATGCAAAAGAAGTTGCACCAACTGCGTTTGTTTCGCTGATTTTACGATTTAAAGCATCGTAAACATAAGTTGTATAAAGCTGCGACGTTGAGCTGGATGCTGTTCTTGCTGAAATATTTGAGAAATACGGCAAAGATTCTTTTTGCAAATTTCCACGGTTATCATAAACAAAATCTTTTGTTGAAAAATTATTATTTTCAGCAGATTTTTTTGTTTGGATAATTCTGCCCAAGCCGTCGTAATAATTATAACTGGAAACAAAATTTGAGGAATCCAGATAATCTGTTTTTTGGATGCTCACGGCTTGCGAGGCATTATTATAAATATAAGATGTTTTAATAACTAAAACTGCAGGGTTAGTTTCGTCCGGCTGTTCTGCCCTTAAAATTCTGCCCAAGCCGTCAAAATAATTTTTAAATATATTCCCGTTGGCGTCCGTGATTTGTTTTGGTTTTCCAATGCCATAATCATAAACATAATAAGCGCTTTGAGATAACGGATTGGTAACAACTTCAGGATACATATCATAAGCATCATAAAAGTATTCTGTGACGTTGCCCATTGGGTCGGTTTCTGTTTTCACCAGACCATTGTTGGTATAGGTTTTTTGAGAGTTAATGTATGCGCCGCCCGATAGCCAAAATTCAATTTTTGTCTGGTTTCCCTTAACAGCTGCGCCGAGCGGCTGGTTATCATAATAAAATTTTTTCTGGCTGACTTTGTTGCCTGTATGGTTAAGAATTTCTAATGTTGAGGGCAATATGGGGCCTGCTGCTGTATAGGTGTAGTTTGCTGCGCGCTTGTCTGCTTCTATGTCAGTAAAATTGCCAGCCAAAGCCAATACTTTGCCATAATTGGTTTGGTTTGTTAAATTTCCTGTGGTTGTATTATAAATATATTCAACAGCGCTCTGTTTTCCGGATTCATTGGACACTTCTTTTGCCTTATACGTAAAATCTCTATTATTTCCTAAATCATAACTCACCCAATCTGTATATGCTTCAGAAAACAGGTTTCCTGAAGCATCATAACGTTGCGTTTTGTAAGCTTTGCCTATTAAGCTTCCGTCAGCCGGGTCAGAACCCGTTTCTCCCGCCTGCAAGCCATTGCCTAAATGATTATAAATTATAGTTTTATTGCCAACAGGGTCTTGAACTGTAATTTTTCCGTATCCGGCAAACCTGCGGTCATAGACGTTATTATAAAAATAGCTTCCATCTGCATATTCGTAAGTTGTAACTGCCTGATTTCCAAAGCCATCGTTACTTGTTACAGATTTTAATGTGTTATAGGTTATTGGAAGATTTGGGTTTAAAAGATTGCCAGATTGGTCTGTGTAGCTTGTGCTTGCCTTATAATCAAACGAAAAGTTTCCGCCTTCAGGAAGAGTTATTTTTTCTACAAGATTGGCAGAATGCCCTGTATTTTGCATAAGCCAGTCTGTTACATCATAAACTCCGTTTGTCTGCGAAACTGCTGTATGCATTATGTCGTCCATTCCATCGCCATTAGCATCAAAAATTATGGTTGCTGACATTTTAGTTGTTATAGGATAGCCAGTTGCGTTATTGCTGGCCGTATAATTGCCAACAGCAAGCAGAGAATCGTTTTGCGCCCAGCCGTGGCCGGTGTTAACCAAAACAGCGCTTCGGCCAACTGAATGCCCGCCTCCGATGTCAATGGTCCAAAGTCTCACAAAATCAACCAAATTATCCCCATTTATTTCCATGGGCCGCCAGCCAGCTCCAGACGAAGTTATGAAGTATCCATTTTGAGGAGCCCCTGATGGACTTAAATATGTGTATGTGGGCTGGGTCCAGCTGGTGTCTTGCGCCCAGCCGTGGCCGGTGTTTATCAAAACCCAAAAATAAGGATTGGAGTTATCCAAGGCCCATATAAAATCAAGCAAACCATCGCCGTTTAAATCAAGAGCTTTTATGCTGTCGTTTAGGGAAAGCGGGGCGCTGCCAGAGCCATTATTTACCCAGGGCACAGTAACGCTTTGGTCCCATTTTAAGTTTCCTCCTTCATTGTAAAGCACTGCAAATATCGGACAGTGTACGCCATTGATTTGTATATTATAAGCATAAACATAATCTAAAAAACCATCGCCGTTTAAATCAACAAAACGTCCGCCCGAATTTCCAGACATAATATATATGCTGCCGCCAGTACAAGCATTAGAATATGTAATATTATCAATTGAAACATTTTTATCTTGCGTCCAACCAGAGCCATTATTCAAAAGAACCACAACGTGCTGCAAATCCCTGCCTCCGCCCAAGTCTTCTCTCCAAAACCTGATTAAGTCATCTTTACCGTCTCCATTCCAATCTCCTGTGTCAATTCCTGAAAAAACAAATTTTCCTTCAATGGTTCTGCCCTGTCCATCAACAAAAGAGTAAATAGGCTGGGTCCAGCTGGTGTCTTGCGCCCAGCCGTGGCCGGTGTTAACCAAAACCCAAAATACCGGCTTATCAATTCCGTTTATCTGGATATTGTATGATTTGGCGATGTCTTTTAATCCGTCGCCGTTTAAATCCATTACGCGCAGATATCCGTCGGCAAGAGAAAAAGGAGAGGCCGGCTGGTTTTGAGATTCGGGCCATGGAAAATTATTATTGCTGTTATTAACTAAGCTGTTTTCTCCTGCGCTGTATAACATGCTCATTTCGGGCAAAGCGGTTATTGCACCCGCTTCATCTCTGCCGTATTCAGTTACAGAATTGAGCATGGAGCGGTAACCATTATCGCCCTGTTCATATCCTAATACATATTTTCTAGTCCATAATCCATTGGTTAAAACTTGAATTTGGGCAGTTCTTTTTGTTGTCTTTGTTAAAAATCCGGGAGCATAACTAAAATATTCATCTGGCCTTGCCTCTTTTATAAAATCAATTTCATAAATACCTGCGCTTCCGCCATAATTTGTGTAAGTAATCGAATCGGGGTAAACAACGTTGTTGGCTGTGTCATCATAATAATTGTATGAAATAAAATTTCCGTTTGTGTCTTCAATTCTGCTTAAATACCATTCGTAAACCTTTGACAAATCAGAAGGGTCTTCAAGCATGGCAGACGTCTCTCCGCCAAATATATATTTTGTTCCATCCTTTGCTGTAACTGTCCAAACATTATTGTTTAATTGGTAATCCAACATTGAGCCATCATCAATTTTTGCGCCAAAAGCGCTTTCGGATATTTTTTCGAGTTCGCCAGAGAGCGATGAATAAAAATCGTTGCTTTCATACAGCAAATTAACTCCCCTTTTATTGAGCCTTTTAATTTTTGGAATAGACAAAGACCACCCAAAACCTATTTCCGAGGCATTGTTTTTATCTTCGGAATTATATTTTAAATCTATTATAGGGTTTAAGCTATTGCGCCCAGCAGGAATGTCAAGCTTATATTTATATGAAAAAGCGCCTGTCGCATAATCAACATCAATAGTTATGCGGTTTGAATTAGAAGTTTTTTCGTCCTCGACGGCAGAGGCTTGCTCTACAGGCTCTGCGGCTGAAGAATCTTCTTGGCTCTGCTCTTTCTCAAAATTTTTATTTTCGTCTTTAGGCTGAACCTCTTCAAGCGCTTTATCAAGCTGGGTTTTTGTTTTGTCGGCCTTATCGCTTATTTGTATAGAAGTGGGCGGCTTTTCATTTGTTTCGTTTTGCGCAAAAACGCCAGCTGGCGGCTGAAACAAGAAACCAAAAATCAGCAGCAAAACATTGAGCTTTACAAAGATTCTTTTAGCGACGTTCAACTTATCTTTTTCCATTATTTTAGTTTGCCCTCAACTTTCAAAAAAGTCAAAGTCACGTAACATGCAACAGCCAGCCAGCCATTAAGCGGAGTTCATGAACGACAAAAAAACTTTAACTGCAATTGCCACTAAAACCACAAATAATACTCCCAAATAAGTAAAAATATGCTTTGGCGGCAAAGATAAAAATTCTCTTATCCATTTGCCGTTATCAACTAAAAATGCCGCTAAAGCAAATAAAAAAAGAAACGGCGCTGCTGCTAAAAGATCTATAGGTTTTTTCTCTTCCATAATTTATAGTGTTTTATGTTAGGCTTAGGTTTTTAATAACACTTATTATTAGCTGTTGTACATCTTCTCAATGCCTTTGTGATTGTGTTTTTCTATAATGTGCCTGCGCAATTTTAAGGTTGGGGTGAGTTCGTCTTGCTCTTGGGTAAATTCCTGCGGCGCCAGCCTGAATTTCTGGATTTTTTCGTGATGGGAAAGCTTGGGGTTTATTTTTTCGTCAATTCTTTTTTGAAATATTGCCAAAAGCTCCAAGCTTCTTACCATTCTTTCATGGCTAAACAGGCGCATATTGTTTTCTTTCATATAAATTTCAACTTCCTGCCAGTCGGGCGCTATTAAAGCAGAAATGAATTTTCTTTTGTTTCCAATTATAATTGACTGGGCAATAAATTTGTCGTCATTAAGCAAGTTTTCAACGGCTTCCGGCCACACGTTTTTGCCGCCCGAAGTTACAATCATTTCTTTTGCCCTGCCAATTACAGTCAAATGCCCCTGCCTGTCTACAAAGCCCAAATCTCCTGTGCAAAACCAGCCGTCTCTGTCAAAAGCCTGTTTTGTTGCTTTTTTATTTTTATAATAGCCCTGTGTGACATTGGGGCCCTTAACTAAAATTTCTTTGTTATCTGCAATTTTAACTTTTACCCCGGGCACTATTTTGCCCACTGTGCCAAAAATGCAATCTGATTCCCTGTTAGCTGAAATTACAGGAGAGGTTTCTGTTAAGCCGTAACCTTCTAAAATCATAATTCCAATTTTTGCAAAAAATCTGCCGATTTTTTCGTTTAATGAAGCTCCGCCGGAAATTGCCAATCTTAACCTTCCGCCCATTTGCTTTTTTATTTTTTTAAAAGCCAAAAAGTCAGCCAGCCTATACCTCAAACTCTGTTTTTTTTGCTTTAAAGCCCATTTGAAAACTTTTTTTTGAAAGCCGGAAGACGAGTTTACCTTGTCCCAAACAACGTCGTGAAACTTGTCAAAAATACGCGGCACTGAAATTAAAATAGTGGGCTTTACTTCTTTTAAGTTCAGGGGCAGCTGTTTTATGCTTTCTGCATAAGCTATTGAAGCCCCATGGAAAAGAGCCATATAATAGCCCGCCATTCTTTCTAAAACATGGGATAATGGCAAAAAAGACAAAAACACATCATTCTCTTTTACTGGAATTATTTCATTGACAGCCTCCACATTGCTCAAAAAATTTCTATGGGTTAAAAGCACGCCTTTGGGTTTTCCCGTGGTGCCGGAAGTGTAAATTATGCTGCAAACGTTATCTGGGTCAAGAAATGTTTTTTCATAGTCGTCGTTGCGGTGCATCCTGAAAAGCGCCTTGTAGCTCAAAACTTTTCCTGAAAAAGTCTCTGTTTGAGCTGATGCTAAATTATCTATGACTATGATTTTTTTCAAGTGCTTTAACTGTTTCTGGCCCAGCAAAACCCTGTTTAAAAAATCGCTGTTTGAAACAATAAGAACTTTTGCTTGTGAGTGGTTCAAGACAGTGCATACAGCTTTTGGGCTGAAGGTTGTGTGCAGGGGAACCGATATAGCCCCCAAAGACATTATTGCCAAATCTGACACTGCCCATTCTGGCCTGTTTTCTGAAAAAATGGCCACTTTGTCGCCTTCCACAATTCCCAACTTCTGCAAGGCTGAAGCAAAAATTTGCACTTTGGTTGAAAGCTCTTTGTATAAAATTGGAAAATAAACACTTTCTTTTTTATATAAAAGGGCTGGCTTTGAATGGTATTTTTCTGCTGTTTCAAAAAAAAGCTCGGGTATTGTTTTATACATGTTTGATAAATTCTTGTATTTTTTGGAACAAGTCTTCTTTGTGCGCGCCAGACATTATTGTGTGGGCGTCTGAGGGATACAGATAAATCTTTTTTGACGCAGATGATATGCGTTTGTAAATATGTGTTGCGCTTCTCGGGTGCACCACTTTATCTGAAACAGAATTGCATATTAAAGCTGGTATTTTTATTTTTGGCAGAATCGGAATGGTATCTTTTTTTATAAACCTGAAAAAATCGCGCAAAGACTTTATGGGAATTACAGGATACGTAACCTCATCTGACAAATCTATGTTATCTGTTTCATAAATTCTGGCGGGCTTTCCATAATATTTTTTAAACCAGCCGTAAGTGTAAATGCGCAAAATCAATATTTTATGGAACCTTAAAAAAACAGGCGCGCCCAAAGTGACAATGCCCTCTTGCTCGTTGTTAAATTTTTGGACAAGCCAGAGCCCCAGGTTTGAGCCGAAAGAGTTGCCTATTATAAAAACTTTTTCAGAAATTTTTTTTAATTTTAAATAAGCTTCTTCCGCTGATTTTTTCCAGTCTTCGCCGGAAGTTTTTGCCAAGTCGTCAGGACATGTGCCATGGCCCGCAATAAGCGGCGCTGAAACATTAAACTCTTTTTTTGAAATAAAATCAGCCAGTTCTTTAAACTGGTTGGGAGTGCTTGAAAAACCATGGAGCATCAAGATTCCTATTTTTGATTTTTTGTCTATAAAAATCGGCTCTCCTCCTTTCATAAATAATTATTCCAAGCCCAATTTTGCTTTTGCCCTGCGGACTATTTCGTCTAAACTTATTTCTGTTTTTATAATGTAATCTGAATCAGGCCTATAGGCTTCCATGGCGTCGGCAATATGGGTTGTGTCTTTTAGGGCGGTCAAAAATATAGTCGGGATGCTTATGCCTGCTTCCTTCAATTTTTTTGTCATTTCTATGCCATCCATTTTTGGCATTTTAATATCTACAATCATTATATTCGGCTTTTCTTTTTTTGCGGCATCCAACCCCTCTTGGCCGTCTTTGGCTAAAACTACATCAAATCCAGCTTCAGAAAAAGCGTCTTTGAGAGGAACTAAAACACTATCCTCGTCATCTACGATTAAAACTTTTTTATTTATTTTTTGCATAAAATTTCATTATTTACTTGTAATTAACCCTATTGCTTTATTTTATACCTGCAAAACAAGAGGTCAATAGAGAAGCCCGTGCCCTACTTTATGCGAAGCCTTTCCTTGACTCTGGCAACAAGGCTGTCTATATCCATGTCAGACTTAATTATATAATCTGAAGCGTTTTCCATTGCCTGGCTCATATGCTTCATATCGCTCATATTTGTTAAAAAAATAGTTGGAATGATTATACCCTCTTCTTTTAATTTTTTCGCCATTTCAATGCCAGTCATTTTTGGCATTTCAATATCTAAAAGCATTAAATCTGGCTTTTCTTTTTTTGCGGCATCCAATCCCTCTTGGCCGTCTTCGGCTGTTATAACATTAAAGCCCTCCAACGTAAGCTTTTGGGAAATAAGCCAAAGATAATTTTTCGTGTCTTCCACAACTAAAATTTTTTTATCTATATTTGGCATTTTTTTAAAAAATTAAGATTATTGTTTTACAGGCAACGTAAAATAAAATGTTGCTCCATGGCCTTCAACAGAATCTGCCCCAACAACGCCTCCGTGAGATTCAATAATGCTTTTTGTAATTGCCAGGCCAAGTCCTGTTCCTCCTTTTTTGGCAAAAACGGTTTTTACCTGAACAAATTTGTTAAAAAGCTTGTTTATCTGCTCTTCGGCTATGCCCTCGCCTGTGTTTGTTACTGCCACAAACAATGAGTCTGGAATATTTATGTCTTTTTTAATAAACCAGTCAATGCCAGAGTCCACTGCTTCTTTTTGTAGACTGGCTCCTTTTTTATGAAATAATGCTTGAATTTGGATTGCGCCGTTTTCTTTGTTAAATTTTATAGCGTTGGAAATAAGATTGTTCAAAACTTGCGAAATTGTGTGCGGGTCAAACTCAACTTTGTCTGGAATGCCAGCTCCAAGTTGGCTTGTTATTTTAACTTTAGCATCTTTAGCTGATATGTCAAAAAACAAAACGCGGGTCTTAATTATTTCTGCAATATTAGACGTTTGTTTTTTAAGCTCAAACTTGCCAGCTTCAATTTTGGCCATGTCCAAAAGATTGTTAACAAGCTCTAACATATCAGAAGAGCTGCTGTGTATCATCTGATAGCACTCTTGCCTTTTTGCTTTTTTCATTTCTGCAGCCCTCATTAATTCTATCATTTTTTTAATTGAATCTAACGGAGAGCGGAGTTCGTGCACTATCATAGAGATAAAATCTTCTTTAATTTGTTCTATTTCTTTTTCTTTTGTAATGTCGCGGAAAACAACCACGCAACCTAAGGGTTTGTACTTGTCTCTTACAGAAGACACCAAAACTTTAAAAAAGCCAACGTTTCTTGAAAACTCTTCTGACGTAAAAACTTTATCAAGCCTGATGCTTTCTTCAATTTTATCTTTTAAATCAAACTTTTCTTTCAAGCTTTCTGCAAAATCCAGCACTGACAAGTCTGCCTTATTTTCAAGGCCGGCCGCCCTGCGGGCGGCTGAATTTACCACAAGAAGCCTGTAATCCATGTCTGTCATGAGCACGCCGTCTGTCATGCTTGAAACCAAAGAATTCATTTTGTTGTTTTCAGATTCAACAGCATCTTGGAGCTTTGTAAATGCATCCGTTGCTCTTTTTGCTATCTCGGTTACAGCTAAAATCTCTTTTTCTTTGAAAAAATTAGGCCTTGCGTCAGCTAGAGAAAAATAGCCCACGGTTTTTCCAGATATTACCAAGGGAATATTTAAAAAAGAGCCAACAGAATCTTCTATTTCTGCGCTCATATCAGCGCCCCAAAGCATCTGGTCTACTTTTTTATTTTTAAAATCAACCGGCGAGGATTCTAACATTTTTAACTTTACTTCTTCCACAAATTCTCCGGAAACAGAATTTTTGAGATAAACCCTAAAATTTATTTTTTCGGGCAAAAAAAGCATATATGAGGCGCAACTATAGTCAATCAAATCAGGCAAAGACTCTATTATAACTTCAACAACATTCTGCGCGCTTAAAGAATAGCCTGTTTTTTCTGAAAGCCTGTTTAAAATTTCAATTTCATACATTTTATACTTTGCTGACTCTTCCCTATTTTGCAAATCCTGCGCCAGTTTTTTGTTTTTAAAGAAAATAAAAAGCTCAACTGCCAAAATAACAGCCAATATTATAAATACAATTACAATTATAATTTCAGTTAACATTATTTTTAAAACATTATTCTATTATATCACAAAAACAAAAACCCGGGTTGAACACCCAGGTTTTCTGAATAACTCAACAGGCTGTTGAGTTATTTAATTATCTCTTGCCTTCTTTGTGCATGGTGTGTTTTTTGCACTTTTTGCAAAACTTTTTAAGCTCAAGTTTTTTTTCTGCTGTTGCTTTGCTCTTTTTTGTAAAATAGTTTGTTGTTTTGCAAACAGAGCATTGCATCTTTAAAAATGGTTTTTTTGCCGCCATCCATCATGGAACATGAAACATGGAACATGGAACAAAACGAAAAAATCGTGCTGTTATATGTTCTATGTTATGTGTTATGTATTTTGAGCCGATGGCCGGATTTGAACCGGCGACCTACTCCTTACCATGGAGTTGCTCTGCCACTGAGCTACATCGGCACTCTGTGCCCTTCGACAAGCTCAGGACACTTTGCTTTGCAAAGTGGGCGCGGCAGGACTTGCACCTGCGAAGAGGAGACCTCGTCAGATTTACAGTCTGATGCCTTTGCTGCTCAGCCACACGCCCCCACATTTAAATTTATAACACAAAAATTAATGTTATTCAATGATTTTGTTATGCTTTTTTTTCCATTCCTCTATTTTTTTGTGGTCTCCAGACAAGAGCACTCTAGGGACAGACCAAACTTCGGGCTTCGCCCGCCTAAATTTTTTTGCCCCTCTAAATTTCTTTTGAAATTTTGGCAGGTTAACAAAAAATTTTGGCGGGCGGGTGTATTGGGCATATTCAATAAATCCGCCGGATTTTGTTATTCTCTCTTTTAATAATTGGGGCTTGCCCAAAACTCCTGGAATTAATCTGGAAATTGTTTCTATTGCCACCATAGCTGGCAATTCCCCGCCCATTAAGTCGTAGTCTCCAATTGAAATTTCCATGTCAGCTATTTTTTTTGCCACCCTTTCATCAACGCCCTCGTATCTTCCGCAAATAAAAATTATTTGGTCTAATTTAGAAAGCTTATTAGCTAATTTTTGGTCAAACTTTTTTCCGCGCGGAGTAAATAAAATTACTTTTGTCCCGCCATAGCGGGATCCCGCTGCGGCGGGACTTTTTTTTATTTGTTTTACTGCTTTAAAAATTGGTTCTACTTTTAGAACCATTCCCAATCCCCCGCCAAACGGCCTGTCATCAACAGTTTTATGGCTGTCATTTGTCCATTTTCTTAAATTATGAATATTTATTTTTATAAGCTTTTTTTTCTGCGCCCGCGCAATTAAACTCTCGCCTAAATAGGACTTAAAAATTTCCGGAAAAATTGTAATAATATCAAACTTTATCATGGAACATGGAACATAAAACATGGAACAAAACGACGGAGTTTTTTGTTATGTGTTCTATGTTATGTGTTATGCCAGAAAACAAAAAGCGTTGATTTATAATAACGCTTTTTTGTTTTTCTGTAAATTACAGAGAAATGTTATCTATGTCTGAAGAAACTTCTTTTCTTTCAGGCCTTGGAGCACGTCCGCCTTCTGGTTCCTCAATTTTGAGGTTCACTCTGGCGTGGTTCTTTAATCCGACAATTCGGACTAAGTTCCTGATTGCCTTGGCAGTTGAGCCTTCTCTTCCAATGATTTGACCCATATCTTCTGGGTTTACTTTCAAAGAAAGCAATACTCCCATTTCGTCAACTTTTCTGTCAACTTTGACGTCTTTTGGGTGGTCAACTAACTCTTTGACAATGTACTCAAGAAATTCTTTATCATTTTCTTTTGCCATAATTTCTTGTGTTCATTTATTCATTATTCTTTACGACCTTTAGGTTATAATCGCAATTAGCGTAGCGATATATTTATATTATACTCTCTTATAAAAACTTGTCAATTCCCTTTTTTCAAACCACTAAACCCTTTGATAAACTCAGGACAGAAAAATTATAACTTCTGGAAAATCAAGAATTTACCCCGGTTAAATAGCGCTCCGCGCTAATCCTGCCGAAGCAGGATTATTTAACTGGGTGAATCTGATGTTCTGTTGTTTCCTGTATTGAACTAATGATTTGAAAAAAAGGAAAAAATTTCAAGGCGCTTGGGGGATTTCTCTTTGTTCTCTTAAAAAGTTATTGAACTTTTTATTGAACCTCATTCTCGCATTCAGAAGCCGGAGCTGCTAAACCGATTATGAAAGAGAAATCTCCCAAAAGCCTTATTTCACCCTATATTTTAATAATAGCATATTTAAGACACCTTGTCAAGTGTCTGCGCCCTTTTTAGACACTAAACTAAAAACTCTCCTTAAAGGAGAATTTTAGCTGTTTTAGCTTATTCTCTTATGCTGTTGGGGGCTGCTTTGCCTCGCCGGAGCTTTCAGCGGAGGCGGGTTCTGCCGGTTTTTCGGGTTCTGCTGGAGTTTCAGCCGCGGCTGGTTCAACTGGGGCTGGCAGTATTTCAACCGGAGCTCCGGTTTCTAGGGCTTTTGCTTCTGCTGTTTTTGACTCTTTAGCCGGTGGGGTGTCCGACACCCCACCGCTTTTTGCGGATTTTTCTTTGGCTATTCCTGCCTGCGCAGCCAGACCTGCCTGCGCAGCCAGGTCTGCCTGTTTCTTCTTGCTTAATTTTGAAACATGAATTTTCTTGCCTTCTATAATTTTTTCAGAAATCAACAAATTATGCACTGTGTCTGAAGTTTGCGCTCCCTTTGAAATCCAGTATAAAATTCTGTCTTTTTTTAAATTTTTTCTTTTTGTAAGAGGGTCAACATTTCCAAGCGCCTCAACAGCCCTTCCGCCTTTGGCAGACCTCCTTTTGTCTATTAAAACCACCCTGAAAAACGGCTGATTTTTTTTACCTTTTCTTGTTAATCTTATTGTAAGCATTTTATTTTATTTTATTTCCACTTTTTTACTTTTAACGCCTCTGTTGCCGCTGCTTCTTCTGCCTCCTGCTTTGAAGAGCCCTCTCCTTCAGCCACCATTTCGTCTTGCAGAAAAATTCCTACTATAAATTTTTTCTCGTGGTCGGGACCCGACTCTTTTGCAACTTTATATGAAGGTGTAATACCCGCTTTTTCCTGCGCCAACTCCTGAAAATGCGATTTTGAATCTTTATAAGAGCCGGTTTTTATAATTTCTGCCAAATTCACAAGTAAATATTTTTTAAGAAATTTTGCTGTAATATCATATCCTGAATCAAGATATAGAGCTCCCACCAAGGCCTCAAAAGTATTGGCTAAAATATATGCTCTTGCTTTGCCTGTTTCTTTGGTTTCTCCTCTTGATAACAAAAGAAAATCATTAAAACCCAGCCCTTCTGCCACAGAAGTCAGCATTTTTGCATTAACTAAAGCTGCCCGCCAATTGGTCAGCTCCCCTTCTGCTTTTTCTGGATGCTTTTTATAAAGGTTTTCTGTTACAATAAGCTCCATTACGGCGTCTCCCAAAAATTCCAGCCTTTCATTGTGCTCTAACTCAAAACTTGGATTTTCGTTAAGATAAGACCTGTGGACAAATGCCTGCATTAAAAGCTTTTTATTTTTAAAATCCAATCCTAATTTTTTTTCAAGTTTTTCAAACTCCTTCATTTATTTTTCTTCGCTTAGTTGTTTATATACTGTTCCCAAAACTCCGTTAACAAATTTTCCAGAGGTTTGGCCAGAAAATGTTTTAGCAAGCTCAATTGCCTCATTTATTGCAACTTTTGGCGGAACCTCTTCTTTGTCTGCGTATAAAAGCTCGCACAGGCCTATTCTTAAAACATTTCTGTCAACAATTGGTATTTGGGCAATCGGCCACTCGGGAGCTGCTTTTTCAATTATTTTATCAATGGAAACCATGTGCTCTTTCACACCTTCAACAAGCTCAAAAATAAAGCTTACATCTTCCAAGCCGGGTCCAAAATCTTTGATATTTCTTTCAGCAATTTTCTTTAAATCATGCTGTTTACCATAAAAATCCCATTCATATAAAGACTGCATTACGATTGAACGTGATAGGTGCCGGCTTGCCATAAACTAAATTATTCTAATTAAGATTTTTTTGATAATTCTTCCATTGTCAATGGCCTATCCTGGCTGGCTTCCTGTTCTGCCTGCTTAAATTCTTTTTCTTTTATCTTTTTTTCTTTTTTTGTAAGGTCTGACAAAACATCAATTATCTGGGCGCCCTTGTAATATCCGCAATTTTTGCAAACTGTGTGAGATAAAATAGGTTTTTTGCATTTTGGACAAACATTTAAAAGCACACGTTTTATGTGTTTATGCATGCGGGTCTTGCCCACTTTTGACCTTGTGTGACTGTGTCTTGGAACTGCCATATAAATATAGTATAACAAAAAATATCTTTTTTTGCAATAGCAAACGCCCCAGACGTTGTCTGGGGCGTTATTTTTACAATTTCTTAAAATGGAGAAATTTCCTTCCAGTCTGGCAAGTTAGAAGTTCCAGGCTCTCTTAGTATTACATCCTTTGACACTGAACAGCACATGCCATCTGGGTCGCAAACCCGAAGCCATGTTTGGTATGTTCCCGATGTATAAGTATGAGATGTGCCTAAATAATCTGTATCGTCAGCTGAAGCAGGCGGAAGATTTGGATCGCCATACCACCAGCTATAGCCGCCTTTGTTTTCTCTGCAAAAATAACCAAGAGGATTTGCGCCGTCGTAGCACTTTGAATTATTGTCTGCAAATGTGGCCTCGCCTGTGGCAGGGTCAAGGTCAATTGTATAAGCTGGCCATGGGGCAGAATGCCCGTTATATACAAAAGTTTGCGCATCGTTTTGAATTATAGTCCCGACAGAACCGTCGTAATAGGTCCAGTCAGAGTTTCCCTTTGCATTGAAAACCATTACCCTCCAATAATAATTAACTCCGTAATAAATATAATCTCCCTTCACTGAACCCCCGGGAGACACCATATAAATTTGCGCCTGATTTATTGACCCTGACAACAATCCATTTACGTTTTGCAAATACGTAACTTTATCAGAAGAATCAAATCCGCTATTAGTATCTATTTCAAGTACAAAATATGTTTCGGGCTCAAGAGGTACATCATTGTCTTTATATTGCCAAGCAAATGAAAGCATTCTTGCTCCGGGCACACCTATACAGTAATCGTATTGTAAAATTTGCAGCTGGCTAGCTTCAGGAGGATTGTCTTGGCTTATACAAAATGCATCATCAAGACATTCATTTTGCTCGTCAACACCAGGAACTGAATTTTTTATAGGCACGCAGGTTTCTCCGAGGCATTCATTATGATAATTGTCTGCGCAATTTTGAGAATATAATCCATTTGGAGTCAGACACTCATTAATTCCTCCTGACTCGTATGAATACTCGCATCTGTCATCTATTGTGCATACAGCGCGCTGGTTATCCATGTCATCTATACAGAAATCATCGGGGGTGTCGCCATAACATGCGTCTGAACCAGCCCCTGGCACAACCGTGCAAGTATTTCCATCAACCCCGCTGCATATATTGTGGGTGTTGGCGCGGCACCACGAAGAGTCGGGGCAAATGTTAAACCCCGGGCCGGGCACTGACTGGCAAAATTTTTGCACTGTGCATGTTGTATGGCTATCAATAAGAGGATTGCAATCACACGGCTGTTGGCACAAATCTATGCCCGGGCCGTCTACAACCACGCATTGACCATCAATGCATTCGTTATGAACAATAAAATTATTTTGGCAAAATGCATTGTCTTGGCACACAATATCTCCGGGGCCATCAAGAACAACGCACTGTTTTTCTGTACTGCAGTCTGTGTGGATGTCTACTCCAATAAGACATTCTGATGCTGAAGCGCAATCGCCAATTCCCGGCCTATACACTGGCATGCAGGTTCCAAATATGGTGCATGCATTATATTGTGTATTCAAGCAATTAGCATCAACAAAACAGCGGTCCCTGCCTATGCCAGGCGCAACTTCGCATTGATTTTGGTCATTGCAGTCATTATGGGTATAATTTTCGCAGTCTTCATTAGTTGTACAGTTGCTAACGCCAGGCTCTGGCTTCAACTCGCACTGCTTTTGAGTATTGCATTTATAATGCGAACTATTTTGGCAATCAGCGTTTTTATTGCAATCATTAACACCAATGCCTGGAATATATAAACATTTGTCCCCAAAACATTCAGTATGGTAATCAACTACAGGAATTATCGGGCCTGGAGGGCCTGGTTGGCCTGGAGGGCCAGGATCTCCGGGAGGGAAACCGGGCCCAGGAGGACCGCCATTGCCACCATCACCACCAGGACCAGGAGGGTTTCCTGGACCGCCGCCTCCGCCGTCGCCTCCACCGCCGCCATCACCACCAGGACCAGGAGGGTCTCCTGTACCGCCTCCGCCACCGCCGCCGGCACCGCCATCGCCACCTGGACCGCCCGGTTCATCCGGTCCGCCCCAATAACCTTCACCGCCATCATCGCCATCTTCTCCATCTTCGCCGCCGAGCCCACCACCCCCATCACCGCCTGGAGCGCCAGAGTTATCATTGCATTCGCCGCTGCATTGAATATCTATTGTCGGCGCCTGGCAAATAGGATTAGGTTCTTCAACGCATTGAGCAGAATAACTTGCTGTAAGGGTGCATTTAATACCAGGAGCTGCCGGCTGTGACTTTGCGCACCATGTAAATTCAACATCGCTCGGAGTGCCACAGCTTAATTCGTTTTTCCATTGAGTCGGTCCAGGCACGCAATCGCCGCCGGAACATATTGTACAAATATATTCTCCTTGTATGCCAGAAGACGGGGTCGCGCAAGTGTCGCACAACGGACCATTGGGAAAAGCCATACATTGCTGTTGGAGTATTGGGTCATCACAAATAGGGGGTGTAAATGACCCGCATCTTTTGTTGCCTGTTGGGCTACAAGCGCCACAGGTTTGTTTTTTGTGGTCATTGGTTTGCACATAACAAGACGTGTCTGTCCTTAAGGGCGGGCAAACTTCAGACACCACATCATAATAGACGCTGTTGTCCTTACAATAATCAGCAGTTGAATATGGGGCATTACATGTATGGATCCACTGCTCCAAAGGATCGTCAAAACATTCAGCAAACGATCCCCCGCTTGCAATTACACGACAACCTCTATCTCGCCCTGTTTGATAAATCTTACACACAGAATCTTCACAACTGCATGGATAGTTATCATACCAAACATCTTCAAGGCAATCTGTTGTAGTTGTATTGGGTTGGCAAACATTAAAAATACAACTATATGTAGTTGTCTGTACGTCATTATTAACACATGTCTGCTCGTCGGCTGGACAATCATCATCAGTTGCACATTCTACGGGAGTGGTATCCACACACATTTTAACCTTAGAAGTATCATTAAAAACTTCTGTACTACAATCCCACGGACTTTCCGGAGTTGCTCTCCAGCAACAGTCACCTTCAAGACAATAGGTATCGCAAAGCGTTATTGAATTTGCCCAACTCGTCATACATCCAAGAAAAGAACATGGTGGTGTTTGGTCACACCTAGACGAACACGTACAATTGTAACCAGATGGATCGCATATTTCATTGTTCGAGCAACCATAATATACTAAAGTATAACCTGGCGCGCAAACATTTTCCGGCGGAGGCAAAGTGCTACAATTTTCTACGGCTCCTAGTCCCTTACCACATTGTTCGCCGAGCATAGCAGCTTTTGCAAAATTATTATGTGTGTAATAAAAAACTCCTATTCCTGCGGCTGCCAAAAAAAATAGTATACCTATAATTATTACCAATGAGTTTTTTTTCATAGGTGATGACTTTAAAAGTTTAAAAATTATTTAATTTCTGCGGCAGAGCTTACAATGCTGACATTGTTCCCTGTCAAAACCCCGTCTGAAGAAACTGTTATTGTAATGTTTAACAAGTCTCCTTTTTTGATATCGCTAATTTTTGCTTTTTGAACATTAGCTTCGGTCAATTTGAGGCTCCCGCCGGTAGTTGGCAAGTAATAAATCAAAGCATCTTTGGCAATTTCTATCTGCATAGTTTCGCCTTTATAGGTCAAAGTAATCTTTCTTCCGTCAATAGCTGAAACCTGGCCATAGGCCACAGCTGAAAGAACCAAGGCCGAGCTTAAACCCTTTACGGCTACAGCGTTCTTTTCAGCTACAACCAATTGCGGGGCGGTTTTTTGCATTTGGTAAAAAATTCCAATGCCCGTGCCCAAAGCCAAAGAAATTAAAATTGTTATTGCTATTAAAGTAATTGCTATTGTTCTGCTCATAATATTAATTTTTGATTTTAATTTTAATTTGCAACGCTTAGTATAATAATAGACTGGCCTTGCAATTGGCCTTCGGGAATAACTTTTATGTTAATGCTTAAATTATCTCCAACTTTAATTATTTCAAACGGCGCAATAGCCTGCTCGTTTCCGGAAGAAGAATATATTTTAACGTCATCTGAAATATTTATTGTTATGTTTTCTCCGCCATAGGTTAAGGTAATGCTTCTGCCGTCTATTTTTGAAACACTGCCAAAAGCCACAACAGACGGAACTGCCCTTGAAGACAAAGAATTTAAAACAGCCGCCATTTTTTTGCCTTTGTCAATTTCAAAAGAATCTTTCTGAAACTGAAAATACATTCCAATTACTCCGCCCGCTATTAAGGCTATAATTATGGGAACCGTTGAAAGCAATATTTTTTTATCCATATTTTATTTTTGATTATATTTCTTTATTTTATATCTTTTAGATTATCAAAACAACCTGTCAATTTTTTGCGCCTGTGGATAACTCAACAAAATTTAACGGGGTAAAAACTTTTTCTGTGTATTTTACACGGCCCGAATTTTTGCAAGCTGGCAAAATGAGCTTTTGTGCCATATCCCTTATGTTTTAAAAAATTATATTCAGGATATTTTTTATGGTATTTCTGCATTATTCTGTCCCGCGTCACCTTTGCTATAATGGAAGCGGCAGAAATTGAAAAAACTTTTGAATCCCCTTTTATAATGCTTTTTTGCGGCAAATTAATATTCTCTAATTTAAAATTCCCGTCTAAAAGCAAAAAGTCCGGTGGGGTGTCCGACACCCCACCGACTGCTTTTTTCATTGCCAGTTTTGTGGCTTCTAAAATATTTATTTTATCTATAACTTTTTCTGAAACTATGCCCACTCCCCACTTTATATCCGGGTGATTAGTCAAAAATTCATACGTAGCTTCCCGTTGTTTAACTGTCATTTTTTTGGAATCTTTTATCATTGGAAATTGTTTAATTAAAAATTTATTTGGAAATTTAAAATTAAAAATTACGGCCGCAGCCACAACTGGCCCAGCCAAAGGGCCTCTGCCGGCTTCATCTAATCCTGCAACCAACTTATATCCCTTTTTCCACAACTTTTTTTCTTCACTAAAATTCGGATAAATCATTACTTGATTTTAGCATTACAAAAGGTAAAATGGTATATTAGACAAAAATATGAAGTTTACTCATTTACATGTTCACTCGCACTATTCCCTGCTTGATGGTTTGCCAAAAATCGACGAGCTTTTAGATTACGTGAAAGAATTGGGAATGGATTCTGTGGCAATAACCGACCACGGAGTAATGTACGGGGCTGTTGAATTTTTTAAAAAAGCAAAGTCAAAAAAAATAAAGCCTATAATCGGATGCGAGGTTTATTGCGCTTTTGAGAAGCGCTCAGACAAAAGGCCTGGAATTGACAGCCCGAGATACCACTTAATTTTGCTTGCAAAAAATGAAAAAGGATACAAAAATTTGGTCCAGCTTGTTACAAAAGCGCATTTAGACGGATTTTATTACAAGCCCAGAATTGACGACGAGCTTTTAGAAAAACACGCAGAAGGATTAATTGGAATGTCTGCCTGCTTGCAAGGCAAAATCCCCCGCCTTTTATTATCTAACAGAAACGAGGAAGCAGAAGCTTTGGCAAAAAAATATGAATCTTTTTTTGGCAAAGGAAATTTTTATTTAGAGCTCCAGCATCATGCCAGCATTCCAGACCAGGCAGTTTTAAATAAAAAGCTTATTGAGCTTTCAAAAAAAACCGGCATTCCTCTGGTTTGCACAAACGACATTCATTATTTAAAAAAAGATGACTCAGAAGCCCAAGATGTTTTAATGCTGATAAACACGGGGTCTGACTTGAATGACCCGGAAAGATTGACTATGACGCAAGATGATTTTTCAATGAAAAGCCCTGAAGAAATGGCGGAATTTTTTAAGGAAATTCCCGAGGCTGTTGAAAACACCCAAAAAATTGCAGATGCCTGCAATTTTAATTTTGAGCTGGGCAGAACAAAACTTCCGGTTTTCCCGCTGCCCGAAGGCAAAACAGCAGAAAAATATTTAGAAGAATTGTGCCAGCATGGCCTTGAAAAAAGGTATGATAAAAACCCCCCTCCTGAAGTTTTAAAAAGATTAAATTACGAATTATCTATTATAGAAAAAACCGGATTTGCCGGATACTTTTTAATTGTTCAGGACTTTGTAAACTGGGCAAAGCAAAACAGAATTATTGTGGGCCCTGGCCGAGGGTCAGCTGGCGGCTCATTGGTTGCCTACTTAACAAATATTACCAACGTTGACCCCTTAAAGCACAATCTGCTTTTTGAAAGATTTTTAAATCCAGAAAGAATTTCTATGCCAGATATTGATTTGGATTTTGCAGACAGAAGAAGGGACGAGGTAATAAAATATGTGGCAGAAAAATACGGCCAAGACCATGTGGCTCAAATTATAACTTTTGGAACAATGGCTGCCAGAGCTGTTGTAAGAGATGTAGGCAGGGCTTTGCAATACACATATTCTTACTGCGACCAGCTGGCAAAAATGATACCTTTCGGAATGGATCTGGCTGAAACTCTTGAAAAAGTAGATGAATTCAAAGAAAAATACCAGACAGACGAGCAGGCAAAAAGGCTGATTGACCTGGGAAAAAAATTGGAGGGCGTTGCCCGCCACGCTTCAACGCACGCCTGCGGAGTTGTGATATCAGCCGACCCCCTAACCGATTCTGTGCCTCTGCAGCGGCCAACCCAAGAAGACGGAAATATTATTTCCCAATATGAAATGCACAGCATTGAAGACTTGGGGCTTTTGAAAATGGATTTTTTGGGTTTAAAAAACCTTACAATAATAGAAGACACGTTGGCTCGCATTTATGTTTTGCATAATAATTTAAAAATTGATATGGACAAAATTCCAGAAGACGACCCTAAAACTTTTGAGCTTTTGCAAAGCGCCATTACAACATCGATATTCCAACTTGAAAGCGATGGAATGAAAAGATATTTAAAAGAACTTCACCCCACAACCTTTGAAGACATCACAGCCATGGTGGCTTTATACCGGCCGGGGCCTATGCAGTTTATACCAGATTATATTGAAAGAAAGCATGCCCGCCAAAAAATAGAATATTTGCATCCAAAATTAGAGCCCATTTTAAAAGAAACCCAGGGCATTTGTATTTACCAGGAGCAATTAATGAAAATTGCCCAGGAGGTGTGCGGGTTTACTTTAGGAGAAGCTGATGTTTTAAGAAAAGCAGTTGGTAAAAAAATAAAAGAACTTTTAGATGCCCAAGAGCATAAATTTGTTGAAGGAGCTGTCAAAAACGGCGCGTCAAAAAAAGTGGCAGAAGAATTATGGCAATGGATTTTGCCTTTTGCATCGTACGGGTTTAACAAGTCGCATTCAGCGGCCTATGCCACCATTGCCTACCAGACAGCTTATTTAAAAGCCCATTATCCTATTGAATTTATGGCGTCTGTTTTAACTTCAGAAAAAGCCGACGTTGAAAGAATTGCATTTCTAATTGATGAATGCCAAAAAATGAATGTTGAAGTTTTGCCGCCAAACATAAATGAGTCTTTAAAAAACTTTACGGTTGTGGAAGGCAAAAGCCAAATACGTTTCGGGCTTTTGGCAGTTAAAAATGTCGGCGTAAATATAATTGACGCAGTTGTGGAAGAAAAAAAAGCTAACGGGCCCTTTAAATCAATTGGCGACTTTATAAACAGAATAAAAACAAAAGACCTTAATAAAAAATCAATGGAGGCTTTAATTAAAGCCGGAGCTTTTGACCAGTTTGCAGAAAGAAACCAGCTTCTACAAAATTTAGAAAAAATGCTTGAGATAGCCAGAGAAAACAATAAAAAACAAAATACAAACCAAATGGGGCTTTTTGCAAACACAAATGTGGAAATTAACCACGATATAAAACTTGAGCCCTCCCCTGCCGCCACTAATTTTGAAAAACTTGGCTGGGAAAAAGAACTGCTTGGGCTTTATGTAAGTTCGCACCCTTTAAACGATTTTAAAAAACTTTTTGAAACAAAAACAACTGCTATTTCAAAAATTGACGGCGCTTTTGTAAACAAAAAAATTATTGTGGGGGGATTAATCTCTTCTGTTAAAAAAATTATCACTAAAAAGGGCCAGCCTATGTTATTTATTAAGCTGGAAGATTTAACAGGAAAAACAGAAGTTGTGATTTTCCCGAATTTGTTGGAAAGAAATCCTGTTGCCTTGCAGGAAAACAAAATTGTATTTGTTGCCGGCCGTGTTGACGACCGCAACGGCGAAATTAAAATAGTTGCCGACGACGTCCAGGAAATACTTATTCCTCGCGAGGCATAAAATTCTAACAAATTTTAACGGCTCATTCTTAAACAGGTTGAGCCGTTGTTTTTATACAAAAAAAGCCCGATAGAGGTCATAAAGACATATCGGGAAGCAGTAGGCCTGCTCAGTCCCAACTATTATTTTTTACTCTTAACCTTTTCATCCAACTTCCGCTGAACCAAATCGGCAAGGGCATTAACTTTCCTCGCACCATCGAACTCGTCTGAGGAGATATCGATGTCAAAATCCTCCTCAAGATACATTGGAATCTCTACTACGTCGATAGACTCGGCACCCATATCATAGACAATGTCATCATCAGGGGCAATGTCACTTTTTTTGATATGGAGCTGTTCGGCAACCACCTCGATAACATGTTCCAAAACGGTCTGCTTCTTCTGCTTCTTTTTCACAACCGTATCCTCCATTCAAATGACCAGTTTGTTTCAGCTCGGATCGAGCTTTGGTGTACTATATTAATCATAGCATATTACAACACCATTGTCAAGTCTTTAAGCTTGCTGATAAAGGTGGTAATATTAGAAAATATACTTATTAAATATAAAAAAATATGGCAGAAAATATTGAAAACATTCGTCATTCCCTATCGCATATAATGGCGCAAGCTGTGCTTGAATTGCACCCAAAAGCAAAATTAGGAATGGGCCCGGCAATTGAAAACGGATTTTACTACGACTTTTTATTACCCGCCCAAGCCATTAGCGAAGGCGGACAAGACGAGTTTATCAAAAAAGTTGAAGCTCGCATGAAAGAGCTGATTTTACAAGACCAAAAATTTATCAAAAAAGATATCACAAAACTGGCGGCCAAAAAATTATTTAAAGACCAGCCATACAAATTAGAACTGATAAAAGAACTGCCCGGCAAAAATGTTTCTGTTTACATAACCACGATAGTTTTAAAGGATGTCCGACATCCCACCAGTGGTGGGATGTCGGACATCCCACCAGCTTTTACAGATTTGTGCAAAGGGCCTCATGTAAAAAACACTTCAGAAATAAACCCAAAAGCTTTTAAGCTCACAAGAATTGCAGGGGCTTACTGGAAGAGCTCTGAAAAAAATAAAATGTTAACCCGCATTTATGGTTTGGCTTTTACAACTGAAAAAGAGCTTTCAGATTATGTAAAAATGCAGGAGGAGGCAGAAAAACGCGACCATAGAGTTTTAGGAAAAAAACTAGACCTGTTCATATTTTCTGATATTGTTGGAAAAGGATTACCCCTATATACAGAAAAGGGCACTGCCATAAGAAGAGAGCTGGAAAGATTGATTGTTGACGAAGAAATAAAAAGAGGATACAAACATGTATGCACTCCGGATTTGGCAAAAGTTGATTTATTTAAAAAATCCGGCCACTATCCTTATTATAAAGACACCATGTATCCTGTGATGAAAGTTGACGAAGAAGAACTTATTTTAAGGCCTATGACCTGCCCCCACCACTACCAGCTTTATTTGGCAAAACCAAGGTCTTACAGAGAACTGCCATTTAGAATTGCAGAATTAGCTAAACAATACAGGTATGAAAAATCTGGAGAACTGACCGGCCTGGCAAGGGTAAGATGTTTTTGCCTTGCCGACTCTCACATAATTTGCCAAAAAGACCAGGCAGAAAAAGAAATAAACTTGGCTCTTAAATTAATAGAAGATATGGCCGGCATATTTGAATTAAAATCCGGAGTTGATTACAGATACAGATTGTCTTTGGGAGATAAAAGAGATTCAAAAAAATATTACAAAGATGATAGGGCATGGGATTTTGCAGAAAATATCTTAAGAAAAGTTTTGAAAGAAAAGAACGCCCCGTTTTTTGAGGCAGAAAATGAGGCTGCTTTTTACGGGCCAAAAATAGATATCCAAATGAAAAATTTTTCTGGCAAAGAAGATACAGCCTTTACTGTGCAATATGATTTTGTGGGTCCAAAAAGATTTAATTTAGTTTACACAGATTCAGACGGCAAAGAAAAAGAAGCAATCGTGATACACCGCTCTTCAATAGGGGCTGTTGAAAGAACAATGGCATTTTTGATTGAAAAATACGAAGGGGCGTTTCCTTTGTGGCTGTCCCCCATTCAGGTTTCTGTAATACCTATTTCTGAAAAGCACGCAGACTATGCCAAAGAAATTATTAAAAAATTAAAAGATAATAATTTGCGCGTTGAGTTAAGAGATGAAAATGAAACTTTGGGTAAAAAAATCAGGGAAGCTGAAATGCAAAAAATCCCCTATCTTTTGATTTTGGGCGATAAAGAAATTTCAGCTTCTGCTGTTTCTGTAAGAGCCCGCGGAAAAGGAGACGATGGTCAAATGCCTTTAGAAAAATTTATTGAAAAAATTAAAAAAGAAATCCAAGAAAAAAAGTAATTTTAAAAAATGGCTGAATTATCAGAATCAACAAAAAAATTGATACAGCAGTATAAATTAGCCAAGCTCACAGAGCAGTTGGTTGCAAACACACCCAGAATACACGTTGATGAAGTCGCTCAAAAAGTGGCCGCTTTTTATGAACAAATAAGAACCATCGTAGACTGGAAAGAAGAGCATTTAATGAGGAGAGCCGCAATAATAAGAAAACTGAAAAGAAAATTTTTGGATTTAGAGCTCAATGATTTTACAAAAACCGAAGATACAGCAGAATCCCTGCTTTTAGAGTTTATAAGAGGAGGCCATTTTCCCAATGATAAAATTGAAGAATCAAAAATACAGGAAGTCCAAAACATAATAGACAAGTATATTTTTATATTAAAAAATAACCCAGAAAACAAGGCGGGCCGGGCAGGCCTGCAATTTTATAATTGGCTAATAGAAGTTTGTTCTTGCGAAATTGAAGAAGCCCTCTGCCCCTCCATAAGAGAGATGTCCTTGATTGAATATATGTTTTCTAAAATGAAAAAAAGAATAAATGTTTCAGAAAAAGTTTATGAAACAAATTTTTTAAAAAAAGAAAACGTTGACGTACAAATTTATATTGCTGTGCAATTGGCGCTTTTTAAATTAGACAAGCCGATAATAAGCTACAATTTAATAAAATATAAATATCCTCAATGGAAAAAAACTGACGAGCAATTTTTGCTTAAAATATCCCAAAATATATATAAAATCTGGCGCGGCATAGAAAAAGACCTTGCAAACCATTTTGGCGCAAAATTTTATGCAATTTGCGAAAAATATGATACTCCTTACCTTTTGCTTGGAGATATTCTCTCGCAAATCGAATCAGAAAAACTTAATGAAATATCAGATCCGTCTTTTTTAGAGCCGCTTATCAAATCAGCTTATTCAAAAAGGCTGTCCACCTTAAAACAAAGAATGCAGCGGGCAGCCTTTTATTCTACAATATCAATTTTTGCCACCAAAATACTTTCTTTAGTAATTTTAGAAATTTTGCTTGCAAAAATATTCATAGGCCATGTAAGCCCTATAACATTGATGGCTGATGTTTTAGTTCCCACTCTTTTAATGTTTTTAATTGTCTCGACTATAAAAAGGCCTTCAAAAAATAACTTGAATATTGCCGTAATGGAAACTATGAAAATAGTTTATAAAAAGAAGGAACGTGACATATATGAGATAAAAGCCAAAAAAAAACGGGGGGTTATTACAAGAATGGTAATTTCTTTTATATATGCTTTATCAACTCTTGCTTCTTTTGGAGCTATATATTTTATATTTGATTATTTTGGGTTTCCTTTGAGCTCAATTATTATAAACATAATATTTATTGCATTAATATTGTTTGCGGGAACCACTGTTTCAAAAAGGGCCCAAGAGCTTACCATAGAAGAAGAAAAAGAAGATTTTGTGAGCTTTTTATCAGATGTGTTTTTTCTGCCAATACAGGGGCTTGGCAAATGGATTTCCAACAAATGGAAAAAATATAACGCCGTAGCTGCGTTTTTTAACGTTTTAATAGACATGCCTTTTTCAGCTCTTGTGGAATTTTTGGAAAAATGGAGGTATTTTATAAAAGAAAGAAAAGACGAAATACGTTAAATATGGTAGAATATAATATATAGCAAAATTATTAATAATTGTTTACTTAAATGTTTAAGCAAACAATCAAATAAAATGACAAAAACAGCAAAATTTATATTGATATTTTATGTATTGTTTTTTGTTTTAATGCCGGCTGTTACAGCCTTGGCCCAGGAAAATACGGCAGCCGAGACACAAGACGCATCAGCTGAAGACCTCGGGGTATCTGACCCCACCCTGCTGCCCGACAGCCCCTTTTATTTTTTAAAGGAATGGGGCAGGCAAATCAGGCTGACTTTTATTTTTAATAATGTTAAAAAGTTAGAGCTGGAAAATAAATTTACTAATGAAAAATTAGTGGAGTTAAAAAAGATTATTGATAATTCTTCTGACCCGGCAATAATAGAAAAAGCCACAGAAAAATATCAAAATGCGGTAGATAAAATAAAGGAAAGGGCAGAAAAAATAAAAGAAAAAGCTTCAGAAAATGAAGATGTAAGCAAATTTTTAGAAAAATTTACAAACCAACAGGTGTTGCACGAAAAAATATTGCAAAAATTAGAAGGACAAGTTCCAGAACAAGTTTTTGAAAAAATTGAAGAGGCGAGAGAAAGGCATTTGGAGAGATTCGGCCAGGTAATGCAAAAGCTTGAAAATAACAAAGAGAAAATTGCAGAAAGGGTAAAAAATGCCCTTCAAAACGGAGATGAAATCAATTCTGAAATTTTAGACAGGATAAAAGAAAAAATGCCAGAAGACATAAAAGGAAAAATAGAAAGCATAAGGGCTAATGTTAAAAATAAAATTCAAGAAAGAATCCAGCGGAAAATACAACAAAAAATCCAAAATAACAATTCTGTAGAGACAGAAAATCTTTCTCAATAATTTGAACAAAAGACAGCTTGAAAAAAGCTGTTTTTTATTGCATAATAGACAAGATGAAATACCACATCATTACTTTCGGATGCCAAATGAATGTATCGGACTCTGAAAGGATTGCAGGGGTTTTAGAGGGCATAAATTTCAAAAAAACTTCAAATATAAATGAAGCGAATTTAATTGCAGTTACAATGTGCTCTGTAAGGCAGTCGGCCGTTGACCGGGTGCACGGACTTGTTCAAAAATTCAAAAAACTAAACCCTAAAATAAAAACTATTCTGACCGGCTGCATATTAGAAAAAGACAGAAAAAAATTTATAAACAGTTTTGACTATGTTATTGATATAAAAGATATTAAAAAACTGCCGGAAATTTTAAAAATAAGCCCAACGCGCCAAGCGCAAAAATTACGCGATAACGTAATTTTTGCGCATAGCAACTATTTAGATATAACTCCAAAATACTCAAATGAATTTTCAGCAGCAGTTCCCATAATGACAGGGTGCAACAATTTTTGCTCGTACTGCGTTGTCCCCTACACCAGGGGCAGAGAAGTTTCAAGACAGGCTAAAGAAATAATTTCTGAAATAAAAATTTTATCAAAAAAAAATTACAAAGAGATATGGCTTTTAGGCCAAAATGTAAACAGCTATAAAGACGGCAAAACTAACTTTCCAAAACTTTTAAAAATGGCAAACAATATTCCCGGCGATTTTAAGCTTTGTTTTATAACAAGCCATCCAAAGGATTTTTCAGATGAATTGATAAAAACAATGAAAAATTGCAAAAAGCTGTCAAAAAGATTAAACCTGCCAATTCAATCGGGAGACGATGAAATTTTAAAAAAAATGAACCGGCCGTATACTGTCGCGCAATATAAGGCCTTGGTTAAAAAAATTAGAAAGGCAATTCCCGATATTTCTCTTTCAACTGATATAATTGTCGGGTTTCCCGGCGAAACAAAAAAACAATTCCAGAACACTGTAAAAACATTAAAAGAAATCGGCTTTGATATGGCTTTTGTAAATAAATACTCCCCTCGCGCTGGCACCGCTGCATCAAAAATGAAAGATAACGTGCCCTGGGCTGAAAAAAAACGTCGAGAAAAAATATTAATAGAATTAGTTAATGAACCCCGTTAGAAATAAAGGGAATTTGAGCTATGAGTATAAAAAATAAAAAAATTTCTAACGGGGTGAAAAATAACAAGCTTATTGTGATTTTGGGGCCGACGGCTTCGGGGAAAACTGATTTGGCTATTAAACTTGCCAGAAAATATAATGGCGAGGTGGTTTCGGCTGACTCAAGGCAGGTTTATAAAGGCATGAACATTGGAACTGCCAAGCCCTTGGATTTGGAAGGCGTACCCCATTGGCTTTTAGACATTAAAAATCCCAGCCAAAATTACACTGCAGCTGAATACAAAAAAGATGCTGTCAAAGCCATAAAAAATATACAAAAAAAAGGCAAACTGCCCATTTTGGCCGGCGGAACAGGGCTTTACATAAAAGCAGTTGTTGAAAATTTAAATATACCAAAGGTAAAGACCAATCTGCTTTTGCGCCAAAAAATTGAAAAAGAAATAGAAAAGCGCGGATTAGATTATGTTTTTAAAAAATTAGTAAAATTAGACCCGGAGGCAGCTTATATTGTTGACTCTAAAAACCCAAGAAGAGTTGTAAGGGCTTTAGAGGTCTGCCGTTTAACCAAAAAACCATTTTCTAAACAAAGAAAAGCCGGCAAGCCCTTGTTTGACGTCTTGGAAATTGGGATATCTTTACCTCCAGAAAAACTAAAGGAAATAATAAATATCCGCGTTTACCAAATGGCAAATCAAGGATTAGTTGGAGAAGTAGAAAAATTAGTAAAAAAATTTGGGTCAGGACAGCAGGCTTTTGACGCTATAGGATACCGGGAAATAATTAATTTTTTGAACCCCGAAAAAAACGGGGCGGCCAAAAAAATAACATTAGACAAAGCTTTAGAAAATATAAAAACAAACACATGGCATTTTGCAAAACGTCAGATGACTTGGTTTAAAAAAGATAAACAAATAAATTGGATTGGAAACAGCGAGGAAGCAGTACGGCTTATTGACAAATTTGTTGAAAAATGATAAACTAAATTCAGTACACAAGGGGCATTCAGAACTTCCAAAACAAGGAGAAAGATAATGCGCAACACCCTCGCCCACAAAAAAGAAGGGCACATTTTCCACGAGCTTAAGCGCCATTTACGTTCCTTCGGGCTCGTAAACATCACTGGCTTGCAATGGGTCGAAACCATGCACGGTGAGGAAGGGTTTGTCCATGCCAGCCGGAAAACGTTATGCCGATGGTCGCATAGCAATCGCATTACAGTCGCCGTTCTTGAAAACGGCGAAGTCAGGATACGTTATGGCGAGATTGACCCGGCTTTTAGCCATTTTTTGCGGAAAATATGCCCAAAAGGTTCGGGAGCTGTAACCAATCTTCCGGACGCGTTCGTCATTGATAGTTTGCATATTTTGGACAGGGCGAACAACGCGTACAGCCCGACTTTCGGCGACCCCATTCCCCGGCCGTTCTGACCCTCCCACAACACAAAGCCCCGAATTTGCATCGTTGCAACGATGCAAATTCGGGGCTACTTTTTTTGAAATACGTATTTAAATACGTATTTGATTATGTAATTAATTCAGCAATTCTAAAAGTAATTTTTGCACTTTATCTGGTTTTGCCGTACCCCTTGTTTCTTTCATAACCTGTCCTGCTAAAAATTGCAAAGAATTTTGTTTGCCTGACTTATAATCCTCAACTGCGTTTGGATTTTTTTCAATAACTTCTTTTATAATTTTTTCCAGCTCTGAATCGTCAGACATCTGCCTCCAGTTGTTTTCGTCAACAATTGATGAGGGGTCTCCCCCTGTATTAAACATTTCAGCTAAAACCATTTTGGCTGTCTTGCTTGAAACTTCATCCCTGTAAATCATTTTTATAAATTCAGCAAAATTTTCTGCTGTAATCTTAAAATCAGCCTCAACAAATTGCGCGCCCGACAAAAGCCCCAATATGTCTGTTATTAAATAATTTGCCACAAGCTTGGCGGCCTTTTTGTGAGCCTTATCATTTTCCTGCTCTTCAGTCCACTCTTCAAATTCAGAGACAACTTTTTCATAATATTCTCCCAAATCCTTGTTTGCAACAAAAAATTCAACAGAGGGGTCGTCTAAACCATACTCTTTTTTGAATCTCTCTCTTCTTTGTTCGGGTAATTCTATCATACTTAATTTTATCTCATTTATATATTCTTTGTCAAAATGCATCGGCGGTAAATCAGGCTCTGGAAAATATCTGTAGTCGTGCGCTCCTTCTTTTTCCCGCTGGGAAAAAGTAATTTCTTTTTTATCATGCCAGCCTCTTGTTTCCTGAATAATTTTTTCTTTATTTTCTAAAAGCTCTTTCTGCCTTTGAATTTCAAAATCAACTGCTTTTTCAACAACTTTAAAAGAGTTCAAATTCTTAATTTCAACCTTCGTTCCAAGTTTATCATTTTTGCTTATGCTTATATTAACCTCCACCCTCATTTGGCCCTTTTCCATATCAGCTGAAGAAACTCCCAAGTACCTTAAAATAAACTGGAACTCTTGGGCAAATAACCTTGCCTCTCTGCCAAATGTTATGTCGGGTTCTGTAACCAGTTCCATTAAAGGAATTCCAGCCCTATTTAAATTAACCAAAGAATAATCTGCTCCTTCCGGGTGAACCAAACTCCCTGTATCTTCTTCTAAGTGTATTCTTGTAATTCTTATTTTCCGTCCCTCAACTTCTAAATAACCTCCCTCGCATAACGGCTGGTCGTATTGCGAAATCTGGTAGCCTTTTGGAAGATCCGGATAAAAATAATTTTTGCGGTCAAATTTTGAATCTTCGGCTATTTTGCAATTTAAAGCCAGTCCGGTTTTTATAACTTTTTTTATTGCTTCTTCGTTGGCCACAGGCAAGGTTCCGGGCTGGGCAGTACAAACCGGGCAGATATTAAAATTAGGCCGTTTTTCATCCGGGTCATTTTTACAAGAGCAAAACATTTTTGAATTTGTTTTTAGCTCTGCGTGTATTTCTAATCCAATTGTTGCTTTATACGCCATAATTTATTTATTTTGATTTTGCCTTGCTGCGTATGGGTTATAATAAAAATCTTTGTTTTCTAATGAAGCTGCCCATGAAACATTCATATCATCCATATCCACTCTTATATATTTTGCCAATAAGGGCTGGATTTTATTTAACTCTCTCCAGCACTGCTGGGCAATTCTTCTGTATGAGGCATGGCCTTTTTTGCCGGACCTTAAAGATATAAAATGATGAAGCTCTCTTAAGTTCCATGTTATTAAAACTCTTTTTCTAAAACAGAACGGCACAACGTATTGGGCCTCCTCGGGAAACTCCTCATATATTTTATTATAAGCCTCAACTGCTTTTTCTGCCACCTCTTTAAACTTATTTTCAAAACCTGCTTCCCTGATTTCCGGCGGCAAGTCATATCCGTGCGCCACTGTTACCGGCTGGTTAGATTGCGTGCACATTCTGTGGCGCTGGACGTCTCTAAAAGCTCCGTAATCTAATAAAATATCAAAAGTGTAATAAACATGCTCTAATTCTCTTAAAGGAGCATCAAATTTATCTCTGCGCTTTAATGCTTCGTCTATTATTCTTTCTTTTTTTTCTTCAGGCAAACGCAAAACTTTTTCTGAAATTTCGTTGTAAGATAAATTAGAATACGGATAAAGTAAAGCTATAATTAATTTATTTTGAGCTTTAGGGTCGTAGCCAACAATGGTCACTGCCTGATTCTGGCCGGCATCTTTGCCCAGCTCCCAATCTGCAATTTTTTTCAACTCCTGTTTTGTTTTTTCAATATACAAATTTTTATCGGCAAATTTTATCAATGTCGGAACCTGCTCCATTGTTTTTTCTTTTATTTCTTTTCCTATGTCCTGCATTTCTTTTAATGGATGGGAAAGCAATTTTTTAATCAAGTGCTCTAACTCTCTTGTGTTAATAGTTATGCCAAGATTTGTTAAAGCGGCTGTGGGCAATAAATACCTTAAATTATCGCAGGTTCTGGCTTTTGAAACCATGTTATAAAGCTTTTCATCCTGCTCTTGGGGGCGGGGATATTTTTGCTTGATAAAAGCTGACATTGGCTCTGTTAAAACTTCATAAACATCCATTAATGAATTTACAGCATCCAAATAAACATCTTTTAGCTCTGAATTTATAACATTTTCTGGCATATAAAGCTTATCTTTATTAAAAATCTGGTATCTTGAAGATTTTTCCGTAAAAGATGCCAGCCTTGAATCTTCTATAATTTTTGTTGCTATATTAGAAACATTTTCAACGGCCAGAGAAATTACAGCGTGCTCTGCAATTGAAGAATGGCCGAAGCCAACAACCCACTTATCGTGGAACTCTGCTGATTTTTCATCTGTGAGCTCTTGGGCAATTTTATCAAAAGGTTCGGCAGACCTTGAACATTTTGCAAAAGTAACCGCTTTTACTTCCGGCATTAAACTATTCGGCAATGTATAAATTCTTCTCTGCTCGTTCATATTATTTTAAAATTTCAGAATTAATTGTTTTTTTAATATCTTCAGAAACTTCCGGAATAGGCCTTTCTCCGTTAACCATAACAACATTTTCAAACATATTCGGCAATTTTTTATAAATCTCACCCACTTTTGTAAGTTTTTCCAATTTTTCAAAAAGTTCTTTCGGCTCCCCCCTGCCTTCAATTCTTTGCACGCAAGATTCCGGAGATACATCCACAATTATAGTTAAGTCTGGCAATAAAAAATTATCGTTCATTTTTATTAATAAATCAACGTCCAATCCGTCAGAATACCCGTAAGCAAAAGTTGAAAAAGCATAACGGCTTGAAACTACAAATTTTCCGTCTTTTAAGGCCGGAATAACTTTATTTTCTAAATGCTCTTTTCTGTCCTGCACATACAAACCCTGCAATTCCAGGGGCTCTACCGAAATTTCATGTCTTAAAGCTTGTTTTACTTTTTTGCCGGCTTCTGAATCAACAGTCGGCTCTTTTGTGACAACAACATCTTTTTCGTTTTGTTTTAAATAATCAATTACCAAATCAACCTGGGCTGACTTGCCAGAGCCGTCCAATCCTTCAATAACAATAAATTTTCCCGGATAATTATTTTTTATCATTATAATTTTCTTAAATACTCGTTATAAACTATGCGCACCCAAATGCCCGGGTTGCCTTTTATATACTCCCCCACACTTTTTATATCAACTAGCTCGCCCTGCATTTTGTCTGTTTCTTTTATTGAAATTTCGGGACTATCACCTTCAAAGTTATAAACTAAACCCAAATGCACTTGTTCTACCGGAGCCGAATCATCGTTTAAAATTCCCACTAATTTTTTGCTTAAAAAATTTCCTTTAAAATCCACTTCTTCTGACCATTCTCTCATCATGCCAACTTCTAAAATATCTTTATTCTCGTCTCCATCCTCTGGATTTATATGCCCTCCAACTCCAAGCTGATAAGTGTCAACCAATCTCTTTTCGCCAGCTTTCGGAAGATATTTATACAAAAAATATTTATCTTGATAGTTAAAAACAATATATGGAATTATCTGCTGAAAAGAGGGGTCTGTTTCAACGTCCCCTCTTCTTTTGAATTGGCAATTATTTTTTATTAAATCAATATAATAATCCAAATTGTCTTTTTTTAATCCCTGCCAAACACCATTTTTAAAAATTATTTTGCTCGGGACAACTAAAATAAGTTCGTTATCTTTATTCATATTAATTAAATCCTCTTATTTCTTTGTTATTTATATCTTCTACTTTGCCTTCTTGCATTAAAACTTCTTTAATTGAAACAAATCCATCTTCGTCTATTGCCGGTTTTATTTTTTCCAGTTTAACGCCCTGATTGCTGTAATCTTCAACAGAGTTATCCATAACAACCAAGTTAACTTCTGCATCCCTAAATAATTTTATTGTCATTTGGTCTGCGTGATACCTTTTTTGGGCTACAACCCTTTTGATTCCCACCCTTACAATTCTCATTGCGCAATTATAGCAAGGCACCATTTTGCAATAAATAGTAGCTCCCTGAACGTTGATGCCGTCTTTTGCGCATTGTAGAATTGCATTTTCTTCAGCGTGCAAAGTTCTTACGCAGTGCTGAGATTGATTTCCGTTTTCATCGATTATCGTACGTATCAAATGTCCAACTTCATCGCAATGAGGCTGGCCCGGGGCAGCCCCCACATATCCTGTTGCTATTATTGTGTGGCCCGGCCCAACAATTATAGCTCCGCTTCTTCCCCTATCGCAAGTTCCCCTGCTGCCTACAGGCTCCACTAAATTTAAAAAATAGTCATCCCATGACGGCCGAATATATTTTTGGTTTTCCATATTGTTTCCGCCACTCGGCGAACATTTAATAATTTAGTATAGTCATTCTACCACCTTAGTAAAATAAAAATCAACCCCATTTCAAGGTTGATTTTTACAAAATCTATTGCGTTTTAATCTTTCACTTCTATGCCGATAGAGACTGACGCCCTCGCAGGCTATATTTCAAACCAATCGACTATTTTCAATATCCAAATTTTTCATCAATTTTAGCATCTCGCCTTTGAGAGTGGGAATATCTTCTTTTATTGTTTTCCAAACAACTTCTTTATTAATTCCAAAATACTCATGGATTAGCTTATTCCTCATGTTTGATATTTTTTTCCACGGAATACTTGCATGTTCTTTTTTGACTTTTACTGGAACCTTTCCGACAGCCTCGCCAACTATTTCAAACTTTCTAATAATAGCTTCTTGAGTTTTTTCATCTTCACAAAATTTTTCAAAATCAAATCCTTCAGAAAATTTCTCAATTTTATTTAGTGCGTCTTCCATATCCAGCAAATAATCCTTATAACTTCTCTTTGGTGAAGATTTTCTCATATGTAAATAACTTCGCTTAATATGCGTTCGCCAATGTAGCGCTTCAAGGAATTTTTCATTACCAGGTCAACCTTAATCCCATTCAAAATCTTGCTTAAAAATTCCTCCAAATCCAAATATTCAAACATACTGGGAGCTTCATAATATTCAACCAAGACATCAATGTCGCTGGATTTCCTTTGTTCGCCTCGCGAGTACGAGCCAAAAATGCCGATTTTTTTGACTCGGAAGTTTTCTCTTAAAAATGGCTCCTCGCTCTTTATTTTATTTTTTATCTCGTTTACATTCATAATTTTAGGTTCATTTTTAGTATACCATAATATCCTATAAAAATTCAATTGAGCATTAACACAACCAAAAACCGAGATTTGAATCTCGGTTTTAGTGTAATTTATTATGTTTATTCCTTAATTTCTATGCCCATATTTCTCGCAGTCCACGAAATAAATTTTAGACACACCGAAAGAGAATTTCTACCCAAATTATCAAACTCCTTCGTCTTTTATATAATTATACTCCGCCAAGACCGCGTGTCAAATTTTAATTCAACCTTTTTCGCAATGCGAACTCAAGATCCTCATTATTTACTTGCGTATACTGGAATGATGACGACAGCTGGCTGTGGCCCAGTGCCTCTGAAATTAACGAATTATTGAATCCCCTTTTGGCCAGATCCGTGCCGAAGTGATGCCTAAGCGAGTGTGCATTCACGTACGGCAGGCCGGCTTTGTTTGAATATTTTCTAAATATTTCTCCGGCCGCACACATTGCCAATCTTCTGCCGGCGATGCCACTGCCGCCTTTCAGTCCAATAAACAAAGCTTCCGGTTGTGGCAAATCCCGCTCTTTCGCAATTTCCGTTCGTTTTCTCATCCATTTTCTCATCGAAACCGCACTTTCTTTTCCGTAAGGTATTTTTCTGAATGGTCGCATTCCTCGGCTCTTTTCCGTTTTAATAACTATTGAATGATTTTTTAGATCCAAGTCACCCGTGTTCAAGGCGACAATTTCACCCAGCCTTGCTCCGGTGTCCCAAACAAGATTTATCAAACACCTATTTCGTAGATGATAATAGGTCGTGCTTTTCTTTGGTATAACGCTTAATAGTTGCCTATACGTCTGCTCTGTGCAGACACGGGGCATTGTAAACTCCTTCCGTGGCATTGGAATTAACCAGTAATCCACAACATCAAATTTCATTCTGCCATAGTACTCAAAGAATTTACGCAGAGCCATTGCCTTTTTCAGCACAGTCCAAGCGGCAAAATCCAGTTTTTTATACCAGCCAAGCCAAGCCACTATCTCTTGAATTGTTACGTCCTCAATTTCCTTGTTGCCTACGAATATGCAAAACTGCCTCAAATCAAGGTCATATCCGTCTATGCGTTTCACCTTTAGCGCCCGCCACTGATTAAATTGTTTTATCCCATCATATAGTTTCATATAACAAAACCGCCGATCCTTTCGGAATCGGCGGCACAACCAACCTATTAATTTGAATCTTTTCCCACTCGATACAAAAGTCCTTCAAGCAACCAAATTGGTTGCTAATAATCCATGCAATCCATTCAATTTTTGCATTTGCTAGTTTCATAAACCACAAACGCCACCGGCTGCATGCTAGTGGCGTAAGTAGTTTGTCGTTTTAATTAACGACACGAGGATTACTCCTCTTGCTATTTATTATACCACTCATGCAGCCATGTCAACAGGTTTTCTACCTGCCACACGCTCCCCTAGGGGAAATGGTTAATATTTGATTAATTTTCTCTTATTTTTGACACTACCAGACCCCTCCACAAAAGTCAAGTTAACTCTAACTAACTCAAACTTTAATTTTTCTGTAAAAACCCGCATTAACTAGCCTTAAATCTATACAAACTCAAACCATTCAAAACAACCAATAATGTAACTCCGACATCTGCAAAAATAGCTAGCGATAAGTTGCTTAAACCGGCGACAGCTAGAGCCAAGAAGACAAATTTTGTGCTTAATGCAAAGTAGGTATTAAATTTTATTTTAGCTACCGTTTTTCTGCTCAATTCAATTAAATACGGAATCATTTTAAGATCGTCATTCATTAAAGCTACATCAGCGCTTTCAATGGCTACATCAGAACCGAGAGATCCCATGGCAATTCCAACATTAGCGCTAGCCAAAGATGGTGCATCATTAATGCCATCACCTACCATTGCCACCTTAATATTTTGTTTTGATTTATCGACGATGATGTCGGCTTTATCCTCCGGTAATTTTTCCGAATATATTTCGGATATGTTCAATGCTTTGGCGACATATTGAGCCGCTCCGTCGTTATCACCGGTTACCATATAACAGCCAATATTTAACTTTTGAAGTTTATCTATAACTAGTTTAGAATCGCTTTTAATTTTATCTGACAAAGCAATCATCCCTTTTATTTGCTTGCTATCTCCTAAAAATATCACTGTTTTGCCCTCTCCTTCCAGTTCATTTTTTTCATTTTCCATTAACTTGTTAAAATTAACGCCGTTAAACTGATTTTCGAGCATTCCTATTTTTCCCAAACAATGGCGGGTATCTGTGCAAACAGTGCAATCTCCTAAAACTCCTTGCCCTTGGATTGATTCAAAATTATTAAATTTGTGAATATCAATTCCTTCCTCTTTTGCCATTTCAACGACGCTTTGCGATAACGGATGCTCGGAAAATTCTCCAAGGCCGGCAGAGCAACTTAACACCTCTTCTTTGGTAAAACCATTAAATGGGATAATATTTGTTACTTCGGGCTTGCCGACTGTCAGCGTTTTAGTTTTATCAAACCCAATCTCTTTTATTTGAGATAAATTTTCAATAACTTTGCCACCCTTAATCAAGACTCCTTTCTGGCTTGCGTTTCCAAGCGCTGAAAAGACTGAAATCGGCGTTGATATCACTAAGGCACACGGGCAAGAAATAAGAAGCAGAGTCAAGGATTGTATTAGCCAGAATTGAGCCGAGCCGTTAAAAAATAATACTGGTATAATAAATAACGCTAAAGCTATAAAGGTTACCGCTGGCGTGTAATAACGGGCAAATTTTTCAATAAACTTTTGAGAGTCTGCCTTTTTTTTGGCAGCTTCACTGGTTAGCTGAACAATTTTATTTAATGTAGAATTTTTAGCTTCTTTCAATACTTTCACTTCTAAATAGCCGCCATTGTTGATTGAACCAGCATATACTTTGTCGCCTATCATTTTACTTTTCGGTAGCGGCTCACCCGTGATCATTGATTGGTCAACCAAGCTGTCGCCATAAACCACTTCGCCATCAAGGCCGATTTTATCTCCCGGACGAATAATTATTATTTCTCCTACTTTAACCTTTTCTATGGCTACTTTAATATTGCCCGATTTGAGCTCGGCGGTTTTTGGGGAATTATTAATTAATTTCTCCAAGGCTAAATGGCTGCGTTTTATGCCATATTCTTCCAAAGCCTCGCCCAAACCGAATAGAACCACGATAATAGAAGCTTCTTCAAATTTCTGCAAAACTATCGCTCCGATAATGGCAATCGACATTAAAAGATTAATATCAGAAAAATTAAACTTTAGCAGGTTTTTAAATCCGCTCACCATTATTTTTCTGCCAAAAATAAATATTATGGCAATGAAAAATGGCAGCTTGAGCCACAAACCTAAATCAACCGAAAAGAATGAAAGGATTTCCAGGGGAACAATCAGCAACAACGCAAACACCAGCCACCAAATTTTACTATGTGCTGGTTTTATTTTATTTTGGTCTATATTTTTACAGCTATCGCAATCATCCATATTTTTAAAAGATAATAAATTTATTAAGCACACTTTTATACACTCTATAAGGTTTAGGCCCGACAAACGCCTTACCATTTATAAAGACTGTGGGTGTTCCATACAAATGAGTTTTTCTTAACTCACCGACCTGTTCACTAACCAATTGTTTAGTTACAGGATTCTCAACGCATTCATTTATTTTATTAACATCAAAATCAAAGTTTCTCAATATCATCTCAACATATGAGGGTTGATAAATTTGCACTTTATCGACTGTAAATAAATAATCGTTAAATGGCCAAAATCTTTCTCCGTACTCTTTGTATACGCAATAGCCGACTTCAGACAGAAAATTGGTATTTTCTTTAGCCGGATAGTGAGCAAAAATATAGTTAGTTTTTTTCTCTCGAACTAGTTTTTGAATATCAGGATATGCCTTTCTAGTATAGTCGCATTCATAACACCCAATTAGAACTACTGTATCTTTAGAACCGACATTCTTTGAGGGAAAAGATGATAAATCAACGCCACTTAATGAAACATTTTTTTCTGATTTTTCCTCAGTGCCGCACGTCTGGCTTATGTCGGTAACCTTATTGTTCTCTCCCTTTGGATCGAAAGCGCAAAATCCGCTTTGGTTTAATCCATTGCAACTTCCGTAAAGATAGAAGTTGTATCCTCCCTGAATTGTATAAAAACCGCTAACTAGTGTCAAAACAATAAATCCCCAAGAAATGAACTCAAAGTATTTTTTTACAAAACGAGCTGCGAAGACAGACCTATTTAGCAGTCTACCAACAATCATTCCCTTCATCTTCTCATCGAATCCCGTATTGCACGGTCGGAAAGTTACTCTGCGTAGAACGCAATCAAGAGCTTCTTTTGCCAAAGCCCTATGCGTTGCGCTGAATATTCCCACAATGGAAAAAACCACTAGGGCTATAATACATATCATTGAATTATATAATTTTAATTATTTTGTTAATGCTTTCAACAAAAATTTTAGCTTCTTTCATTGTATTGTAAAAATACAAGGAAACTCTTGCTGAATTTATTATTCCCCTCGCATCAAACCATGAATGCACGCAGTGCCTCCCCGAGCGAATCATCACATTAGACATGCTATCTAACATCACAGCAAACTGATTCATATTTAAGCCTTCTATATAAAAAGAAATAATACCAGATCTCAAGGCAGAATTAGTAGGGCCAATAATCTTAATCCTGGGAATTTTAATTAACTCTTCTGTTATATATCTATTTAACTTAAACTCGTGATCTTGGATATCATCAAACCCCACTAACTGTAAGTATTTTACAGCCACTCCCAGCCCGATGATCCCTGCGTAATCCTGAAGCCCCGCCTCAAATTTTTCCGGAGGCAAAAGCATTTTGTATTCTTTATATGTGGAATATTCCACTGTATCTCCGCCAACCAAAAACGGCTCAAGTTCCTCCAATAATTTATATTTTCCATACAGAACACCTGTTCCGGTCGGCCCCAGCATCTTATGCCCAGAAAAAGCAAGAAAATCAACATCCAAATCTTTCACGTCAACCTTTTGATGAGGAATGCTTTGAGCGGCATCTAATAAAACCAGCGCACCATTCTCGTGTGCAATCTTAATAATTTCCTTGGCGGGAATGGCGGTTCCATCCAGATTAGACCTATGTACCATTGAAACCAGTTTTGCTCCCTTAACCATCTCCTTAAACAATTCCACATCAAACTCGCCATCCTCTTTCGATTTTACAATTTCATGTCTTATTGATTTTCGTTTTGATAACAGTTGCCAAGGAATAAGATTTGAATTATGTTCTTTATCAGTAGTAAGGACTAAATCCCCTGCCTTCAAATCAAAGGAGTTGGCGACTAAATTTATTGACTCTGTCGTATTTCTGGTAAAAACAATCTCCTTTTCGCTCTTGGCGTTTATGAATTGAGCTACAGACTGGCGTGTTTCTTTAATTTTTTTAGTCGCCATTTCTCCGAGGCGATGAGAGCTTCTCCCTGCACACGCAGGGTAGTCAAAATAGTATTCACTCATCGCCTCAACAACCTGTCTGGGCTTTAGACTCATGCAGGCTGAATCGAAATACACAACGGGTTTGCCATTTATATTTTTATCAAATATCGGGAAATCTTTTCTTATTTTTACTTCATCTATCATCTATTTACTGTGCTGCGTGGCAACCAGATCCGCTATTGGAAGCTGGAGCTGCGGAACCCGATGTTACACTTTCAGAAAAACTTGTTGCCGCCGGACTTGTGCTTAATTTTGTTGTGCAAAAGCTTGGCTGATTATTAAATCCAGAGCAAATCATCGATTTTATTCCGTCAGCAGACCTTCCCCCAAAACTATCTTCAGATATTACTGCATTTCCTAAAACCATTGTTGGCGAGCCAGAAACACTATATTTATCTTGCCCCTCAAAATCTTTCTTTGCGTAAGCTACGCCCCTGTTCGAGTCCGACATACAAGAATTAAGTTTTGAAGAATCAACTCCTGTAGATTTTTCACAGGCTACTTCCTGACCCGATGATTTCATTTGACAAGCGGCATAATTCCAATATTTTTCAGGTTGCTCTTCTCTTATGCAAATTTGCCTCAAATTTTCTTTTGCTTCAGCCTCCCCGTGCATAGCGGTTATATTCTTCCCATCGTTTGTAACAGATCCAATATATCTAACTTTCATATATTTGCCTAAATCGGGCATACTCTTAATTGCCTCGCTCATCGCTCTTTGCATCTGCAAGCCATACGGACATCTTGCAACTATATATGATTCAAGAACGGGGTTGTCAGACTTTGTTACAGAAGAAGCTACCTGTTGTTTTTGCTCACCTGATGGCTGATTGCTTGCTGTTTCTGCTTTTTTATCACCCATATTGAATACCTGTGGAAATAACAATTTTCCGTCTCTGGTCGCATATGAGTCAAACTCGTTGGCGCCCATTTTAACCTTGAATTTTATTAATCCTGATTCTTCGCTCACTTCTCCTGATAATGTTGCTGGCGTCTGACTAAGTCCATTGTTATTTATATAATCTAATGATTTTTGCGCAACCTCCTTTGCAGACACCCCAGAACCGATTAGATTAGAAAAGTTTGGTTTTGCGATTAATACGCCGACAACAATTATTCCTATTACGGCAATTGCTACGATTATTGTGTTTTTATTTAGCTTCTTGATTGTGTTTATTATATTTTTCATAAATTATTTTAATTATAATTACTTCTAATAAAAAACCGCCTATGAGATTACTATAAAGTAAGCAAAGACGGTTTTTAGGTATTAAAAAATTTTAGGATTTACAATGCCCCTAGAAAAAGCCTCAATTAAATAATTAATCCCGTTAAATGAATATGATGTTGGCCATTGTTTTGCGTACGATTTTGCATAAACCAGTTTTTTATCTTCTAAGTATTTATTGGCAATAAAAGATAAAACAAAAAAATTAATGAGAACAAACATCTGCAGTTTAATGATGGCGCTAAATAATTGTGATTTTTCGCCTAGGTGTTGTCCTATAGTCTCATTAATGCAAGCACCGTCACTACAAACATTCGGGCTGAAAGTACAGCCGTCTGGAATACACATATTAAAAAAACTTGGCAAAATAAGTATAGCCAAAAAGGACAAAATTATTAACGGTGATAAGATAATTTTTTTATCTATAAACATATAATATTCAATAATTTATCTGAACAGACAACAAAATCCTCATCAGATTTTACTCCACTAACTTTTTTATTTTTATTTAGCATTGTTGCGTCCAACATAAATTAGATAGATCAAAACACCTATTTAATCTTGCTTAATTTTACACTATTCTTTTGTTGGAAGCAACTAAATTTAAGCTAAAAATTTTTCGTTACTCTCTTCCCGAACTTCCATACCGTTTTTATTTAAAAGACTAATATGCACAATCGGGGCGACTAGTTCCGGATCATCAGCTTGCCTTGGTGGGCCGTCTATGTAGTTCCAAATTTGTTTTATCATCTGCTCATTTCCGTCAACGACTGCCTGTTTTAAAATTCTGTTGATTAGTAATTCCAGGTATGATTTCTGCTGGCCGTCAGGCACCTCTTGAAGCTTCTTTTTGATTTCTGCTGTAATCGAAACACAGCCGGTTGGCCTTCCGATTGGATTTCCGCTCAACCCTGGCCTGAACCTGCCATTATCATCCCTTTTTTCCCTGTTATTACCTGATATATCAGGTGTTTTTGTTATTTGTTCCTGACCCATATATTTACCCCACTCAACCACGAATCTCTTGTTTGGAGCCTCTGTGGTTGCTCAAAATCCCCTACTTTGTTGCTTTTATTGCCCTTTGACCGGTAAACCTTTCAAACCTCGCGATTATCACTTCTGCGTATAAAGGCGACAATTCAATTGCCCTACACTTCCTTTTCATAATTTCAGATGCGATTATTGTTGAACCCGATCCGCCAAATGGCTCCATCACAATTCCATTTCTTGGAGAAAGTATTTTTACGTACGGCACAAGCACTGGAATTGGCTTTGTGCCAAAGATTAAGTTCTGTCCGGATTGAGAAGCCGAATCTGTTGCATGTGTTATGTGGTCGCCCATAACCCAAAACTTTGTGCCTTTGCCTTTATTCCAGTCCGGTTTGCCCTGTTTGCCGTAAAGCGATATTTCGTAAGTGTCTAACAATTTTTGTCCTTTGTTTTCCAAATATTCCTGAAATCCTTCCTCATCAATTTCATTATTAACTCCGTCACCGGCAATCGGAGCGACATCAAACCTGTTGAAGAATTTATACTTTGCCGAGAATCCCTGTGTCCTGTTTGGCGTGTGCCATATAGCCATATTTTGAATCACCCAGTATTTTTCTATGGCTCCCCAAAGGTCGGGAGTGTTTCTCCAATTCTCGAACACCATGACGTTTGAGCCTTTTTCGTTCTTAAACTGGTTGGCTATTGAAAGCCATTCATCAAACTCCGGAACACCGCCGGCTTGGATAACGCCTTCGTATTTTCTGTTGCCTTTATATCCGAATCCTTTACCCATCGCGTCTGTTTGGCCAACGCTTTCATATTCCCTTTCAGCTTTAATTTTCCATCCGTCTTTTGTTTTCACCTTGCGGACTCGTTTCTTGCAGTAAGCCAACCGATACGGCGGATCCGTAAACATAAAATCAAACTTTTCTTGGCCCATCAGCTTTTTCCACGCTTTCGGATCTGTTGCGTTGCCCACAATTAGTTTATGCTCGCCCAACTGCCACAAGTCCCCTGCTTTTACGCCGTGAGGATGTTGTATTGCTTTTTCTGTTTCCTTTGCCGAATCAAAATCATCTGCTTTTTCTAATCCAAAAATGTTGTCCAACTCATTTTCGTTAAAACCGAATTCTTTTAAAAGTTCTTCATCAAAATTGGCCAGCTCGTCGAAGTTCCACTCGCCGGTATTTTTGTTGCTGCGAAGATTGTATTCCTTGAATTCCGCCTCAGTTAATTTTCTGTTCGGCATCCTGACATCAATCTCTTCTTCGCTCCGGCCCAACAGCTGCATAATTTTTAGCCGCTGGTGTCCGGCGACAATCTTATTGTCTGTATCTATCGCCGGAATCTCAACTAAATCAAACTTTGAAACACTTTTCTTCAAATCTTCTAATTGCTTGTCGCTCATTGTCCTAGGGTTCTGCTCAAACGGGATTAGCTCGCCCACTTTCCGCTTCTCAGTATGCCAAATTAGTTTCTTTGTTGTTTTCATATAATTTAATCTTTTTTGGCCAATAGCCTCGTTATCGTTAAAACTATTGATCCGGCAAAAGCCCCTGCCCAAATATAATCGACTACACTGCCTAGGCAATAGAAAAAGGCAAAGAAGGCGTTTATTAAAATTTCGTCTGTGGTTATCATAAATCAGATGGCTTTGAGGGGTAATCCTTCCGGCGAAACCAGAAAATGATTGCGTCCTCAATGCCTGTAAAAAGTAAAAACAGCGTGTAGAAAACAAACGGGTAGAAAAATATCATTCCTAAAAATTCGCTGACACTAGAATCTGTAAAAGTCATAGTTTTTGGTCGCTGTCCTGCTTGTTGAAATTCCAAAGGAATTTTACAACAAACCCGACAAAGAAAATTAGTAAAAAGGTTAATATAAGAACTTGCCCGTAATCTAGCTGTTTGGCGATCCAAAAATTGCCTGTGCCATTAATCTGCTCTATTGTTGATCCCTCGCCTATTGTGCCGTCACAAACCATTTGAGAGAAAGCAAAAGGGTCACCTTTTTCTGGAGGCAAGCCTAAATAATTTACTGGCTGTAAAAAATTACAATTCATTGTGTATTGAGGTTAAAAATATGAATAATATTATTGCGGCAGCTACCCCGTCGATGAAACCAACAAAAAATTCGTAAGTCATTTGAATTTTTGAGAGTGTCCTCGTTTTTTTAATGTTAAGTCTATGATCACGTATTTTCCTTTGCGGTAATCAACCAGATACCTTCTTTCATCGGACTGCCCCATTTTGAACCCACGCTTGCCATTTTTCAATCGTCTGTCAAAGGGTGTGCGAAAGCTTTTCATAAGTCAAGGCGAAATCACAATTTTCTCGCAGTTTGGTGTTTTGGTCGACCTTTTTTCTCCAAAAACTTATCCAATGTTTCAGTGGCCCTCGCGGCTGCGATTCTCAATTTTTCTTCTTCTGTGATCATGCCCATCGCCAAGGCCTTGTCCAAACCCTCTAACTCTTTTTTCTTAAACAAGTTAAATAATTTCATAGCATCGTCTTTTGTTTTAATTGGTATGTGTATCATGTTTTCTTTTTTGTTTTGACGGACGACCTTTGAACCTTTCCCAGGCAGATACTATCTCATCGCATTCTGTGTCCTCAAAAAATGTGACGTAGTAGCATTGCCTGTACTCGTCCCAATAAATTCTTGGCTTGTTTTTACTTGTCATATTTTTGTTTTTTTAATTTTTTGCCGATTTTATTTACTATTCTCTGTTTTTTGAAAATCTCCGAATAATATAAATCCCTTTGTCCTGCTTAAACAGGTCTTCCACGGGCGTTGAGTTTTTGAAGAACTCGCCCGTAGAAGTTAACCCTAAATCCCTTTGCTCGCAACCCATTCAGCGTGCGAGAGCTGGCTAATTTTGGCTTGATTTAACTTGAAAACTATCATATGATAGTCCGAAAGCCGTCTGGAATTACCACAAGGGACGGCTTTTCTTTTACATTGTAAAAATCAATTTAACTTCCAACAATGTCTGTCTGCCGTGTAATTTCTATCTTCACTCACGGCTCGCAGAATCCGCCTTTTGAGCAGTTGTAGCCGGCGGTTCAGTGTCCTCGTGGGACTTCCCGCCGGCGGCAACTACCCGAAAAACGGAATGAATTTAAATATGGTGCGGATTATAAAAATCCCGAGCATTACGATTATCAGAAATTCAAAAAACTGGATTAAGGGAAATCCGCCAAAGAAAATGTTAATTTTATCAAGGTATGCCTGCGTTGTCGGAAAAACCAAACCAATCTCGTGTCCTTTGTCGTAAGATGTATCGGCATTGAAATATGCAAGAGTGCGATTGGCGAACTGATAGGCGTTGGTAAATATGGGTTCAAAGAAACCTTCGATGGAATCGGCGAAATCCGACGGCACCGTGTAGCCTCCTGCGGCATTCTCTGGATACCAGGTATCCCAATCAACAAAGGTGTAAGGAATTGAATTGCCGGCAACATCAAAATTAAAAGTAATTACCGGCTCGGGCGTTAAATCAACAAAAGTGTTTGCGTCCCATTCCTGATTTGCTTTTAATTGCCAATTTCCGTTTTCGGTAATCCCAAATTCTGAAATAGGGAAACTAAAACTGCCGCTTTGACCTGTAATTTGTAATGTTTTGGTTTGCGAGTGCTCCTGAGTGTTTGGGTTGTAAAGCCATATATGCAGGTATCCCCAGCCGTAAAATCCTTGAGAGAGTGCGTAATAGTTGCCCGAAATTGTCGTTGAATTGCTCGTGATTGTGGTCCCGCTCGCGGGTGTAGATATATCAAGCGTTGGCGTTGTAGGCACAAGAGAACAATTATTCATATTGGCGGTTACTCCGTCCCAGTAAAAAATACAATAAGACGGCGTCCAGTTGTTGTACTGCGGACAACCCGGTGGGTTTGAAAGGATATAGTTGCCTGCGCCTTGCCCCGCCAATTCTGTGTGCATTGCTACATGTTGCCCGCACCTGCCTTGAAAGTTTTCATAAAAATCACTAAACGCACCGACATAATCCAAAGACGGCTGATTGTGTTCGGGGTAATAGCCTTGATGAAAGCGGTATAGTGAGGTGTATGTGCAATCTGAACCGCCTGAGGCTGGAACGAAAACATCGCCGGTAAAATATGGGGCTAAAGAACCCGAAACAGTAGCACCGTAAAATTGCGGATTGTAAATGTAATAAGTAGTCGCATTAGCAACGCCACAAAAACCTAGCCCGAGGACAAATAACGCGATTAGAAGTAGGTTTTTAAACTTTTTCATGATTAGAACTCCGCGAGGCGGCGGAAAATAAAGACTAAAATTAAAACTGAAATTCCGGCGCCACAGGCGTACTCAATGACATTGAAATATGGAATCGCATTGAACACGGCCATTATGTTGTCCGGGAATACCCAACTCACAGCTGTCGCCGGTGGCGTGCTTGCTATGCCATCAAAAAAGCCCTTTGCAAAATTAAAGAGCCCTGTTAGCGGAGCAAACAAGTACCCAAACAAAGATCCGATATTTGAAAAAATATATCGGGCTACATTGAAGCAGTCAAAAGCAATATGGAGTATGTCATCCATAGTTTTTTAGTGTCCCCTTATCGCAGAAACTATTGCGTAAAAAACAATCAGTCCGATTCCAATGCCAATAATTATCGTAAGCAGGGGCGTTAAGTCTGTGATCAGACCTGTGGCACTGGCAAGCACTGCGTTTGTCATATCGCTCGTCCAATTGATAAACATAGTTATATAATCCTTGTATTGCGGTTGGCGGGCCCGCCTCTCTACGAGCCCGCCCCGCCCGCTTTTAGTGTTTAGGAATTAAAGCGATAACCTTGCGGATAATATAGAAACCCATCGGGATACCGATTGCTACCGCAACCAAGACCCAAACGTCCGACATTATTTGGCTGGCGTTACCAGTCAAATCCGCGACTGCGGTCAACGGCAAGGTGATTATCTCACCGGCTGCAAAGGTTGAGGCGACTAAGCCAAACAAACCCGTTGCAACTGCACTTGCGCCAATCGCATACTTTTTCATTGTGGAAAACACAATTTTACGAGGACAATGATTTTTAATAATTTCGACCTTTTACAACACGAATGTTGCTACACAAAAAAAAGACCACCTTTCGGTGGTCTTTAAAAATTTAGATTTTCAGGACTGCTAATTCACGACTTCTACTCCCATGTTTTTGGCTGTGCCGGCAATTATTTTCATTGCTTGCTCTATGTCTGTCGTGTTTAAGTCTGGCATCTTTTTTTCTGCAATTTCTTTTAGCTGGGCTTTTGTAACTTTGCCGACTTTTGTTTTATTCGGCACTCCTGACCCCTTCTCAATTCCAGCTGCTTTTTTTAACAGTTCTGAAGCCAACGGCGTTTTTAACTTAAAGGTATAAGACCTGTCTTTATAAATTGTAACTTCAGCTGGAATTGTATAACCTGACATTTGCTGGGTTGCTGCATTAAACTTCTGGCAGAACTCAGCGATATTCAATCCGTGCTGGGCTAAAGCAGGCCCTATTGGAGGGGCTGGAGTTGCCTTGCCTGCTGGAATTTGTATTTTAACTATAGCTTTAATTTCTTTTGCCATTTTTTTATTTTTATAATTTTTTAATTTGCAAAGAATCCAGCTCAACAGGGGTATCTCTGCCGAACATATTTACCAGCACTTTAATCTTTCCCCTTTCCCTGTCAATTTCAGAAACTTTTCCTTCAGAACCCTTAAACGGGCCGTCTATAATTTTAACAGCAGCCCCAACCTCAAAGTCAATTGTAAACTCGGGCTCTGATACTTCCATTCTTTTCATCAAATCATCTATGTCTTTTTTTGAAACAGGAATGGGCGTAGTTCCAGCTCCTAAAAATCCTGTTACTCTTGGCGTATTTCTTACAACATACCACGAGGCGTCGGTAACTATCATTTCAACCAGCACATAACCTGGATAAATTTTTTCTTCAACTGTTTTTCTTTTTCCGTTTTTTATTTTTATCTTTTTTTCCTTGGGAACTATAACATTAAAAATTTTGTCTTCCATACCCAAAGACTCAATTCTCTGTTTAAGGTTTTTGGCAACCGCATCCTCATATCCTGAATAAGTGTGTATCACATACCAATTTTTTTCTTGTTCAACAACTTGCTTTGGCATATATTTTCAATTATTAAAAAATTAATCTCTTAATTATTTCTGAAAAAATAAAATCCAAACCGCCCAAAAAAGCAGACACGGCAGCTGTAATTCCAAGCACAATCATGGTGTACTTAAAAACGTCTTTTCTGGAAAGCCAGCTTACCCTTTTTAACTCAACCCATACTTCTTTTAAAAATGAATTTATTTTTTGTATTATATTCATGGTTTTAAAAACGGCCGCTAAGGCCATTTATGTATCTAATTACATAATAGCCGATATAAACGGATAAGTCAAGAAGCATTATATGTCAATGTTTTTGGCAGCTTTAGCGTGCGTTTGTATGAATTTTTTACGGGGCTCTACTTGCTCGCCCATTAAAATATCCAAGGTTTTGTCTGCCTCCCTGGCCTCTTCAACCTGAACTTGCAAAAGCGTTCTATTTTCAGGGTTCATTGTTGTTTCCCAAAGCTGTTCAGGATTCATTTCTCCCAAACCTTTATATCTTTGTATTGATACGCCAGATGTTTTTCCAATATTTTTTAAAATTTTGTCTTTTTGGTCGTCTGTATAAACGTATTCTACTGTTTTTCCTGACTGAATTTTATAGAGCGGAGGCTGGGCAATAAAAATATGGCCAGCTTCAACAACAGGCTTAAAATGCCTGTAAAAGAAAGTTAGGAGCAAGGTTCTAATGTGGGCTCCATCAACATCAGCGTCTGTCATAATAACAATTTTGTGGTACCTTAACTTCTCTATATTAAAGTCTTCTCCAATTCCAGCTCCCATGGCAATAATTAAAGCCTTAATTTCTTTTGAAGCTAGCATTTTGTCTAATCTTGCCCTTTCAACGTTTAAAATTTTTCCTCTTAAAGGCAATATCGCCTGTGACCTCCTGTCGCGGGCCATTTTGCTTGAGCCTCCGGCTGAATCACCCTCAACTATATACAATTCTGATTCTTCTGCTTTGCGCGACAAACAGTCAGCTAATTTTCCCGGCAGGGCCAAGCCCTCTAAAACCCCTTTCCTCAAAACCGTCTGGCGGGCAGCTTTTGCAGCCAGCCTTGCTTTTGAAGCAAGTAAACAATTTTCAATTATTGCTCTTGCATCCGAAGGATTTCTTTCAAGATAATCTGACAAGCCCTCAGACACAGCGGTCTCAACAGCATTTTTTGCTTCAGGATTTCCAAGCTTTGCTTTTGTCTGGCCCTCAAACTGCGGAGTGCGAATTTTTACAGAAATGACCGCTGTCATGCCTTCTCTTACATCATCTCCTGAAAAATTTTCATCTTTTTCTTTTAAAAATCCTTCCCTGCGGGCATAATCGTTTAACGACCTTGTCAAAGCGGTGCGAAAACCGGAAATGTGCGTGCCTCCCTCCGGAGTATAAATATTATTGGCAAAACTTTCTTCAATGCATTCCATTTCCTGTGTGTATTGAAAAGCTGCCTCCACAAAAATATCTTCTTTTGTTGAAGCGACAGAAAAAATATTCGAATGGCGCGGCGTGTTTCCTTCAACAAGATATCTTACATAAGACGCCACTCCTCCCTCAAAATAAAAAGTATAACTTAATTCTTCCCTCTTTCCTGCCTGCGCAGGCAGGTCTCTTTCATCTTTAAAAATAATTTTTACTCCTTTTGTTAAATATGCCTGCTGGCGCAAATGGTTTAAAATTCTTTTCGGGTCGTATTTTATTTCTTTGAAAATTTGGGGGTCTGCCTCAAAAGTTTGTATGGTTCCTGTTTTTTTACTGTCGCTTACCCGTTTTACCGCGGTTTTGGGCTGGCCCCTGAAATATTCCTGCTGATAAATTCCGCCATCGCGATGGACTTCAGACAACATATATGTTGAAAGAGCGCACACTACTGAAATGCCGACTCCATGCAATCCGCCGGAAACCTTGTAAGCTTCTCCGCCGAACTTTCCTCCAGCATGCAAAGTAGTCATTACGGTTTCCAAAGCTGATTTTTTGGTATCAGCATGCTTTTCAACTGGGATTCCCCTGCCGTCATCGGAAATTTTTACTCTATTTTCCGGTAATAAAACAACCTCAATATTTTTAGCATATCCTGCCATTGCTTCATCTAAACAATTATCTACCACCTCCCAAATTAAATGATGCAATCCATCTACACCGGTTGAACCGATATACATTCCCGGTCTCTGGCGGACTGGTTCTAAACCCTTTAAAACATAAATGTCTTTGGCGGTATATTCTCCGTCTTTTCTCTCTTTTTTGGGTTCTATCTTTGGAGTTTCTTTTATAACTTCTGTTTTTTTTGTCTCTTCTTTTGCCTCAACCTTTTCTGATTTTTTTTCTGCCGGCTTTTCTTTTACTGACTTAACAGGAGCCGGTTTTTTTTCTGCAACAACTTTTTTTAGCTCTTTTTTCGGCTCGTCATCTGAAGATTTTATATTTAATTTCATATTATTTAAAAATTATTTTACTACTTGCATTCCTACTCACGCGTCTACTCACGCGTGCAAGCAGGGCTTTTCAGGTTAACACTCATTAACCTGCCCTACCTTAGTTCGGCGTTTAATTCTTTTTGGGTGTGCTCCCTTATTTGGCCTTGAATTTTGTTTATTTCCTCGTTGGTTAAGGTTCTTTCCGGGCTTCTGTAAACAATTCTAAATGTATATGATTTTTTATCTTTACCAAATTTCTCTTCGTCTTCGTATTCATCTAAAAGTTTTACTTCTTCAATTATTGGTACAAAATTTTCTGTCCCGACGGCTTTGCCGTCGAGGATCCTCGATGACTTCGTCATCGGGACAAAATCGCGCACGATTTCATAATAATTATTTAAATTTATATTTTTGTCTATAATAAAAGATATGTCGCGGGCAGTTTCGGGGTATTTGCTAACCTCTTTATATTTGCTGTTTATATCTTTAAATTGGCTTGTAATCCTGGGGTCGTCTGACCATAAAATCCTAATGTCTGGAATTTCCATTTTAACCATAGCCAGCCTGTCTATTCCAAAGCCAAATGCCCAGCCATTGTAAACTTCGGGGTCCAACCCAAAATTCTTTAAAACTTGCGTATGAACCAATCCCGAGCCAACCACCTCCATCCAGTCCCCTCCCATTTTAATATCCATTTCAACTGATGGGTCAGTGAATGGAAAAGAATCTACCAAAAATTTGTATTCAATATCTTTTCCAAAAATACTTTTTGCAATATCAATCTCTACTTCCTTCAAATCATCCATAGTTATAACCTTTTGCTCTTTTTTGCAAATTAATAATCCGTCAATTTGATGAAAAGCCGGAAAATGGTTTTTGTCAATTTCGTCTTTGCGAAAAACAATTCCAGCTGAAAGCGCTTCAACGTGGCCCTCTTCTTCTAATCTTTTTAAAACTTCCTGATCTCTCAAATAAAACGGCCACATTGCAGTTGTCTGCGGTCTCAAAACATCTTTGTCGGTGAGATAATAAGTATCTGTTTCTCTCCTGATTGGATGATCTTTGGGAGTATTTAATAAATCGAATCCTTGTTCAACCGTAACAACCCTTGGAAAATCAATTAAATCAAAATCTTTAAATCTTGGCAATTTAATTATCTGGTCAACTAAAATTTTTACAGGAGAATTTTCTTTTTTTGTTAAATCAGGAAACTTCAATAACCGCTTTATTCTTTCGGCCTTAATATCGGTTCTGCTTTCTAAGTCCCTTATTAAATCCTGCTCTTTTGGATTGTCTATTACTATGTTTTTTGCCATAACATTGCCTTATATTATTCTATTTTACCTCAAAATCAAGCGTAAAGCAAGGGCATATTTATCAACAATTGGAGCTGTAAATGGGCTTGTTTTATTTTAATTTTATGTTAGAATATAGCTGGTGTTAGTTCACAGAACCTTGAAAATTTGGAGGGTTTAACCCATGGCAAAACCGACTTATGAATGGTTTATTGAACCGCTTGACGACTTTACAAATGATTCAATAAGAAAAGAAATTTCAGCTGAAAATGCCACCCGCGAACTTTTTGACAACAAAAACAAACCTCATAATGTGTGGCAATGCTCATATGAGCAGGTAAAATATTTCTGGGACAGCAGGGACTGCGGTCTGAATTTTAGGGTTTTCAATCGCCCAATTACAAGCCAAAGCAAAGGCAAGATAAAAGACGTTACCTTTATTTTTAGACATCCCCATCTGCAAAAACGAAATCCAAAAACCCAAAAAATTCGGCAACAGCTTAAAAGCATCTCATAGGCCAAACAAAACAAACAACGGCCCCGCCTTGGCGAGGCCGATTTTTTTGTCCTGACTCCTTTTTCTGCTATCTTATGCCTGTATCAATATCTATATTAATTTCAGCAGTTTTGTTTTCTTCAATTGTTATTGTCTTGGGTTGGCATCCCAAAAAATTGCAATCGCTTAATTCCAAAATATAAGTTCCCGCGGCAATTTCTGTTTCAAAATTACCTGTCTCTGACAAAGAAGCATTAAATAACAATTCTCCTGTTTGTTTTTTTAAAACTATCATTCTTGAGATGTAAGGATTTTTAGTAGCAGCTGAACAAGGTTCAACCGGACATAACGGCCCAATAGACACTTTTCCTTTCAATGTTCCAATTTTTCCATTTGGACAAGAATTAAAATCGCAGTTTGGCGCTACTCTTCCGACATAAGAACCATCGGGACACATTTTTGCCTCCATAGTACAATAAATATCCTCTTCGCCCTTGCCAATATTAAAATTAGACAAAGGCCAAAAATTATTAGCGACATATCCAAGGACTAATAACAAAATTGCTCCGATAATAAAAATTACTGCTTTAATTTCTTTTCCCATATTTTAATTCTCTTATCTCGGCAACATGCAAATGAGACAAACTTCTATGCTCTTTCGGAGATTTATTCAAAAAACCTGTTTGTAATATCTGCAAAACATCGCCGTGAGATACCAATAAAATTTTTTTGCTATTATATTTTTCTTCTAAATTATCTACTAAAGAAAGAACCCTATCTCGGACTTCTGATGCGCTTTCTACATTAAAATTTTTATGGTCAGGGTTGTTGACATCAATATCCCAAACTTTCTGATAATTACCGCTATGGGTTCTTTCAAAATCGCCAAAATACCTTTCTCTTAATCGGCCGTCAAAATGTATTTTGTCTTTTACATCTAACACCTCTTTAGCAATTTCTGCGGTTCTTTTACATCTAGAAAAAGGAGAGGAGTAAATTATTGTTTTACTATCTAAAAAACCCTCCATTTTTGCTTTTTTAGCAGAATCCCTTACTTGCTCCTCACCTTTTTGAGTCAATGTAAAATCTTCGTACGTTCCGTGTTCTGAATGACTAAGTATTATTTCTGCTATATTTGCCTTGCTTTCTCCGTGTCTGATAATAAAATATCTATTTTTAAGTTCTTTTAGTAATTTCATATAAAAAAGCTATACTTTCCTTGAGTATAGCCCTTGGCTGTTTTTTAATCAATTTTCACTGAGTGAAAATTTCCCTTATTCCAACAAAAATCCATCCGACGATACCAACAAAACAAAGTATGTAGAGAAGAACATCAAACCACTGTCCTACTTTATCAATTTGTTCTGGCGGCAGATTAGGCATTTGGGTGTTGTTGTTCATCGCAGTCTCCTTTCTAATTGACAATTGCGGTTAGAAATAGAAATGTCCAGATTACATATAAGGCAAAATAAATGATTCTTATACCCCAAGTATGGGTTTGGAATCTTTCTATGCCTTGCTGAACAGTAGATTGCAATTCATATATTCTGCGAAAATGTCCGTCTTTGATACCAAAATAAAACTCCAATTCTATCCCTCTTTTAACCAATAATTGAAAGTGTTTTATGTTTCTTCTCTCAATTATTGAAGTAGCTAAGACAGTCAGTATTCCCAATAATGGAATGAGCACATAGTAAAAACGAAAAATACCCCTTGCTTGTTCTTGCGGAAACATTGAATACAAAGTAAATAATGCTGATTGCAGAGTTACCGTAAAGGCAATCACAATAAAGCGGAGACTTATAAAAAACCTCCAGCTTGTTGCTACTATGCCATATTCTTTTTTATAGCTTTTCAGAAGTTCATCGCTATACTGATTTTCTGCCATAAAACACCTCCTTAATTTTCAAAGACCTGATTCAAAAATAACTATTTAAATCCTATCAAATTTTATAAAATATGTCAACAACCCCGTAATGGTTCAATAGCTTGGACGCAGTCTATGGTATATATTATGTATATGTCATACACTAAGAATCCTTCTCTGCCTAAGGTTAGAATGAAGGCAG
>MHPK01000002.1 GCA_001822075.1 Candidatus Staskawiczbacteria bacterium RIFOXYB1_FULL_38_37 | reverse complement strand
TCAATATTTAAATTATTACAATAACGAAAGGCTGCATCTCGGAATTAATTTTAAAACACCCGTCGAGTGCGTCCAAGCTATTGGTTAGAAAGCGCAACCCCGCCCTAAAGGGCGGGGCTTGCGGCAAAGCGTAGTCAACCGACAAAAAATCTACCCAAAGGGCGAAAACGCCTTAAAATATCTCGTAAACAAAACAAACAACGGCCCCGCCTTGGCGAGGCCGATTTTTTTGTCCTTAAACCGGTATTTTTTCGGCCGCAATTTCAAACGGCTCACACAAGAAAAGCCCCAGTATGAGCCGTTTGGGTTTGGCAGCGGGTTGGTTTTATTTTTATAAAATACTTTGCGATTTCAATTATGGCCACTAAAAGGATTGCTTTCAAAATAAGCAATATCCAGTGAAGGGGTTGTAACGGGACAATATTCAACATTTTTTGTGTAAACGGCAGATAAGTTATTGCCACAGCTAAAAACAAACTGGAAAAAACAACCACAAACAGCCATTTGTTTGACCAAAAATTTTCGTATCGCCAAAACGGCTTTCTCAAAGTTCTGCATGAAAAGATATAAACCACAGAGCTGAAAGCCAAAGACATAAAAGACATTGTTTGACCGAGCATTAAATTGCCTTGACGCAATCCAAAATACCAAAAAAATCCCAAAGATAAAATTCCTGAAAGCAGAGAAATCGTAATTATCAAAAAAATGCCGAGCTTGTCTAAAATCGGCTCGCCCATTTTTTTCGGGCCTTCAAGCATTGTCTCTTTTTCTTTCGGCTCAAATCCCAATATAAAATCTTCTGGCCCGTCGCACAAAAAATGAAGCCAGAGAATCTGCGCAGCTGAAAGCGGAAACGGCCAGTTCATTAAAAGAGCTCCCAAAATTACAACCACTTCAGCAAAAGAATTGGAGAGTATAAATAAAATTATTTTTTTGATATTTTCAAAAACTAATCTGCCGACTTCAACCGCAGAAACAATTGTTTTAAAATTGTTGTCTAAAAGAATAATGTCGGCTGTTTCTTTTGCCACCTCCGAAGCGTCTCCCATAACAATTCCTATGTTTGATTTTTTAAGAGCAGGAGCGTCGTTCACTCCGTCTCCCGTCATTGCCACAATCTCCCCTTTTTGTTGTAAAACGTTAACTATTCTCAATTTCTGCTGAGGCGAAACACGGGCAAATAATAATACTTTGCTAACCTCGTTATTAAACTGCTCATCTGACATTTTATCCATTTGAAACCCTTCTAAAATTTCATCTGGCGCAACCTCTATTCCTAAATGCGCCATAACTTTTTGCGCTGTTTTATAATAATCTCCTGTTACAACTTTTATCTGAAGCCCGGATTTTTTTGCGATTAAAAACGTTTCTTTTACTTCTTTTCTCGGCGGATCCCAAAGCCCCACTAGTCCGTCCCATTTGAGGCTCGAAATATTGCCTACTGAAATTTTATCAACTTCTGCCTTAGATATTTTTTTTGAGGCCAGCCCAAGCACCTTTAATCCTTTTTCTGCCCATTTATTTATTTGGTCTTCTGCTAATTTTCTTTTGCCTGCCGGAAGATTGCACATAGAAACAACAACTTCGGGAGCTCCTTTTACAAAAAGCGTGTATTGGCTTTTCCCTTTTTCTTCAAACACGTTTACAACAGCCATAAACTTGTGCTCTGACCCAAAAGAAATCTCAAATATCCGCTCGTGCGCATCATAAATTTCCTGCGCATCAAAATCTTTTATTTTTTTCAAATATTCCCAAAGCGCGATTTCAACAGTGTCATTCATATCGTTGCAAAGGCACATCGCCAACAAGCTATTTTTTTCATTTGTAAAATGCGTCTCTGCAATTTTCATCATTCCCTCCGTAAGCGTGCCTGTTTTATCTATGCAAATTGTTGTAACAGACCCCAATGTTTCAACAGCTAAAATTTTTCTGATAAGAGCTTTTTTCTTTAAGCTGTCCCGCATAGCCAGCACCAATATCAATGTAAGAACTATTAATAACGCCTCGGGGATTATGGCAACCAAAAGCACAGCCGAAAGCTCTGCCATTTGCCAAAAATTTCTGCCGATGAAAGACCCGAAAGCAAAAACCAAAAGAGATAAAAAAACTGATATTAAAATTAAAGTATGGGTCATTTTTTTCAATCTCAACTGCAAAGTGGTAATCGGCTGAACAGTTTCTTTAAGGGTTTTAGCAATTTCTCCAATTTTTGTTGCCAACCCTATTTTTGTAACTTCAAAAACAGCTCTGCCCGAAACAACGATTGTTCCCATAAAAACATCATCATCCTTTTTCTTAGCCACTGCCTCGCTTTCACCCGTTAAAATAGCCTCGTTCACAAAAAATGAAGCTACTTCTAAAATTTTACCGTCAGCTGGAACCCTGTCGCCTGACCCCAAAAAAACAATGTCGCCCGAAACAAGCTCAAAAGCTGATATTTTTTGCTTTTTATCGTCTCTAAAAACTTTGGCTTCCGGTTTTACCAGTCTTTTTAAAGCAGTAAACGTTTTTTGCGTTTTGTATTCCTGGAAAAAACCCATTAAAGCGTTGATAACAACCACAGAGAGTATAAGAAGAATATCAAAATATTTTTGCAAAAATACAGAAACCAGCCCCGCAAACAAAAGTATATAAACTAAAGGATTGGCAAACTGCAAAACAAAAATCTTCAGCTCCGAGGCTGTTTTTTCTTCCGGCAATAAGTTTTTCCCGTATTTTTCCTGCCTTTCTTTCACCTCCTTTAAAGTAAGATTTTTGTATTTCATCTCAAAGTTAAAATAAAGATTATTAAATTATAACAAAAAATCACTGAAAACTAAACGGCTCACAATATATTTTTACAATAAAAAAAGCCCCGCGCGAAACATGAGTTGCAATCGCGGGGTTTATAGGCAAATGCCTGCCTAATCAGGTATTTCGGCTTCATTGAGCAAGTCCGATGACAAGTATTGGTCATCGTCAAAAGGGTCGGCCAATTCGGGCCAATCACCTCCTTTTTCCTGCTTCGGGGGATGGAGCTCTGCTTCGCGCTGGCATTGAATGCACTTGGTTGCATAGGGCAATGCCATTAGCCGAGCCATCGGAATACTAACTTCGCAATCTTCGCAAACGCCGTATTGGCCTTCGCGCATGCGCTGTAAAGCATTCTCCACGCGAGCCAATTCTTTACTTTCAACTTCGGCCAATTGCGAACTTATTTCGCCATGGACGGCATCTAAGGCCGCATCAACCACATCTCCATTCGCCTGGGTCCCATACCCATTCATAGAGCTCAAATTTTCTGCAAGCACCTTTCTCAGCGCGTCTCGCCTTTTGATAAGGACTTCGCGCAAACTTAAAATCGCTTCTTTGCGGCTCATAATATACGCCCTCCGTTGGTTTGATGTAAACGAGCCAACCTGATAATTATGATATCATAACAATAAAACTATGTCAACGCACGCAACAAAAACCAGCGTCAAACAAAACCACCTTAATTAAAAGGTGGCTTCTCAAAACTTTTTTCTTTTTTCCACAATGCAAGCCGTTATAGCCAATTGGATTGCAGGAGTAAGTCCAATCTTGATAATTGGAATAATCGGCATCAGCGAATTATATTCCCACCTGCCAGTTTTCAACCCCCAAATTTCAATTCCTATCGCTACAACAAAACCTCCCGCCAAAACAAATAATGTTTTATATTTTCCAAATTTTTGGCTTATAAACACCAAAGCCAAAACTATAAATGCGTCAACAAGCGCCGCTCTAAATAGTATAAAACTGGTTATCAATCCGCCTTTGTAATTCAGGTATAATGCGCTGTGCAGGATTTCCCATATCCAGTTTGCAATAAATGCCAGCGCATATACCAACATTAATTTTTTCATAAAAAATCAACCGAACATTAAAATTTTATCGCTCTCTTCTACAATTTTAAGCAAATCATCCATTGTGGAAATTGGGCATACTCCAATTTCTTTTTTCCCGCGAATTTCTAAGCAAGTTCTGCAGGCGAATATTGTTCCTTTTAATTTTTTATATTCAGCAATCTTCTTTGAAATATCAAATTCTTTAGTGTCCGCAATTGTATCAAGTTCAGCCCCTTCATTCATTAAAAAAATTACTGCCCTATGCTTTGCTTCCAAAGCAGTAATGGCAAAACGAAATGCGTTCCAAATATGTTCTGGTTTATTAGATTGTAAAATTATGCCAATTTTCATATTTAACGTATTATGATTAATTGATTATTAAACTTTAATCATCATTCTGGCGTGAAACAACAATAGCCGATTTTGTCACAATCATCTTTCATTCTTTTCCAGGTTTTATTTTCTTTAATGACTTCTAAAGCAGTAGGATACAAAATATTGTTCTCTTTTAAAATATGGTCTCTTAAAATCATAATAATAAATTTAGCCACTGTATCCAATCTTTTTTTAAAATCATCAAAATCTATTTTTGAAATTTCGCCCGTTAACTTTTCAAGTTCTTTTTTATATCTTCTCAAGTCCTCATGTTCCATTACCATCACTTGCGTCGGACCAGAAACTCCTCTCTTCTCTATCTCAGGGAAAAGAACCTTCTCCTCTCTTTGATGATGCGGCTCAGCAGCCGCTAAATGCTCTGCAATATTTTTTAATAACTCAAATTCCTCTTGGTTATCCTTATGACTTCTCATTTTTTGAATTTTTTGATTGGTTTTCTCTAATTTATCTAAAAAATCTAAAATTATCTCATGCTCCTTGATTAAAGTATCAATAACATGCCCCGGCTTGAGAGTTAATTTCATCTGTCCCAAATTATCATCTAAAAGCTCTAAATGAGCAGAACATAAGCGCCTTAAATCTTCCGGCGCTAAACCGGCGTCAATCAATTTCTGCTCCGCCGCTGATAATTCAGCCGGATCAATAGTCTGTAAAAAGTCTTTAGTTGCTTGTTTAATTTCAGCTGAATTCTCGCCGGAATTTAACCGTTTTAAAATGTCTGTTAATTGTTTAATTTTATTTTCATCCATATTTGTATTTTTTATAATAATTTTAACTTTCACCAAAAAAAATCTTCAATAATTATATCTCGTTTTTTGACCCCCAAATCAAGCAATGTTTTTTTAACGTGTTTCTCCATTGCTGTCGGTCCGCAGACATAGAATAAAGAATTATTTATATTCTCAACATACTTCTCAGCCAAGGCCTTATCAATATAACCATTCTCATATCCTTCCTGAGAAACGGCCTCATTGCTTAACACATATATTTTCCTAAAATGTTGCTCTTTAATGCTGTCTAATTCTTCTTTGGATATTATTTCCTCCTTTGTCTTTGCGCCATAAAGCAAAAGAATATCTTTATCTTTTTTATCAAATAAATTGTCTCTTATCATGCTCAAAAATGGGGCAACCCCGACTCCTCCGGCAATGAAAACAACATCTTTGTCGCTGTCTTTTAAGGTAAAAATGCCGAAGGGCCCGTCTATGATAACTTCTTCCCCTTTTTCCAGTTCAAATGCTGTCTTCGTGAATCTTCCCGTATTTTTAATAGTAAAACGCAAATCTTGTTCGTAAGGAGAGCTTGATATGGTAAATGGATGCCTGGAGTGTAATTTATTTTTGTTCAATCTTAGAAAACAGAATTGCCCAGCCTTGAATGTAAATTTTTTATCCGGATTTAGCGCTAATGTAAAAACGTCTTTCGTTTCTATTTTTATCTCTTTAACATAGAACTTGCCCGCATGTCTTTTTCTTATTTTATACTGCGTTCTGTAAATTATCCCAACGCTTACAGCAAGCAGTAAAATTCCGTATATTATTTTATAAAAAATAATATTACTGCTAGAGCCCCAATTTACAACGTGATATAAACTGAAAAAGAATAACGTATAAATGAGAATATGGATGTACTGCCAAACTACATAAGAGATTTTTTTATATATTTTAGAAGCAATCATAACAACTATAAAAATATAAAAAGATATGGCTCCTGCTGCAAAGGGGAATGCTGTAAAGTCGGGAATGATCAAATATCTTATAAATGAACTGTCCGAAAGAACAAAAAATAATGGATGCAAAAAAACAAAAACCGCGATAAAAAGCGAAAACTTTCTTTGAAATATAATAATTCTGTTTAAGCCAAAATATCTATCAAAAAACTTAGCAGTATCACCAGAGAAGATAAGAAGGGACAAGCATATAAAACCAGTAAATCCTGCCCATCTGCCTAAACTATAAAATAATTCGGGTGATTGAAACCATAAAGTCATTATTTATTCGGTTACTATCAGGGTTCCCCAATGTCCGTTTGCCCGATGTCCTGGTTTAGTGCAATAATAAATAAACTCCCCAGCTTTATCGGCTACAAATTCAACCACATATTCTTTGTTGAGTTCTTTGGTGTCCGCAAATACATTAAACTCGTCAATTTTAAAATCATGCATACCTTTGGTTACAGTGATTTTAATCCTTACTAAATCTCCTTTATTAACATTAATTTCTTTGAGAGAGTATTGCGGTTTTGGCTGGTCGTCGACAATTTCATAAAAAGAGGTCATGGTAAATTCCTTCACCGTTGATTCTTTGTTTTCTGCCACAACTGGATTTTCAGCGGTCTGGTCGGTTTTATTAAACGCAATTACAGCTGCTACCGCAAAGATACCAATAATAATTGCTGGAATAATAATTTTTTTGTTCACGATATTTTAATTATTTAATTAGTTTTACTTAACGACATATTCTTTTCTCTCTGAATACTCTGTTTTTTTACCTCTGTTCCATTGTTCAACCGGCCTCAGGTAGCCGACTACTCTTGAATAAACCTCGCACTCTTGAAAATTTCTCAAAGCAGAATCTTTCGCGTAGCAATCATTGCATTTTAAAATACCTATTTTCTCGCTGACGTTCTCATAAATTAAACACACACCGTTCTCTATTTCCTCCCCGTTGATTTTTATGTTTGCGCCACAGTCGTGGCAGATATTATTTGTTTCTTGCATGGTTTTATTTTGGTTATCCACATTTTTTGCAGATACCGTAGAAATTAATTTGATATTGATTTATTTTCCCGACCTTTGTTCTTTTATGCTTTAGGATTTTACAATTCCGGCAGTCTTCAAAAATATCAAATATCCTGCCGCACTTTTGACAGATATAATGAGCGTGCGAGGAAATGTTGCCGTCATAACGCGATTCGCCTATAGAAATCTCCTGAATTTCTCCATTCTCTTTTAGGGTCTTCAAGTTTCTGTAAACTGTCCCTTTGCTTATTCTCGGCAATATCTTCCTGACTTCAAGATAAATTTTCTCGGCCGAAGGATGAGAAGCAACATTTTTTAGATAATCCGAGATAATTTTTCTCTGTGATGTAATCATCTATAAGTTTAGTAGTGATTCCTATTTGAGTTTAATTATTATTTTAATAATATTCCTAATCCAGAAGTCTGTCAAGTGAATAACCAAAAACGGGAGAAAAATTCTCAGTCGGGAAATCAGGTCTCTCGTATTGAAAGCTTCATGCGCGGGCGAGGGGATTTGAACCCCTGATCTCCTCCGTGACAGGGAGGCGTCTTAAACCAGGCTGGACTACGCCCGCATTGTGCCGAGGGGGAGATTCGAACTCCCGACCTTTGCGTTATGAGTGCAACGCTCTTACCAACTGAGCTACCCCGGCCGATTTAAAAATGTTGCGCCTCCTGGAATTGCACCAGGGCCTACAGCTTCTTTTTTTACCTTTTATCGCTAAAAGGAATGGACTATACCACTTACCAATTCCTGCCTACCGGCAGGCACACGAATTGGTAATTCCTATTATAGTCTCTGAACCTCTCCACTTTCGTGGATTTGGCTGCTGATTGTCTGCATCGCCTAAAAATTATCACTACCATGCTACTACGCATAGTAGTATTTTAGGATGCTTGCAGGGTTTCCAGCAATTTAAGGAATTTTTCCGCCGAGCGTTACCGCTCGGGGTCACATTTTGCCTCGAATCGCACGAGGCTACAATATGAGACTGTCGAGGTACTACTCCTCCAAGGCGCGATGATATATCGATTTAAACGATATACTCTACATTTTAACATAAAAATCATTATAATCAAGCCAGCCAATCAAAGCAGCCCCTCCATGGCGAGGCTGCTTGATATGTTTTGCGCAAAAATTTAATAAATTTTTATTGAGGATTCAATAAATTATAAATTACACTCGCAATAGATGCCAGCTGATTTTGGATATCGTCAAGAGTTGGAGTCAGGGTCCGGATCGGTGTTGGAGTTGGAGTAGAATTAAGAGGTGTTAGAGACGACCCCGAACTGCCGCCAGATGGCTTAGGAGCGGTGGCAAGATTACTCAAACAGACAGCTTTTTTACAATAAGTGCCATCTTGAAGTGTACATTTAGCTCCGCTTGATACATATCCGCAATTTACCCTTGAATGTGGTGACACATTACCCCCCTCATTGACGGCCCATAGTCTTCCATTATTATCTTGTTTACACTCTGAACTGCAATGAGGCTTTGTGTCTGGATAATGTATTTGTTCTCCTCCACTAAAATAACAATTATAACCACATGTACCGCCTATCACTCCGTTTTTAACAACACACTGAGCTCCTTGATCTTTGTAGCCGATCAGCCAAGTATCTCCTAACGTACCATTCCAATTATTAACAGCGCACACTTCCTTACTCTTGCTATTATTTTGGGGATCTTTTGAACCTTCATAGCAATATGTTTTCGTTCCTACTTTATAACCGCATTGAGCTTCTTGCATTGTCTCGCTGAGGCTTTCAGTTGTTCCATCAGGACAATATTGAACGACATAATTTGTTTTATATTTCTCGCCACAAACGCAACTACTCCAACCTATAGTAGGTTGAGCAGACATGGTACATCCTGGTGTAGGAGCTATCCCTATTGGCGTTGGAGTCGGGGTCGGGGTCGGCGTTGGTTCAATCGGAGTCGGGGTCGGGGTTGGAGTTGGTGTTGGCGTAGGCGTCGGGGTTGGAGTTGGTGTTGGAACCTCTACTTCCACGGTGCAAGACTGGCTTGTTGCGGGATTGCCACCATAACAATTATTACCTGATTTTCTACTACAGGTGCGGGTTTGAGTGCCAGTCAAAGTCTGGGTGCTGCTCAAAGGAACAGCGCCGGAAACAGAACAATCTGACCAGTCTGTGCAAGACCAATCGGCTGATGTGCATTCAGGAACTGGAGCAGGAGCTCCAGTAGAACAAACTTGCGTTGTTAAAGGTTTATTTGCGGTTGTTCCGCAATTGCCCTCATCTACACAATTTCTATATTTTATACCGCTCGTTAAACCAGTAGGAATACAATTACTCCAATCTGTGCAAGACCAATTTGGCTCACAAGTATACGCGCAGGATTGTCTTATCTCGGGTCTGTTTGTGTTATCACCGCAATTATTTTTATCGTGACATGCGCGGGCTCTCTCGCCATTCCAACAGGGGCTCCATTGGATACATTCCCAATCCGGAGTACAAGGGCAAAACCTAGCTGTTTCTGGTTGAGTTGTTCCGCAATTATTAGAATCAGTACAGGCTCGGGTCTGCCGGCCGCCTGTAACGCACGCGCTCCAATCTGAACATTGCCAGTTTGGAGTGCAAGTTGAAGAACACGACTGAGTTGTTATGGGTTTGTTTGCCGTTGTTCCGCAATTATTAGAATCTGCGCAGGTTCGGGTCTGCTGATTGTTTGAACACATATTCCAATCTGCGCATTGCCAACTCGGAGTACAGGTGGAAATTGTTGAACATCCATAGAGTTGATTTAATTTTTCTCTTGTTTTAAAGCTCACCACGCCATTCCCGCGAGTTAATCCCCAAGGAGCTAAAATTTCAGAAGCATATTTTTCCTGAAAAGCAACAACAGCGTCAAATGTAGCATTCCAAAAAAAGCCAGTGGGCTGGGGAATAAATAAAAGTCCTTCTTTCATCAAAGCTCTTTGTAGTTCAGAAACTTCCTGGCTTTGGTCGCCTTTTCTTAAACCAACCTTAAAGGTGTGACACCACTCTTGCGCCAAAATTACTCCGGGAATTATCAGCAAAGATAAAAACAAAACTGCTATTAAAAATATTTTTATTTTCATAAAATTAAAATCTATTAATACTTTTAAAAATTATAATTTTGAACGGAATAATTTTAAAATGCGCAGATTCTAAATTCAGACTGGCTAAAGCACGCATTTAAATCATAGCAGTAGCTCTGTATCTGGCTGTTTTTGCAGGCGGGCTGTTGGCTGCATACATAATTTGGACTGCAAGTTGAGGTGCATGACTGCTTAGTATAGGGTTTGTTTGTTGTAGTTCCGCAGTGATTTGCATCATAGCAAAAGCGCGTCTGCTGACTATTGTAGCAAGCACTAAAAGCTCCGCATTGCCATTTTTCAACGCAGGCGCAAGATCGCGTTGTTTCTGGCTTGCCTTCTGGAGTTCCGCAACTATTTGAATCGGCGCAGGTTCTTGTTTGCTGGCCATAAGCTGAACAAACTCCCCAGAGACTGCAAAACCAATTGGGCTCGCAACAATATTGCGAGGTTGCGGGCTTATTTAAAGTTGTGCCGCAATTATTTAAATCTACGCAGGTTTTTGTCTGTTGTTCATTGTTGCAGCTACTCCAGTCACCGCAGTCCCAATTTTCAACACAACAATACTGGCTTTCAGTTTTAGTTGCAATTCCGCAACTATTTAAATCTGCGCAGGTACGCGTTTGTTGGTTGTTAGCGCAAGCTGACCAATTACCGCACTCCCAATCTTCGGTACAACAACTCCGGCTTGTTGCAGGTTTGTTATATGTTGTGCCGCAGAAGTTGTAATCTGTGCAAGTTTGTGTTTGATAACCGTTATAGCATGCGCCCCAACCAGCGCACTGCCAATTTGGCGTGCAACTTGTATTATTTGTGTTGCTGCTACTGCTGTATGCGCAGTGGGCCCCTGTTAAAGTTTGTATAGTCTGCACATACCCGCTTGAATAGTTATAGCTTGTGTCAAAAGTTTTTTCGCAAATTTGAGTTGAACTGCACTTTGTCGGATTTCCATAGCAGTCAATGGCATAAACTCCATCTGTCTGAGTTATGCAGGTCGCCTGGCAAGTGTTTGTATTGTTTGTGTTATTTGTATTAGTAGAAGAACAAAACTGCGTTGTTGCCGGCTTGCCAGAAGTTGTGCCGCAGAAGTTATAATCTGTGCAAGTTTTAGTTTGCTGGCCGCCAGAACATGCGCTCCAACCCGTGCACTGCCAACTTGGAGCGCAGGTTGAAGAAGCGCAGGATTGGGTTTCAACTGGCTTGCCAGAAGTTGTGCCGCAGAAATTGTAGTCAGTGCAAACTCTTATTTGCTGGTTGCTGTAGCAATTGCCCCAATTTGTGCACTGCCAGTTTACAGCGCAAGTGGGTGTCCCTGAATTGCCCGAAGAGCTTGAACATCCATAAAGCTGGTTTAGTTTTGCCCTTGTTGTTGTGCCAACATATCCTGTGCCTTTTGTGAGGCCCCATGGAGCTAAAATTTCAGAAGCATATTTTTCCTGAAATACGATTACGCCGGCAATCGTTCCATCTGAATAAGCAATAAGACCGTCATTTCCATATGAAATGCCCTCTGATAAAAGAGCGACATGAAGATATGCCACATCAATTGAGCCAGAATCTGCAACGCCTAAATTTTTATTAAAAGTATGGCACCAAGTCTGCGCATAACTGGCACCTGGAATTATTAATAAAACTAAAAATAATGCTGATATTATTGCAAATGATTTAATTTTCATATGATAAATTTTTATATTATATAATTATATACTAACGGCTATAGTAAAGCCTGTGGATAAGTATGGGCTAAGCCCTGAATACTTCTAAAAATGCTTTTGTTGGCACATTTATCTGGCCTTTTTGCTTCATAAGCTTTTTGCCCTTTTTTTGTTTTTCGCGCAATTTATTTTTTCTAGTTATATCTCCCCCGTAAAGATATCCCGCAACATCTTTCATATAAGCCCTAATTGTTTCTCTGGCAATAATTTTTCCTCCGACAGCCGCCTGCAAGGCAACAGAAAACATTTGCTTTGGCAAAACATCTTTTAATTTTTCAACAACTTTTTTACCCTCAAAATAAGCTTCTTCTTCTGCCACAATTTTTGAAAGCGCCTCTTCTTTATGCCCTGCAATTAAAATTTCCATTTTTACTAATTTTGCCGGCCTATATCCTAAAATTTTATAATTCATTGAAGCATACCCCTGGCTGGCTGTTTTTATTTTGTCGTATAGATTGGCAATAATTCCCCGCAAAGGAGTTTCAAAAATTATGACAGCTCTTTCGGGGCTCAAATAATTTGTGTCCACATAATTGCCTTTCAAACTTTTTAGAATTTCCATCAGCTTTCCTATTTGGCTAGACGGAGCTATAACTTCTAATGACACCCATGGCTCTTCGGAGCTTTTTATTTTTGACTGGTCGGGCCAATCAGAAGCTGAATAAATCAAAATTTCTTTGTCTTTATTGTCTATTATTTTATAGACAACAGACGGCGTTGAAATTACCAGGTTTAAGCCAAATTCTCTTTGCAATCTTTCTGAAATAATTTCAATATGCAAGGTGCCCAAAAACCCGCAATTAAACCCCCTTCCCAAAGCCTCTTTCATTTCCTGCTCAAAAATCAATGCAGGGTCATTTAATTTTAATTTTGACAAGGCAACTTTTAAATCGCCGAAGTCATCGGGATTTTCGGGGTACAATGAAGCAAACACCATTGGCTTTGGCTCTTGGTATCCTGGTAAAGGTTTAATACTGCCTTTTGTTGCCAAAGATTGCTGTTTGATAATGGTATCACCCGCTGTAACTTTGCCAGGCTCCTTAATTCCTGTTGCAATATATCCTATATCGCCCGCCGTTAATTTTTCTTTTGGAGAAAAATCAGGATTTAAATAACCAAGCTCTTTTATTTCAGCTGGCGCGTCTGTTGCCATTAATTCAATTTTTTCTCCGTTTGAAATTTCACCGTCAATAACGCGCACAAAAGCAATTACGCCTTTGAAAGAATCGTACTCTGAATCAAAAATGAGCGCCCTGAAGGGGCGTTCACCCGCCTCAATGCCCGCAGGGCTTTGGGCGGGTCCAGGTACTTCTCGTATAATAGTTTCTAAAACTTGCGCAACATTTGTGCCGTCTTTTGCAGAAATTTTTATAATTTCATCGGGCAAAATATCCAAAAGATTTGACAGCTCTTCAACTGACTCTTCAACTTTTGCTATGGGCGAATCAATTTTATTTATTACAGGAATAATTTTCAAGTTCTGTTGTTTTGCCAGTTCCAAATTTGCCAAAGTTTGCGCCTGAATTCCCTGCGTTGCGTCAACCAATAAAACAGCTCCTTCAACAGCTTCCATAGACCTTGAAACCTCATAAGAAAAATCAACGTGGCCGGGAGTATCCACCAGATTCAGAACATAGTTCTGAACTGGAATTTTCAATTTTAAATTTTCAATTTTCAATGGGTCTAGTTCCATTCTGATGGCTTTTAGTTTTATGGTAATTCCTTTTTCTCTTTCCAAATCCATTGAATCTAAAAATTGAGGCATCATTTTTTTAGGGTCTATTGTGCCCGTCAACTCCAAAAGCCGGTCAGCCAATGTGGACTTGCCGTGGTCAATGTGAGCAATGATAGAAAAATTCCTGATATTTTCTTGCATAGAATTTAATGTAATCTTACCAAAAAAACCCTCTTTTTTCAATTCCTTCAAGTTCCTCAGGACAAGCAAAAAACCCTAAAATAGGGCTTTTACCGAATAACTCAACGGCTGTTGAGTTATTCATGTTTTTGTATAATAAACTCCCTGCCCAATATCACCCACCTGTTTTAAAACTCCCTGTTTTTCCGCCGCCTGCCTTTGCACCAGCGCTGGCATTGTTTTCTCTTTTTTCTCATCTTTTGAATCTTTCCGCACAGCCCAAACAATCCCGCTAATAACAAAAACTGCAATAACAGCAACGGCTAAAATAATGACTAAACTAACCATATTTTTATTTCTCAATTAATTTTTACATATCAGAAGCCAACTGTTTAAATCCTGCTGTATTTACCCAAAAATTATTATAATTAATGGACAAATATTTTTTAATCTCGTTTTGTTGTTGCTTTAATTTACTTCCTCCATCAGCGCTATTTAAGAGAACATTAGAATAAATGCCATCTAAAAAGGCTATATAATAAATATTTTTATTATTTTCTCTTAAATTAACTATCTCAATTAATTCTGATATCTGCTTATCTTGTCCTCCCCCAGAAGTGTTTAAATGCTTTGCTTCACACATAAAGATTTTGTCCCCGCTTTTGATAATTAAATCTAAATTTTTATTCTGCTTTTTAGTAGATAATTTAATATTCAATTTTCTTCTAATATTTTTAACGCTAAAATTTTTAGAAAATTTAGCGACACATTTTTCTTTTTTGAAAAAATCGTTCCATTTTTTAATTTCCTGAAAACCATTATGTTTTAAGATATATATTAGTTTTTCTTCTCCGCATTTGCTTTTTTTTCTAGACGAATTTGAGTCTAGTATCGCCTGTATCCACTCTTCGGGGATTGATTCATTCAAAATTCTTTTCTCAAAATATTTGTCCGCTATTTTCCCGAGTAAATTTAAATCAGTTTTTGCAAAATCTAAAAAACTATCACAAGCATTTATAAAACAACCGAACTCTGAACAATTAGAAAATTTATTTAGGATATTAGAAAGTTCTATCAAATATTTTTTAGTAGTTGCTTTATCTTCTCCCCGTTCTTTTAATGTCTTTATCGTAATCAAAAGATTTTTAATATCTTTTGTATTAGAAACATACTTTTCCAATTGAGGGTGTTTTTCGTCAAAAACATAAAATTCATCTAAAATGCCTTCTGGATTTTCCATAGATATTTTAAAATAGTGTTGGTTGTTTAGACTTTTTTTCATGATAAATATAATTTAAAAATTTATAAACTAAGTCAAAAGAAATTCTTTTTCTATTATTATCCCTGAAATTTGTTAAAAAATACGAAAAATATTTATCTCTGTTTTCATTCAATTCTTTATTAAATTGCGTCATCAGCCCTACTTGCTCGTTTATCGGGATATCTTTATCAAAAATTAAGTGGGCCATATTTCGCGAAGTATTTTTTCCTGCAAGCCCCGCGATACCATAGTCCCTTATATCTTCTATTTGAATTTTTTTGCCACTCTTGCTGTCTATTGCCCTAAGAAACAAAATATTTTTTTTCAGTTTCTCTTTAATCCCAGAGCTAATATGAAAAATTTTTCTATCTTTTATGTTTTGCAACGCCATTTCCACTTCATACTCACCGGATTTTAAATAATCCTCTGTAAGGCGAAAAATTCCGAGATAATTTTTCGTATTTTTTATTCTATTAATAAAATCCCCTCCTAATTGCCAATTAAATTCTTTTTGAATTGTAAATGTAATATTTTTATTATCTGGAAAAATTGTGGCTGAAATTTTATTTTTAGAGGAATCATCTTTCTTTTCTTTAAAATAAAATGACACTACATTATAGGTTGTATCTTTAAAAATTTGAGAAGAAAAAATATTCAATTTTATAATTTCAAATTTATCAAAAAATAAATCCCTAATTTTTTTTGAATTTTCAGCGCAAAGAAAATTTAAGGGGACAATTAAAATACCTTCTTCGCTATTTAAAACTGAATTAATTGATATTTGATATAAATCCTCAAATTTTGAATTAAATCCATTAAAAAATTTATCTTTAGTTGTTTTGTCTGCCTTGTTCTTATGCAGATATGGCGGATTAGTACAAACAAATCTATATTTCTGCGCCTGATTTATCGAATCGTTCAAAAAAACTTCTTTATTATCAATATAATTTTTATCATAATCAAAACCAACAACCTCTTTGCAATTATTTTTTTTCGCCCAATTTATCAAATCTTTATTGCCGGCAAAGGGGTCAACAACATATTTATTTTTGACAAAATTTTCAAAACCCAAAAGAACGGCATCTGCTTTCGTTGTAAAAAATTGTCCAAGTTGTTTTTTCATACTTATTTATGGGCTTATTAACTAATCATATAATTTTACCATAGAGTAGTCAAAACAAAAACAGCCCTTTTGGGCTGGTTTGAATAACTCAACGGCTGTTGAGTTATTCGTCTATTTGTCAGGGTAAAGGAATTTTTTAAGGAATGAGTCTGATATTGTTTTTAGTTCCTGGGATTTTAAATAGAATGTTGCTGCGGTATAAATTGCAATTCCAGCAATGCCGGATAAAACTAACTGAAAAAATATGCCCCAAAAGGTTTGCAAACTTACAGAAGAGCCAAGCAGCTGCCTTATTAAAAATGTTGAAAGCGCCATAATTACAGATGCAATAATTATTTTTTGCAGAGAATCGGAAATCTCTTTAACTTTTAGATTTGGAAATTTTTTATAAAGCATATATAAAAGCAGAGAAACCTGCAATATCACGCTTACAGAATATGACAAAGCCAGGCAGACAACGTCAAGATTTTTTACACCCTCTAATCTGAAAAACATTTGCACAAAAAGAGAAAATCCAACAGAAAAATTTATAAGCCAGACAAGAATTAAGCTAAAAATAATATTAAAAGCCACTGTTAATCCGCTTATGATAGCAGGAATTTTTGTATTATGGGAAGCATAAAATGTTTTAGAAAGTATAAAAATAAGGCCCTGTGCAAATAAGCTTGCGCTGAATATGCCAAGGCAGGCAATGGTAAGTTTTGTGTCTACCCAGCCGAATTTTCCAGCTCCTAAAATTACCCTTACAATCTGAGCTCGTAAAATTAAAATTAAAATACTTATTGGAATTATTAAAAAAAGAGTCTGCCTGAAAACATTGGAAAATTTTTGCAAAAACTTTTCCTCTTCTGCCTGCAAAAATGCCATAGACATTGAAGGAAAAATTGCAGTTGAAAGAGAAAGAGCAACGGTGTTTACCAAAATGGCTGACAAATTGTTTGCTAAATTAAAAACAGCAATTGAGCCTGCCATTAAGGTTGAGGCAATTGCTGTAATAACAATTGTGTTTAACTGGCCGGCAGCCAAACCCAATGACCTTGGCGCCATCAGCTTTATTGTTTTTATCACGCCCTCGTGCCTGAAATTAAAATTTAACTTATATTTAAACCCAGAAAAAATAAAGGCGGGCACTTGAATTGCCAAATGTAAAACTCCTCCCAAAACTACTCCCCACGCAAGCCCCGATATGCCGAACTTTGGCACAAAAAATAAAATGCCTGTGATAATTCCCAAGTTATACATTACAGGAGCCAAAGCTGTTACCAAAAACCTGTGAAATACCTGCAAAATTCCGCTTATCATGTTTGAGGCGCCTAGAATAATAGGGCTCAAAAACATAATGCGCATTAGTAAAACTGCCATTTCTTTTTTATCTCCTGAAAATCCGGGAGCCACTAAAGAAATTATAAGCGGAGTAAAAATTATTAAAACAATGCAAACTAAAATTAAAAACCCCAAAAAAATGTTAAATAAAGCTGAAACATATTCCCATGCCTGCTCTTTTGATTTTATTATGTATGAACTGAAAATTGGAATTACAGCCGCTGAAATTGCCCCAAAAATTAAAATTAAGGCGATAAAATCTGGCACAGTAAAAGCTGTGTAATAAACATCGAGCTCATTTCCTGCTCCAAAAGTTCCTGCCAAAAGCCTGTCTCTGAACAAACCTAAAAAAGCGCTTGCCAAATAAGAAGCTGCTAAAATTAAAGATGCCGAACTGATTGATTTTGCCTGCGAGTTAAGAAATCTTTGTATCATCTATCAATTAAATTTGTTAAACAATATATTTATATTACTATTTTTTTGCTGTTCTTCCAACTCTTGACAAAGAGCCCATATTTACTATAATAAAAATGTCCTAATAAGACGAGCAATCGCTCTTTATTTAATGAAGAGAGGAAAGTCCGAACACCCTCCCGCCTATGGCGGGATAAAATAATAGCGGCTAACAGCCGTCTCCGCCAACAGCTACGCAGTTGCGGGCGGACGAGGTGCGAACAGAAACGGCTTGGACCGAAAGGTTCAGCATCCCTTCATGGGATAATTTTACAGCAATGTAAAAATGAAACGGCTAAATCCTTATTGGGCGCAAGAACAAACCCTTCGACAAGCTCAGGGTAAAGCCTGGAAAATTCATTTATGAATTTTAAAGCTTGATGAGGGAGCAAAGTAGTTCGCCAGAGCTTAGGAGTAATTCTAAGCCAAGACAGATGGTTGCATAAAACAGAATTCGGCTTACGGTCTTATTAGGACAAATAAAAAACAGTCCCGCCTTGGCGTGACTGTTTTTTATTTTTAATAACTTTTTACTCTGCTGACTGGATAATTTTAATAAATTCTTTTCCGTCAAGCGACGCTCCGCCAACTAACAAACCATTGCTCCCGGCTTCTTTAATATAAACTCCTGAATTTTCGCTTTTTACGCTTCCGCCATAAAGAACTCTAGTGTCTTTTTTTACAAATTTTCTTATAAATTCTATTGATTCTTTTGTCTCCTCAACCGAACAATTATTTCCAGTTCCAATAGCCCATACTGGCTCATAAGCAACGTTTATGTTATCAATATCTAAAACATCTTTTAATCCTTCCTGAATCTGCCTTTGTAAAACTTCTTCTCTTTTGCCGCCTGTTTTTTCTTCTTCTGTTTCCCCTACGCAAAAAATAATTTTTAAGCCGGCATCTAATGCTTTTTTTATTTTTTGGTTTATAATTTCATCTGTTTCTGAAAAATATTTTCTGCGCTCTGAATGGCCGATTATCACATATTCTGCCCCTATGTCTTTTAACATTGCTCCGGAAATTTCTCCGGTGAAAGCGCCCTTTTCTTCCCAAAATAAATTCTGAGCGCCCAAGGCGAACCCTCCTTCGCTGAAGCTACGGAGGGCGAGGTACACAAACGGCGGACAAACAACAACTTCCGCAGTTGCATTTTTTATTCCTGCCTTAATTTCATCAAAAATCTCTTTTGCCTCTTTTTGATTTGTTGGATTTAATTTCCAATTGCCTGCAATTAAATTTTTCATATGCTAAATATTTTAATTAAATTTTTTTATTTTAACATATTTTATAATTCAGTTAAAACAACGGGGCCTTTTTTGGTAATTGCTATTGTATGTTCAAAATGGGCTGAAAGCAAGCCGTCTTTTGTTGAATATCCATATCCGTCTTCTGATTTTTTTAATTGCCAGTTGCCCTGAGACAGCATAGGCTCTATGCAAATTACCATTCCTTCAACTAATTTGTCGCCCTCTCCCCTTTTGCCAAAATTAGGAATTTTGGGGTCTTCGTGTAAATCTTTGCCGATTCCGTGGCCGCATAAATCTCTGATAACTCCGTAGCCCTGGCTTTCAATATATCTTTGTATGGTATTTCCTATGTCGCCTACTGTATTGCCAGCTTTTGCTTTTTTAATTCCGCGCTTTAAAGCTTTTTTTGCAGCTTGAATAAGCCTTTTGGCTTCAAATGAAACTTTACCAACAGGGACAGTCGCGGCCATATCAGAATAATACCCCCTATACAGGACTCCAAGGTCCAGGCTTACTGCATCTCCTTCTTTTAAAATATATTCTGAAGGCAAGCCGTGCACAACATTCTCATTTACAGAAACGCACAAAGAATAGGGAAACCCATCGTATCCTTTAAATCCCGGCTTTGCTTTGCGCAATAAAATAAGGGCTTCAGCCGCCCTGTCTAATTCAATGGTGGCAATTCCCGGCTTTACGAGCCTTTCAATTTCTTTCAAAACATTAGCCAAGATTTTTCCCGCCTCTGCCATTATTTTAATTTCATCCTCGGTTTTTATAATAATCATTCTAAAGATTTAAAAACGTCTTTATGAACATCTGCGACAGATTGTTCGCCGTTTACTTTCTGCAATTTTAAGCCTTGTTTTTCAATAATTTCCAAAACAGGATATGTCTGCTCTTTATAAATTTCTATACGTTTTTTTATTGTTTCTAAATCATCAAGTCCTTTTCTTTTTACAAGGTCTGATCCGTCCAACGGGCATTTTGTCAGTTTTTCTGTTTCCGGAGAAAACAATATTGAATGACGTATCAGCTCGCAAATTCTTCTGTGCGAATTTCTAAAAATTGTAGTTTCAGCGGTTATCTCAAGCATTATAAAATGTATATTTTTTTTTCCGTATAATTCTTTTAAAAGAGGTATTTCCCTTTCTGCTTCATACACGGTTCTGGGAGAACCCGAAAAAATAATTGATTTTCCGTCTTCTGCCAAATCTTTTATTTTTTCAGCCATTAAAAAAACGACGAAAGGCGGACTGTTTAATAATCCTGCCTCCCATCGTTTTCTTTCATCGTCAACTTTATAGGAATTGCCCTCAATTTCAAAAACTTTCTCCGGATTTTCGTTTTCAAAACAAGCCTCAATAACTTTACTTGATTCAAAATGATAATATCCGGTTTTATCCGACAGAATTTCTGCTTGCGTGCCTTTGCCGGCTCCCGGCTGTCCAAATAAAATAATAACTTGTTTTTGCATAGAACATGAAACATAAAACATGAAACAAAACGAAAACGTAGTTGTTATGTGTTCTATGTTATGTATTATGTGATTTAAAAGGTTTCGTATTCTCTCATTTGGAGCTGGGCGTTAACCTGGCGCATTGTGTCTAAAACAACGCTTACAATAATCAGCAAAGAAGTGCCGCCAATCAAAAAGGTAAAGCCGGTAACTCCTGTGGCCCCAGCCACAACTGAAGGCAAAACAGCTATCAAGCCTAAAAATATAGCTCCTGTAAACAAAACCCTGTTTAAAATATGCTTTAAAAATTCTAATGTCGGCCTGCCTGGCCTTACGCCAGGAACGAATCCTCCCATTTTTTGCAGATTGTCAGAAATTGTTTTAGGGTCAAATGTTACCGCTGTATAAAAGTAAGTAAAAAGTATCACCAGCAAAAAATAAAATATTCCGTTCACCCATGGATTATTAAAAAATAACCCGATAGCTGTGGCCGCGCTTCCAACAATTCCTGAAAAAGTTCCAAAATAACTGGCTATTATGCTTGGGAATAAAAGTATGGAAAGCGCAAAAATTATAGGCATAACTCCAGCCGGATTTACGCTTAAAGGAAGGTATGTTGAAGTTCCGCCATACATTTTCATGCCCCTGACCCTCTTTGCGTAAGAAACCGGAATATTTCTGCGAGCTTCTGTAATCAAAACAACTCCAGCTATTATAATTATAGACGAAATTGCAAACACCAAGTAAGAAGGGATTTTTGATGGGTCCCATGCCGCAAACGTCTGAAAAATATTAATTGGAACATGGGCGACTATTCCGGCAAAAATTAAAAGCGAAATACCGTTTCCCAGCCCCTGTTCAGAAATAATTTCTCCAAGCCACATCAAAAACATAGCTCCAGCTGTGATAGTTATAATAGAGCTTATCAAAATAGGCAAAGAAAAAGCTGAAATTACGCCCTGCCTTTGAAACACCATCAGCATTCCATATCCCTCAAAAGCTGCCAAGGGAATTGTGAACAGCCTTGCATATTGGTTGAATTTTTTTCTACCCGCTTCCCCTTCTTCTTTGTATAATCTTTCCAGGGCTGGAAAAATCATTGTAAGCAGCTGCAAAATAATTGTAGCTGTAATATAAGGCCCCAAACCAAGCAATGCTACTGAAAAATTGCTCAAAGCCCCTCCTGTAAATATATTTAAAAGACCGAAAACTTGGTTTTGGTCAAAAAATTTCTTTAAATTTTCAACTCCGATTCCGGGTATAGGTATGTTTGCTGCCACCCTGGAAACTACAAGCAAAAAAAGAACAAATAAAAATTTATTCCTAAGCTCTTTATTTTTGAAGAAAAATAATATTTTATCGTACCACATCAACGGAAATTTTTAATTTTAAATTTAAAATTTTAAATTATCGTATTGTGCCACCCGCCTTTTCTACAGCTTCTTTTGCAGACTTTGAAATATCGCAATTCTCTATAACCACCTTTTTTGTCAATTTTCCGCTGCCAAGTATTTTAACTCTCGGCTTCTTGCCTTTTATAATACGGATAATTCCCTTTTTAATCAAATTCTGGGGGCTGATTATATCCCCGTCTTTTGAAATTTTTTCTAAAGTATCAAGGTTAACGACTGCCTTATAATCTTTTAAAGCAACTCTCCTGTATCCCTTTAGCTTCGGATATTTTTTGATTAATTCCCTTATTATAGGAACCACTTTTCTGCCGGCTCTCGATTTCTGGCCTTTTATGCCTTTGCCAGAATATGTGCCTTTCTTCCCGCCCCTGCCGATTCTTTTTTTGCTCCTATTTTTATGTTTTGGCGCTAATTGGTGTATCTGCATATTATTTTTTTTCTTTAAGTTTTTTGAAAGCCTCCATCGTGACTCTTGCATTATTTAACTTATTTTTTGAACCAGATAAAATTTTTGAAGAAATATTTTTAATGCCGGCTAACTCGCAGATAGTTCTTACAGCTCCCCCTGCAACCAAACCTCTTCCCTTTTTTTGGGGCTTTAAAAGCAATCTTGCAGGTCCTGATTTTGCTTGAACTTCATGGGGAATGGTTTCATTCACAATTACAACTTCTATCAAATTCTTTTTAGCCATTCTTGTGGCTTTTTCTATTGCCTGAGAAACGTCTCTTCCTTTATCTATGCCAATTCCAACTTTCCCTTTTTTGTTGCCAGCTATAACCACTGCCCTGAACCTCAAACGTTTTCCGCCGCCCGTAACCCTTGTCACTCTGGCTAAATCCAAAAGTTTTGATTCAAATTCGTCTCTTGCAGCAGCCCTTCCAACTCCGGCTCTGCCAAAACCAGGCCTTCTCGGACGTCTCTGAAAACCGCCTTCTTTCGCGGGCTCAGCTGATGTGTCTTTTTGTTTTATTTCTTCTGCCATTTTTTTATTATTATTTTAAAATTTTAATCCTCCTTCGCGGGCGCCTTCGGCCAATGCTTTTATCCTGCCGTGAAAAACAAACCCAGCCCTGTCAAAAACAACTTTTTCAATTTTTTTCTCAAGCGCCTTTTTAGCAATTAATTTCCCAACCTCTTTTGCGCTTTCTGACTTAGCTGATTTTTTAGCTGATTTTATTTCCATATCTGACACAGACAATAAAACCTTAGATTCTGCATCATCTATAAGCCGTGCGTAAATATGGTTTTGAGACCTAAAAACACAAAGCCTTGGCCTTTCTTTTGTGCCGTGAATTTTTGACCTTATCTTTTTTTGCCTTCTTGCTCTTTTTTCTTGTTTTACTGACATAAGTTTATTTTGATGCCACAACTTTTTTACCTTCTTTTCTCCTGACCTTTTCGCCTTGATATCTTATTCCCTTGCCTTTATAGGGCTCAACTTTTTTGGCTTTTCTTATTATAGCAGCCATTTCTCCCACTTTTTGCTTGTCTATGCCAGAAACTGTTACTACGTTTTTTTCAACTAAAAAACTAATGTCTTCTGGCTTTTTAATCTTGACCGGATTCACAAATCCAAGGTTTAAAATCAAATTATCTCCTTCAACTGCAGCCTTAAATCCAACCCCCTCTATTTCAAGCTTTTTCTCAAATCCTTTGCTGCATCCCTCTACCATGTTGGCTAAAAGCGCCCTGTATAAGCCCCATAATCCGCGCCCCTTTTTAGTAAATTGATTATTTTTAGGTAAAACAAAAACCTCTCCATCTTTTGTTTCAATTTTTATTTCAGGGTGGATTTTTTGGCTTAACTCTCCTTTAGGGCCTTTAATTTTTACCTCGGATTCTGAAATTTCTATTTTCAGGCCTTCTGGAATTTTAATTGGTTTTTTGCCTATCCTTGACATGAGTTTTTAATTTTGTAATTTTTAATTTTTAAAATTTGTTCTACCAGACTTCGCATATTACTTCTCCTCCTAACTTCTGTTTTCTTGCTTCTATGTTTGTCATAAGCCCCTTTGATGTTGAGATTATTGATATTCCAAATCCTCCATGCACCCTCTTAATCTCAGAAGATTTTTCATAAATCTTTTGGCCTGGCTTTGAAACTCTTTTTAATCCTGATATTTTAGGGCTTCCATTTTCGTATTTCAAGGCTATTTTTATAATTTTATGCTTTCCTTTTACAGATTTTTTGATTTCCCCAATAAAATGCCGTTCAGACAAAATTCTGGCAATTTCATATTTTATATTTGAAAGAGGAATCAAAACTTCCGGCTTTTCAACAGCCTGGGCATTTTTTATTTGATTTAACATATCTGTTATTGGATCTGTCATTTTTTTGGTTTTAGGTTATATTACCAACTTGATTTTTTAATTCCCGGTATTTCTCCTTTGTTTGCCAATTCTCTAAAACATATTCTGCAAAGCCCGAATTTTCTCATAAACCCCCTTCTTCTTCCGCATTTAAAACAGCGCCTCACATTTCTGGTGGAATATTTCGGTTTTCTTTTTGCTTTTACTTCTTGGGATGTTTTTGCCATAACTTATTTAATTGGAAATCCTAATAATTTATATAATTCTAATCCTTGTTCTTTGCTTTTTGCGTTAACAGATATTGTAATCTCAAGCCCAAAAATAGTTTTTTCTTTTTCTGTAAAAATCTCTGGGAAAGAAATGTGCTCTTTGAAGCCTAAGTTCAAATTTCCATGGCTGTCTATTGATTTTTGGTCGATTCCTTTAAAGTCGCGGGACCTTGGCAAAGACAAATATATAAACCTTTCTAAAAAGTCCCACATTCTTTTTTTTCTTAAAGTTGAAACAGCCGCAATTTCTAAGCCCTCTCTTAGCTTAAAGCCTGCTATTGATTTTTTTGACTTCACCAGTTTTGGCTTTTGGCCTGTTATAAGGGCAATGTCTTGCATTATCAAATCTTGTATTTTTGTTCTTTCTCCGCCTGTTTTTCCTGCGATACTTTTTCCAAAAGAGCTGTTTACAACAACTTTTTTAATAGAAGGAACAGCCATCGGATTCTTGTATCCGAATTTCTCCATCATAGCAGGAATTACTTCTTTTTTATATGTTTCTGCTAATTTTTTCATAATTCAATAAGAAGCTTAAATAGCCTGGCCGCATTTTTTACAAATTCTTGATTTAATGTCTTTTTCGACTTTATAGCCTATTCTGACGGGCTTTCCGCATTTTGGACATACTATTTTTATATTAGAAACCTCCAATGGAGCCGGCACCTGCACTACCTGGCCTTTTTCTCCTTCTCTTTTCGGCCTAACGTGCTTTTTCTTTAAATTAACCCCATCAACTAAAACCTTCCGCTCTCTTGGGAGAGATTTTAATATCTTAGCTACCTTGCCCTTGTCTTTGCCTGATATTACTAAAATTGTATCGCCTTTTTTTACTTTCATTTTTTTATAAAAGTTCTGACGCCATCATAGCTATTTTATCAAAACCTTTTTCTTTTACTTCTCTTGCTGTCGGCCCAAAAACTCTTCCGCCTTTTGGCAATTTGCCGTCTCCTAAAATCACAGCTGCATTGTCGTCAAACCTTATGTATGAGCCGTCAGCTCTCTTATATTCTTTTTTCTGCCTTATAATTACAGCCTTTACTTTGTCATGCTTTTTAACAATCTTTCTGGGTTCTGCTTTTTTTACAGCAGCCACCACAATGTCTCCCAGCTGAGCGTATCTTTTGCGGGTTCCTCCGGGCACATTAATCACCTGGATAATTTTAGCTCCAGTATTGTCTGCCACTTTTAACATTGACCTTGTTTGTATCATGGTAATTTATTAAATTTTTTCTATAACTTTCCACCTTTTATCTTTTGAAATGGGTTTTGTTTCTTGTATTACAACCTTGTCTCCAACATGGTATTGGTTGGCTTGGTCGTGCGCCTTATATTTTTTGTGGATTTTATATCTCCTCTTGTATTTGGGGTGTTCTTTTATCCTTTCAACCTGCACTACAACTGTTTTTTCCATCTTATCTGAAACCACAATGCCTTGTAATTTTTTATTTGCCATATTCGCTTAATATTGTTAATATTCTTGCCACTTCTTTTTTTGTATTGCTTATTTCTTTGACATTTTTTAGCTTGTTGGACGAAAATTTAAACCTGAGGTCGCCCAGTCTTTTCCTAAGGTCGCTAACTGTTTTTTCAAGCTCCTTTTTATCTTTTTTTCTTAATTCTTCAGCTTTCATGATATTTATTGTCTTTTTACAAATTTTGTCTTAATAGGCAATTTTTTTGCAGCCCCTTCAAGCGCTTCTTTGGCAATTTCCTCTTTTAATCCGTCTATCTCAAAAATCATTCTGCCTGGCTTTATAGGGTAAACATAATGGTCAACGCCTCCCTTCCCGCCGCCCATGCCGACTTCAGCTCCTTTAAAAGTAACGGGCTTGTCCGGAAAAATTCTTACCCAAAGTTTTCCTCCTTTTTTCATATATCTTATGATATGGCGCCTTGCAGATTCAAGCTGGCGGGCTGTTATCCATTTTGTTCCCAAAGATTTTAACCCAAAGCTGCCGAAGTTCAATTCGGTTGCCCTTGTTTCTATAGAAACCCGGGATCTTCCTCTTCCTTTGTGCCATTTTCTGTGCTTTACTTTTTTGGGCATTAATATAGCCATATTTTATAAATTAATCAAATTTATCTCCTTTATATATCCAGACCTTTATTCCTATTTTTCCATAAGTGCAAAAAGCTTCGTCCTGTGCATAATCAATGTCAGCTCTTAATGTGCTTCTGGGAAGCCTGCCTTGGGCAAGCCACTCTCTTCTTGCAATCTCAATGCCATTAAGCCTTCCTGCAACTTCCATTCTTATTCCCTTGACCTCTCTGTTAGTAATAACTCTATCTATAGACTTTTTCAAAACTTGCCTGAAAGGTATTCTTTTTTCTATTTGCTGGGCAGCCATTTGAGCTACCAAAGAGGCGCTTATCCATGGATTTTTTACTTCCTTAATTTCTATTTTAATTTCCCTTTCGCCCTCAGCTTTGGCTTGTTTTTTTGTATTTTTTTTTCTAACTTTCTTTTCTATTTCCAATTTCAACAATTCAATTCCTTCTCCGCCTCTGCCGATTATAAGTCCTGGCCTTGCAGTATAAATAATTATATTTAATTTGTTGGCTGAATGTTCTATTTCTATATTAGCCACAGAAGCTTCCTTTAATTTTTTTCTTAAAAAATCTTTTATCAAAAAATCTTCCGCAAGATAACGTGGCATTTTTTTACCATAAAAACCCCTGATATTCCAATCTTCTATTCCTTTTATTCTATATGCTTTTGGATGAACCTTGTGTGACATATCTGTGAAATTTCTAATTTTTAGTTTTTAAAACACGACGGCTTTTTTTAAGATTAGTTTTTGGCGATTGGGATTTGTTTTTGATTTTGGATTTAGAATTTAAGATTTTTTTGCCTGCTTTTTTCTCTGTCTTGTTAATTTCTCCAAGAACTAAAGTTATGTTTGAAGTGCGTTTTATTATAGGGTATGCCCTTCCGCGCGACATAGGGTGCCACCTCTTCAATTTCGGGCCTTCATCAACGCAAATCTTGGCAATAGATAAAGTGTTTTCATCAATCTTAAAATCGTTTTTTGCGGAAGCTGCAGCTGAATTTAAAAGCTTTAACAAATTTCTTGCTGATTTATTTGTTGTAAAAGAAAGAATAGTCCTTGCCTCAAATAAAGTTTTTCCCCTTACTAAATCTGCGACAAGCCTTGACTTGCGCGGAGCTACTCTTAAATTGTTTAATTTTACTTTTACTTCCATATTATTAAATCTTTATTGTTTTGGCTTTTCTGCTTCTATTTTTGCAGCTTCTTTTTGTTCAGCCCCCGCTTCCAATTCCCTTTGCATCTTGCCTCCGTGCCTTACGAATTTTGTCGTAGGCGCAAACTCGCCAAGCTTGTGGCCCACCATATCTTCTGAAACATAAACCGGCACGAACTCCTTTCCGTTATGCACTCCAAAGGTGTGGCCCACCATTTCCGGCGCAATTGAAGAACTCCTTGCCCATGTTTTTATAATGGTTTTTTGGCCTGCTCTCAAATTCAAAATCTTTTTCAAAAGCTTTTCATCTATATATGGTCCTTTTTTTAAACTTCTTGACATGATGATTTATTTCTTCCTTCTTTGAATTATTAATTTATTTGACCACTTGTTCCTTTTTCTTGTTTTTACTCCCAAGGCCGGCTTCCCCCAAGGAGTCTTTGGATGCTTTAATCCAATCGGCTGCCTGCCCTCGCCACCTCCGTGAGGATGGTCAACTGGATTCATAGCGGAACCCCTTACTGTGGGCCTTATTCCTCTTTTTCTGTTCCTGCCTGCTTTTCCTGTATTATAAAACCTGTTTTCTGGATTTGAAACCATGCCAATTGATGCAAAGCACTCACCTCTGAATTTTCTTATTTCTCCAGAAGGCATTTTCAAATTTGTGTAATCCCCGTCATGAGCTAAAACTTGGGCCGAACTGCCAGCCGATCTTACTATTTTTCCGCCTTTTTCGGGTTCTAACTCAACATTATAAACCATGGTTCCCACTAAAATATTTTTTAATTTCATTCTGTTGCCTGGATTTAAAAATCCAGCATCTGAAAAAACAACCTCATCATCAATTTTCAACCCTTGAGGAGCTATAATGTATTGCTTTCCGTTATTTTTATATTCAATTAAAGCAATGAATGCTGTTCTATTTGGGTCGTATTCTAAAGCTATCACTTTTGCTGGAATGTCTTTTTTTGTTTGTGAAAATTCAATTATTCTGTAAAGCTTTTTTACTCCTCCTCCCTTGTGCCTTGTTGTTATTCTGCCAGAAGACGCTGACCTGCCTTGCTGCCTTTTCACATATTTCAAAAGGCTCTTTTCTGGCCTTTTATTAGAAAGCTCGGAAAAGTCTATGCCTGTCATGCCTCTGCGAGATGGAGTTGTTGGCTTATATACTTTCATAATATTACAAAACCTCTATTTTTTGACCTTCCTTTATTTTTACTATTGCTTTCACAAATCCTTTTTTAAACCCCTGCGTAGCGCCTATCCTTCTTTTTTTTGCTGGAATTTTAACTTTGTTGACAGACAGCACATCCACATTGTAAATCCCTTCTACAGAATTTTTAATTTCTTTTTTATTATAGGAAACGGGAACTACAAAAATATATTGATTTTTTTCTGCCAAATATGTGGCTTTTTCTGATATGTGCGGCTTTGTTATGGCCTCATATGAAAATTTAACGTTCTTTTTTGGTCTTGCAACTGGCTTTTGGACAACGGTTTCTGGCTTTTCTTCCCCGCCCAAATTCGCCTTCGGCGAAATTGTGGCGGGCCCGTCAAAATGCCTTCGGCTTTTGTCGGGTTTTTTTGCGGTCTTCCTGACTTCTTTGGACTTTTCTATCTCTTTTTTTCTTTTTAAAAAATCAAATAAAGCCATAGTTATTTTACAAAAGTTTTTTCGATTGTTTTAATGCTTTCTTTTATTATTAATAAATACTTTGAATTCAGCACGTCGAGCACATTTAAATTTCTTGCGTCTTCAATATTTGTTTTTTTAATGTTTCTTGAAGCTAAAAATATTTTCTTGTCGTGATTTGGCAAAGCAAGCAAACAGCTTTGATTTTTGCAAGGAAGAGCTGAAATAATTTTTGCCATTTCTTTTGTTTTTCCTTTTTCTAATTCTATTTTATCTAAAATAATTAATTGGCTGTTTCTGGCTTTTTCTGAAAGCGCCATAAACAAAGCTTTTCTTCTCATTTTTTTGGGCAGATTTTTTGCATACACTTTGTCATTTCTTGGCCCAAAAGTTATTCCGCCCCCTCTCCAGATTGGCGAACGGCTTGAACCGTGCCTTGCTCTTCCTGTTCCTTTCTGGCGCCATGGCTTTCTGCCTCCGCCCCTTACTTCCGCCCTGGTTTTTGCGTGAGCTGAAATCTGCCTTTTATTTGCCATTTGAGAAACAGCAACTTGATGCACCAAATCAGCGTTAAAAGCAACCTCAAATATCTTTTTGGGTAAATTTGTGCTTTCAATTTCTTTCCCATCAATATTATAAACAGGATATTTCATTTCTTTTAGTTGCTTGCCCGTCAAAATGTTTTAGCTTTTGTCGGGTACAAATCAATTTTCATATTTATGCTCTAATTTCCAGCAATGCTCCCTTTACTCCCGGAACCGCCCCTCTTATTACTAATAAATTATTTTCTTTATCAACCTTGATTATTTCTAAATTTTTTACGTTTACTTTTTCGTATCCCATGCGGCCTGGCATTTTTCTTCCTTTTTGCACATGTTGGGGAAACCTTCTGCCCGTAGAACCTAATGTTCTGTGTTCGTGCTTTACTCCGTGAGTGGCGTTCCTGCCTGAAAACCCATGCCTTTTTACTCCGCCCTGAAAACCTTTTCCTTTAGACATGCCAGAAACCTTCACAAAATCTCCTTCTTGAAATTCAGACACATTTACCTCGTCACCAATATTTCGGATTTCGGATTTCGGATTTCGGATTTCGCGAATATATCTGTATTCTTTGCCTTTCATTGTTTTTTTTATTTTCGATTTTTTTTCTATTTTTTCAAAACCAATCTGCAAAGCGTCATATCCATCTTTTTCTTTATTCTTTTGCTGCAGCAAATAACAGGGTCCGGCGGATATTAAGCTGACCGGAACTAAATTTCCGTCTTTATCAAACATTTGAGACATTCCAATTTTTTTACCTAATATAAACTTCATTATTGATATTATTGATAATGAAAAATCGGGCAATTGCCCGATTTTTCTGGCAATGTTGTTATTACGAATATTTTATTGGTTAAAAATATCCATAAAAGTTAACTATCGCTCGTTTTTTTTGTTATTTTATATGTTATTATATTTTAACCGTAATGTCAACACCTGAAGGAAGATTTAAATCTCTCAGGGCTTCTACTATTTCTTGGCTGGGATTCAAAATGTCTATAACCCTTTTGTGCACCCGCATTTCAAACTGCTCTCTTGCGTTTTTATGCACAAAGCTTGACCTGTTTACAGTGAACTTTAGCACCTCTGTTGGCAGAGGAACAGGCCCTATAACCTCAACTCCGTATCTGTTTGCAATGTCAATTATCTGGCGAGCTGAGTTATCAATTATTTTGTGGTCATAGGCGCGCAATTTTATGCGAAGCTTTGGCAAAGCCTGCTCAGCAGGCTTTTGTTCTGTTTTTGCTGCCTTTTTTGCCTGCCTGCCGGCAGGCAGGCTGGCTTTTTTCTTTGTAGCAGTTGATTTTTTAACGGGCATTTGATTACAGACTTTTCCTTAATTACTTGGCTATCTTTGTTACTACTCCAGCGCCAACTGTTTTTCCGCCCTCCCTGATTGCAAACCTTTGGTTTTCCTCTAAAGCTACAGGGGCTATCAATTTAATTTTTAAGTTGGCTGTGTCTCCAGGCATAACCATTTCAGTTCCTTCAGCTAAAGTTACGTCTCCTGTTATGTCAGAGGTTCCAATATAAAGCTGCGGCTTATACCCTGAAAAGAATGGAGTATGCCTTCCGCCTTCCTCTTTTGTCAAAACATAAACTTCTGCCTCAAATTCAGTGTGAGGAGAAATTGAACCTGGCTTGCAGATTACCTGGCCTCTTTCAACATCTTCTTTTTTCAAGCCTCTTAACAAAATTCCAACGTTGTCGCCTGCCTGCCCCTGATCCAAAGATTTTTGGAACATTTCAACAGACACTGCAATTGTTTTTTGTGTAGGCCTTATTCCCACAATTTCAACTTCATCGTTTGCTTTTATTATTCCTCTACTGATTCTGCCTGTGGCTACTGTTCCTCTTCCTTCAATTGAAAATACGTCTTCAATTGCCATTGAAAATGGCTTGTCTAAATCTCTTTCAGGCTCTGGAACATAGTTGTCTACTGCATCAAGCAATTCAACAATTGGCTTGGCGGCCGCATCATCAACAGATGTTGCGTCCAAAGCTTTCAAAGCTGAACCTCTTATAATTGGAGTTTCGTCGCCCGGGTATTTGTTTTTCTTTAACAATTCCCTTACTTCAGATTCAACAAGGTCTAAAATTTCAGGGTCGTCAACCATGTCGCATTTGTTCATAAATACAACCAATGAAGGTAAACCTACCTGCCTTGCCAAAAGAATATGCTCTCTTGTCTGGGGCATAGGCCCGTCTGGAGCTGACACAAGCAAAATTCCGCCGTCCATTTGAGCTGCTCCCGTAATCATGTTTTTAATGTAGTCTGCGTGGCCCGGGCAGTCAATTAAAGCATAGTGTCTTTTTGGAGTTTCGCATTCCAAATGCGTAATAGAAATTGTGACTCCCCTTTTCTTTTCTTCGGGAGAAGCGTCAATCTGGTCAACGTTTTTGTCTGACGCCATAAAACCGCGCAATTTTGAAATTTTCATAATTGCGGCTGACAAAGTGGTTTTTCCATGGTCAACGTGGCCAATGGTGCCAATGTTTACGTGAGGTTTTGACCTCTCAAATTTTTCTGCTGACATTTTTTATTTTTCCGCCGCGCCATTTGCCAGGCGCCAGCGTATTAGATTATTTATTAGTGTTTTTATTGTATTCTATTTTTTTACAATAGTCAAGTTTTATATTAACAAATATCAAAATTTTATGCAATGGCATTGACTTATTGGTTTTTAAATGATATAAAAACAACATCGTTCGTTTTTGCTTTTTGACAATTTACTGTCCCTAAAATAGGAGAAACTGCTATGTCATTTGATGTAATCTTCGTCCTGTTCGTAGGAGCGATAGCTATCTTCTTATTTTTTCAAGGCCAAATTCCGAAGAAGAAGGATAAGGAGAACCGCCTATGAAGTCCGCTGTTAAAGTCATCGGGAACATTGCTATCATCTTGTTTTTGATAGCATTTCTCTTTTTGCTTTTGTGCCTTCAACCAGTAACAAAGGAGAAAAAGTCATGAAAAAGTGGCAAATTACTGTAATTGACATTAAGGGAGATACATCAAACGAAAGTATAACGCTGTCTGTCCTTTCTGAAAGGGGCTGGGAATTGGTAAGCGTTGTCAGCTTACCTTTATGCAGAAGGGCTTATCTGAAACGGGAAATTCCCGAAGAGCCGGCAGAGCAAAAACCAGTTAATCAACTGGACCATGTTGCACTAAGCGCAATCACAAATCCGCACGGCGGAAACGTGGACTCTGCCCATTCCACCGATTACGGCGGCTGGGCATAATACATCATGCGCCTCGGCAAAACTATGTTTTACCGTGGCGCTCTTTTTTTACTGCCTTTTTCCGTCAATAATTTCTTGGGCAATGTTTGAAGGAACTTGTTCGTAGCTGTTAAATTCCATTGTTGAAGATGCCCTGCCTTCTGTTAAAGACCTTAATGCTGTAACATATCCAAACATTTCAGACAAAGGAACCAAAGCATCAATAACTTTCATTTCAAGCCTTTCTGAGGTTTCTTCAATTTTTCCTCTTCTTGAACTTAAATCAGAAATAACCTGCCCGAAAAAATCAGGCGGAGTAACAACTTCTATTTTCATTATCGGCTCTAAAATAACAGGCTTTGCTCTTTTAGCTGCTGCCTGAAAAGCCATAGACCCTGCAATTTTAAAGGCAAATTCAGACGAGTCAACATCGTGATAGCTTCCATCGTAAAGAGTAACTTCAACATCAACCATAGGATAGCCCGCAACAATTCCTTTGTCCATTGCCTCCACAACTCCTTTTTCAACCGGCTTAATAAATTCTTTTGGAATGGCGCCTCCTTTAATTTCATCAATAAATTCAAAGCCAGCTCCCCTTTCTTTCGGCTTAACTCTTAACAGCACGTGTCCGTATTGTCCTTTTCCTCCAGACTGTCTGACATATTTTTCTTCGGCTTCTGCTTCTCCTGTGATTGTTTCTTTATAAGCCACCTGGGGCCTGCCATAATTTGCCTCAACATTAAATTCTCTTCTTAATCTGTCAGCTATAATATCTAAATGCAATTCGCCCATTCCGGAAATAATAGTTTCGCCGGTTTCTAAATCTTCTTTAATTCTGAAGGTCGGGTCTTCATCTGTAAGTTTTCTAATAGACATAATAAGCTTTTCCTGGTCAGCTTTTGTTTTTGGCTCCACGCGAATTGAAATAACAGGCTCCGGAAAAACAATTTTTTCTAAAACAACAGGGCGCTCTTTGTCGCACAAAGTATGTCCCGTGCTTGTGGCTTTCAAACCCACGGTAGCTCCTATTTCTCCTGCATACAAAATATCAAGCTCCTGGCGCGAGTCAGCGTGCATTCTTAAAATTCTGGCAATTCTTTCCTGCTCGCCTGTGTTTGCGTTCAAAACATAAGAGCCCTTTCTCAAAACTCCAGAATATACCCTAAAAAAGGTTAAAGTTCCAACATAAGGATCTGTTGCAACTTTAAAAACCAAAGCTGCAAACGGCTCTTCATCAGATGACTTTTTTTCTATTACAGCTGCTGTTTTAGGGTCAGTTCCCTGCTGAGAAGGAACCTCCAGAGGCGAGGGCAGATATTCAACAACAGCGTCTAAAACGGGCTGAACTCCTTTGTTTTTTAGAGCTGACCCGCACAAAACAGGAATTAATTTGTAATCTAATACGGCTTTTCTTAAAACTTTTTTAAGCTCTTGCGCTGGAATATCCTTGCCTTCTAAAAATTTTTCTGTCAAAGAATCATCTTCTCCTGCAATTTTTTCTACCATTTTGTGGCGCCAGACTTCAGCTTCTTTTTTAAAATCTTCCGGAATTTCTTTTTCTGCAACTTGCATGCCTTTTTCGCTTTCAAAATAAATTGCTTTCATTTTTATTAAATCAATTACTCCTTCCAGCTTTTCTTCAAGGCCTATTGGAATTTGCACAGCTACCGCATTTTTCGTGAGCTTTTTTAAAATTGAATTAAAGCTTTTTTCAAAAGAAGCTCCCATTCTGTCGAGCTTGTTTATAAAGCACATTCTTGGAACTTTGTATTTGTCTGCCTGGCGCCACACGGTTTCAGACTGGGGCTCAACGCCTGCTACTCCGTCAAAAACAACAACAGCTCCGTCTAAAACACGCAAAGACCTCTGCACTTCTGCTGTAAAGTCAATGTGGCCGGGAGTATCAATCAAGTTTATCTGGTGGTCTTTCCAATACATTGTTGTGGCAGCTGAAGTAATTGTAATTCCCCTTTCCCTTTCCTGGACCATCCAGTCCATAACAGCTTCTCCCTCGTGCACTTCTCCTATTTTGTGGGAAACTCCTGTATAAAACAAAAGCCGCTCGGAAAAAGTTGTTTTTCCTGCGTCAATGTGGGCAATAATCCCAATGTTTCTAAGTTTATCTAAAGGATGTTGTCTCATAATTTTCAATTTCTCAAACTCTTCAGGCCTACTTTCCGGCCGGCAGGTTAACACTCATTAACTTGACCAGAAGAAGGACTCGGGGTCTTTTTTTATATTTTTTTTCTGAATTCTTTTTCTTCCACTTTTGCGAGTTTTAAAACTCCTTTTAAGGTACCTTCCAATAATTCCTTTTTAAGCGGCACAACTGTTATTATTTCTCTCCCTTTTTCTTTCCTGGCTAATTTTACATGGCTGCCTTTCTGAGATACAAAATAAAAACCAAACTCCTTGCACAAAACCTTTATAACCAATTTTGCGGAAAGAGGTTTGGCCATTATGTATATTTCAGCTCAAGAGTTGTCACTAATGGGGCCGACGCTCCTCTCAACTCTGATTTGGCCCTAGGATTATCTTCCAAATAAAGTTCAACTGCTTCTTTCAAGTTATTTTGAGCTTCTTCAATTGTTTTTCCTTGGCTAACCACGCCCAAATCAACAGATGTGGCAACATATCCTTTCTTTTCCTTATTTATAACAATAGTTAACTTGTGTGTCATATTTATATTATATATTTACACTTCAATAATACCAAAAAATTGCTTAACAGTCAATTAAACTTATATGTGATTAGCGGGACCTGGCGAAGTGGGCAAAGGCCTTGTTGGCTTCTGCCATTCTGTGGGTGTCGTTTTTCTTTCTTATTGCGTTTCCTTGGTTGTTTGAAACATCAATCAACTCTTCAGCTAATTTTTCTGACATTGGTTTTCCTTTTTTGCTTCTGGCTCCCTCTAAAATCCACCTGATTGCTAGAGCCAGCCTTCTTTCTCCCCTTACTTCCATTGGCACTTGATAAGTGGCTCCCCCAATTCTTTTTGGCTTTACTTCCAAAATTGGAGAAGCATTTTCAATTGCCAGCTTAAAAACCTCAATCGGCTCTTTTTTGGTTTTTTCTTTTATAATATCAAAAGCTGAATACACAATTTTTTGCGCAACTGTTTTTTTTCCCCTTTCCATAACTTTGTTTATAAACTGAGAAACTAAAACATCGTTATAAAGTCTGTCGGGGGCTATTTTGTGTTTTTTATATGCTCTCCTCATCGATAATTTTTAATTTTAAATTCTAAATTTTAAATGAAATCTAAATGTTTAAATTTTAAAATTTATTTCGCGCGTTTAGTTCCGTATTTGCTTCTTGTTTGTTTTCTGTTTTCAACTCCGGCGGTATCTAAAACCCCTCTTACAATATGATACCTTACTCCAGGCAAATCTTTAACCCTTCCGCCCCTTATTAAAACAATAGAGTGCTCTTGCAAATTATGGCCTTCTCCTGGTATGTAGGCTGTAACTTCCATGCCGTTTGAAAGCTTTACTCTGGCCACCTTTCTTACAGCTGAGTTCGGCTTTTTAGGAGTTTGGGTAAAAACTTTTACGCATACTCCCCTTTTGAATGGAGAAGGATAATAAGACGTTCTGTTTTTAAGCACGTTAAAACCAAACTGCAAGGCAACAGTCTTCTTTGCTTTTTTTTTATTCCTTCTTGGTTTTTTGATTAATTGGTGTATTGTAGGCATATCAATTGAAAAAGCGCAAAGCGCTTATGTAAGTACAATGTTAGCAAATAATTTTCTTATTGTCAATAATTTTTTAAATAAACAAAAATGGTGCCCCCACAACCAGGCTGTATAGTATTTGAGAAAGTTGCACCAGCCATGAAAGTCCGCCGAAAAATATAAAAAATATCAAAATAAAAAGCCCGTATTGCTGCAAGAATATCTTCACTTTTTCAGAACCTAATGGCAAAAATCTGAAAAGAATCCATGAGCCGTCAAGCGGAGGTATTGGCACCAAATTAAATATTGCCCACAAAAAATTATATATTGTTATAATTCCAATCAGTTCGATAAAGGGAACTGTGGCAGGCAAATTTATCATTCTTGTTAACAAGCCAAAAAATATTGCAATTGCAAAATTTGCGGCAGGGCCTGAAACTGCAACTTTTAAAGAACCCCATTTCTGGTCTTTGAAATTATACGGGTTTATGGGAACTGGCTTTGCCCAGCCAAAAATCGGGCCCTGACCGGCTGTGGCAAACAACAACAAAAGCGGGACAATAACAGAGCCCAAAGGGTCTAAGTGTTTTAAGGGGTTTAAGGTAAGCCTGCCCGCATATTTTGCTGTAGGGTCGCCCAAAGAGAAAGCCACATAGCCGTGAGCTAATTCATGGATTATCACAGAAAATAATAAAACAATCAGAGAAAAAATTGTGATAACCGTTGCTGTAAACATATATTATCTTTTTTATCTATCATAACACGTCTTGTAAAAAATACAAAGATGTGATAAAATAAAAAATAATTACAGCACATAACATGGAACACATAACAAACTTGTTTTGTGTTTTATGTTTTGTGTTTTATGTTTTATGGAGAAAGTTTGCGCAATCTGCAAGAAAAAATCTTCAATGGGAAGGACTCTTGTTAAATTGAGGGGAAAATACAATCCTACTTCCAAAAAAAGAAAGTACCCGAATTTGCAGTGGGTTAGATTAGCGTCTGGCAAAAGAGTTTTAGCATGCGCCAAGTGTATTAAAAGGCTCTCAAGGGTATAGCGCGATGAAAAGCGAGGCGGGGAATGGTCCAATGGCAGGATTCACGCATGGGGTGCGTGCGGCGGGAGTTCGATTCTCCCTTCCCCGAATCCAACTAAAAAACGCCTTGCTAAGCGTTTTTTAGTTGCTCTGATATTAGGTAAGATTCTAGCAAAATTAAAGTGGGTGCCCTCACGTTGCGGCCACGGCCGCAACAAATAATTGGGCTCCCTATAAAAAGTTCGTGTAGAATCTATTTCAACATCAGAGCTATCTTTATTATAATACCCCAAACAACAAGGTCAAGATTTAAATGTTTAGCGCAGACACTAATTGCCTTATTAAAGAAACAACAACTGGAGGAGGCATCAATGAGTTTGATAAAACTCCCTCGTCGTCTTTTATTTCCCACGGCTTTTCTAAAATTTCAACTTTTCCGCCAGCAGGCGGATTTTCTTTTTCATCAAATTTATAAACATACTCGGGAGTTATTTCATAATCATCTGCAAAATCTTTTGCTTTATTAACCGGGATTGAGTTTCTTAAAAGCACTTTTGGAATCCCCTGTAATTTATAAGCTTCTTTTATCAGCATCTCGTCTTTATCCAGCCTTTCTTTTATGGGGCCAATACCCTGTTCATCTCCCTCTTTTGTAACCATTCTGGCTGGTTTTCCGGTTTTTAGCGACGGGCATGCAGAATTGTCGCAAAGCAAATGGAATTTTTTTTCTTTTTTATCATACTCAACTACCTTTGTTGCCAAAAGCTTTAAATTCCTTGAAGTGTTGCAGGCAGGGCAGACAACCCTATATTTTATGCGCTCGTCAATTACAGAGCTTGGCACGTCTATTAAAACAAACACATCGGGGTCTTCCCTGTAATTTATCAAGTCGCGGAAAAACAAAGAATAAGAAACCTGGTCAACATCGCGCGGAAATCCATCTATAAAAATTGCTTTTCTGCCTAATTTTGCTATTTCTCTTTTTATCAAAGCTAAAATCAATTCTGACGGCAAAAGAGTTTTTGTGCTCCGGTTGTCCCAAGATTCCATTATTTTTTCTAAAGGCATAAAACCCCTGTAATTTTTTCCCAAATATTCTTTAATTCCCTTTCTTTTTTCCGGGTCTTTTATAACTTCGTCAAAAGACCTCACCATGTCCCCAATTGAAAAATGAGCAATTTTGTCCTTGTCTACAACCTCAGCCAACATTTTAGCGTAAGTTCCTTTGCCAGAAGATTTTTTACCCATTAAATATGCAATAAAAGTGTTTTCTTTTAAATACTCCCTTAATTTTTTGATTTCCTCGCCTGCTTTGTACTCAAAATATTCCTGACGTTGTTTTTGGTCAGTTAAATTAAACTTTTTGTATGGCTCTTGCTTTGTTTTAAATAACGGAAAATCTAAATCTTTCATACTATAATTTTTAATTTTAAATTCTAAATTTTAAATGAAATCTAAATGTTTAAATTTTAAAATTTAAAATTAGGTCTTTCAATTAAAATTTAAAATTTGTTATTTAAAATTTTAATGCTATTGCCGTCGCTCTCTATTCTTATTGTCCCGTCTTTGTCTGTTCTCAATATATGTATACCAAAATTTTCCAATTTTTGCAAAACCTCGGGTGTGGGATGTCCGTAAGAATTTTTGCCAACAGAGATTACAGCAATTTTTGGACTAACACTTTGTAAAAATTCTTCAGAAGTTGAATACTTAGATCCGTGGTGGGCAATTTTTAAAACATTTGACCTTAAATTAACATTTTGGACAACTAGCTTTTTTTCTAAACTGCTTGAAATATCTCCTGTAAAAAGAAAAGAGTTTTCTTCAAAAATTAAACGAGATACAACAGAAGTGTTATTGGTAGATTTTGGCTCTTGGTTTTCTAAATTTGTTAGAGGATGCAACGTATCAATTGAAACGTTTCCTGCAACTATCCTTTGGCCCGATTCTGCAATTATTATTTTAGCTCCCATATTTTTTTGTTCTTGCAAAATATCCAGCCAAGCTGAATGCTCTGACGCGTTTTTTTTTATTCCTGTCCATAAAATATAATCTGCTTTATACCTTTGCAAAATGTCTATTAAGCCTTGCATGTGGTCTTTTTCGGGGTGCGTTAAAATAACTAAATCAATTGTCCTGTCAAAAAAAGGCATAAAAGAAGACAATTCTCTTAATGCAGACGAATCCGGACCGCCATCAATTAAAATCTGGTGCATTTGCGGAGTTTCAATAAAAATTGAATCGCCCTGCCTCACATCTAAAAAATAAACAGACAAATTTTGGCTTTGAACTAAAATAAAAACCTCTTGCCAGCAAAAAACGTTCAGCAAAAGCAAAAACCCTGCAAACAACAAAATATATCTATTTTTCATATAAGAAAAAACGCCTGTCTGCAATCAACCGGCGTTTTTAAATAAAAAACTATTTTTTCAGCCCTAATATCTTGTACATTCCTGTTCCGCACACGGGGCACACTCCTTTCATAGCTGACCTCTTTTTTCCGCCCTTGCCGTTCATCTCAACCTCTTTTGCGTCTTTCATTTCTCTTTTTGTTTTGCATTTTACGCAATAACCTTCTGGCATAACTTTTAGAAACTCGAAATTCGAATATCGAAATTCGAAACAATATCTAACTTCCAATTTTCCAATGCTCAAAACATGTTTTGGGGTTTGGGCTTTAGAAATTTGAATTTGTTTCGGATTTAGAATTTCGTGCTTCGGATTTAATTGTTTTCAAGTATTACCCCATTTTAGCCCATCAAAAGGGCTTGTCAATGATTTTTTGATTATCCGGCAACCCAACCTCCGTCTACCACCATAGTGCTTCCTGTCATATAAGAAGATTCATCTGACACTAAAAACAAAACTGCATTGGCAATTTCCTCTGATTTTCCTTTTCTTTTCATTGGAATGGGAGCTAACATCGCCTCCATAGCTTTTGCATCCATTTTTATTGCGCTGGCTCCCGGAGTATCAATAGCTCCCGGGGCAATGCAATTTACTCTTATTCCAAAAGGAGCCAATTCCAAAGCCATAGCTTGCGACATCGCAATAATTCCGCCCTTTGACGCGCAATAATGCGTTAACCCCGCAAACCCAACTCCAACCTGTCCCATTGCAATAGATGATATATTTACAATAACTCCTGATTTTTGTTTTACCATTTCCTTAGCGCAGGCCTGAGCCATTAAAAAATATCCTTTTAAGTTTACATCAATCACTTTCTCAAAATTTTCTTCCGCCATTTCTAAAAACGGCTCAAAGGGAAAAATCCCGGCATTATTTACCAGAATATCAATTTTACCAAAAGCATATAAAGCTTCTTTTACAACATTTTCAACTTCTGATTTTTTACTTACATCGCATTTTACAACAATTGCTTCGCCATTATTTTTTTTAATTTCGTCGGCAACCTTTTCGCAATCATCTTTTGAAATATCAACTAAAACAACTTTAGCTCCGGCATTTGCAAGCTTTATTGAATCTGCCTCGCCCATTCCTTTTCCGGCTCCGGTAACAATTGCCACCTTGCCTCTTAAATCGCAAAATTTTGAATTTGACATATTTTGGTTATTTAATTTTTTATTATTATATTATACCTTGCCCATCATATTATAGCAACCATAGCAACAAAAAAGCCCTTAGGTTTGTACCTGCGGGCCTCTGGACTTCTATTTTTTGTTTTTATGGAAAACATTGACGCACGTGCCTTGAGCAGTTGAAGTTATAGAAAGTTCTATAATTTCATCGCAGGCTCCAAGAAATTTTTCTATTTGCGGATTTTTTGTTGCCGCCAGTATATCTCGGCGAGGAACTTCTTCGCCTAAAATGACAAAGGATGTGCATTTAAGCGGAAGCTCATTTTTTTCCGAGGGCTTTGCTTGGCATATTCCCAAAAGTTCCAAAACATTTTCCCTTATTTTTTCAAGGATAAAACCTGTTTCAGTCGCGCTTTCAAGAATAAAACCCGCATCTACCCCCAAATTTTTCAAAACAGTAGCTGCCACGCTGTCTGTCTCGCGCAAAAGGCCCAAAAGAATATGTTCTGTGCCAATATAATCGTGGCCCAATTTCAGGGCTTCATCCATTGCATATTCAATAACTTTTTTTACTCTCGGTGTTTGGGGAAGCTGGCCCATAGTAACCATATCAGGTCCTTCCGGAACTATTCTTTCTACTTCCATGTGCGCTCTTTCCAAACTAATACCCAAATTTTTCAAAACAATAGCTGCCACGCCCGAACCCTCTTTAATAAGGCCAAGCAAAACATGTTCTGAACCAATAAATTCGTGATTAAACCTCTGCGCCTCTTGGTTGGCAAGCAACATAACTTTCCGCGCCTGGTCAGTAAACCTTTCGTATAACATTTTTCCACTCCTCATTACAGTGGTTAACGAAATAGGGGTTAACGAATTGTCAAAGACTCTAAAATCTTTTTACCACGCATTGCCCAAAAAATCAACACAAACAAAAAAACCCTTTGATAATCTCTGAGTTAATTTGTTTTTAATCGTGCTTATAAATTATTTCTTCCAGTCCTCAATAATGATTTTCTTTCCCGACTGGCGCACAACAACTTTCTGCCGCTCTTTCCAGCCCAGCTTTCCCACTATTTCAACGGGAATTGTAACCGCTAAACTTGTTTGCCCAACGCGAGTCAGTTTGCGTATATTTTTATCTTCTAATTTTCTTGTTGTCATAATTTTTTAATACGTATTGTAATACGTATTTTATTATTATCTAATTTTGGCTCTATTATAAAACAAAGTCAAATAAATAAAAAATTGTAAAAAAAGAGCCCAGCTTTTTCCAAAGTGGAAAAAGCTGGACCTAGCAGAACTGCCGACTGGCGTTCTACTCTATTTCTCGGCTTTCTCGGCCTTCGGAGAAAGATTCCCGAGCCCGTCGATTTCTGTAATCGGCGAGGGATTTTCTTTCAGCTCAGGATGTGGTCCATCCGGCTTTAGCATCTGCACCAAGTTAGCATTGTTGAGCATGCCGCGCACCTGGCCCGAGTCCGTAGAATACGGATACAAGATGAAACAATTGTTCGGCCCCATGGCCGCTTGCCCCATCACCTTGATCTGATGCCACATCAAATACTCGGGCGAACCGGCGAGTTTCTCTTTGATGATACCAATCGACTCGCTTATCGCTTCGGCCTCTTTGAGTTGAACAAGCTTTTCGGCTTCTTTAACTTTGAGGTCGCCCTCGGCTTTCTTCAAATCAGCTTTAACCTGCGCTTCCGCAGAGGCCTCTTTGAGCTGGATCTTCACCAAATCATTCTGGGCCTCCGTAATTGACGGCGGCCAATCATAATTGGTGATTTGAGCGTCCTCAACAACTAAGGGCGTGCCTTGCGCCGCCTCCATAATCTGTTTGCGGACTTCCATAGCCAGTTTCGGGCTGTTGGCAACCGCTGTTTGAATATCTGGCTGAACCTCGTAGATCGCTCTCGGAATTGCTAGAGCCTTCATCTGAATGAAGGTCTCGTACATACTCTTGCTTGAAATCTCGAGCGATCCATCTTCGCCCTTTACTGCCGGCACGCTTTCAAGAGCGGCCTTTAAGGCCTCGTCCTCTGCCGTGTTGGCCTTGCATCTGATAGTGACATCAAGCTTCAGGTTGACCTTTCCGCCAACAAGAATATTCAACGACTCCTTGCTGGTGAGGTTAGTGCCGTCAATGAGATACATCTGATCCCTGCCCCAACAATTGTGCAGGCCGGGCTTGAGAATCTCGTTGGACCACCCGCTCGCTGTCTTGACACGTCCCAGCTTTCCAGCCGGCACATTGGCGTTACAGCCAGCCATGCAGGCAAAGGAAAGCGCAACACACAAAACCATCAGCTTCTTGAACATAGCTACTTTCTCCCTTCGCATCTTGCAGAAAATTGGTAAAACAAACAATCCAAAACGCTACTTTTTTTCCGGCGAGGCTGGCTCGTTCAGCGACCTCTGCCTGATTTTTTCTGCCTCGCGCTTCATTGACTCGTCAAACGAATCAAGAGCTTCCTTGTGAGGCTTAACTTGCTGGGTTTCCTTCTGTTCTGCGCGAGCTTTGTTAAGCTCTTCTGAACTCGGCACTTGCGATTCTTGAACTTTCTTCTGTTCTTGAACCGCTGCCGGATTCTTCTGCTTAACCTCGGTGCTTGCAGTCGTGTTAACCATGGCATTCCACCCCAGCGTTATCGCAAGGGCATAAATGCCAATGGCCACAATGGTCATCACTGCAGGCCCTGTCCAAGAAGGAGGTTCAACCCCTTTCTCAATCGCCTTATCGGCGTTTTGAACATACCTGCGCCACATGTTGACCATTGGCGCTATCAAAAGCACCATAATGATCGCAGCTGCAACAGTAAAAACCACGCTCCACACATTCGTCCCTGGCATGGATTTTCTCTCCCATGCTATAGTTTCTGCAACTCTGAAATTGGCTGCATCTTTGAAAAAACAAAAAATTCCTTCAAAGATACAGCCAAACAATAATTTTTAAAAGTGCGATTATAATATTTCAATTATATCACCTAACACAAACATTGTCAATAGTTTTATACTCAGACAAACTTTTATGCAAAACAAATAAAAAGCCGGGCATATCCCGGCTTTTTTATGTTATAACTGATTACTCTTTGCAGCAATCAATTACATACTGAACCATTTTTCCCAGTTTTGCCATTATACCTTTTTTGTCTTCATCTTTTTTATCAATCTGGTTTTCGTCAATTTTTTTTACGTCGCCCAAGTCAACTAATTTTAAATTTATGCCCCAAAATAATGAGTAAAGCTCGTATGCTTTTTTAAACATTTCTTCTGCGTCTTTATTGTTGCCTTGCCCTAAGGCCTTGGTTCCCACTTCCATTAACCTCATTGAGGCAGACAGCAAGTGTTTTGAAATGCACCAAACCTCGCCCTCATAATCTTTTATAATTCTTTTTAATAATTCTTTTCGCATTTCCCGCGCCTGTTTTAGCAAATCAAAATATTCTGGCTTTCCTGTTTTTGCCCCGGTAAAGAAAAAATGTTCTTCAATGGAAATTAAATTCATTATGGCAATTGACAAATCCTCGTCAGAAGACAAATCAAGCTCCTGCTTTTTGCTTGCCTGGACTTTTTTTATAAAATTATCTATATTATTGTCCATAATATTGTGCTAAAAATTAATAAAATTACAACCGGCAAAACAACTTTCTGATAAGGAAAAAAAGATTTGCCGTTATTTTTTTGCTTTAAATAATTATGAAACCATACGGTTGCCAGAAAAACTGCTGTGCCAAAAATTATGCCGAACGTTATTTTATCAATGCCAAAAATTATATTAAAAGGATGGCCTATTATGCCATAGTACCAAAGAGGCAGAAACGTAAGCAGATAATAGGCGGCAGGAACAATAATTTTTTTATATTTGAATCCCCATCCCTTTTTATCAAGCCAAATTATTGTCCAAATGCTTAAAGAAACCAGCAAGGCGCCAATCCACATAGAAGAAATTGCGTCATCAATTCCAATCCACCTTGAAAAACCAAGTCCTGCTCCCACAGCCACAACGCAAACCGGGCATACGGCATTTGCAATTTTTGCTGCGCTTAATGCCATAGTCGAAAAGCTTAAAAAAATTAAAATTTTATTTGCTTTCTTCATTGCTTGTTATGTATTTTGAAAAAAAGTTTATAATATCCGTATCTCCTATTAAACAATTTTGTCCATCCCATAAAAATGGAACTCCAACTTCCTTTGGATTTAATTTACATTTGCCTACAACTTGAGCCAAAATATTCTGATTATCTGCGCTTTTCAAAACTTCAAGCCGGGTAAATTCAACTTTTTCTTCTATATTATTCTGGGTTACAAAATCTTCAACATTTTTACAATGAGAACAATCCTCTCTATAAAACAAAATTATTCCCTCGGAAATAGGAATTTGCTTAAAAGTGTCTGTAAAAAAACCGGACTGCCATGCCCAAAATCCGGCTGCCGCTAATATCACTATAACTACAATAAGTATTGCTGTTTTATCCATTATTTTCAAATTAAGATATATTTATTAAACACTAAAAATTATATAAAATCAATCCTTGACCAGTGAGTTTTATTTATATCTTTTCATAGACAAAGCGTTCAGCACAACGCTGACTGATGAAAAAGCCATAGCTCCTGCCGCGATAGACGGATTTAAAAGCCAACCAGTGAGAGGATATAAGGCGCCAGCCGCAATTGGAATTCCAACTATATTATAAAAAAACGCCCAAAATAAATTTTGTTTTATTTTATTCAAAGTATATTTGCTCAAATCCATTGATTTTACAACATCTCTTAAGTCGTCTTTTATTAAAACAATTTCTCCGGTTTCCATTGCCACATCAGTTCCAGAGCCCAAAGCAATGCCCAAATCTGCCTGAGCTAAAGCCGGAGCATCATTTATGCCGTCTCCAACCATTGCCACGATATTTCCTTCATTCTGCAATTTTTTTATTTCATCAGATTTTCCTTGCGGTAAAACTTCGGCTAAAACCCTGTCAATCCCTAATTGCTTGGCAATTGCCTCTCCAACTCTTCTGTTGTCTCCTGTAATAATCGCCACTTGTTTTCCCATTTTATGCAAAATATCAACTGCTTCTTTGGAATTTTCTTTCAAAACATCTGCAACAGCAATAATCCCGACAATTTTTTTACCGACAGCCAAAATCATGGCTGTTTTTCCCTGGTCTTCAAGGATTATCATTTTATCTTCAATAAAATCAGCAGAAATTTTGCTATCCTTCATAAGCATTCTTGTCCCCAACAAAATCTTTCTTTGGCTCGCCGAAGCCTTGGCGAAGGTGGCTTCAGCTTTCAGCATTGCTTCCACTCCCTTGCCTGGAACTGCCTGAAACCCTTCGACTTTACTCAGGGCAAGCTTTTCCTCCTTGGCTTTGTTGACAATTGCCTGAGCCAAGGGATGTTCAGAATTTTTTTCCAGAGAAGCTGCAATTTCCAGTATAATTTTTTCATTTATTTTTTTATCAACAGAAATAATTTCCGTAACAACCGGCTCGCCCTTTGTTAGGGTGCCAGTTTTATCAAAAACAACCATATTCACATCTTTGGCGATTTCTAACGCCTTGCTGGATTTAATTAAAATTCCTCTTTCTGCGGCCAAGCCCGCGCCCATCATAACTGCTGTTGGAGTTGCCAATCCCAATGCGCATGGACAAGCAATAATTAAAACCGCCACAAAAATTGTAAGAGCCATAGGAACTTGGCCTAAGGCTAAAAACCAAACTAATCCAGAAATTAAAGCGATTGCTATCACAGCCGGAACAAAATAAAATGAAACTTTATCTGCTAACAGCTGTATCGGCGCTTTAGAGCCCATAGCCTCTTCCACTATTTTTATTATTTGGGCCAGCATGGTATTTTTACCAACTCTTGTTGCTTTAAATTGCAAAACTCCGGTTTTATTTATTGTGGCCCCGATAACTTCGTCTCCCTTTTTCTTTTCAACCGGGATTGATTCTCCTGTAATTGCTTTTTCATCAACACCGGAATAGCCGTCAATCACAATTCCGTCAACAGGAATCTTCTGACCGGGCTTTACCAAAATTATATCTCCTGCCGCCACTTCGGAAATAGGAACTTCCAGCTCCCTGCCGTCTTTTATAATTATCGCAAATTTAGGCTGCAATCCGATTAAACTTTTAATCGCCGCCGAAGTCTTTCCCTTTGTAACTGCTTCTAAATATTTGCCTAAAGAAATAAAAACTAAAATAAAAGCGGCTGATTCAAAATAAAAATTTTCCATGCTTATTTCTCTTCCTGCCAGCAAAAATTCTGCATTTACTAAACTATAAAAATAAGCAGTGGCTGTGCCAATAAGAATTAAAGAGTCCATATTGGGAGCCAATCGCAAAAGTTTTTTAAATCCGGATTGCCAAATATTAAAAGAAGCTAAAATCACGGCTGTTGATAAAATCGCCTGTATTAAAATACCATATTTTTCAAAAACTTCAGGCATTGGAAATCCCAACATGCCGCCCATAACCATATAAATAACCGGCAAACTAAAAACCAATGATAAAACAAAACGAAGTTTTAACTTTTTAATTTCACTGTCCTGCCTGCCGGCAGGCAGGTCTTTTTCTGTTTTATGATGGTCGGAATGGTCATCGGTTTTAACATCAGTTGAAGCATTATCTTCATCTTCATCTAATGCCTTATAACCTAAATCTTTAACAATTTTTTTAAGACCATCTGTATTTGTCTTTTCAGAATCAAATTCTAAATACGCTTTTTCTGTTGCAAAATTAACGGAAGCCGAAACAACTCCTTTTGTTTTTTTTAAACTATGTTCAATAACAGCCGCGCATGAAGCGCAGTCCATTCCCTGAATTTTTAAAGTTATTTTTTGATTCATTTTCTATTCAGCTCTTTTAATATTTTTTCCAAATTTAATCCATACATTTTACAAACTTCGCCAATTTTCAGTTTATCAATTTCAAATGAAGCCATGGGGCAAGACAAACAAGGCACGTTATTTTTCATTAAAATTTCTGCGCCTCTTTTCTTCTCCAATATTTCTTTTAGTATAGTTTTTGATGTAATCTTTGTCATATTTTACTATTTTGCCCCGCAGGCGTTACCGCCACCTCCGCCACAGCCACACCCGCTTGCCCCCGATGGAACAACTTGATCATTAGCTGCGCTGGAGGCGGCAGAAGCCGTCTCTATCCCCGAATTACTGCTCGCATTACTGACATTTACAACCTCTATAATCCCTGAAATCATGCCCATTTGGCAGCTGAATCTAAATTTACCTGTCTTCTGCGGAGTAAATTCTTTTATTGAAATTTGTCCCGGAGTTAAAGGAATCGCTCCCGAAAACAAACTGCCAGAAATAATTGAGCTATTGCATCCTCCGGCCGAACTGTCTGCGGTTATTTCCCATCTTACAGGAACCCCCACCCTTACTTTAAAATAATTTGGAACATCTTTTGAGCTGTAAGCTGTCATTTTTATAACCTGCTTGCCGCCAACAATCGGAGGCAAGTCTTTTTCATCAACAACATTTTGTGTCTGGCTTTGGCCAACAATATTGCTGAATCCGGTAAATCCTAAAACATTTGCTTGGTAGGATATATTGAATAATGCAAAAAATATGACTAAAAATCCTGCAACCTTTGAGAATCTTTCTGCTAAATGAGGTTTTGAAGAAAATTTCACGCTAGACAATCCGATAAATAAAAGCGAAGGAACTGTTCCTAAAGCAAATGCTCCCATTATTAATGCGCCCTGAAAAACATTTCCGGAAAGCAGGGCCAAACTTTGCGCGGTTATTGTAAATCCGCAGGGCAAAAAGAAGGTTAAAGCTCCCATAATAAACGGCATATGCTTTCCCTGAAAATTATTTTCATCGGCAATATATCTTGTTGCTGTTTTTGGAGCTGAAACTTGGAACTTTCTAAATGCTTTTACCCCGAGCATCTGCAAGCCTAAAGCAACCATTAACAGAGAAACAGCAACAATTAAAAATGCCGTGAATTGAGGAGAAATTTGCAGCCGGCTCCCTATCATTCCCAAAACTCCGCCTAAAACGATATAAGAAATAACTCTTCCTGTATTAAACATTATATGAGGCTGAAGCTTTTTTGAAGCTGACTGGTCTTCTGAATAAAGATTATTCCATTGCTTTGACATTGATAAAACAATTCCGCCAACCAGCGCCGCGCAACTGGACATTCCGGCCAAGAACCCAAATCCCAGAAATGCGAATAAAGATGACGTTGAGTCCAGGCTGATAAAATTAGCAATGCCCATTTTCTGCAGCAATAAAAAGGCGATAATTATGAAAATGGCTATGTTAAAGGCGACTAAAGTTGCATTAGTTTTCTTTTCAGAAGAAATTATCTTTGCATCAACAGATTTATCAGAAAAGATATAATTTTCCTCTTTGAAAATTCTGCTCAATCTTTCAGGATTCGGCCTGCCGCCTTCATATTCTATAATAACCTCTCCTTTGGCGGTTGAAGCGTCAACCGATTTGATATTCTGCAAATCCAAAAGCTTTTTTTCAATTAAAATTTCGCATGAAGCGCAGTGCATGCCCTCAACCTTATATATATGTTCTTTATTCATAAGTTTAATATTGGTTATTATTTATTAAATAATTTTGTGACTTTTAATATCTCGTCCGTCATTTCTTTTTTCTTCTTTTCATTTTTTGATGCCATGGCTGTCTTGAAACACGAGTTTAAATGATTTTCCATCAGCATTTCGTGGGCTGACCTCAAAAGCCCTATTGCAGCCAAATTTTGCTGCATAATATCAATGCAGTAATCGTTTTTTTCTGTCATATCTGCAATTTTAGCCAAAAGGCTGTGGGCTTTCTTAAAATTTATCAAAGATTTTTGTTTGTTAATTGTCATATAAGGTAGTTATTAAAAATTATTATTATTGATTTTTTATTTTTTGCTCTGACCTTTTGATATTTATGACAAATCTCTTTTTTTATCTTCAAATTCCTCTTTATTAATTTCGCCTTTAGCATATCTTTCTTTCAAAATATCCAGCGCTGAATTGCGGCTTTCGTCTTTGTGGCTTAAGGCGCTGACAACCCACCTCGCAACAGCAAAAATAATAACCGCAATCAAAACCCAGAAAAAAGCCATCAAAATAAATCCTATCCAGCCGAAGGGCAAAATCCCATATCCCATCATTCCGTAGCCCATTATGCCATAGTCGTCATCGCCATAACCCATTATCCCATGGGCAAAAGCAGAAAACACCGGCAGAAAAATAACAGTAAAAATAATTGAAAATAAAATTATATAAATATGTTTTTTCATAATTGATAAAATTGCGTTAACACCTATACCTATGGTATAGGTCTATTGTAGCAAAATAAAAAACCTTGTCAATAGCTGAAGAAATTTTTATTCTATAATTCCTCCGCCCAGCACATTATTCGCCTTATAAAAAACAGCCGATTGCCCAGGGGCTATAGCCCTCTGGGGTTTTTGAAAAATTAACTCTCTGTTTTTAAAAAGTTTTGCTTTCGCTAATGGCGCGCGATAACGCATTTTGGCTGAAAGCTGAACCGGAAACCCTTTGGGCTTTTCAATCCAGTGAATGTTTTTTATTACTGCCCTTTTTGAAAGCAAATCCTTTTCTTTGCCAACATATATTATGTTTTTTTTAACATCTTTTTTTATAACAAAATAAGGGCCTTTGCCGTTTTTAATATCTAATCCATGCCTCTGGCCTATTGTGTAATAATATACTCCGTCATGTTCAGCGATTGGTTCTCCGCTCAAAGATAATATCTGCCCTTTTTTAGGCTTGATATATGATTTCAAAAAATTTTTCATATCAAGCGGCCCTATAAAGCAAATTCCCTGGCTGTCTTTTTTTCCAGCTATGTGCAGTTTGAATTTTTTAGCCAATTTTCTGACTTCTGGCTTTGTGATGCCGCCCACCGGAAACAAAATTTTTGAAAGCTGATTTTTATTTAGAGTCCATAAAAAATATGTTTGGTCTTTGTTTTTATCTTTTGCTTCTAAAAGTTTGCTATTTTTTATTTTTGCGTAGTGGCCCGTTGCAATAAAATCAGCTCCGGATTTTATGGCTTTGTCGAAGAATAATCCGAATTTTATAATTTTGTTGCACATAACATCGGGGTTTGGGGTAACGCCATTTTTATAAGAGTTAATCATATATTTACCCACCTCTTTTTCATATTCTTTTGAAAAATCCCAAGTCAAAAATTTAATGCCAAGCTTTTGAGCCACTCTCATAGCATCTTGACGCTCTCCTCGCCAAATGCATTCCTGCCCTAAAACTTTAGGGCTCCACTGGCGCATATAAACCCCCGATACATCAAACCCAGCTTGCTTTAACAAGGCAGCTGAAACCGAGCTGTCTACTCCCCCCGACATTGCCACAAAAACCTTTTTAGTTTTCCCACTTCTTGTATCTTTCATTTATTATTTCTTCTGATTTTTTAATAATTTCGTGTCTTTTTTTAAACTCTTCTGAAATAGGCATTTTATTTTTTGTTAAATAGTCAAAAATAGCTTCTGTCAAAGCATCAACAGCCAAAACAGAGCAGTGGTATTTTATTTTAGGCAAACCTCCTAAAGATTTAATAACATTATCTTTTGTAATTTTCAAAGCCCTGTTTATTGTTTTTCCTTTTGCCATATCAGTAATAATGCTGCTGGTTGAAATGGCTGCCACGCAGCCAAAAGTTTCAAACCTTACGTCTTTTATAATGTCCTGATTTTTCTTGTTGCGGCCTACTTTAATATAAAGGTGCATTACGTCACCGCATACAATATTTCCGACTTTTCCTGTGCCGTCTGGATTTTTAATTTTTCCAAAGTTGTGGGGGTTTTTAAAAGTTTCCATAACTTTTGACGTATACAGACCCCCGCAAACATTATTATTTTTTGCCATATGGTGAAATGTCTCTTAATTGTTTTATGATTTTTGGCAGAACTTTCAAAAGATAATCAATGTCTTTTTTGGTTGTCTGCCTGCCTAAAGAAATTCTTAAAGACCCATGGGCTTGCTCAGGCCTCAATCCAATTGCCAACAAAACGTGGCTTGGCTCAAGTGAAGCTGAAGAGCAAGCGGAACCAGTTGAGCAAGCGATGCCTCGCATATCCAACTGTATTATTAAAGCCTCGCCTTCAATAAAATCAAACCTTGCATTAACATTGTTTGCCAGCCTTTGCGCGGAATGGCTTTGCCTCGCTGGAGGCGGACCGTTTAGATAACTGCCTTTAATTTTTAACAAATTTTTAATTAAATAATCCCTTAATTTTTCCTGTCTTTTTTGTTCCCCGCCCAAATTCGTCTTTGGCAAAATTGTGGAGGACCCGTCAAAATGCCTTCGGCTTTTGTCGGGTTTCCTCATTTCCTTCTGGCAAATTTCTGCAGCTTTGGCAAAACCGACTATTGCGGAGACATTGGATGTTGACGACCTTAATCCGTTTTCCTGCCCGCCGCCGTGCAATAATGGCGCAAGTTTTATTCCCTCTCTTATATATAAAAGGCCTGCTCCCTTGGGACCGTAAATTTTATGGGAAGAAGCAGTAAGCAAATCAATATTCATTTTTTTAACATCAATTGGAATTTTGCCGAATGATTGCGAAGCATCAGTATGAAAATATATTTTTTCTTCTCGACAAATTTTTCCGATTTCTTCAATAGGCTCAATCGTGCCTATTTCATTTGAAGCGTGTATTACAGAAACCAAAATAGTTTTGTCGGTAATAGCTTTTCTGACATCTTCCGGGTTTACCATTCCATATTTATCAACCGGAATTTTAGTTATTTCAAACCCATTAGATTTTAACCATTTTGAAGACTCCATTATACAGGGATGCTCAATGGGAGAAATTATAATATGGCCGCCTTCGCCAAGCCTGCCTGCCAGCAAGGCAGGGCTGCGGCGGGCCGAAGCAAAAGCAATTCCTTTTAAAGCCGTGTTGTTGCTTTCTGTGGCAGAGCTGGTAAAAATTATTTCGTTGGGTTTGGCGTTTATTAAATCGGCCAAAACAGCCCTGCTGTTTTCAAGAGCCAATTTTGCTTCCTGGCCAAAAGAGTGCAAAGACATTGTGTTGCCAAATTTTTCCTGCCTTGAGGCAGGCAGGCTGCCAAAATAGGGCATCATGGCTTTTTGAACCCTTTTATCAACAGGAGTTGTGGCCGCATAATCTAAATATATTTTTTTCATTTTATTAAATCTGATAATTTTATTGAATTTAATGTTTTGTTTAAAGAATCATTGAGTTTTGACCATACGTTTTTTGCAGAACATTTTTTAATTCTTGCGCATAGCGCGCAATTAACCGGTTTTTTGTTTTCTTCCAAAACAGACACCACATCATTAACGCTAATTTTTTTAGGGGGCATTGAAAGAATATATCCGCCCTGAACTCCTTTTTTTCCTTTGACCAGCTTGGCTCTTTCTAATTGCGAAATTATTTTTTCTAAAAAATCAAAAGGAATCCCTTCAATTTCAGAGATTAATTTTGTCGAGCACACTTCTTTTTTTCTATAATGTTTTGCCAAACAAACCATTGCCCTTAATCCGTATTGTGATTTTTTAGAAATTTTTATCATTTTAGAGAATTAAAAAACCGACTAATCTTGTCGGGCTTATCTTACCAAAATCAAAAAGTCGTGTCAACCCCGTTCTTCTAATAAACTTTTTTTCTTGCTGAAATAAAAAATATAGATTATTTCCAAAATGCCAAGGGTGTTTACAATTAAAAGCGCCACAAACCACGGCTTGCTTCCATTTTCAGCGGCCTTCCACAAAGCAATTCCCTTCCAGACAAGAGCCCATATGGTTAAAGCAATAAACAGTGATATTATCCATGGGTTTTCCATCCATTGTAAAAATTGCGTAATTTCTTGTAAATCTTTTTCTGTCATTTTTTTAAACTTTAAATTAAAAATTAATAATGTGGTAGCCTGCGACCCCAAAGGCCACTGAAACATTTAACGACTCTTTTTTTCCTGCCATAGGCAGTTCTATAACCTTATCGCACTTTTTCAATATAGCTTTTGAAATTCCTTTTACTTCGTTTCCCAATATTAAGGCTAAAGGAAACCTTGGCTTGAATTTCAGGCAAGAAATTGCATCTTTTGACTGCTCTAATGCTATTATACTTATTTTATCTTTTTTAAGCTTGTCTATCAAGCGTCCTATCTGTTTGTAATATTCAAAAGCAATTGTTTTTTCGGCTCCCAAAGCTGTTTTAGAAATTTTATGATGAGGCGGCTTTCCCGAAATCCCGCACAGAAAAATCTTTAAAACACCCAAAGCATCGGCAGTTCTAAAAATTGACCCGATATTCTCCAAACTCCTTATATTATCGCATATAACGTAAAACTCTTTCATTCAAATAATCTTATACTTTTTATCATAAAAATCAAATTAATTTAAAGTAGACAAACAAACGCCCCAGACACTGTCTGGGGCGTTTACTAGTTGATGATTGTTGATTACGTACTTTTAAAACGGCTCTCTACTTCTTCCCAATTAACTATGTTCCACCAGTTTTCAATAAATTTTGCTCTGTCGTTTTTATAATCCAAATAATATGCGTGCTCCCAGACATCCAGGCATAAAATAATTTTTTGTTCCGGATAAAAGTTAACATTGTGCTTTTCAATCTGTATTATATTAAGATTCCCGTGTTCTTTGTGGAGGGCTAAAACAGCCCAGCCCGAACCCTCAACTGATTTTGCGGTTTCTGAAAATTCTGTTTTAAACCGTTCAAAACTTCCGAATTCTTTTTCTATCATTTTTGCTAATTCGCCATTAGGCTTGCCTGCCGAAGCTTCAGCAGGGGCCATAATTTTCCAAAATATCTCATGCAAAATGTGGCCGGCTACATTAAAAGAAAAAGATTTTAAAACTGACTTAAAATCCAATTCTGAATTTTTATCTCTAGCATCCTTAATTTTATCCAATAAAGCATTGGCTGATTCAACATATGCTTTATGGTGTTTCGTATGGTGTAAAGTTAAAACTTCTTCTGACATATACGGCTCTAAATCTTTATAGCCATACGGCAAGTTTGGCAATTTATATTTTTCCATATATTTAATATTCTCGCATTACAAAAAATGCGAGAATATTATTAAAATTAATTTTGATTGTCTTCTCTGGCGCAAGCCGGGCAATAACTTAAAAGATGTCCGCGCAGTTTTTCTTCTCTTTCTGAACCGGGTTTTAGGTTATCAAGCCATACTTCAAAGTTTGCATGGCAAAGAACGCACTGAATATTCTTTTTTTCTGTATTTTTCCTAGTTTTTATGTTTTTCATATATTACTTTTCAACAGCAGAAAGAATTGCTCTCGGGCATTATATACTCCTGCCTTTCGCCAAACTCCTGCTTTTTGCCTTTGTGCCACTGCTCAACAGGCCTTATGTAGCCTACAACCCTTGAATAAACCTCGCATTTTCTAAAATTATTCAAAGCCTTATTTTCAGTAAAACACTCATTACATTTTAAAATATTTATTTTTTCTCCGTTATCGTCATATACAAGCAAAACTCCATTTTTTATATCATCTCCCTCAAGCTCTATTTCTTTTTGGCAGTCATGGCAAAAATTATTATTTTTTGCACTTTTTGCAGATTCCATAAAAGTAAATTCTATAATTGTTAATTTTTCCGACCTTTAATTTTTTGTTTTTTATAATATTGCATTTTGAGCATTCGTCAAAAATATCAAAAACAGTTCCGCATGCCTGACATATAAAGTGGCTGTGGCTTGATAAATCCCCATCAAAAAAAGTGATATTTTTTGTGGCTATTTCTTGAATTTCTCCCTTATCTTTAAAATTATTCAGAATTCTGTAAACAGTGGCTTTGCTTATGCGCGGGAGCAATCTTTTTGTTTCTGTATAAACTTTTTGGGCAGAAGGGTGGCATTTTGTATTTTTTACATAGTCTAAAACTATTTCTTTCTGAGATGTCATGCGCTCTTCCTCTGCAATATTTTTTCCGTTCATGTTTATTTTATTGATAATAATTATTCCTAATTAAATAGTATTACTAATAAGAATCCGCGTCAACCCTTCACCCTGTGGATAACTTAAAACAAAAACAGCAGAGCATCGGGCTCCCTGCTATAATTTATATTACACTAAAATTTTATACCTCTTTATTTTCTTTTCTGACAAAAATAATCGTTGCAATAACAACGATAACCGTTACTAAAATAGCATAAACAAATTTTATAACAAGCCCGTTTTTATCTAAAGGAAAAAATGTATCTATTAAGCCTTTTATCGCCTCGTTCCAGGCAAGGCCTGCCACCAAGCCAAAGGCGGCCAAAATATAGCCTATTGTTTTTTCTATCGCCTCTTTCCTGATTCTCTCTTGTTCCTCTTTTATTTTGCTTGTTATTGCTCCCATATATTTACATTTTACCATTTTTAATTTTCGTTCTCAACTCTTCAACGAAAGTATTAAAATACCAAAGGTTATGAAATGTAATAAGCTTTAATGCCGTTATCTCCCCTGCCCTTAACAGGTGAGATATATAATCTTTTTTATAATTTAAACAAATTTTACAAACGCACCCCTTATCTAATGCCTCATTTTTTTTAAAAAACTTTTTATCTTTTAAATCTAACTTTCCTTGGCTGGTAAAAGCAATTCCTCTTCTCGCATAATGCGTGGGAACCGTGCAGTCAAACAAATCAACTCCTGATTTTATTATCATTTCCATGTCTTCTAAATACCCGATGCCCAAAAGATGCCTTGGTTTTTTTTCATTTAAGTTAGGCATTGTCCAGTCTAAAATTTTTTTTGTTGTTTGTTTATTAGTTCCTAAATCCCCGCCTATGCCATAACCCTCAAACCCTAAAGAATCAATAAATTTTGAGCTTTCTTCTCTTAAAGCTTTAAATCTTGAGCCCTGAACAATGCCAAACATAGCCTGCTTGGTCCGTTTTGAACGCGCCTTTAAACAAATTTTTGCCCAGTTATGAGTTCTTTCCAAAGATTTCTTAACATATTTTAAATCAGCTAATGGGGCTGTGCATTCGTCAAAAGCAAAAATAATATCAGCTCCCAGCTTTTCTTGTATTTTAATTGATTCTTTAGGCCCCAAAAATAATTCGTCTCCATTTATTGGAGAACGAAATATTACGCCATCAAGCCCTATTTTAATATGCTGTGGCTGCTGGCCTTCTTTAATTGCTTCGCCCTTCTTTCCCGGGAAAAATTTTAAAACTTTCCCCACTTCATAATCTCTGCCAAAACCTAAAGAAAAAACTTGATATCCGCCAGAGTCTGTCATTAATGGTTTTCTCCAGTTCATAAACTTATGTAGCCCTCCGGCTTTTTCAACAATTTTTTCGCCAGGCTTTAAATGCAAATGAAATGTATTGGCAATTAAAATCTGCGACTTTGTTTCATGGGCCTCCTCTGAATCTAAAGTTTTTACAACAGCCTGCGTTGCCACAGGAACCAAACACGGAGTTTCAACAACTCCGTGGCTTGTTTCCAAAAAACCCAATCTCGCGCGGCTCAATTTTGACTTTTTTAATATCTTAAAATCCATTATATTTATTGTTATGGCTGCAATATGTCTTCTGTTCTGCCGTCTATTGAAATAACAACATTTTTTATTGTTGAAAACTGTTTTAATGTCTGCTCTATCTGCGCCCTTATAGCTGACACCCTGCAAGAACCTCCAACCTGATATTCTAATTGCTCATTAAAATCAGCCCATGCCGTGCCGCTTTCCATTCCAATCATTAAGCTTTGAAGCAGCACTCCGTCGTTTATGCTGGTAAAAAACCCTTGATTTTTTTCGTCCTCCGTAGGCCCTTTGAAAAGCTCTGCCAAGGCAGCAGAACCAGTTGACTCTGTTTTTAGTATTTCTCTTTCAACTGGAAAAACTTTATTGCATGAAAATTCCGGATCCATTTTATTGTTATTAAAATAAACTTTTATTTTCATTGTTTCTGCGGTCTTTGGAATTTCTACGGGTATTTTAATTTCCTTGTCATTTTCAGGCAATCCCGACGGATTATCTTTTGACAAAACTAAATATCCTTTTTGGGCAATTGGCGATACAAAGGATATTTCTCCCCTAAAGGGAACAAAATTCTCTGTCATCCAATCTGACTGAGCCTGAACAAAAGATGCGCCTAAAACATTTCCCTGTTCGTCTGTAATTTTAATAGGAAAACTTGCTTCAAAAAACCATGTTCCTTTGGCTTCCCCCTCTGCTATAAATGGATTTGAAATTTTTTCCCCGGCAGTTAAAGAAAAAACTTTAACATCAGAGCTTTGCTGTAGCTGCGAACGATTGAGTTCAACTGGCCATAATAAAACAGCGCCTAAAATAACAATTATTGCGGCAAGTATTATTACTATAGAAATTAAAATATTTTTATTCATATTATTTTTTATTTATTAATTAATTTAGCATACCATAAGCGCTGTGCCTATCAACCTTGACATAGCTTAAATAAGGAGTATAATAGAATTAACTAATAAGTCGAGGTATCTTAATTAAATAAGTAGGGCGACTATTAGAAAGGTCGCTTTATTTAGTAAATAGTTTAAAAAAAATGTTTGACAGAAATCAAAACAGGGGCTTTGCTCCAAGAGAGATGATCAAAGGAAACTGGAAATGCTCCGAATGCGGAGTAGAAATTTCAGAGCTTCCTTTTGAACCAGCTCCTGACAGGCCAATTTACTGCCGCGAATGCTGGCAGAAGAAAAGGCCTCCAAGATTCAGCAGATAATTACTGAGTCTTAAAAACAACCCCGCCTAGGCGGGGTTGTTTTTTTATACATTAATTTATAAGACGTCCGTTCATATAAACATCCATGTCTTTATCCCTCAAAGCCTTAAAAAACTCTTCATGCGGAACTACGGCTTCTGGCGCAAAAGAGCCCCATGCTTTTATCCTCTTTTTAATTATCATTTGGGCTATAATTGATGCCGGGATGCCTGTATCAACATTGCAGCCTGCAAATTCCCATCCTGGCAAAGTGCCTGCAATACACTCCATAAATATCTCTTTTCTTTCATTTGCTTTCTTGCCTATTACGTCAACCCACAAAACTTCTTTTTCTTCGTAGCCTTCTGGCATCTTCGCTCCTCGCCTTAATGTTTCCGCTAAAAAATTCATAGGCTGGATTTCACATCCATTTATCTTAATTTTTTCTTTTGAAGCCAAACCCAGCTTTATAAAATTATGAATTGTTGAAAAAGAATGGCTTGGAAATCCAGCATAAAATTTGATATTTTTTAACCCTTTGTCTTTATAATAATAGTGAAAAGTAAAAGGCTCTGGATGCCTTACCAAAAAACACTTGTTTCTGCCAATTTCCTGGTAGCGCTTGCCCTTAACTGTATCTAATGGTAATTTTTTCAACCACTTATTATTTTTTAAGTAAGTGACATTGTCTGTAAATTCTTCTGCAATGCTCGGCATTGAAAAAGGAACAACGAATTCTTTTATGTTTGAATTCCACGCAAAACCCGCCTCAACAGTATGAACAGAATCTAAAAGCCCGACAGCATAATCTAGCATTATATTGTTTACGCCGGGCGTGGACCCGCAGCCAGTAATAGCTATTAGTTTTTTCTTCCTGAAATCAGCATCCATTTTCAGCTGGGTTTCTGTCATAACGCCGTCATCAGACCCAAGGTCAATCACATGCGAACCATTTTTTAAGCAAGCTTTATAAACATCCACGTTCCAATCTGCCTCTGCGCAGTTAATCACGCAAAAAGGATCCGCCTTTTTTATTAAAGAATAAATTTTTCTTTTTTTTCTTAAATCTAATATCTCGTGGTCAGGAAGGTCAAACTCTTCTTGAAGCGCGTCTATGTGGTTTTGATAAATATCTGAAATAAAAAGCCTGTATTTTTTTTTCAGCAAATCTTTAATGACTATTTTTCCTTGCATGCCTCCTGCCCCGAAAATTAAAAAGTCGTATTTTCTTTTTGTTTTTGCCATGCGTGGTTAATTTAAAATTATATTTTTTAATAATATAATTTTAAAAAAATATTGCAAGACACACAAAAAATAGTCTATATTTTAAATTCTTTTTTTAATTTTCTTTGCTTCCTGCGGTTTTTGTCGATTTTTTTAAACTTATATTTATTAATCTCTTTTTTTATTTGTTCTTTTACATCAACGATGGCGCCTTCTAAATTGTCGCCTCTCGCTTCTGCCATTAATTTCTTGCCGGGCAAAGTTATTTCTATTCTGCTTTTGAAAACTTTTCCTTTTTTATGATGCATTGTTTCTTTTTCTGCTTCTACCAAAACTTCTGCCAATGTTTTTTTGCCTTCGGGAATATCTTGTTTTAAAATGTTAATAAACTTCTTCAAAACTCCTATTTTTCTTTCAATAAAAAGTGAAAGTTCATTAGATAAGATTATATTTTTAGTTTTAATTGTAATCCTCATATATCAAAAACCTACAAATTGGATTTCTGTTTCCAAATGTATGCCAAAATTATTTTTTACTTTTTTTTGAGCTAATTTTATTAGCGAAATAACATCTTTTGCATTAGCTCTGCCCAAATTAACTATAAAATTGCAATGCAGTTCTGAAATTTTGGCATCTCCTATTTTTTTTCCAGCCAAGCCCGATTTCTGTATTAAAAATCCAGCTGGTATAATTCCTGCCTCATTAAACTTTAAAAACTCGGGGTATTTTTCCAAAAGTTTTTTATCTTTTATTTCTAACTCTGGATTAATAAATACAGACCCTGCCGAAAAAAATTTTAGCGGATGCCCTTTTTTTCTATAAGATAAAAACTGCTCAATTGTTTTTTTAATTTCTTTTTTATCTTTTTTTGTAAATTCTAAAATAACAGAAATAACCACAAGGTTTTTCTTCTTTTTAAAAATGCTGTTTTTCAAAGAAAACTGGCATTGCTTTTTTGAAAAAGTTTTCATTTTCAGGGTTTTAAGATTTAAGGCCTCAACGTTTTTAACTGTATCTGACATTTTAACGTCAAAAGCCTGAGCGTTCCCATATATAGCTCCGCCAACGGTCGCGCTGGGAATACCAGCGGACCACTCTAGTCCGGAAAGCCCTTTGTCAGCTGCCAAATAGGCCAATTTTGACAAACCTGCGCCAGCGCCAGCTTTTGCCATATTGCCGTTAAAAATTGTATCATCAATATTCATTTTTACAACCAAGCCCTTATATCCTTTATCGGAAAATAAAATATTGCTCCCCCCGCCTATCGCATATACGGGAATATTCAAATCTTTTGCAACTTCTAATGCAGAGATTAGACCCTCCTTGTCTCTTGCAATAAAAAAATATTTGGCTGGCCCGCCAATTTTATAGCTAGTGTGTTCCTTCATCAAAACATTTCTCTGCGCCTCCGGCAACATCTCTTTTAATTTTAAATAGTAATCTGAAATCACAAGCTCAAAATTTGGTTTATTTTTGCCCTGGTTGAGGGCCCCGCAAATCCTGTGCCAGAAGAAAGGCCCAAAGGAGCTAAAATTTCTGAAGCATACTTTTCCTGAAATCTTATTACAGCTAATCTCGTCATGGCCAAAAAATTTCCTGTTACATATCCTGCAGAATAAATATCTGGCCCCTGTGACTTTAAAAATGATTGAAGGCATTTTACCTGCTCATTGTTTAACAGGCCATAATAAAGGTTATTGTTCAGTTCAGAACAAAAATTTTGGCCATTTGCATTCCCCTGCTGGAGCCTTTCGATTTCAGACTTTAAGTAAGCTATTTTATCTAACAACTGCTGGATTAAATCCTGGTCTTCTGTTTCAGCCGACCCCTTAATAGAAACTTTATAGGTAAAGGGATAAGTAAATTCGGCTCCATCAAAGCCTGATAATTTGCTCTGCAGAGAGGGCAAAATTATAAGCGATTTATAATCTGCGCCGAACTTCTCTATGCTAATCCCGCCTTTTTGGTTTTCATCTAGTTGTAAAAACTTTAACGCCTGGCTTGAAGCTGAATCCTCTATTATATAAGGCACTGAAAATTCAAGCCCCTTTATGCTGGAAAAATCCAGCTGCAAATCTCCGTTGCCGCCTATAAATTTTAGCCAATTTCCCTGCCAATTTTTTGTCACATTGCTTACAGACAAAGAAACGTTTCCGGTGAGCGGAAGAAAATTAAGCGCCGGAGATATTCTGAAATTTTTAAGCTTTTCATTTAAATAGCAATATTTTGAATTGAACGAACAATTATTAAGAACAGAGGCTACGGTCCAATCTGTAAAAATTTCAGAAAAACTTTCTTTATATCCTGTTTTTCTTAGGGCGTAATTTATGCTTTCTATTCCTGCATATTTTGATTGCAAAGAGTCAGACAAAATAGTTATGCCGTAATGGTCTAAAACATAATGCATAAACAAGCTTACGTTGGCATAATCATATTTTGTGCCCGTCCATTCGGTTATAGAATCTGAAGGGTTTTCTATAAAATCTTTTACTCTTTGCTGCAAGTTAGACCCTGAATAAACGTCATCATAGCCTAAAATAGTGGAAGAATAGTCTGCTCTTGCCTCGTTTAGCCACACTTCCTCATCTGCCCCAAAAATTTTATTTTTTTGGTTAAACGTAATTAAGTGCATAAACTCGTGGGCCAAAAAAACTTTCAGCCTCGGGTCGTCTATCCTGTCTAATGCCAAATAAACCATTTCTCTTTCATTTGAAGCTGGAATTTGCAGTTTTATATATTCGTCAGCTGTGCGAAAATAACCGCCCTCATTGCTGTTCATAGCTTCAAACAAAACTGTTATTCTGCTGTCTCCGTCAACCCCTGGTTTCCATTCAGAGCCGAAAACCGAAGTTAAAACAGGGTAAATTTTATTATCAAATTCTTGGGATAAATTATTTAAATTAGACAAAATCTGATCCTGTTTCGCATGGGGTTGCGAATCCCACCATGACTTTTCTACATAAAAATAAAGCTTGTTTGTTGTTTTAACCAAAGTCGCTTCAACGCGCTCTCTGCCTGAAGCGTCAAAACTTTCTTCAACATTAAAGTTAACCACATCTGAAAAATTGGCGGCAAAAGCTCCTTGAACTGAAAAAAGAAAAAAAACCGCGCACAGAAAAATATTTTTTTTAAATAAAGTTGCGTTCATAACGGTATTTATTTTATCCTATCACAAAAAAATACCCCTTAAAAGGGGGGGGCATTCAAAAAAACAAGTTTAAACTGTTTTTAACACTTCTTTCAGATTTTTGACAACAAAATCAATTTCCTTCTCTGACAAGTCGCTGAAAAAAGGAAGGGCAAGTGTTCTTTTACTGATGTTTTCAGCAATCGGAAAATCTCCTTTTTTATAGCCGAATAATTCTTTGTAAAACGGCTGCAAATGTATTGGCTGAAAATAATCTCTGCATCCTATGCCTCTTTTTAAAAGTTTTCTCATAATTATATCTCTCTTGTCGCCGAGCCCGCCTATTAATTTAATAACATATACCCACCAGTTTATCCTAACATCTTTAGCCACATAAGGAACTTCTATATTATCAATCTCTTTTAGTTTTTTATTATATAAATTAGCGATACTGCTTCTTTTTTTGATTATAGTTTCTATTCTCTTAACTTGAGACAAACCAACAGCGCAACTCATTTCATTTAATCTGTAATTATACCCCAATCTTACATGTTCTAGCCATTTTCCGCCCTTAATCTTTCTGCCATGGCTAGCCATGCTGCGGCATAAGCCGGCAAAATTTTTATCATCTGTCAAAATCATTCCCCCTTCCCCAGTAGTAATTTGTTTATTGGGAGAAAAAGCAAAAATGGAAACGTCTCCGAAACTGCCGCATTTTTTTCCTTTATACAAAGTGCCCAAAGATTCTGCTGAATCTTCAATTAAAAAAAGTTCGTGCTTTTTAGCAATTTTCTGCAATTCTCCCCAATTAGCAGGATGAGCAAACATATCCGGCGCTAAAATAGCTTTGGTTTTGGAAGTAACGGCTTTATCAACAAGCTTAGGATTGATATTAAGAGTATCTGGTTTAATATCAACAAAAACCGGCTTAGCTCCCTCAAATAAAATACAGTTAGCAGAAGCAATAAAAGAAAACGGGCTGGTGATTACTTCATCTCCTTCTTTGACTCCTATGGCTCTTATTATTAAATGCAAAGCGCTGGTTCCAGAATTTACCGCAACCGCATATTTTACGCCAACATACTTGGCAACTGCCTCTTCAAACTCTGTTAATTTTGGCCCAATAGAAAGCTGGTTTGATTTTAAAACCTTTAAAACTCCATTTATTTCAGCTTTTGTGATATCAGCTTTTGAAAGCGGAATCATAAAAATTAATTAAGTTTTTTAATTATTTTTGCCGGAACCCCAAAAGCCAAAACATTGTTGGGCATGCTTTTGTCCACAAAACTGTGCGCTCCAATAATAGAATTCTCGCCCACAGTAACTCCCGGCATAACCGTGGAATGCGCGCCTATTTTGCAATTCTTTTTTAAAACAACTTTTCCGTTTTTTTCTCCTATGGAGGAAAAAGAATAAATTGAGCAATGAGAGCCTATTTGCGCATAATCTTCAATCACAACCTTGTTCTTTGCGTTTATATAGGTAAAGGCGCCAATATCTGTTTTGTAGCCTAAATCAAGGTTTTTGACATGCTGAACCAGCCAGCTGTATTTTGTGAGCTTCATTTCTTTAATAACTGGTTTTTTCCAATTTTTAAATCTGCCTGCCATATAATTATTAGAACTTAATTTCTCTTATCAGCATGAAAGCTTCTGCTGCCTTAACTCCGGATTCTGAACCCCGCTTTTTAGCTAAAACATCAATTCCCTTTAAAGACCTTGGGTGCTCGCGCTCTTTTAACTCTGATTTATAACACTCCATTGCCTTTAGCTTATCATCTAAATAATCTGAAATATCTTCAAAATAATTTGGCAAAAAAACATCTGATTTTTGGCCTGATATTCCGCCCTGTTCTGTTGTGGGAGAAATTTCATAAGCTAAAATTTTATTTACCATAACGTCAGGTCTTATTCTTGAGGCTACCAAACAAGCCTCAAAAACTATTCTGTGGTCATGATTAATGTCTCCAAAAAACGGCGCATATAAAACATCTGGCTTTACTTTTTCAATAACATTTGAAATTTTATCATTTAAATCTTTTTTGGGAACTGTGTCTAACCGCAAAGCAGGCAAGTCTAAAAAAAATACTTGCTTAAAGCCCATAAAATCGTTTGAGGCTTTTATTTCCTTATCTTTATTCTCAACATATTCTGCTGTCCAATCGTTTTCTCCAACCAAAGGCTTTGTCACCAAACACAAATACGCCTCGTCGCCAAATTTTATATGTTTTTTAATTGTCCCTCCGCACCCCAAAACTTCGTCATCTGGATGCGGAGCTATAATTAAAATTTTATTCATTGCTTATTAATATTTTTGGGCTATTTGGGCCTTCGTTAAATAATAAATCAATTATTGACATATAAGGCAGAAATCCCTGCTCTGAAAATTGCTGTTTATATTTTGGATTTGAAAACTCTTTTATTTTTATCTTTATGCCATGCTTCTCAAACTCCTGTTTTTCTACGCCGTGCCCTTTTTCTGTTCCGGGGCCGGACAAATATTGGCTGGCTTTTAATTCTTTGCATATATTAATTAATCTTTCTGTGCCCTTTCCCTCAACTTTTAAATCAGAAGACTTTATCATTTTAAATTTAAACCCCAAATCCTTGCTTATGTTTTCTATTAAATAAATATCCAAATCACATATTTTGTCCCACTTCTTGTCCAGCGCGTTTTCTAAAAAAGGATAATAATCCCCAAAATATGGCGATTTTTTATAGTTGAATTTTATTTTATCTAGAATGCTTTCCTGCCAACTCTGGCTGTTATCTATTAAAACCTCGTTTATTTTTAAATTGGGAGACCTGCCGACAACAGGAACTGTAATCCATTTTTGGCCTTTTTCTGCCTTAATTTTATTTCTATTTATAAAACCGTTTTTTTGGTAACCAACATCGTCTAAAATAACAAAAATATCAGTTTCAGCCAACCTTTCAAAAAATCCAATATAAGGCAGGTATTCGGGTTGATGTATTGTAACTATCATTTTATTATATTACCAGATTTTTAGTCAAAATCAATATCACGATCAGTTACGCCCCATAACCCCCAACGTTACCTCCTGCATAAAAAAACCGCTCATGTCGCCCACAAGCGGTTGCGCCGATTGTTCGGAGATTTTTTTGCCTTTACTCGGCAAAAATGGCGAGGCCGGCAGCTTCGGGCCTCTTAACTCTTTGATTGGTCAGGCCGTGATTCTGCTGTTCACGGATCCAAGGCAAGGCGCTATCCCAACCGCCACCATTCTTTAGCAACTGCACGAAATATTTCGCCTTCACGGGGTTCTTGCCCCAGTCTTCCATGGGAATCCATGCGCCGTCAGACACGACCACAATAAAGTCAATTGGCTCCTTAACAACCTCCCTGTGCCAGTGTGTTGCAACATCTAGAGAACCGTTAAGAATAGAATATTCAACGTTGTCATGTTTCCTTTTCAGACGGGGAAATTCTTCAAGCCAGTAGCGCTTTTGGGCTGCTTTCTCCTTTTCGTGATCGCTATGGGCATCAGCCACAAGCTCGACGTAACGGCGCTCTCTCTCCATTTCAGCATCTCTGTTGTCGCCGCCAACAATGTTCACCTTGCCTGACCTAGTTACCCAAATGGTAAAAACGTCTGCCCCCCAAATAACCTCCATTATTCTTGCTTTCCTGTCAAACTTAAGGCAGGAAAAGCTGGCATTGGCAAGAGTTGCAGGGTCATCGCGATGGACTTCATTGCCCCTATGCTTTTGCTGGATGTTCCAAATTTCTTCGTTGGCTCTGATAACAACATCTCCCAAGTCATCCTCTGGATTGGCAGAAGAAAAAGCCTGCCTTATGGTTCGCACAACCTTTTGGCCACCCGTAAGGCCGCCAGGATACATAAACTGCTTGCCAAAGTAAGGTTCTGAGCATCCGTCTGCAACAAGGGCAAACACGCCCTGCTCGGAAACAAACCATGCATTATCGTCTTCTGGATGAAGACAATCGTCTGCAAAATCATGCATTGCAAGAATTCTCATGTCATAACCTCCATTCATCGGACCATTTTTGATTGTAAAACACGCTGTCCTCATAATACGCTAAAAAAAATATATGTCAATTGTTTGGCTTGTTCATCCCCTCTTCCCCGTAAACTCCTTTGCGAGAAAGCACAGAAAAAAATCCTAAAACTAAAATTTTCAAGTCCAGCCAAAAAGACTGGTTATCTATATACCAAAGGTCATACTCAAACCTTTTTTCCCAAGGCACCAAATTTCTGCCTTTCATATCAACCAAACTAACCAATCCTGGTTTTACTGAAATTCTTTTCTGCCACATTGTTTTCATTTCGGGCGTGTTTCCTGAATTATAAGCTGACAAGGGCCTTGGGCCCACCAAGCTCATATCTCCCTTTAAAACATTTATAAATTGGGGCGCCTCATCAATTGTCCATTCTCTTAAAAATTTACCGATTCTTGTTATGCGAGGGTCATTCTCATGAGCTGATTCTTTTAGTCCCATTGATTCTGCATTTTCAACCATTGTCCTGAATTTTATAAATTTAAACGGCTTCCCGTTTTTCCCCACCCTTTCTTGGATAAAAAACACTGGTCCTTTTGAATCTATTTTAATTGCAACAACAATAATCAAAAACAGAGGACTTGTTATAATTAAGGCTATTAATGAAATAAAAAAATCGAATAATCTTTTGATTTTTGAACTCATTTTTTTATTGCTTCAATATAAAAACTGGATGAAAAAATCCTGAAAAAAGGAAAAAATAAATTTAAAAAGTTAAAAATTTTATGCTTTAAAATAAGGTCTGTTAGAAAATCAAAGCGGCTTGGAAAAGAATAAATGCCCCTTAACTTAAAATCTGAAAATCCTTGTTGTTCCATTAAAGATTTAAACCTGTAGGGGTTTCTTAAAAATGGGTCATTTCTTTTAAACCAAAAATTAATGGCAGACTTGTTAAGGGTTGTGATAATAATCAAGCCCTTCTTTTTTAACACTCTTTTAAGCTCTTTTAAGGCTTTTTCTGAATACAAAATGCTTTGAAAGGTGCTCATACAAATCACTATATCAAAGAAACTATCTTTGAATGGAAGGTTGCAAACATTGGCTATCCTAAAATCTATGTTTTTTGATTTTGGGTTTTTCTTTACCAAAGCTATCATTTCCTCAGAAAAATCCACACCAAACACCTCAATTCCTTTTTGCTCTAAAAGAAAGGCAAAACTTCCAATTCCGCAACCGGCATCCAAACCTTTGGCGCTTTCTGAAAAATTTATTTTTCTTAAATACTCTGAAAAATACCTTTGGTGGTTTTTTGGGCCAGATTCTGAAAGTAATAAAACTTCATGTTCTTTTTTTCCTGTTTTAGCAGCTTGGTTAAATGTTTCCCTCCACCACTCTTCAAGACCCTCTTTATTCTCTTTTGAAATAAATCTTTTGTAATCTTTTTTTGTTTTATCAATAAATGCTTCTCTGTCTAAATTCATAGCTTCTTTGCTTTAATATAAAACACTAACCCTTGCTCTTTTATTAAGGGAATTTTAGATAAAATTTTCTCTGTGGTTTCCATAAATTTTTTAGCGCTTCCAAATTTTATAAACTTTTCTAAGAAAGAGGGTGCCATTAAAGGAAAATAGTTTGTATAGCCATATTTTTCTACCAAAAGATAATCTTTTAATAACTTTGACAATTCCGGACGTGAAAATTCTTTAATGTGGTCGCCGTCATGGGGCTCGTTTCTTAGCAATATTTTTATGTGACAAATAACATTGAAATAAGAAAGTTTATTCGGAGTGGAAATTACCATGATTCCGCCCGGCTTTAAAACCCGGCGAATTTCCTTCGCGCCTTCTCTCCAATCCAAAAGATGTTCAATGACTTCCGACATCAAGACTTTGTCAAAAGAATTGTCGGGAAACGGAAGATTCTCAGCCGGACAGCAGACATAACCTTCTGCCATATTGCCGGTGTTTCTTTTTGCTTTCCGCAAAAATCTCTCTGAAATATCCGTGGCGATAACATTTTTTGATATTTGCAATACTTTTTTTGTGTAATATCCTTCTCCACAGCCAATTTCAAGAACGCGGTCCGATGCCTCCAGCTCAAGCATAGCCATCATCTTCTCAACCCGCAAGGAATACATAATTTTTTTATAGAGGCGGGGCGATTCAAATGTTTCTTTAATAATATCATATTCGTCTGCCTTTTTTTCATAATATTCTTTCAACCCCTTTATATCTTGGCTGGAGATTTCGTTTAGTATTTTGCCAACCGAAGTAAATAAATGGGAAAAACGGCCATATAATATAGTAATATCTGAAAAACGGATAAAAATAATTTCTTTTATGGAAGTTTTTGTCATGCGCCAGAAAAGCGCAACAGCCAATATCGCTGAGAAAAAATAAGAAATAGAAGCAGCTAAAGCAGCTCCGGCAACCCCTATTTTTGGGATAAGAATAATATCAAATAAAATATTTAAAAATAAAGACGCTATAAGAATCAAGCTCGTAACGTGCGGCTTTCCTTTGGCAAAAAAGTTATTAAAAAAAATTCCAGCATATGCCGCGCACACGCCACCTGGAAGAATGAAGTAAAACGGCGTAATCGACGGCAAAAAATCTCTACCGTAGAAAAATAATATAAACAATCTGCCGATAAAGGCTAAAAAAACAGCTGATAAAAGGCTGAAAAGGAAAGCTTGCCTGGCAACCCTTGGAGTTTTCTGATCAACCTCTTCTTCTGAAACAGAGCTCCATGCAGGATACAAAACTTGCTGCAAAGAATAAGGAATGACAAAGATTAAAGCGGCTATATTATAAGAAACAGAGTAATATCCGACGTTTAAAACTCCAAGAAAGATATTAACCACAAAAACGTTAAGTTTGAAATTGATGGTGCTGAATATGTCGCCCAAATAAGTGCTGATGCCGAACTTCAACTGATTTAAAAATAACGGGAAATCAAAACGTTGAATAAGCTTGTAGGATTTTAGCAGGTGAAAAAATATCAAAATAAAGTTTATTAAAACTGTCATTAAAACAGCGTAAATAGCTCCCTCAATTCCCCAGCCGAAAAACAAAACGAAAACAATGCTCAATGATAAAATAAAAATTGAATACAGAACAGAGAATGCTGACCATGTTATTATTTTAAATTTGGCTAACAATAATGGCAGGCAATAGTTATAAAGAATAACAAATGGTATTGTTGCCAAGGCGATAACAACGTATTTATACGATAATCCGTTGAACGCGGCTGGAAAAAGAATTGAGAGCAAGAACGTTATAAAAGACAATGATAAACCCCAGGCAAAGCCAAAAATTATTGAGTTGGAAAAAAGCTGGGAAAAGTTCTTCTTCTCTTTGTTCAAAAGATAAATGGAAGCTGTGCCAAATCCAAGACTGCCCAATAAAAGAGCCATCCCGTTAATCGCCAAAAACAGATTATAGGCTCCAAGGCCTTCGGGACCCAAGACTCTGGCCAAAATAATTTGCGATAAAAACAAAAAGGCGCCGATTAGTATTTTAGAAAAGAAAACTACAAGGCTGTTGCCGATTACATTCATATTATATTAGTTTTTTGCTGATTATTTCCTGATAATCTTTTGCGAGCCTTTCAAAAACTATTTCTTTTTTAAACTGTTTTAGAACTTTTTTCCTGCCCGCTTTTCCTATCGCCTCTGCCGCGGTTTTGTTTTCCAGCAAAAAAATAATTGCTTCTTCTATTTTTTTTACGTCCCTTACGGGCACTAAAAATCCTGTTTTTTTATCGTCCACGGTCTCAGGACACCCTCCTATATTTGAAACAACGACCGGCTTTTCCATTGATGAAGCTTCAAGGGTGGCAGCGCCCAATCCTTCTCTATGGGTAGGCAAAACAAAAATATCCATAATAGCGTAAAATTCTTCAATTTTTTTTTGGTCTCCGACAAAAAAAACGCTTTTTTCAATTCCAAAACCTTTGACAAATTCTGGCTTTATTGAATCGTTTTTTTCAGGCTCTAACGGACCGACTACCAAGAGAACTGTATCGGGAAATTTTAAAATAATATTTTTAAACGCCTCAAACAGCTCTACATATCCTTTTTCTTTAACTAATCTGGCCACAATGCCTATAATCTTTGCGCTCTCTTTTATGCCCAGTTCTAATTTTTTTCTTGCAATAAAATTTTTATCAAATCTGCCAGGATTAAATCTTTCAGTATCAATGTCCCTGCCTAAATATCTGATTTTGTTTTCGTCTGTTATTTTTTCTTTTTTTATTCCGTCAATAATATGCTGTGCTATAACAAAAATAACATCTGAACAATAAGCCGCAATTTTTTGCAATAAAATGATTATTTTCTTCTTTAAAAAGCTGTCTTCTTCTGTAAAATCAAAGCCGTGCAAAGTATTTATAATTATTGGGACACCCGCTAATTTTGCCGCTATCTGGCCGTAAAATTCAGGCTTTAAAGTATGCGTATGCACGATATGGAATTTTTCTTTTTTAAAATAAAAAAACAATCTTGAAAAAGAAACTAAGTCAGAAACCGGACTAAATGGCTTTCTTTTAAAGCCGACCGTTTTTACTTTTATGCCATCTCCTTCTATGTCTTTTACCCATTTTCCCGGAGAGCAGGTGGCGTAAACATCATATCCTTGGCTCAAAAGAAATTTGAGCCTGTCTAAAAGAAGGAATTTTATTGTCATGTCTACGCTGGCCGAATGGCAAACTTTAATTTTTTTATTTAAATTTCTCATTGGAATTTTGCTTTTCTAAACCAGTTCGCCGTCAGTTCCAAGCCCTGGTCTAAATTGTATTTCGATTCCCAGCCAAACTCTTTGCGGATTTTTTCAAAACTAAGACAGCTCCTTTTTTGCTCTCCTTTTTTTTCTGGACCATATTTTTTTTCACTTTTTGAACCGAGCAATTTCTGCAGCTTCTGAAAAATAGCATCAATGTCGGTCTCCTTTGCTGTTCCGACATTAAACGTTCCGCTTATATTTTTTTCTATTCCTAAAATATTAGCTTTAACCACATCTTCAACAAAAACAAAGTCTCTTGTTTGTTTTCCGTCCCCGTTTATAATCGGTTGTTCACCGGCCAAAATTTTATCGCAAAAAATCGCAATTACACCCGCTTCGCCTTTTGAGTTCTGCCTAGGACCATAAACATTGGCAAGCCTTAGAATTAAATAATCTAAATTATATTCTCTTTTATAAAAATCTAAATATTTTTCAACGGCCAATTTTTCTATTCCATAGGGGGAAACTGGCTCTTCTTTATAGGTTTCTGGGGTGGGAATAATATCTGCATCTCCGTAAATTGCCCCGCCAGTTGAAGCAAAAACAATTTTTTTTACTCCAAATTTTCTGCAATTTTCTAAAATGTTTAAACTGCCTAAAATATTTGTTTTGGCTGATTCTACAGGACTTTCAACTGATTTTCTTACATCAATTTGGGCTGCATAATGAAAAACAATTTCAGGTTTTTCTTTCTTAAAAATTTCTGAAATCTGCGGACTTTGAATGTCAGCATTATAAAAAATCGCCTTAGCATTTAAGTTTTCCTTTTTGCCGGTAGAAAGATTATCAATGATAACCACTTCATTACCTCTTTCTACCAGCTCGTCTGCTAAGCGTGAACCGATGAATCCGGCGCCGCCTGTTATTAAGTATTTCATTCTGCAAAAAATTTATTTAATAGTGGAATTTTTATTTTTTCAATCTTTCTAAAACCAAGGGGAACTAAGCATAAGAGAGCGACGATGGCAGGCATTCTGATTCTTGTCACTAACCCAAAGTTGGTCATATATAGAGATATCATCGCAACGACAATGATTCCAAACAACAATAAAGGCAGAATGGCCTTATATTGGTTTTTTATTGACCCTATGATTCCCCTTGCTATAAAAAACAGGCAAACCCACCATAACAAAATTTCAGGCAATACAAAAATGTGTTTTAAAGACCTTAATTGCCACGGAAATGGGCCAAAAAAAGCGTTGGCAAAAGAAATAAGGTTATTTTTTATGAATTTAATCGGGTTGTCTGCCCCTGTTTCTATGTTTACTGAAGAATCCTGCCCCCAATCTTTATCGGTAACAATATCTGGAACCGGAACCCCTTCTGGAACTTGAGCCAATATTTCACTCACTTTTATTACCTCAGGATTAGAATAGTTAGCATCGGGGGAAACATTATCATCAGGAGAAACATTATCATCAGGGGGATTGTTTACTTCTTTCTCATAAGTATCATCTATTATTTTAATATTCTCAAAACGAGGATCTACCCTAAAATTATACGCCACCTCGCGATAATAAATAATTGTTTTCATGTTAAGCTGCAACAATATTGCATTTATGCCAAAATAGCCTTTCTCAAAGCCACTTACCGTTGATATCATGGGTAAAAATCCCATCAAAAAAATCATAATTCCTCCAAAAATTATTCTTCTCTTTAGTTTAAAACCTGAAAACAGCAGCCAGCATACAATAAAAACAAAAATTAAAGGAATGCCTATATAAAAACGAAAATGAGTCAGGCCTATTAAAGCAAAATAAAATAAAGCAAAGGTTAGCCACGAAAATCTTTTAATCAATATCAAAGATAACAAAATCGCGGCAGTAGAAAAGAAAACCACAAATGCTTCTTTTAGCATCAAGCTGCCAAAAAAAGCCAGGCTGGGATATATATTCACTATCAATCCCGTAATAAAAGCTTCTTTGTCTGTCCTGCCTAATTCTTTTGCTATTAAATAAACAAATATAATCGTAAGGGCTACCAGCCATGCGTTTAATAATTCCCCAACAATCATTTTAGGAAGAGTAAAATAATATATATAGCCAACAATTACCGGATAATAATGACTGAGAGGCAATTCTTCCAGGGAAAAATTTTTTTGGGCAATTCTGTTTGCCACTTCAATCGCAGTAAGATTATATTCTAAATAGTCGCCTCTGCCGTCTGAAAACGGCTGGAAGTTTCCGTAAAAAACAAACAGAACTGCTATTATGTGCAAAAAAAACGAAATTAAAAATAATATTGATATATTTTTTTTTTGTTTTTCGTTTTTTATTTTATTGATAAAAAACAGCGCTAAAAAAACGAGAAAAAAAACCAAAATTGCGCCGGCTAATAGCTTTTTATCAAAAAAAGATAGAACAGCTAAAACAATTCCGCTAAAAACTACGGGCTTATTATATTTCTCAAAAAAATTGAAAACTTTTATCATATGCAAAAATATTTAATTAATTATCTTTTTTATGGTATTCACCCATTCTTGATCGAATCTTTCTGAAGTAAAATCTTTTACAAAATTATATCCTCTCTCTCCCATTTTTGCCATTTCTTCTGGATTTTCTAATAAAATCTTAACTTCTTCTTTAAGCCCATTAAAATCTTTGCAAATTATTTGTTTTCCGCCCTCTAACAATTCCTGCATGCCGCCTGTCCCTGAACCTATGACGGGGGTTTTTAAAAGCATTGCCTCATGAGCTGTTCTACACCATCCTTCTTTAAACTTAGACATCGTTACAACCACAGATGAGGCTTTCAGTAATTTTAAATAGTCCCCATAATTTAAATCAAAATGAAGGGCGGGGATTTCAACGTCTTTTTGGCCGGTGGTCACTAAATAAGCATCTAAATCCTTTAGGACATCGTATGTTTGGACAACTCCCTTTGCCTTCTGGCAGTTTCCTATATATATTATTGGTTTTCCTTCAAGACCGTTCTGTTTTTTAAAATCTTCAACGTCTTGTTCTAAGATTTCAAACTTAGCCAAATCAAAACCGCCGTAAATTTTGTAAACATTTTTATAGCCCTTGTCTTTAAAATATCTTCTCCATATTTCTGATCTGATTATAACAGCGTCAGCTTTTTTTAAATTACGATAAAGAATCTTTGTGAGAATGTAAAAACAAGGGCGCGAGAGGAAAGGAAGCCCGGAAACATCAATGTGGTGGATCATTACAATGTTCTTGCCTTTTGTCTTTTTGGTTCGCATCATTAAAGCTGGAAAATAATCTCTTATCCAAATATCGCTCTCGCCCTTCAACTTAAAAACATAAAAAAAGGCTTCCAGCATTTTAAGGTATTTAAACCGTTTTAGATGTTTTGGCTCACAAGATACCAACTCTACATCAAACTCTTTTGACAGGGCTTGCCTTGCTTGTTGGCGATATATAAATCCTCCGTATTTTTTAGATGATATTTCTATCCACTTAATTTTTGGCCTTTTTAAATCCGATTGATTCATAGTTTATATTTTTGCCTTTTATTTTATCGGAAAATATTTGCCACCCATCAAACAAAAAAGCGCTGTCCTTCATATTTTCTACCAGGCCAGATATATTAATATCGTTATATTTTTTGTGGTTATTCATGAATATTAATACATCGGCCGTTTTAAAGCCTTTCTCAATAGAACAAAATTTTACGCCCGAGCTTTCAACATTTTCCGGGCTTACAACAAAATCGTGTCCAAACATGTCTTTAATTCCTAATTTTTTAAAAAATTTAACAAGGTTTACGGCAGGAGAACCCCTCATATCGTCTGTTTCAGGATGACCCTTAAACGCGAAGCCGGAAATGAAGATTTTGGCATGGCTTATCGGTATGTTTTTTTCTTTCAAATGTTTCCTTGCCCTGTCAAAAACATGGCTTATTAAACCTTCGTTTAATTCCCTTGCCGCTTTTATTAATGCAACATTTATATCAGAAGAGCTGGCTAAAATATGGGGGTCTTTTTCAAGGCAGACTCCGCCGACAAATCCAGCTTTCCCGCCGACAACAAAACCGGAGTGCAAAACACCGCTTCTTTCATAGCCATAATTGGCCGCCTCAACAATCTCCTTGGCGTCTAAGCCAAGACTCTTGCATATTAAAGCTGTTTGATTTGCAAATGCAAAGTTAAAATCTCTATAACTATTGTTTATCAATTTTATTATTTCAGCTGCCTCCAAAGAACTGGTTCTGACAATGGCTGGTGTTATTTGAGAAAAAATCTTTGCAGATAAATCTCCTGAATGGTTATCCAGTTCCCCTATAATTTGGGGGAGGGTTTTTAGTTCCTCCAAGGCTTTCCCCTCTACTGTTCTTTCCGGGCAAAAACTCAAATAAATATTTTTGCCTTTTTCTTCAAGCATCGGAAAAACAAAATTTCTTGTCGTTCCAACTGGGACTGTGCTCCTTAGCATAACGAGCTGGCCTTCCTTCAAATGCGGCAACAAATCTTCTACTGCAGATTTTATGTAGCTTAAGTCTGGTTTTTTTGTCGCTTCGTCTACTGGCGTGGCAACAGAAATAATAAAAGCATCAATTTTTTTACCATCGGGTATTTTATCAAAAACAAAAAGGTTTTTATTCAACTGCTTAGATAATAATTCTGGCAGCCCTTTTTCGTGAAAATGAGGCTTTGCCTGTTTTAATAATTCTAACTTTTCTTTATCTTTTTCTATTCCAAAAACGCAAAAACCAGCTTCCGCTAAAACAGCTGCCAAAGTCGTACCAATAAACCCCATTCCTATAATACAAACGTTTTTTATCTCCATTCTCTAAGATTTTTTAAAAAATACGCCCGTGCAATCTATTTTAATCATTTTAGATTTTATCCCCTCCTTTATAAAAAATTCATCGAGGGCCTTTCTCGCCCCTTCCCAATGTCCATAATCGTCTATCACTATATATCCTCCTATAATAACATTTTTATACAAATTCTCAAGACAGCATCTTGTTGACTCGTACCAGTCGCCGTCTAATCTTAAAATAGAAATTTTCCCAATTTTTTCTTTTTCGACGGGGAGAGTATCCTGAAACCATCCTTTTTTTATAACAACATTTTCTGGTTTTATTTTTAATATCTCAAAAAATATTTTTCTAACATCTTCCATCGGACCCACGCATTTTTTTATTGTATTTAATCTGCCTCCGGACTTGTCGCCACTGTATTCTATGGCAACTTTTCCGTCTTCTTTGGTCGGCTCTGGCAATCCTTCAAAAGAGTCGAAAAGCCACGTTTTACGCCCGCCTCTCTCTTTTTCGGCAACAAAACCCATTACCGCCGAACATCCTCCTTTCCATACGCCACACTCTACGAAATCCCCCTCTATTTTATCTTTTCTTATTTTTTTAACCAGCTCATAAACGTTGGATAACCTTTTATATCCAACCATTGTGTACGGAAAAACTTTTATAAACAAATTTATTTTTTCAAAATTAAAAATATCTCTTAAAAACAGTTCCAAAAAAAACTTTATTTTTTTAAGGGTTTCACTCATATAAAAAATTCCACTCTTTAATAATATTTTTAATATCAAAAGACATTGTTCTTTTTTTAGATTTCTCTTTTAGCTTTTCAGATAAATCGCTGTCTAAAAAAAACTCTAATGCAGCTTCGCTTAACGATTCCTTATTTTCTGGTTCAATTAAAATTCCGTATTCAGCATACTCAATGCCTTTTGTTTGAAAACTTGAATCAGTTTTTGGCGCTAAAATTTCCCTGGGGCCAGACCGGCAGTCATAAGAAACAACCGGAAGGCCTGAAGCCATAGCTTCCAGCAAAACATAAGGTAGGCCTTCCCATAAAGAAGACAAAACAAAAATTTTTGACCTTGCTAAAAATTTAAAAGGGTTTTTCTGCCAGCCTAAAAAATAGACATCATTTTCTATGCCCAGGGACATTGAAAGGCCTTTTAATTCCGGCTCTAAATTCCCCTGCCCCAAAATAACAAGCTTTGCATTTTTTATCCCTTCTTTTATTTTCTTGAAAGCTTTTATTAAATCTTTTTGATTTTTTTGCTTTCCCATTTGGCCCATATTTATTATTACAGGATTCTTAAAAATATCTTCGTATTCTTTATCTAAAGGCTCTTTTGCTAATCTTTCTATCTCTTTTATATTCAATGGGTTGTAAATTACTTTTATTTTTTCTCTTTTAATTTTAAAATTTCTAACTAAGTCATTTGCTGATTCTTTTGAAACCGGCATTATTATATCTGCCTTATTGAATAAGAGTCTAACCAAAATTCTATAAATTTTTCCTCCAAAACCTTGGCAGGAAGAAGAATAAAAATTATCTATCCTCACCACTGACTTGGCTCCCATGCCTGCCGGCAAGCAGGTAGAAAAAATATTGATAAGATTTGGCAAATGCCCAAAACTTATTACATAATTTGGTTTTTCTTTTTTCACTAATTTCCTGAATCTTAACAATCCTAAAAAACAACAGATTGCTTTTTGAAGAATGCCAGAAGGTTTTAAAATATCTAAAGAAATAATTCTCCCTTTATAAGGATAAGAAATTTCTTTTTTGAAAAGAACTATGATTTTTTCAATGCTATTTGGCAGACCCAAAGACAGCTCAGAGGCTACTCTTTCTCCTCCTCCCGCACTTAAGGTCGGCAGTAAAAAGATAATTTTCATTTTAAACTTAATTCAACGTAGATAATTCCGTTGTTCCTTTTAATTATTTTCCCAAAAAACCATAGGATTACAGCCGGAATTCCAGCTAAAATCCATTGCTTTGCTTTAGCTGAAAGATATAAAATCTTAGAAAAAAATATCCTTTTTTTGCCGAGATTCCCGGCATTCAGTGTTTTTTGGACTAGCCCGGACCTCAGCTTGCCGTCAACCGCTCCCATTATAATTTTAAAAACTTCAACATAATCAACAAAATCCACTTTAAAACCGTATTTTGAAAATATATTTTCAATTGACTCTTTGTCCCACCTAGTCAGGTGGTGAGGAGGAAAATCCCACTTATTTGCGTTAACAAAAAATCTTTCCCTGCTGGGGGTGCTAAAAACAATTTTACCCCCAGGCTTTAAAAATTTTTTGATTTTATTCATAAAATCTGCGGGGGCCTCAAGGTGTTCTAAAACCTCAAAAAAAGTTATTATATCAAACTTTCCAACGTCTGTTCTATTGAAAAAATCGTCAAAACTCATAGAAAAGACATTTTTTAGGCCAAAATTATTCTTGGCTATCTTTATTGCCCCTTCGTCAAAATCTATTCCAAACGCCTCGCACCCTATTTTTTCGAGTTTTAATATAAACTCCCCTGCGCCGCATCCCAAATCCAAAACCTTTGTATATTTTAAAAATGATTTGTTTCTTTTTAAAAAAAGCTGATGATATTCCCTGTTCATTTCAGAATTTAACAACCGCCTTACTTTGTTTTGATCAACATCTTCCTGCCATTCCTTAATAATAGACTCTAATGGAAGCCAAAATTGAACCTGGCACTCAAGGCATTGGTATAAAGAATATCTGGTTTGCTCTTTGCTAAAATCCTTAATAAATTTAAAGCGCTTCCCTTGTCTGCAAATTGGACAAGCCTCCGGAGCTTTTTGAATTTTTGCCACCATCCAAATAGAGGAAAAATAATTTCTGCCGGTGATTTTTTTAAAAATCATGCAGCACAAATATAATATATCGTAAAAAATTCTTTTGTATTTTTTAAGAAGATACCCCGGGTCTAACGTGTCTTTAATGACAATAAATCCTTGCTTTATAAGAAGGGTTTTAAGAACTGCGGAAGTAAAATGAGAAATATGGATTTCAGACATCGCGCCGTCCAAGGTTATTCTGGGGAAACCGAATATCCCCCGGTTTTTCCATCTGCTGACCTTAAAAATTGATAATAGAATTCTTGCCCACGCCTTGAAAGATTGTATGTCGTTTGGAACAGCTATAATTAACACTCCATCTTCTTTCAACAAAGTCCGGCATTTTTTAACAATAAAAGAGGGGCTGGGCACGTGCTCTAATGTATGAATAATGGTTATTGCATCAAATTTAGAATCTTTAAAGTCAATTTTTTCAAACTCGCCCTCAATTAAATCTATGTTATATTTTTCTTTTGCCAGCCTAACCGCCGTTTTTGATATTTCTGTTCCATCCACATCAAAAAAAACTTTAGCTTGATTTAGAAATTGACCGGGGCCCGCTCCAATATCCAACAACTTGCCATGTTTTTTATGTTTTTGAATCATTTTCAAGCGCCTTTGGCACAATAAGTCCCGCGCCTCCTCAAACCAAAATCCGTACTGGCTTGGCTGAGAATAAAACTTTATAATTTCTTCAGTGGCAGGCCTAGGATTATCAAAAATATATCCGCAAGCACCGCACCTGCATATATTATTTTTAGAATCAAGACGTATTATCTTATCGCTTTCGCAAATATCGCATTTTTTTAATGTTTCTAATTGCATAATCTTTAATGTTTGATGAAATTTTTCAAATCAATCAGAATCTGCTTATAATTATTGGTGTCTTCGCCGATTGCCGCCAAAGGTATTGTGCCCTGGATTGTATTTCTGAAGTGAGCGACAATAAAACGATTATTGATATTTTCTAAACCGCTTAAATCAACGTCATTTCTGTTTTCTGCATCTTCTTCTATTTTTTCTTTCAGCTCTTCAAAACTGCTAACCTTTCTGCAAAACGGATGGTGGGAATAATACACTTTGCCAAAAACATACACTGGCTTGCCGACTAAAGCCGCCTCCATCCCTACGGTGCTGGTTAAAACAATAACGCCGTCTGATCTCCTAATAAGTTCCTGCACGCTTTCTCCAGGCTCGATTAAAACTACGTTCGGGAGCTTTTTTAGTTCATTGTAGAAGCTTTCTGACCTTAAGCCAACGGACGCTGGATGCTCTTTCACAAAAAGTCTATAGGGAAAAGGCAGGGCGAATGCTATATTTTTAACTGTATTCAGCTGGTCGTAGTAATAAGTGGCGCAAACAGAAGTAGATGATTCTGGCTGAAGTTGAAGGGGGTAAAAGAAAAATTTCTCGTCCTCGGCTCCAAGTTTAGAAAAGACATTCTTCTGCAATAAGATTTTAAGCTGCCTTTTTTCCATTCTAAAGGGAGCTGAAAGGGCTGTTTTTACCACGCTTTCACTTTCGCAATCAAAATCTTTAAAAGCTTTTCTTTTGATTAAATATTTTAACAAGATCCCTGACATATCCTTTAGTCTTTTTATATAATGAATGACAATTCCGAACTGACTGAAGTAAACTTTATTAAGCTGGATATCATCTGCTAATACCGACGTTTTATGTGATATAAATTCTTTTATAAATTTCTGAACGTACTTTTTTTCCTCGCTTGATATATCATTATCAGACAGCTGATTAAAAGTTTTTCCATATTTTGAGCAAGTTAGGTATTTTGTATCATAAATATCCATCCGGTCATTAAATTTAGAGCTTTCCATTCCTAAATACGGTGTGTTATTCCTCTTACAAAAGTGATAAGCAATTTCATGAAACAATCCGCCGGGCGATTCTGAAATTATTATATCTGGTTTTTCTTTCTCAAGAATAAACTTAAAAAATTGAATGTGTTGTAAAGTTATTCTGATTGATTTGTTATAATCAACATTCCCCCACCTGTTCCTGTAAAAAAGCGGGAAAAATTCTTTCCAAGAAAGTCCATAAAATTCTCTTTCTTTCTCTCTGTGATTATTGACAATCCAATCTATCGCAGAAATAAATTTTATCTCATTGGGAAAAAATCTCTTTTTGTCATATTCGGCATATTTGCTGCTTAAAATAACAAGGCAATCATCGCCTGTCTTAACTATTTCTTTGGCTAATTTTCCGAAAAAAATTGGCAACAACGAGGCGCTATTTACTAAAAAACACCACTTCATAATTTTACTTAACCCTTGACAGAAGGAATTATTAAATTTTCTAAAAAAATAATTTCTTTTCTGCCAAGACCTTTAAAAAAGAATATCAATATAAAGTAAATTACAGCTCCTAATAATACTGAAAGGCAAACGTGAAAAAATCCCTGGGGATTAAAAAATAATATTAATATGGCCATTGGGACTGAGGCCAATATGGTTTTTATCATAAAAATAAAATCAATATTAAATTTGAGCTCTTTTTTCGAGAAATACGCCATTAATATGAGGCATAATGAATAAGAGGCGAGAGTGGTGATGGCGGCGGCTAAAATCCCGAAAGACGGGATAAAAATTATATTCAATATAAAATTGAGAAGAGCTCCGACCGTCCATACCAAAGCTATAGTTTTTGTTTTTTTAGCTAAAATAAGCACTTCGCTGAAAAAGTAAGAAATGCCGTAAAAGATGATACTAACCGAAATAAAGGGAACTATAGAATGGGCGCTATCTGCTATTTCTTTTGTTGATAATATCAAAAGCAGCTGTTTTGAGAGAACGGACATACCAAATCCCGCAGGAACCGCTATCAACAAAAAATATTTTAGAGAGTAGCTCAAATAATTTTTTACTTCCTCTATTTTGTCCTCGTCAAATGCTTTGGGCAAAACAACAGACAGCATAAAAGCAACGGGGAAAAGAAAAGCGGTTAAAAGGGTTCCCAAAGAATAAGCTGGCGCATAATATCCTACAAAAAGTATGCCCCAAAAAAACCCTATAAAATAGCGGTCAACGGAAGTTATTACCCAATAAGAAATTCCGTCCACCGCCGTGGGGAGGCCGAAAGATAAATAATCTTTTGCCAAAGAAAAAATAGGCATCTTAATGCCGGTTTTCGCCAAAACATAGATAGACAAAACAAAGAAAAGGATTACCCTAATAAGCAGTAAAGAGATAACTGCTCCATATAAACCATAACCCAAGAATACAGCCAGTACCACCAAACCAATTTCCCCGAACAATTTTAAAAACGCAAACCAAAAATATTTCCATATGTCTCGAAACGCCCTTGTCACCGTTAAAAGAATCGTATTCAGGGCTTCAAAAATAACTATCAAAGATAAAAATTTTATGAATGCTGAATTAAACTTTAAAAAATAAACAAGCTGGTCTGAAAGGGCAAAAATTAAGATAACAATTAATAAATTTGCCAAAAATACTAAAACTAAAGAAGAATAAATTCCTTCTTGAATTTTTTCTCTATTCTTTTCACCCGGCAAAAATCTTACCAAGGCCTCATGCAAACCTAAAAAGGTAAAGGGAACAAGCAGGCTTACTGTAATCTTTATTTGAGTCCATATGCCATAATCCTCTACCCCCAAAAGCTTGGTAATAACAGGTAAAAAAATTATAGTCTGCAAAATGCCCAACAGCTCAATAAATCCAATTAGCAAAATTTGTTTTATAAATTTCAAATATGAGTACATTAATTTAACTTTACAATTTTACCGTTATCTTTCGCGCTTTTTCTTAAAGCAGAAACAATTTTTATAGCCGCTAAACCATCTTCTCCCGTGTCTAATGGCTCTTCCTCGCCGTCAAGACAAGCTACTATATGGTTTGCCATGGGCATCATAAAACTCCTTAGCCTCCCTTTTTGTATAATCGGCTCAGACAGCTGGTAATAATTTTTGTAATTTTTATTCTCTATTAATTTTCGCAGCTCTATTTTATATCCGGCGTTCTTTATCAAAAATCTTCCTTTTGTCCCATAAAAATAATAACTTGAAAATCCATAGTTTTTGGGCAGGGTTTGCAAAAAAGCCCTAGTCCCGTTTTCAAAGCCGACCACTCCGTCAATATTTTGGTCTCTTTTTGAAACTGTGGTTTCCTTATTTATTATTCCCCTAACCCACTTTATTTCTCCTAAAAAAAATCTTAAGAGGTCGATTGTGTGGGTGCCGTTGTTCAAAAGCCCGTTATAATAATAGCAAGTGGACTGTACAATATCTCCTATTAAGCCGTTTTTTATTTCTTTCTGCCATTCTCTAATTAAAGGGTCAAATCTGCGCATATGATTTATAAGCAAGACGACTTTGCCACCCCTGCAAATTTTTATTATCTCTTTTGCGTCTTTCAGGGTGTCAGCCATCGGCTTCTCGCAAACAATCCCTTTTACTTTGTTTTTTATCGCTAATTTAATCAACCCTAAATGGGAATTAGGATAAGTGGCGATGGAAACAATGTCCGGCCTTGTTTCTTTTAACATCCTTTCTGTTGAAAGAAAAACAGGAATGCCGGGAAAATATTTTTGAGTCTTGTACAATCTTTCTTTATATATATCTGAAAATCCGACTATTTCTGTCCTCGGGTGCAGCTGGAACGCGCCGGCGTGGGTGGCCGGCTGAGTTATTTTAGAATAATTATCAACTTCTATCGCTATTTTTCCAGAGCCGATAATCGCTACTTTATATTTTTTATTTTTTTTCATTTCTTTATGATGGAAAATTTTTTTGAATATATTTTATGAAATTTTTTATAATAATCTTTTCTCAAAATAGCCATCTTTATTGAATCATAATATCTGCTGTTTCTATAAATGTCCTCTTTTAAAGTTCCCTCATAAACATACCCTGCCTTCTCATAGGCCTTTCCGGCTCCCTTATTGTCGGCCGTACAGCCTAAATAGATTCTATTAAGATTTAATCTATCAAAGCCGTAATAAGTTAATAATTCTGTAATTTCTGTTCCGTATCCCTTTCCCCAGAATTCTTTTTCGCCTATTAAAACTCTAAACTCTGCTTTTCTGGCAGTAAGATTAATATCATAAAGACCGGCATATCCAATGCTTTTTTCTGTTGCCGAGTCGGCAACAAGAAAAATAACATTATTTTCTGATTCCTGATGCCTTTTTAAATCTTCTATGATTTGTTTTTTGTTTTTAGGCCTTTGACCCGTAAAAAGATAATAGGTCACGACTTCGTCGTTAACCCATTTCTCAATAAAAGCCGCTGTTTTTGACAGATCTTTTGTTTCAATCGGCTTCAAGATTACATTTATGCCTTTTAAAAAATATGTTTTATTCACCCCGTTAGAAGTTTGTCTTTATATAATTTATGCATAATTAATTTCAGACGAACTCTTTAGTGTTTACTTGCCCCGTTTTTTATTTGACTTCTAACGGGGTTCATGCTTTTGTTTTTTTATTTTTTTAATTTCTTCGTGATAAACGCCGCTTCTTATGTTGCGAATGATAACTTTATCTACTCTTCCTTCGTTTATCTTTGAAATTCCCGGGTTTTTCTTTATAAGCTTCAAGATGTCTGCCATGAAAAATCCTTCTTCTTTTTTGAAATAACCGAATATCTTCTTAATAACATTTAGGTCTTCCGGATAATCTAACGTCCATCTTAGATAAGACATATCTTTAGAATTCCTGAAATTATATATCCTGAATTTCCCGGGATTTTCCATAATGTAAGTTACAAAATATTCTCTGTATAAGGGATTTTTAATTTCTTTATCCAGTTTTTCTAAAACGCGCGTCGGCACTATGTTAATATCCAAGCCATCAGGATATGTCGGAGGAAAACAGTTTGTTATAAAGTCAAATTTTTTATAATTTTTCCTATAAAACGCGGAGATTCTATCAACAAGCTTTGAATCTGCTAATGGGCAATCTGCTGTTATTTTCAAAATAGCGTCGGCTTTCATTTTTTGTACAGCACCCAGATGCCTTGATATTAAATCGCTTTCGCTTCCCCTATAGCATTTCAAGCCGATGCTTTTGGCGTGTTCTGCTAAAATATCATTTTCTTTAGTATCGCAAGTGCAAAGGATAATATCATCAACCTCTTTGCTCTTTTTCAGCCTGTCAATAATAATTTGAATTATGGTTTTATTCCTGATTTTAAGCAGGGCTTTTTTCTTAAGCCTTTTTGAGCCCATTCTTGCCTGAATGCAAGCAACAATTTTCAGCTTTTTAGAAGTGTGGGTTCTTTTGTTCAACATATTGGTTTATTTTAGTAAGCTTTGGCTCTTTTTCAAAAAGATTAATAATGTCTTTCATTCTAAAATCCGGATTGTGTGGATAAATTTTCTGGTATATTTTTTTAATCAGCCTATAATCGTCTTTTTCGTCTAATGTTATTCTGTAAGAAGAATAATCTTTTTTGTTTATGATTGTTTTACATTTAAATAAGCTGGGGTTCCTTCTTGTAAAAAGAATAACGTGTTCTCTATCAAGATTCCATATTACGTTTTCCTGCAGTTCTTTTAGCAAGCCGAAAGAAAAAGCATCTACATCTAATCCCCTGGGATATGTTCTTTTATTAAGCGTATTGGAGACATAATCTGCTTTAAGCTTTATTGCGGCTTCTGTAACTTTGTCTATGATTTCGGGGTCTATTAAAGGGCAATCAGCTGTAATTCTCACAATTATTCTAGGCTTATATTTTTCAACTGCTTTATAATACCTATCCAAAAGGTCCATTTCTGGCCCCCTAAAAATGCTTACGTTGGGATGATAGCCTTTTATTAGTTTTACAATCGCGTCGTCTCTTTTTTTTGTTGTGGTGGCCACTATGATATGATCGAGTTTTTTAGCGTCTAAAACCCTGTCAACAACGTGCAGCAAAACCGGCTTCCCAAGCAAATCAAACATTACTTTGCCCGGCAAGCGGGATGAACCCATTCTTGCCTGTATAACGCACACAATCTTTTTCTCTCTTAAAATCTTTTCCATAAAATTTATCACTTTATCTGTTGATTTTCTGTTAAGATATTCTTTAAAATTTTGCGGACGCAAAGCGCTTTTTGTATAAATCTTTTCTAATTTTTGGGAAAATTCTGATTTATCGCGCGCAAAATTTTCCTTCCCTAAAAAATCTTTAATTGAATTTTCTTGCTTGCGCCCGCCAGGGCAATAGCTTAATACCCTTTTTCCCATCAGCGCTGCGTCAAATAAAACAACAGAATTCATGCCGATTATTAATTCTGCTTTTTTGCTTAGTATGTCCGGGTCTAATTTTTTTTCTATTATTATATTTAGTTTTGTGTTTTTTATCGTCTTATTGAATTTTTTATATTTTTTTTCCGCAGGGTGCAACTTAACAATAATTTTTTTATCGGGATATTTTTTTTCAATAACTTCCACCACATCTTCAAATATCTCTATTTCATTTAGCCTATTGTATCTTATTTCAGAAAAAGGCTGAGAATAAAATACTATTAAGTTTTTGCTTTCTTTTGATTTTTTGATATTTAAAAACTTATCAAACCTTGGATTGCCCGCAACTATAATCCTGCTTTTAAGCGCTCCCTGCTTTTCTATATCTTCTTTCATGTTTTGGTCTAAGGCCAAAACATAGTCTGGCAGAAATTCTAATTTTTTACCGAATCTTTCCTGATAGTTTCCCATGCAATCAACAACAGACAGACTGATTTTACTAAGTTTTTTAGCTATGTTAATTATTTTTTTTTCAATAGAAAAACCGCGGCTGGTTCCGGTTAAAATAATGTCTGGGTCTATTTTTTTTATCAGACTCTCAATCTCCCGAGAGGGTTTATTTCCGGCAAAAAAAGGCTTTATTTTTTCTTTTTTGGCAAACAAATAGGCCGGATTATCTAACAATATAAATAATTTAAACTTGCTGTTTATTTTTAGTTTTCTAATCACGGGCAAAATGGCGTCAAATCCTCCCTTGTCTTTTGCCGCAAAAATAATTTTATATTTTTTCTTGGCGCTCATGTCTCTTTAAATTATTAATATTTTTTTCAACTTTTTCTATCGCCATCACAAATAAATCAATCTCTTTTTTCGTCTGTGGCGGTTGGCAGATATTAGTGCACAAAAACTCTTTCTCGTACATCTTTTCAGCCACAGGACAGATTCCTTTATTGTAATTTATATCGTGCGGATATTCTTCTGAGACAAAGGGGAATTTAGAATTAGGATAAATTTCTTTCTTCTGATAAATGGGGAATAAGTAAAGAGGCTCTTGATACCCTTCGTTAAAGCCGAATCCCTCTAATTCCATGGCTTTCACAAAAGTAGACCTTTTTATTTTTATTTTTTCTGGCAAGAACCTGACCGGATAAACATAATAAACGTGAATGCTATTTTTATTAATTTGCGGAGGCATTAGCCAAGGAAATTTTTTAAGCTTTTTTGACAAATAGTCAGCTAATGCTATCCTTTGTTTATTTAATTTATCCAGCTTTTTAAGCTGCTCTATGGCGACAGCTGCCTGAAGTTCTGTCATGCGATAATTATTGCCTAAAATCGGCTCATATATTTTTTCTTTTTTATATAAATCATTTATTATAGCCTCGCCGTGGTTCCTAATCAATCGGCTGCGGAAAGCGTATTTTTTATTATTAGTTACCAGCACTCCGCCCTCTCCCGATTGGATGACTTTATGGACATTAAAACTGAAAATCCCAACGTCTCCGATGGTGCCTGCAAATTTTCCGCCATATTTAGCTCCCGGAGACTGAGCGTTGTCTTCAATAACCCTAATATTGTATTTTCTGGCAATTCTTAAAATTTCCTTATAATCGGCAGACCCCCCGAATAAATTTACAGACAATATCGCTTTGGTTTTTTTATTAATTAATTTTTCTACAGATTTCGGGTCAAGACAAAAATTGTCTTCTTTGATATCAGCAAAAACCGGTACAGCATTGTTAGAAAGAATAGCTGAAGCTGTGGCTGACATTGTATATGGCGAAGTTATCACTTCATCTCCGGGGCCTATTCCTAAAGCCCCTACGGCTGCCTGCAAAGCCGTTGAAGCCGAATTAAAGCTTACAGCGTATTTTACCACAAAATAATTACAGAATCTTTTTTCCAATTCTTTTACATATTTCCCTCCTAAAAAATACTTTCCGGCATGGCCGATAAAATCAGAAAGAATCTTTCTGTCCATTACCTTTAGAACGGCTGTTTTTTCTTCCTTTCCTATTGAATTGTATGGCGGCAAAACTTTTTTCATTTTTAATTTTTAATTTTTATCTGACCAGCCCCTGCCTATTAAAACATATTTATCTTCTTTTGATTTTAGGCCTCTGGCAGACGTTATAATAAATTTACAATTTTCTTTTTTCTTAAGGCCTTTGTCAACTCCTTGGTCATTAACATGGTCTATTATTGAATCTAAAAGTTTCCATTTTCCCTTTTCTTTTTTCCATATTCTTGGGTCTCTTTTTTCATCAATATATTTGAAAAAATCTTTTTCAGCCATTCCCAGCCAATCTAAAAAAAGTTTTAGGCTCTTTTCTGACGGTAAAATGTTTTGATATTTTTTTACTAATTCTACGCCCTCTTGCCTGGTTAATTTTTTTAACCGTATTTCTCTTGAGGCTTGGTCTGTAACTTTTCCATACCCCCACTTTAAAAATTTTATGTAGTCATGCAGGTCTGAATAATTAAAGCAGTCAACGTCGTTATAAGCATCAAATGTTCTGCGCTGCTCTGCCGTCTCGTAACCATATAATTTAATCATCAGCTCGTGCTGTTTTTTTGAATCCCAGCGGATATAATTGCCCAGATAAATGCCTCTGACTCCCACTTTCTCAATTTCTTTGTCGTGCGGATACTTAAAGGCCTGAACATCATTCTCTGTTATGCCTTCTTTTCCATCTATTAAGTCTTCCGCCTCAAAACCCATAAGGTCGTGGTTTTTTCTGTATTTTCTTGTCATCTCTACTTCGTCTAAATGAGAAAACATTCCTACTTGGTCGCACCCCTGATGAACGCCCCAGATAATCAAAGGGATTTTAAGCCGCACCGCTATTTGGACAGGAAATACTGTCTGGCCGGCCAAACAATGCCAATAAATGCTCGCCAGCTTTTTAACGGTATAGCGGGTTATTTTTTTAACTGTGATAGGAGAAACCGTAAGCATATTGAAATCGCAACCGAAAATCGTCCTTAAATATGCCAAATTTCTTATTCCTCTTTTGGTGTTATATTGCTTATTATATGAAACGAGCAAGGGGTGCATCTTATAAACATTTTTTATAATGTGGACTATAAAATATGAATCCCTGGCCCCGCTGACCGGAATTATGCAGTCATAATTTTTATTGTCTTTATTCCTGAATTTATTAAGTATTTCTCTCAATTTTTTACCTCTTTCTTTCCAATCAATAATATCTTTTTCATCGTGGATTCTGCATCCAGAACAAACTCCCTGGTCATCAAAAACTATGCCAAGAGGATGATTTTCAGGATATAAACATCTTTTACAATATCGCATAATAAATTTATTTTCTATATAATCTCATCTAATATATATTCAAATCTAATCCTGTCTAAATAATTGTCCTGTCTTTTTGATATTCTGCCGGATTCTTCAATAAAATTTATTCCTTTATAATCAGCGTAAGTATCCAGCCTTGCGTCTGCTCCATTTTTCAAAAGATAAGATTTAACAACTATCGGACTGTGTTCTGTAAAATGGAAAAAATTTCCGGCGGCGGCTGCCATTGCCTTTGTTTTCATAAAGACTTTTAAAAAATGTTTCGGATGCCCCGCGCCTCCAGCGCAGATAACGGGAATAGAAACGGAATTAGCTACTCTCTTGATTATGCTTAAATCATAACCAAGCTTTAACCCATCTCTGTCTATCGAATTTAAAAGTATTTCTCCTGCTCCTAATTTTTCTGCTTCTTTCGCCCATTTCACAGGATTCAACCCGGTGGGATTTTTACCGTTGTCTGAATAAACCTCATAACGATTTTTATTTTTTCTAACATCAATTGAAACAACTATGCACTGGTTTCCAAAAACCTCTGAAGCCTCTTTTATAATTTTGGGGCTGGTTAAAGCAACTTTATTTATTGAAATTTTGTCTGCTCCAAAATGAATAAGCTTTCTAATGTCTTCTAAATTTTTAATTCCGCCGCCCACAGTTAGCGGAACGAAACTTTTTTTGGAAGCTTCAGTAACCATGTTAAAATTAGGATTTCTGTTCTGATTTGTCGCATCAATGTCAAGCAGAACAATTTCATCTATTCCCCACTTGTTTAGAAACTCAACAGAAATATCAACTCTGCCGATGGGCAAATACTTATTAAATCCGATGCTTTGGACAACCATCCCGTTTTTAACTGTTAAAGACGCCACAATCCTTTTTTTAAGCATGCTTAACGTTTAAATAATTAAAAAATGACCTGAATAATTTTAGTCCGTTATTCTGGCTTTTTTCAGGATGAAACTGGACGCCGAATATATTATCTTTTTGCACGGCTACCGCTATGTCTCTTCCGTAAAAACATTCTGCTGAAATATAAGAATTATCGCATCTTAAATGATAGCTATGGTCAAAATAAAAACTCGGCTCTTTGTCTATGTTTGAGAATAAAGGGTCTTTTTTTATAATCTTTAGTGTATTCCAACCAACATGAGGAACCCTTAAACCCCTTTTTGCCTCTAATTTGACAACCCCGCCCTTAATGAAACCCAACCCTTCATGAAATCCGTTTTCTTCTGAATAATCAGCCAGCACCTGAAAGCCAAGGCAGATTCCGAATATGGGTTTTTTATTTGACAAAACCTGTTTTTTTAATAATTCTGTAATTCCAAGACTGTTAAGGTTTTTCATTGCTTCATTGAAAGCTCCTACGCCGGGGAGAATGTAGGCTGATGATTTTAAAATATCTTCTTTTTTGTTGGAAACCAAAAAATCATAACCTAAAAAATCAATTACGTTTATAACCGACTGATCGTTTCCCACTCCGTAATCAATAATAAGAATTTTGTTTTTCATAACTTCTATTCAATAGGAATTTTAATTTTAAAATTTCCTTTAGCATCTTTCTTAAAAATATCTTTGTTGCGGTAAAATTCAGCAACCCTCCAAAAATTTTTTTTATTAATGCCGAGGTATCTGCAAAAACCTTCTATAAACCTGTCTGCGCATCTACCGTCATATTTTTTAACAAGTTCTATGGCTTTTTTTCTTGTCATCATCCCAAGCCGTATGGCTTCGCATGTTTGATCTGTAACTTGGCCAAATCCAAACTTCAAATATTTTAACATTTGGTTTACTATTACGTGGTCGTCGTCTAAGGCTGAGAATCCGTAGAAATCCCCGATGTCTTCGGGCGAGTCGTTGCGGATTTCAAGTCCTCGCTTTATGGCAAACTCCGCATTTTTAAATCTTGTAAAATCTTTTATATAATAACCCAAAAAAACAACTTTTAATTTGCCCCAAGCCATTTCTTCGTCTGAAGGATAGCGGTACCAAAAAAGGTCTTGATCTTTTATTTCTTTTGTAATAAGTTTGTTCGTCTTTGGGTCGCCTCCTTGTAAGGTATGGCCGTATTTCATTTTGTTAGCGTCTCCCCCGTCGCCAGAATCAGCAACCCCAAAAGCCATCATTTCGCTCTCCCCCAAAAAAACCAGAGGGATGTGGTAAGCAATTGCAATTTTTGGAGCTGAAGCATAAAGAGCCATTTCTGTTGATTTGCACCAATTTCCATATTTTAAAAACCCTTGAAGCATTAATTTTTTCCAAACTTTTGGATCCGGAGCAATCTGGATGCAGTCAAAACCCAAAGATACAAGATTTGATAAATTGTGAGCTCCCCTTTCTGTCAACTGTTCCGGCGGATAATTGCAGGAAACAAGCAATGGCTTTAAGCCAAGCTCGTCTCTTACATAAATCGACTGGCGGGTGCTATCTTTTCCTCCGCTCACTCCAACTATGCAATCATACCCCGAAACATTGTTTTTCCTGCCAAAATCAGCGATTTCTTCAAGCTCTTTTCTCCTTTTTGGCCAATCAATTCTGTTATGCTGTTCAGCTAAACGGCAGGCCATACAAACTCCTTTTTTATCAAAAACAATTCCTGGCCTGGTATTTGGCTGAACGCATTTTTTACAATATTTCATAACTTAAAATTAAACATTTTTTTGTTGTAATTTTTTATCAACGTCCCACATTATCTTAGCTGGATTTCCGAAAGCAACTTTATTCTCTGGCACATTTCTCAATACCACTGCGCCCAAAGCAACCATTGCATTCCTGCCTATTGTTACTCCTGGGCCGATAGAAGCATTGCTGCCTATCATCGCTCCTTTTTCTATAATCACTTTTTTATCTGCATTTTTTATTCTACCGAACGATGTATCAGTGCAAATAGAAACATCTGCGCCGACAAAACACCCTTTTTTAAGCTCTGTTAAAGCAGCTATCTGGGAACAGGCAGCTATTTTTGCCCTGTCTTCCATAATGACTTTTGGCTCTAATGAGGTACATTTGCCGACAGAACAATAGCTGCCGATATGGCAACTTTCTCTTATATGAACGATATCGGCTATATACGAATAATCGCCTATCTTTGTCCCGCGATAAACAACAGCAGAAGTGCCAATAATAACATTAGAACCCAAAACTAAGGGGCATAACGACGAATCAACAGAAGAAAGGCTGGCTGGGCCAAGCATGGGAATCCTTCCCAAAACAGCATTGTCAAAAACAACTGCATTATCGCCAATAACAGTGTCGGGGTAGATAATAACGTTGTTGCCTAAAAATACGTTATCTCCTATTCTGACGTTTTCGTATATAACCACATTGTATTCGTGCTGAAAATTTTCTCCGCAAATAGCTGACGAATGTTTTTGAATATTTTTTTCCATGAAATTAAACTATTAAATATCTTTGTGCGTGGTCACCCAGCGAATCAATCTGTCCAGAACAAACATCCCATCCCAGGGTGATTCATAAAATGTCATGTATCCAAGATTCGGACACCTATCAATTCCTTTCTGAGTGATTGAATCAAGATATTTTAATTTGTTCTCTTGCGTCAATCCCGTTCCCAGTGTCTGTTTCTGGCGATTATTATAATCTCTAATACTTTTTAAATCTTTAATAGGTTTTACAAAAATAACCCGAGAGCCGCAGCCCTTAGCCAGACCCGACTCCTTTGTATAAATTACAGTCCATTCAGTGCCAGGAGAATTGAAAACCTTTCCCTTTAATTCATATTCTGCTCTCATGCTAATTATCTCTGCGGATTTTGCCGGGTCTTTTTCAATTTTAGGAAGCAAAACCCTATTTACCAGCTCTAATTGCGAAGCTAACTCTTTAGCAAAATTTTCAGCCTGTCCCGGCTCGGCTTCCTGAATGAAAACTGTGTGGGGAGAAGAACAGGCGTACTGGTCAAAAACAGAAACATCTACTGCTAATCTTTGAACTAAATTTTTTTGATTTTTTTCTAACGATTCCTTATCAATTAAAACATAGGAATATTTTGGCCCAAAAATAATATCCTCGCAAAATAGATTTTTTTTCAAGCCAATAATTGCGTTTACGGCATCAAGACCTCCCCAAGCTATTCTTACATCAGCTATAGCAGAAAGCTTCTCATGGCTCTCCTTATCATTGTTTTCAATTAATAAAACAGCTATAGATTTAGAAAAGTCCCTGCCGTCTATTTTTTCTGTTTTCACTTCGTTAAGAGTTTCAAGCAAACCAGTTAATTCTTCAAAACCCCTGAGAGGAGCTTTAACTAAGCAAACATTTTTTGTTGCCAGGCAAAAGAAAATTGAAAACAAGCCGAGAACCGGAACATTGCCAGCTAACCAATGGCAAGTCAAACCCCTCGGCTGAGCATGAAAAAGCAGGCCTTTATCTCCTAAATCAACAAATCCATCTAGGGCTTTATAGTTATTATGCAAAGCAATATTTAATTTTTCTGAAAAATTGCCTTTATCAAAAAACTCTGAAAGATTCTTTAAATAACTATGTTTCTTTAACAGGCCCGATTCTTGCCAATAATCAACCAGCTTGTCAAAAAAATCAATTATATCGTCTTCTGACAAGTCGTGCATATAATCTAACCTTGACTTCAAGTTTTTTATAATTACATCAAAATCAAAATTAGATTCTTTTGTCTTTTGTCCATTAAAAATAATTGTTTTTTCCATACCGGTCTATTTTTTAAATATTTAATGCATCTCCGCACCCTTTCATTTCTGCCTTTTCTGACCTTTTTTCGAAAACAAAATACTTGCCCATGCGGCCACATTTACAATCATCAATCCCAATAATTTTTCCCAGGTCGTCGGAAAGCACAGATATGCCGGGATAACTATGGGGCAAGGGGCTTAAAAATTGGATAAAACCTACTTGCCTCGGCGGCAAAGGCTTTAAAGTGTTCGTATCTCTTATAATTATCTCTGAGTATAAGGGCATGTGTTTGTAACCATATTCGCAATCAGGATAAACAGTCCCAAGCTGTTCTGTCATGCCATAAACATCGGTAATTTTTCCTTTATCTATAAAAAACATTTCTTCTAAATTATTGTTGAAATCTTCTTTAGAAACGTTTATATCTCTAAGTTTTTTCCAGCCGCCAATATGTAAAATAATATTGTCTCTGCTTGATGTTTTCTTAAAAAAATTAAAAACCTCTTTATTTTCTTTGTTTTTTAAATAAACATTATAAAACAGCCAGCTGAAACCGAAGAAACAGACTTTTTCATTTTCTTCTTTGCCAAAAAGGGCAACTTTTAATTTTTCGGCATTCAAATTCAAATCTTTATCAAGAACGAAAGATATCTTTCTTGCAAGTGAGAGCATGCCCCTGATTGCTGTGCCTCTTGAAGATAGTTCTCCCTGGCTGCTTTCTATCGTTTCTTCTGTATCAAAAATAATGAAATGCCTTCTCTGTTTTCCTAAAAAATTCATCATTATTTTATTGAGGGCCAATATCTGGTTATCTGAAGTAATTTTGTCAATCATTATTTTGCTTGGTTGCCCTGAAGTAGAGCTTGAATAAAGGGTTTTTATAATTTGGCCTTTTGGAACAGAAAGCAAGTCAAATTTTTTAAAAATTGAAGCTGGAAAATATGGAAAATCCTCTAAGTTAAAATCTTTTTGGACATTAAAATCTCTATTATCTAAAAGCGCCTTAAATTCAGGGCAGTTTTTGTAGTGATGCAAAACTGACTTTTTAATTTCTGTTAAAAGAAGTTTTCCCTTTTTTGATTGGACTGCAGAAAAAGGCTCTTTTTCTAAAATGGACGAATAAGCTGTCATTGGTGTTTTTTAATGATTTCAATAATCTCTTCCAAGCTCGGAGAATAAGGGTTTGTAAGGCTGCAAATATCTTTTTTAATCTCCTCAGCTGCTTTTATTATATCTTCTGACAAAACATTAATTTTTTCTAATTTTATTTCTAATTTACTAAATAATTCCTGAATATTTTTAATAAAATTATCTGAAGACAAACTTTTTAACCGCCCTATTTTCCTGTATTTGTCTGTATGTTTATAATTCAAATCCAAGACATCTGTCAAGAAAACAGCAACTGCTTTTGAGTGGCTTATATTATTCTTTACCCCAAAATAATGCGCGAGAGCGTGACACAAACCGGTGGCAGCGCTGCTCTGGGCCAATCCGGATAAAATGCTGGCTATTTGCAATTCTTCCAAAATTTCTTCTTTATTTCCTTTTTCATTCAATTTATTTAAGTTCCTATAAATAATTTCTATTGAATCTAATGCCAATATGTCTGAAAAGTGATTTGACGCTTTAGAAGCCAAGCTTTCTAATCCATGAGACAAGGCATCAATTGATTGAAAAATAATCTGTTCTTTTGTTAATGAATTTAAAAAAGAAGTATTTAGTATAATTATTTCTGGCAAGAATTCCGGAGAAGAAAAAACTTTTTTTACTCCGTTGTCTATTAAAAGGACGTACTGGCTGACTTCGGCTCCAGAACCCACGGCAGTTGGAAACGCAACCATTTTTATATTTAATTCTTTTTTAACCATTTTGACTGAGTCTATAACTGATCCGCCGCCTACAGCTATCAGATAGTCGTAATTATTTTTTTGGCAGTGTTCTTTTAATTTATTAAAATCCTCAATTTGAGGCTCTCTATCCTGGAAAAAATACTCAAATTCATCTCCAAATAAACTAATTAACAACTCTTTATTATCATCTTTTAAAGACTTTGGGATAATAATCAATTTTCTTTCATGCTGAATGGCTTTTAAAAACATAAAACTCTGCTTACCCAAAAAAATGCTTGCTGGAAAATATATTTTTTGTAAAAACGGTAGAATTTTACTGTCCATATTAAAAACTACTTTAATATATTGCGGCGCACCTTGCCATTTTCGGTACGCGGAATTTTTTCAATAACTTCTATTAATTTAGGAACTTTATAGCTTTCCAGTTTCTTTTTACATTCTTGGACTACGCTCTGGACGTCAAAATCTGAAGCATCCGGAACAATAAATAACTTCACCGCCTCCCCCAATAATCTGTCCTTCGCGCCAACAGCTGCAACATCTTTGACTCCTGGCATTTTTCTGACAACTTCTTCAATTTCTTCCGGAGATACTTTTTCTCCAGACACATTTATAACATCATCTTTTCTGGATTTGAAATATAAATATCCATCCTTATCAATAAAACCAACGTCTCCGGTTTTTAGCCAGCCATCTTTTATATTTTTTGATGCTTCAGGACATCTCCAATACTCTTTGATAACATGTCCCCCTTTAATGCATATCTCTCCTGCTTTGCCCGCTGGCAAATCCTTGCCATATTCATCGACGACTTTTATTTCTACATTAAACAAAGCTTTTCCAATGCTGTTTATTTTATCTAAGTGCTTATTTATTGAAAAAAAGGTTGACCTGGAAGCTTCCGTTAAACCGTAATAATAATTAAAATCAGTATTGGGCAAGGCCGATAAAACTTTTTCAATTAATTCTTTATCCATTAAAGAAGTGTCTGTTTGGACAAATCTTAAAAATTCGCCGCACTTTTTAAATTCTTCAAAATAATTATCAACAACAAAACGTAGGATAGCGGGGACAGCAGCAAATGTTGTGGCTTTCTTTTCAATAATGGTCTGAATAATCTTTTTGATATTTATCGCGTCGCGAAAAAGTATAACCGTGGCTCCTGCCGCGAGAACACAATGGATATTTCCTAATCCGAATGAATGCGAAAGAGATAAAATATTAACATCGATGTCATATTTACTCCATTTTAAAAACTCTGTTATATTTTTGGTCGCTGAAATAACGTTGCAATGCCTCAAAACTACTCCTTTGGGCTCGGCCATCGTGCCTGAAGTAAAAATGATAGTAGAAACATCGTTCCCTGAAACATCTTCTCCTGCAAAAAAACTGCTCTGCGGGATTTCGTCTATGTCAGTATAAAAATATTCTTTTAAAATACCTGTTCTTTTGAGCTTCTGTTCAAATTTTTTTTGGGATATTATCAGTTTTGGGTTTGTTTTTTTAATTTGAAACAAGAAGTTATCGTCTGAAATATTGGCTGGAATTAACAAAACAATTCGGCCGGCAGACAATATCCCGAAATAGCTAAAAATTATCTCCGGCCTATTTTCTAAAAATAGGGCAACTATATCTCCTTTTTTAGTTTTTTTAACAATATAACTAGCTATACTGTTTGCTTTTTCTTTTATTTTCTTATAGCTGTATTCCCTTTCTTCAAAAACCAAGCCGATTTTATCAGGAAAATTACGGACAGAATTATTTAAAAAATCTGGTATTATTTTAAATGAATAGTTATTAGGCATTTTTCTTTTTCTCAATTAAAACTGCCAAATCCTCGGGCTTATTAATATCAACTATTTCATCCATCTCAAAGCTAATTTTAAAAAAACTTTCCAGCTCTGAAACTAGCTGCATATGGGTTAAAGAATCCCAGTTCTCAAAATCAATTCTAGGTTTCTGAAAATCAAAATCATTCTCTTTCAAATTCTGGAATGTCTTTAAAAATATTTTTTGGAGGTCTTCTCTAATTTGGTTATTCATATTATTCATGTTTTTTTATATGTTATGCATATTGCCTGGGCAATTGATTTTAAATGGGAAATACTGATTATTGATTTATATTTTTCACTCATTTTTTTGTTTAAAAAATTCACTCGGGGAACGCCGTTCTTATTATTGATTATTTCTATTTCATTAAATTTAATGCTTTCCTCAACAGTTTTTTTCACTGCCTCTTTGCCCGCAAAGCGGCCCGCTAAGCTTTCTTCAAAACTGTTTTTCCCCCTGCAGTCATTAATTTCCCTTTTGCTAAAAATATTATCGATAAACTTTTTTTGTTTTTCGATGTCCTTAAAACGGTCAACTTCAACTAAATCAATTCCAACAAATAACTTATTGATATCAAAATTCATAAAATATCTTCTGGAGCAATCTTTTGATCGACTTTAATATCTCTCTTAGTTTTCTTGCCGATAATTTTATACATATCAGTTGGCAAAACAGCTCCTTTCCCTGTTCTTTTTGTCGTAATGCCGATTAAAGAAATTTTATCTCCTTTGCTTATTTTCCGAATCGCCACCACTCCTCTTCTGATTAGTTTTTCTTTCTCTATTTCTCTTTCTGCTGGTTTTTTTATGCCAATACCCAAGCTTTTTTCAACATCCCTTATATTTTTAACCATCTTTTTCAATTCTTCTGGTTCTGAGGCAAAAGCATGGTCTGGCCCTTTCATTTTCTTGTTCAAAGTAAAATGCTTTTCTATTATTTTAGCCCCCATGGCCGCAGCGGCGGCAGACACCACCGCGCTTTGCGTATGATCTGAAAACCCAACCGGCAAATTAAATAATTTTTTCATTTCTACCATAGCTTTTAAATTTACTTCTTCGAGCTCGGTCGGATACAGTCCTGTGCATTGAAGCAGAACAACTTGGCTGTTTTTATTTTTTTTAATCCATTTCAAAGCGTTTTTTACCTCTTTTGCCCCGTAAAAACCAGTGGAAATTATCATTGGCTTTCTTTTTTTGGCGGCATATTCTAAAAGAGGCTTATCTATCAGTTCAGGAGAAGCCCATTTAAAAGCCGGCACAAACTCATTAAGTTCATCTACAGCTTGCTTGTCAAAGGGCGTTGAAAGAAAAAACAATCCCTTTTTAGCAGCATATTCAGACAATGTTTTTTGCCACTTCCGTGGCAGTTCTATTTTTTTAATAATATCAAAAGGTTTTTCTTTGTCTCCTATTTCTTTTAGGGGCTTTTTCTGTTTTTGGTAAAGGGCCTCGGCTGAATAAGTTTGGAATTTAACAGCATCGGCTCCGGCTTCTTTAGCCGTATCAATCATTTTTTTCGCCAGCTTAAAGTTTCTGTTATGATTTGACCCGACTTCAGCAATAATAAAGCAGGGGTCATTTTCTCCGCCAATCCATCTGTTTTTAATTTTTATCCTTTTTTTGAAAGCCATGATTAATCTTTTTCCAATCTTTTAAAAATAGAGATTGGATAATTGAGTCGTAATATATTCCTTTTTTAAAATAGTGTTTTTTTAATATAGCTTCTTTTTTAAAGCCGAGTTTTTCAAGTATTCTTATATTTTCTTTTCTAAAATCAATAGTGTCTGTATAAATTTTATTAAGTTTTAAGTTTTCAAAAGCATAGCGACAAAGCATCTTAAAAGCAGATATAAAATCTTCCCCGTAAGTCTCTTTATTTTTTGCCCTTTTTGTCTCTGTTAATAAAGAAATTTCTGCTCTTTTGTGGCGAAAATCAATATAAACCAATCCGCAATACCCTATAAATTTTTTGCCTTCATAAACAGCAAAAAGTTTTTGATTTTTGTCCCTTTTAATCTTTTTAAACCACTCTGCCTGATCTTTATCTGTGAGCAACTTTGTCTGCCTTAAAATATCCTTTTGTTCATTTCTCCATTTTTTTAAAAAAGGCAAATGCTCTTTTTTAATATTGCCGAAAGTTATCATGTTAATCTTTGAAATCCCGACTGGGCAACAGGACCTCTCAATAATTTTTTAATTTTATTTTCTTCAATTGCCTTTCTCAAAATTGAAAAGACTTCGTCAACCGCTTTTAAGTATTTATTAATATGCTCTCTTTTAAAAGCGTATGAAACATAAATTCCAGAAGAAGCAATAACGCCGCGCATTAACATCTCCTGGGTAAAAAGGGTTTCAATGGCGCGATTTTTAGCGCCATACTGAAAAGAAAAATGCATTAAAGCTGGTTTTCCAATTATTTCCATTTTTATGCTATTTCTTTCTGCAATCTGTTTTAAATTTTTTATTAAATATTTTCCTGTGCTTTCAAGTTTTCCAGGGATTTTATTTTTTATCATTTTTTTTATCGTAGCCAAAGCTGCCATAGGTCCCGTTCTCTCTGTCCAATAAGTGCTTGAAATAAAAGTGTCTTGAGCTGATTCCATCACATTTTTTTTGCCGATTATAGCTGCCATGGGGAATCCGTTGCTCATACCTTTAGCAAAAACGGCTATATCCGGATAAACCTTGTATTTTAAATGAACTCCTCCGATATTAAACCTGAATCCAGAGCTTACTTCGTCAAAAATCAAAACAGCATTTATATCATCTGCAATTTTTCTAACTTTTTGTAAAAAATTATCTTTTGGCTCCTGGTGCCTTAAAGGCTCTAAAACAATAACTCCGATATCTTTATTATCCTTAACGATTCTCTCTAGCTCTTGTATCTTGTTGTAATAAAATGGTATAGCTGTGCCTTTTAACCCTCTTGGCACTCCTCTTGGCTCTAATCCCTTAATTAAATGGCCGTCTAAATTTTTATCATCGGCCAGATTAGAAGATAGATACCAGTCGTGCCAACCGTGATAACCGCAAAGTGCCACTTTATCTTTTTGGCTTTTAGCCCTTGCAATTCTTACGGCCTGGGCCATTGCCTCTCCGCCTGTCCTGGCATATCTCACTTCCTTTGCCCAGGGATGAATTTTTAAAAGTAACTCTGCTAATTCAACTTCTTCAGGGGAATTTAATGTGCACATTGACCCCTCATCAATTACTTTTTTTACTGCTTTATTCACATCAGGGTCAGCATATCCTAAAATACAACTGCCAATTCCCATAGAATACATATCAATATATTTATTTCCGTCTAAATCCCAGACTTCGCAGCCTTTAGCTTTTTTAAAGTACGAAGGCCACTGTTCAGGCAAATATAATTCTGACCTTTTTGATAAAAGCTGGGTTCCGCCCGGAATTATCTTTTTTGCTTTTTTCCACAAAGCAATCCCTTTTTTGCTTTTTTTCATGGTTATTCTTGAATTGAATTTTTATAGTTTTTTACAAAATCTTTTATGTCTTTTTCAAAAACATCCTTTAAAAAATATTTAATGCCTCTTAAATCCTCTGCGTATTCTCCGCAAAATCCCCTTTTAAACAAGGCTATCTTTAATTGCTTTTCGTCTGGATAATAAAAAAATTGGTTTGAGGGACTGGATGGCTGTCCGACATCTATAAAATCTATGCCTCTTTCCTGAAAATATTTCATTGCATAATATATTAACAAATGATAAAGAGGCAGTTTATCGTATTCGGGGTCATCGGCTCCAGAAGAATAAACAGCTTTATTCGCGTTATAAGAAAAATAACAGAAAGCAACCTCTTTATTTCTATATCTTAAACCGAATAATACAGCATGACCTTGCCTTAGTTCCTCAAATTGGTTGTCAAAAGTCCACTGGGGCCTAGTTACACGGCCGGCGCACTTATGATGCAACTTTTCATATAATTTATGTATATTATAATCTGAATTTTCTTTATCTATGTAAAAAATTGAAAAATCGTTGTTTTTTAAAAGGGGCCTTATCAGTTTTCTGCAGCCCTCCCTACACAAGGCCAACAGGTCTTTCCCTTTTCTAGTATCAATGAAATAAACTAGAATTGAACTGGCCAAATAATTATATTTTTGCAGATAATTAAAGGAGCGCTTTTCTCTTTCTAATGGGTCTATATGAAACATTATTTTCGAGACAACGTTTTTTTTAGCAATATCGTCTATCAGATTAAAAACTTTTTTTTCAATATTTTTGTTTTTGCACAAAGGGGCTAAAATAAAATCCCCGTCACATTCTATTTTTATGCTTTTTATATCACTGTCTTTATTTTCTTTCTCAACGGGCAAAAAAACACAAGCTGCAACTTTATTATTTTCTAAATAGACAAAGCTTTCATCTGATTTCAATAAAGAATTATTTTTTGAAACTGCAATAAGCGGTTCTATATATGTCTTAAGGTATTTTGGGCTTATTTTATTTTCTAAAACATAGTTCTGCCAATAGCCCCAAAATTCTTTTCCGTTTTCTTTTTTAAAAATAATTTTATCGGTCATTTCCAACTGCTTTCTTTACTGATTTTATTACATAATCTACTTCCCTGTTTGTCATTTTGGGAAAAAGAGGTATAGTTATTGCTCTTTCATAATATTCTTCAGCTATAGGAAAATCTCCTTTTTTATATTCAAATCTTTTTTTATAAAAAGGATGCAGATGCAAGGGCATATAATGGATCTGAATACCGATTCCTTGTTCTTGTAAATTACTAAATACTTTTTTTCTGTTTTGTTTTTTTACCTGAATTGGATATATATACCGGGCAGTTTTTAGATAATTCTTTTCTGTTGGCAATATAATTTCTTTTACGTCCTTAAAGGCCTTATTATATTTAGCTATAATTTCTCTTCTTCTTTTCAAAAATCTGTCTATTTTTTTTAGCTGGCTAATTCCTAAGGCGCACTGAATGTCTGTAATTCTAAAATTGAAAGAGGGTTCTTTTACCTCATAGTACCATCCCCCTTTTTCTGGTTTTTTTATAATACCGTGGTTTCTAACAATTTTAAGTTTTTCGTAAAAATTTTTATTATTAGTTAAAGCCACTCCGCCCTCTCCTGTCGTAATATGTTTTACCGGATGGAAAGTAACAATTGCAATATCTGCAAAACTGCCCAGTTTTCTGCCTTTATATTCGGTCCCCAAAGCATGACAAGCATCTTCTATCAGCAATAATTTGTTTTTTTTGGCAATTTTTAAAATTTTATCGTAATCACAAGAAACTCCGGCGAAATCAACTGTAGCTATTGCTTTTGTGCGGGAAGTAATTAACCTCTCGATAAGTTCGGGATTGATATTAAGAGTATCTTGTTCAACATCAACAAAAACCGGCTTAGCGCCCAAAACAGATATCATGTTGCTGGTAGCAACAAATGTAAGGGGTGTCGTAACAACCTCGTCTCCTTCTTTAATTCCAGCTGTTTTATAAGCTGCATAAAGAGCCGAAGTGCCAGAAGAAAACGCCACTCCATATTTTGCATTACAATATTTTGCAATCGCTTTTTCAAATTCTTCAACTTTTGGGCCTTGAGTCAGCCAGTCAGATTTTAAAACTTTAACCACTTCTTTAATATCTTTATTATCTATCCATTGATGGCTGTAAGGAATTTTTTTCATCGTTTATGTTTTTAAATTTCTTTAATTTGGCCTTTGGCCAACCATTGGGTATTTTTATCTGAAGAATAAATAAAATCAGTTGAAACCGGCTTCCCGTCTTTATGGTTTTCTGAATCCCAAAAAGAAAACTCCGGTTCAATTATAAAATAATCATCAAATTCTTTAGCGTGCATAGCCTCTTCTTGGGTTAATAAAACTTCGCTTATTTTTTCGCCGGGCCTTATTCCCACAATAATTCTTTTTGCTTCGGGAGCTATTGCCTCTGCGACATCTGTAATTTTCATACTGGGAATTTTGGGCACAAAAATTTCTCCGCCTTTCATTTTTTCAATACATTTTATGACAAATCTAACTCCTTCGTCTAGGGTTATCCAAAATCTGGTCATTCTTTCATCTGTGATTGTAATCTCTCCTTTTTGTCCCTGTTCTTTAAATAAAGGAATAACAGATCCAGAACTGCCAACAACATTTCCGTACCTTGAACAGCTAAAAATTGTTTTTTTATCACCAGAATAGCTATTGCCCTGCACAAAAAGCTTTTCTGCAACCATTTTTGTGGCTCCGTAAAGGTTCACAGGCTGAACAGCTTTATCTGTGCTTATGGCAATAACTTTTTGCACAGAACAATCAATAGCAGCATCAATGACATTTACAGCCCCATCTATATTTGTTCTTATAGCTTCTATAGGGTTGTACTCGCAAACGGGCACGTGTTTTAAGGCAGCAGCATGCACAACAATATCTGCCCCTTGCATGGCGCGTTTAAGCCGATCTTTATCGCGCACATCTCCCAAAAAAAATCTTACGCGTCCATCATTTAACTTTCTGCCAACTTCAACTTGAGCCAATTCCCTGTTGTCGTAAATTCTGACAGCTTTTGGGTTGTGCTCCTTTAAAATAATTTCTGTAAATTTCTGGCCGAACGATCCAAGTCCGCCCGTAATTAAAATTGTTTTATTTTCTAAACCCATATTCTGAATTATAAACAAAACAAAGCTACCATTTTTTAATGGTTTCCTTAGTTTTATTTTTTATCTTTTTATAGACCTTGTAGAAACTTTTATCAAAACTCGGCGAAATCAGACGTAAAATTTCATTTCCCCAAATCCTGTATTGCCCGCTTACTTTATAAGCTTTTATAATGCCGTTTTTGATCATCCTCTTCATGGTGCTTTCTGAAACCTTTAAAAAATCTCTAGTTTCTTTGGGAGTATATATTTTATCAGGTTTTATATCTTCTGTCATATTTTTGGTTTTATTTAATACTAAACCCCTACAGACTTGGTGTCAATAGGGGTCATCAAGTATCATTTCATTCTTATTTTACGTTTTTCAAAAGCCATGAAGAACTTTGCACTTTATCTCCCCCCACATTTGCAACCACTTTTATATTAAACTCTTTGCAAACTGCTTTTTCCCTTTCCGGCAGATTGTCAAAATTCCTATCGCCCCCCTTAGCAAAAATAATCTCGCAATCGGCATATTTTTTAGCTATTTTACGCAAAGATTCTGATATTGGCACCTTATCTTCTGGATAATTGTCAATGGATAGAAAAACTTCATCAACAGGTTTTAATTCCTTAATTATTTCAACTCTTTCGTTTTCTGCCATAAATGGCGCAGAACCCTTAAATTTTACTTGCTTATCATTATTTACTATTACAATTAAAAAATCACCAAGCTTTTTAGCTCCCCTAAACAGGTTTATGTGGCCTGAATGCAAAGGATTAAAGTAGCCAGATGTTATAACTACTTTTTTCATCTTTTTTTATATTGAGAATTCTTTTTTAAAATAAACTTTGATATTTCGCTTTTCAAAATGTGGCAATTTGGAATTATACAGTGCCCGCCTACTTTGCCTGGCATATACTTTAGATAGGGCCTAACAACGTCGGGCCTGCCTAATTTTTTATAACCTTGCGCATATGTTTTATTTGCTTCTGAATAAACAGCCTCAAAATCAACCTTATTATTATTGCACCATTCTTTAATTTCTTTATTTAAAACAATCATCCATCCATATTGAGTGGTGTCCCAGAGCTTAATGGCTTCTGTGATGCGTGAAGAATTAAAAAGTTTAGTCTTAATGCCCAAACTCTCCAAATGCCTTTTTGCCAAATTCCCTGCCTTCTTATTGTCAGCTCCAATATATTTAACAAAAGTTTTTATGCCTTTGTACAAATTGGGGTGCACCCCTCTTACCGGACTATGAACAATCCTGCCTGAAAATTTATCAGCTAATTTTTTTGTGGCGCCAAAAGCGACCGTAGAATGAATAATGGTTAATTTGGGGTTTATCTGCTTTATTTCTTTTGCGGCTGTGGCAATAAATTTATTGTTATATGGTATGCAAACATGCAAAATATCAACTCCAATTAAACCATCATCTCTTTTCAGGTCTTTTATTTTGGTCCGCCAGCTGGCGGATTTATAAAATTTTGCAATTGCCTGGCCTATTTGGCCATAACCTAATATGCCAATTTTCATAATCAAATTTTTTTTATTGAATTAAATTAGCTTGTGTGCCATGTATCAAAGATACAGTCTGCTTCTATTACTTTTCTGATGCCTTGTTCTAAAGAAAACTGGGGCTTATATTTTAAAAGCTGCCTTGCCTGGTAAATTGTGGGAATTCTCCTATGTATCTCCCGAGATTCCTCTCTGTCAGAGTCGCGCATGCTTGCAAATTGCGGTTTTAAATCTTTACCTGATATTTTTATTACTTTCTCAGCCAAATCTTTCATAGAAATTGATTCCTCGTCGTTGCCAATATTAAAAATTTGGTTTTTACCGTTGCCTTCTGTCAAAACCTGGCTTACGCCTTCAGCCGCATCTTCCACGAAACAAAATGCTCTTATTTGGTTCCCTGAACCATAAACAACCGGCGGCTCGTTATTTAAAACATTTTTTATAAAGCGCGGCATAACAAATTCTGCAACCTGCCCGGGACCATAGACATTAAAAAATCTTACGATTGAAAATTCCAAGCCATATTTTTTTTGATAGGCCTTCATATATTCTTCTCCGGCAAGCTTGCTTACCCCATAAAGCGAAACCGGGCTGGTGGAATTAGTTTCTTTAATGGGGCATTCAACGGGTTCGCCATAAACTTCTGAAGACGAGGTAAAAATAATTCTCTTAACTCCCTCTTTTACGCAAGCCTCTAAGATATTGATTGCGCCCAATATATTAACGTTTAAGCATTCTAAACTTTTTTGCTCTGTATTTTTGACTCCCAGCATAGCGGCCGCATGAACCACATAATCGCAGCCCTCAACAGCCGAAGCCAGACTAATGGTATCTAAAATGTTTCCGACGACTTTTTCTGCTTTTGAACAATACCCTAGCTTTTTGCAAAGAGTATCAAGGTTATCAAAATTTAAATCAAAAAGCCGGATTTTAAATCCTTTTTTCTCTAAATTTGCGGCTATATGACTTCCTATAAATCCGCCTCCGCCCGTAATTAAAACTCTTTTATCGTTAAAATCCATAAAAAGGGTTGTTTTTTTGATTTTTTCTTTATATCATAAAATCATATGAAAAACAATACTATGTCTTTCAAAGAAAAAACGCCCAATATAGTGTTTTGGGCTATTTGTTTTATTTTGTTTTTGCCGATAATAATTTTCCCTCCGTCTTTTGGCCCTTCTGAATGGAGCCGGACGCTTTTATTCAGAACCGCATTAACTATTTTAACGTCTTTTTTACTCTTTAAATATTTTTATAAAAACGATATTTCAATATCTCTGCCAAGGTGGAAGGTTCTTGATTATCTGCCTCTCCTGCTGCTTTTAGGATTTGTTTTGTTTGTGATTATATCTGCTATATTTTCACAAGACCCGAGATTCAGCTTTTTTTCGAGCCCCGCAAGAGCCGGAGGTTCCTTAAATTTGTTATTTTATTTTGTTTTTTCTATAATTTTAGCTCTTTTCATCAAGGATAAAAATTGGGAGAAATTATGGAATATAAACTTTTTTGTGGCATCTTTGGCCTCTTTGCTTGCTATAGTGCAATCTTTTAATCTCTTGAAAAATGTTTTTATATCATACGAGGGCGGCGCCACGCCTTCTTTTCTGGGAAACTCCACTTTTCTGGCAATTTATATGCTCTTTATGGTAATTTGGTCCTTTGTTTTGTTTTTGCAAAAAAGGGAGAAAAAACAGAAACTGATTTATGGAGGCTTCTTTCTTCTTTTTGTGCTGACTATTTTCCTTACAGGATCCCGGGCCACTTATCTTGCCCTGCTCGTTTCGTTTTTCTTTTTCTTGTTTCTATACCCAATCAGGATAAAACAAATAAAAACATTGAAAATTATAGCTGGGTCCTTGCTATTGATTGCTATAATTTCAATAATTGTCTTTAACTCTTTTCCCAAGTTATCAGAAAAAGGCGACTTTTTTTCCAGATTGGCTAACAGGCTATCCATTGAAAGGGTGGCCGAAGATTTGTTCGGAACCCGTTTTGCTGTCTGGCAAATAACTTTAAAGGCGATAAAAGACAGGCCTCTACTCGGCTGGGGCCCGGAAAATTTTTATATCGGGTTTGAAAAATATTATGAACCAACTGCCCCGAATCTGCAAAAACTATGGTGGGACAGGCCCCATAATATCTTTTTAGACATTGCTGCAAGTTCGGGCCTAATAGCATTGTTCTTTTATATTGCTTTCTGGCTCGTTCTTTTATGGTCCCTGCAAAGATTTAAATACGTTAAACAACGCGAAGCGGAACACGAAAATACACAAATAAAGGCGCACGGACTCCAAACCATGTTTATTGGATACTTAACGGCGCTGATTTTTAACTTTGACAGCTTTTCTACTTACTTAATTTCTTTCTTTTTTATAGGGTATTCTTTTTATTTGTTGTCTTTAGAAAAAGAAAAGGCAGAGATACAAAATCAGCAAAAAATCATAAACCACAAAAATAGAAAAGCTTTTGCAGGATTTTTCCTGGTAATTTTATTATTATTTCTTTTCTTCTGGAATATAAAACCGCTTTATATAAACGAATCAGTAGTTTATGCAAAAAACCTGTCTAACATAAAAAAGTGCAACAAAGCGTTGATGATAATAGAAGAGGCGAATAAAAATCCGGGCATTCTTAAGGCCTATAATGCTTTGATATATGCTGACATTATTAAAAGATGCGTGAGTCCGGAACAAGAAGTTGAATATGTAAAAAGGGGCTTGGACTCCCTAAAAAAAGCTTCTGCTGTCCAGCCGACTTGGTCAAGAACTTGGATTTTTATGGGCGCGCTTAATAATGTTTTGGCTGCTAAAGAAGAAAATCCAGAGAACAAAAATAAATTGTTAGAAGAATCAAAAAATTATTTAAATAAAGCTCTTGAGTTGAGCCCCAAACGTCAGGAAATACTTATAGAAATGGAAAAAAATTATCTTGTAGCAGAAGATTACCAAGCAATGAAAAAAACAGCCTATGACTGTATAAACATAGACTCAAGCCAGGGAATATGTTATTGGTATTTGGGCATACCAGAAATCTTTTTAGGAGACCAAAAAAGCGGCAAAAAACATATACAAAAATCCCTGGAAATAGGCGGGTTCCCCATACCTTATATTCAATTAGGAGCGGCTTACATAAGACAGAATAATTACAGAGATGCGGCTGACGCTTATCATATGCTTACTACATACTATCCTGAAAACGCAAACTATCACGCTGTTATGGCTTTCCTTTCAAGGGAAATCGGCGACTATGCAAGGGCCGGCGTAGAAGCAGAAAAAGTAATCAGCTTAGAGCCAAACAATCCAGAAGTAGAACAATTTGTAGCAGAACTTCTCCGATTAGACCCTCAAAATCCAACGGTTCACGCCTCAATGGCTTATATTTACCAGCAAGTAGGGCAAAAAGAGAAAGCAAAAAAGGAATTGCAGGCAATTGTTTCTATATTTTTAAATTTAATATCTGAAAATCCAGACGACCCCGATTACCGAATTGCCATAGCCAATGTTTATAAAGAATTGGGCGAATATGAAAAAGTATACGAAGAAGCTTTAGCTGCGCTAAAATTAGAATTTGAATATAAAGATGATGCAGAAACTCTTTTGCAAACTCTGCCAGATGAATTTATGGCAAGATACTATGTTTTTATCCGAGAGTACGAAAAAAGCATACATTGAGTATTAATCTGTAAAACAAAGCCCCGACGAAAAGTCGGGGTCTTTGTTTTTATCCCTTTCAGCCAGTCCACAAGAAAGGCAAAGGGTTTTATTTAAGAATTATCTAGAGAATGCCTGGCTGTGCAACGGTTCAAGCAACAGATAGCTGTTTGTCCAATCATTGGTTGCCGTAGCGCCACTTGTCGCGGCTGTGTGAGCAACAGCTGACTGGTCAGACCAGATAAAGTTGTGGTTGGAAGCTGAAGCATCGGCTGTGGCTGAAGAATACAACTTCACTATACTGGTCGTTGTTGTGCCTAAGTTCAGGTAGTCGTGAGTAGCTGTTTTAACAGAGTCTGTAGTGATTGACAAAGCAACTGCGTCTTGAGCGTTTGCTGCGGTATCAGCAACTCCAAATCCTGCAAAGGTTCCTCTTAAAGTGTAAGTTGTAGATGTTCCAAATGGAATATCATCTTCAGTTGAACCATCCCATGTCACAATTATTGTATCGTCAGGAGTATCTGTTACGCCAGAAGTTCCTTCAGCTGTATAGCCGTCTTCGTTCTGAATTGTTACAGAAGAAGTAATATCTACTCCGTCTTTCAAAAGTTTTAAGGTGTGCAGTTTCAGGGTGTCGGCGTTGTCAGTGTCTGTCCAAGTTACGCCAACTTTGAACTGCTTAACGCTTACATCTCCTGAATTAGAAGCTGTTACCTTAAACTTATACAAATCCTGCGTTCCTCCATTGGCAATTGTTGAGCCAGTGAAAGAAAGCGGAGTAAGAGTAGGAGCAGACCTGTAAACATAAGTGCTGTTAGCTGCGTATGTTAATGGGTCATCCTCAGTTACTGTTCCGTTTGGATCTTGCCTCTTAACGTATGTCAATGTAGGCACCACGTCAACATCTGAAGTTCCGGCTGTAGCTGAAGGAATTGACAAGTTGTAAGCTAATGTTATGGTCTTTACCGTAGAAGCTGGAACCACTATATTCAAGCCAGTAAAATTAAAGTAATCATTGGCTGAATCATAAGGCTTTGTTGCTAATACTGTTGAACCGTCTTTCAACACAGCTGATACAATAGCGCCTGCTACTGCGTCTGAGGTAACCGAAAATCTCATTTCAGTTACAGTGTATTGCTGATATGAAGATGTTAGCTTATACCTTGCCGCTTCAACTAGCTGATTGCCAGCAACTAACTGATCTTGAGGCGTGCCGGCAAATGCTTCAGTAAACGAGCCCGAGCTAAAGACAATATTTTGTCCTGCAACCTCTGAAGAATCGGATGTTACAGCAGAACCAACTGTTGTGCCGTCTAAGTCAACTGTGGCAATTGCTGTTCCGGCCGTTGCTGAAGAAGAAATATCCGCGTAAACCATTACGTCAATAGTTTTGCCAGCTGGCAATGTGTAGTTGATTGACCAAGCATTGGTGGCTGCAACTGTTGGTTTTACAGTTGTTGTCTCATTTTCGTATTTTACATATAGATTGCTGGAATACGAAGAAGCAACTGCATTCAAAGCTACGTTAATAGCTGTTACATTAACATCTTCTGTTGTAGAAGCTGTTAAAGTAAAGTGAGCTAACTTGTAAGCAGTTAATGGGGCAACAGCTGTCTGAGCTGTGTAAGCTGTGTATTGCGACAATGTCAAAGTGCCCTGAGCAACAGTCAGTGTGTTGCCGTCTACATCAGCTGATGGAGCATCAATTGTAGTGGCTGAAACCTGTCCAATAGCATTATTTTCTGAAGAAGAGCCTTCAATTCTAGCGATAATTGTTGTGCCAGAAGTGACGTCGTTTGTACCATCGTTATCATAGATATCAGCTCTTACTTCCAATGTTACGGGGCTGCCTGGTTGAACGATTAAAGATGAACCTAAGCTGAATGATGTGTAGTAAGGTGAAGTGTTTGTAGTGTCATACAAGTTAGAAGTGCTTCCAATTTGTACTCCATTTGCATACAAAGCACCGTTTCTTAAGTAGCCAACAGCAGTAGTGCTTACAACAACTGAAACTTTCAAAGTTTCAATTTTAACAGCTTCTCCAGCTGCCTTTACTTCGTATTTTGCCAAGGTAACATTTGTTCCACCATCAACAACATCTCCTGATGGAGAATCTGTTTTCTTGGTGATTGTAAGAGTTCCGGAGTTAACTGTTTGTTCTCCGGTTGACCTCTTTGAGAAGGTTGTGCTGTTTGCCTGAATCAATACATTTGCGTTGTATTGCGAGTCAACGAATGTGGCGTCGGCAATATTCCACACATGCATTGTGAAATTCAAGCTGGAACCTCCGATAATATCAGCCAACACTTTGATAACCCTTGTTCCTGCCTCTAATCTCTTTGGAGATGAAGTCAAGTCAAAGGTTACATAACCATTGCTGTCTAACTGCATCGTTGAACCGACTTGCACGCCGTCAATATATAATTTTAAGTTCTGCAAGTCATCATTGTCAACGCTTCCTGTTTTTCTAAAGCTGACTCTTTCTAAATCAACAGCTCTTGTCCCCACAGTTACGCTGTTTTGGAAAACAGTGTATCCATCCTGCGGGTCAATTGAAGCTGCTGCAGGGGTTGTTGTTGTGTTAAAGCTTACTGAGGCTAATGTTCCAGTGGCTATTGTGTGCAAATTTCCGGACATCGGGAATGTTCCGTTTACGGAACTGGCATTTGTTGTAACGTCAGTGGCTGCAACAACTTGCACTCCCATTGTTTCACCTGCTGTTCCATCAACGTCAGCTGTAACGGTAATTATTACTGTGCCGCCTGCAGGAACTTTAAATAATCCTGTTGAATCGTTGAAACTGATTATTGTAGATGAAACCGAAGCGCCGTCAGTCAACCTTGTGGCTCCATTAAACAAATAAACTGCGTCTAAAGAAGCATCAGCTGAAACGCCGATTCTCTTTAATTTCAATCCTGTAACCGATACTTCGGCGTTGTCGCCGTTAGTAAAGGTTAATCTTGCCAATGGGAACTGCGCCTGGCCGTCAACAATTGTTCCGGTTGCTGGATTTGTTGAAGCCAAAGCTACTGTTAATCCTGCGCCTGTCGGAATTATTGGGCCAGGTCCAGGCGGTACTACGCCTCCTGCCAAGTATGCATTTAATGCCTGCCTTGTTAATGGACCTACCTGGTTTGCAGGTGTCCATCCGTGCTCTGCCTGATATACTTTAACAGCTGCTAAGGTCAAAGGACCAAAATAGCTGGTTTCATTACCAGGTGAGCCTGCTCCTGTTGTTGCAACTCTTGTGGTGGCTGACAAATTCAAAACTGCTTGTAAGCATTTTACATCTGAACCTGTTGAACCAACAACTAAATTGCGGGAAAATGTAACTCCAACGCAGGCTGAAGGAACTGTGCCGGTTGTACCGCCGGTTGTTCCGCCTTGCAATACTAACAATTGCTGTTGCAAAATGGCAATCTGCGCCAAAAGCTCTTCAATTGTTACGCCTTGAGCTACGCCAGGAGCAATCATTGCAACCAAAGCCAAAGCGACGATGGTTGTGATAATTGTTCTTTTTATACTCATTTTTGTGTGTTTTTTTATTTTTAATTATATTATCCGATTTTATTTACCATCGGTCGACCTTCATAACTCGTGATTTTACGTACTAATCACGAATTTTACCCAATTAAATAACTGGGCGAACGACTTATCCAATATTAAATTTAATTATTTATTAGCAATATTTTCTCTAATGCCTCTGAATACTTTTCTTGGCTATACAAATCTTTAATATCTGAAAGTTCTTCCTGCTGTTTGTCTGTTAATGTTGCCTCATCTAAAGACTCTATTTGGTCTTGAACCAATAAGGCTAAAACATTGTCTAAATCTTTTGCCTCTCCTATATTTATGCCCAAGGTTTCCAACTGCTTTTGGTTGTCTTGTATTTTTTTAACTTCAGCTATGGCTAATTTTATTGAATCATTGTCGCTGTTTTTTGCTAAGTCCTGTGTTAATTTTTTTGCCGCATCAACCATGCTGGATTTAAATTCAGATATTGCGGAATCTAAATTCTGCGTCTTATTTTCTTTTACAATTTGCACCAAATCTTCTGACCTATTATATGCCACCTGCAAAGCATCTTGCTGAGTCTGTTCTGCAATTTTTTTAATAGGAAACAGAAGGTCTCCGGGCATAGTATATTGCGCAAAACCAAATGTGCCCGCTATCAAAAGGGCAAGGGTTGCAAAAGCATAAGCCAGCCTTTTTTGAATTTTTAATTCAAAAAAGGAATTTTCAATTTTAAATTTTAAATTTTCAATTAATTTTCCAATTTTCCAATTTTCCAATTTCCTTGCCATGCTTAAACTCTCGGCGGAGGCGGGCTGTGCCCCTTCAAAAATCTGGGATTTAAGCAAAAGAGCCCATTCTTTTCTGGGCTTAATTTCTTTGAGTCCTTTTAGCTGGTTGATGAGTTCTTTTTCAGTCATATCCCTGTATAATTATGACGTAAAACCTAAAAATTTGTTACAAGCTTTTGCCCTTGAAGCGAGGCAATAAACTTTTTCGAGGAGAGGGTGCCCCGCAGAGAGGCTCTCCCCGCAGAAAAAGTTTGTTGCCGAGCGAAGTGCCTATGCTTCTTTTATAAGACTTTTCAGCTCTTTTAGTCCCCTGTGAAGCATTACCCTGACAGCCCCTTCTTTTTTGCCTGTAATTTTGGCTATTTCCCCAATAGGCATATCATCTAAATAATGCCATATTAATATGTCCTGATAGTCTTTTTTAAGCTTATATATAGATTCTTTGACTGCGCTTACATCGGCGCTTAATATGGCCTTGTCATGGGCGCTTGTCCCAGAATCTGCTATTTGCGGAATGCTGTCAGTAGATATAGTGTTTGTCCTACCTTTTTGCCTATAATAATCCACAACTGAATTCCTGGCTATTTGGTACAAAAAAGCCCCTATGTTTCGAATTTCGATATTCGAATTTCGGATTTGATTCTGATATGCCTCCCAGCCCTTCATAAATACATTAGAAGTTATATCCTCGGCTATTTCCTGCGAATTTACCTTCAAATAAACAAACCTGTATATTTTGTCAATATATTGGTCGTAAATCTGGCTAAATTGTTCTTTAGGGCTATCCATTAGTGTTAATCTATATATTATAACAAATAATCGTAAAAGTCAATATTTTGACCTATTTTAGATAGGACATAATAATTCTTAAAAATATGTCCTATCAAACTAAATCTGTCCTATCTATTTATCTTATAAAAAACCTGGTTAAATTCCCCCATTCTGACTATCCTGCCCGACTCCAAAAGCTCGTCTAAATCCCTTCTTATAGTTCTCTTTGTTATATTGGGTAAAACCTTTTGCAAATCCATAACTTGGGCTGTTTCGTTTCCTTCTAAAAATTTAAGTATCTTATTCTGCCTGCGCGAAACTTTTGGCGGACGGGATTCTATCGGGGTTTGTATGCCTTCTGGCGCTATTTTCTGCTTTTGCTGAAAACTGGCTGACAAGGCTATGTCTTTTTCTATTTTTTCATATTCATTTGAAACTATCAAATAATTAGTATTGCTTATCCAGCCTTGAGACTTGGCAACTTTAAAATAGTTCAGCAATACAGCAATATCTTCTAAAATCTGGCTTTGAATATCTTGTTTTTCTTTGCTAATTTGCGACCTTGCAAACAAGGTCAATCCTTCCATTATTGATAAAGCCTTGTCTTTAGCTTTGTTTTTTATGGGATCTGATTCTGGAAAAAAAGCCAGCAAGCTGTAGACTGTATTAGTTAATTTTACCCCGTTAGAAAGCCTGTTCTTAGACTGCGTTTCTTTCTCATTATTTTTGAAAACACTATCTTGATTAGAAAGCTCGAGCTTTCTAACGGGGTTTAAGAATTTCTCTTCCATTATTTTTTGTTAATTTATCTTAAGTTCAACAAAAAAATAGCCAAAAGTCAATTCTGGAAACTTCAATTATTTTAACACAATTATTTTAAAATTTCACCTGTGAATAAACCCCAAACAACTCAACGAGAGAACCCCGTTGAGGCGTTAAAATTTCTGCAACAAAAAACCCTTTGAAACAATCTCGGGGTTTAGAAATGAATTGTTAAGAAAGAGAGTCAAACTCTTTCCCTATCTTTTCATCAAGATTATCAAGAGCTTCCTGAAGCAGATGGATTCCTTTCACGGGTTTTCCATGTTGGTGGCGAAGGTTGTCTAAAATTAATGCAAGAAATAGTGTTTCTGAAAATCTTGTTAAAAAGCTTAATAACCCCTGTCTCGAACTCATGGGCATTTCTAATTCTAAACTACCGAGTTCTAATTCAATAGAAGGAGGTATTGCTCCTGAATCAGTGCCTGTTTTCCCCATCGTCAATTTAAATAATTTTTTCGAAGATGGGTCTTTAAATAATTCCCTTTTTAGTCTCATCGCTATTCTCCTGTAAAGGTGCGCCACAGCGAAGTTGCTGTGGTAAACACAGAATACAACAAAAAATAATTAAAGTCAACAAAAAAACCGCCTTTGGGTGGTTTTTAATTTTTATTAAAACTAAACAGGCGTCTCTTCCAATAATGAATTTATGTCAATTTTCTCCGGATTAAAATCTGGTTTCTCGTTTTTAGGATAAGCCCGATTTGCAGCTACGATACGCAACATTTCTAAAACATCTTTATTAGCGTTTATAAAAGACATATCTGTTTTATGCCAAAATTTGTTTTTTAGTTTGTCTTTCAATAAAAGCAAAGCATGAGCCGCAGAACGAGAAATAAATTTAACATTGTCAAAATCCAAAACCACTGATTTACTATCAGCTTTTTTAATTTCTGTCTCCAAAACATCTGCAACATCACGGGAGCTTATAATTGTAGCCAATAATTCAGCCGCATTTATTATAGTTGAATCTTGGTCTTTATAAATTTTCATATTATTAACAAACTATATTACTAATTGATTGATTATACCATAACGAGTATAACAATGTATATTACAACAACAAAAATTAATTTCCTGAAGGGGTTGGCGTGGGCGTTTCACAAACCTCAAAATCTTGGCTGTTGTCATCTGTGTCGTGGCCTTTTCTTGCAATGCTTTGGCCTTCTTCCGGGTTTAAAACTGGAGCTGATTCAAAATCTTGGCTAGATCCCCAGCCCAGTTTATCAATAATCTCTCTATTAGAATTTTTTAATGCCAAAGAATTATCATTTTTTAATGCTATATCCGATAAAATGTCTGAATTTTCGATTTCACGGGAAATAAGAAAATAGCCATTGGCTAAAATTATTTTATTTTCAAAATTAGACGACGAAACAAAACTATTCCAAGAATCTTCGAGCGCATCATTAGCTGTTTTTCTTTGCAAATACCAGCCGGTTAGCTCAATATCAAAATCATTGGGATTAAAAAGTTCCACAAATCTTTGTTCAATCGGACTAATTTGCGCCTCATTTATTAAAACTTTTTTGGGAATGCTGATTTTAGTTAAAACAGGGGTTTCGGGCAGCCATAAAGATTCGTTTTGCTCTGCATCCTTTACTTTTATCTGAAAATAATATGTTGTTCCATCTTCTCCCATAAAATCCCACGTTCCTTCAAAATGCAATGGGGCTGACTCAACTTGCGCTTCATCTCCCATCTGCCATCCGTTTTCCGGCGCATACTCGTTTTTCTGCCATCTAAAAATATAGCTGTCTATTCCAGAAGGAGTAACAGCTCCCAAGGGGTCTTCAATTTCAAAATCTATTGAAAAATCAAGGCTGTTATATTCTGGTAAAAGAGTGAAATCAGCCAAAGGAGGGATTGTGTCTTTTTCAGGTTCTGGTTCAGGCTCGGGCTCGGGCTCTGGTTCCACCCAAGTTATATTTTCAGCCCCAGGGGTTGCCTGCTGTGTTTCAAAATCCAAAGAATTATCATCTGTGTCCTGCTCTATGCCCTCTAAAACTTTTCTTCCAATGCTTTTGTTTTCTTCTGGATTTTCTGTTGGGCTTAATTCAAAATCCTGGGCCTCGCCAAAACCAAGCTTGTCTTTAATATCTCCATTAGGGTCTTTTAAAGCTAAAGAATTATCAGCTGAAAACGTGATATCAAACAAAATATCTGAATTTTCGATTTCACGGGAAATTAAAAAATAACTTTTAGCTGAAATTGTTTTTCTCTCAAATTTTGTTGAAGAAACAAAAGAAGACCACGAATTAGCTGTTTTTGTTTTTCTTTGCAAATACCAGCCGGTTAGCTCAACATCTGTGTTATTTGGATTATAAATCTCAACAAACCTCTGCTCAATTGGAGCTATCTGCGCCTCTGAAATTAAAATTTTAGGATAAATAACTGGAGCCGAACTGCCGCCGCCCGAGATGGCAGTCGCAACAGGAGTTATTGGCTGAACATAAGTAATATTTTCTGCTTTTGGAGTCGGCTCTTGAATTTCAAAATCAGCTGAATTATTGTCTGTGTCCTTCTCTACTCTGTAAGATATGGCTTTTCTGCCTATGGTTTTTCCGTTTTCAGAATTTTGGGCAGGTGATAATTCATAATCTAAAGCCTCGCCAAAGCCCAGTTTGTCAGAAATTTCTTTATTGGGATTTTTAAAAGCCAAAGACGTGTCATCTGAAAGCGCATTTTCTGTAAAAATATTGCACAAACCATTAAAATAATAACTTTCTCTGCAAATTAAAAAATATCCTTTAGCAGGTATTATTTTGCCAAAAAACAAAGACGAGCTGGCAAAAGTTGAATAATCGGCGCCTGTTTTTGTTTTTCTTTGCAAATACCAGCCGGTTAGCTCAATTTCAAAATCATTAGGATTAAAAAGTTCCACAAATTCTTGTTTTGCGTCGCCTTGAGCCTCTATCTGAACTTCTGAAATTAAAATTTTAGGATAAAAAATCTCGTTCTTAATTTCTATCTCATTATTTTCCTCTAACTCTTTCTCAAGCTCTTCTTTTAAACTAATCTCCTCGTCTATTTTTTGTTCATCATCTGGATCTCGGTTTTCTTTTGTGAGCTCTTGAACCTGCTGCTGTATAATGTCTAATTTTTCAGCAATATCATCTAACAAATCCTGCTCTGACATCAAAGAAGGGTCGGGACCTCCAATCCCTGTATACTCTTCAATATTTTCATTTTCTTCAATTATGTCGTTATCATTTTGCTCTATATTTTGCTTATTTTGATTTTCTTTGCTTTCAATAAGGCCTAATTCTTCAAATTCCAAGCTGCCGGAAACAGAGGCTCTAAAAAATATTGAGCGGACTTGCCATGCAATGTTGCCAAAAATATTGTCTGGATATAAAAATGCGCTCCAGACACAAAGCCCGAACAAAAAAGTTATAAAAAAACTGGCTAAAAAAGAAAAAATCCGGCTTGCAGGCATTTATTTTAAAATATTATTTATTTTATCAGAAATTAAAAATTTCAATAGTGGATAAATATAAAAAAGAGGCCGAAGCCTCTGGCATTAAAAATGCTTATTGGCGCTGCAGCCTCCTCACCTCATAAGGAAGGGGCTCTGTTTTCAAAACGTAAGGCGGCCATTCAGCCATTTTATTTGAAACGCATTCAAAACAGCACGCCATTCTTTTTCCTTGCCTTGTCACAATAATGTGCATAGATATTCCGCCGCAAAAAGTGCAGCAGCAAAGCTCGGCAGGTTTTTCTTCTCTTCTCTGATTTTCTGGGCTGATGTTCAGGGTTTTGCTCATTTTACACCTCCTCATTTATTCTGGAAAATAAAGTTGTAAAGGACTACACAGATATTATTTATTTATATTCTTTTAAAAACCCTTGTCAAACTCTGCAACCAAAAAAAGGCAGATTTTTTGCGGTCGCAAAAAATCTGCCTTTTTTTAAATTCACTATAAATAGATTTTATCTTTTGGCTTTTGCCAGTTTGGGCCTGTCAGGCATTTTAGGAAAAATTTTAGGAAGTTCAAAAACTATTTTTCCTGCTTTTTCATCAATTATAACCTGATTGCCCTCAACAACTTCGTTCGTTACTATTTTAACAGACAAGGGGTCTAAAATCAGCCTTTGTATCACTCTTTTTAAAGGCCTTGCTCCCAAATTCGGGTCAAAACCCTCTTTTACAAGCAAATCTTTGGCTTTTTCTGAAATTTTAATTTTAATTTCTTTTTGAACCAGTCTCTTTTCAACTTTTGACAGCTCCATGTCAACAATGCTTTTAATCTGAGGTTCTTTGAGGTAGTTGAATATCACAACCTCGTCAATTCTATTTAAAAATTCAGGCCTGAAAGATTCTTTCAAGGAATCAAATATCTTTTCTTTCATTGATTTTATTTCAGCTTGCTCTTCTTTTGTGTCAAAACCCATAGAAGACATTTTATTAATGTAATCAGAACCCAAATTTGAAGTCATTATAATAATAGTATTTTTAAACGAAACTACTCTTCCTTTAGAATCTGTTAATCTGCCATCTTCAAAAATCTGCAATAAGATATTAAAAATATCAGGATGCGCTTTTTCAACCTCATCTAACAAAACCACCGAATAGGGCCTGCGCCTTACCTTCTCTGTTAATTGGCCTGCTTCTTCATACCCAACATATCCTGGAGGAGAGCCGATAATTTTAGAAACCGTATGGCGCTCCATATATTCTGACATATCAAGCCGTATCATTGCCTTTTCATCGTCAAACAAAAATTCTGCCAAAGCCCTTACTGTCTCTGTTTTGCCTACGCCCGTGGGCCCTAAAAACATAAATGAGCCTAATGGCTTATTCTCTTCTGAAATACCCGCCCTTGCCCTTCTAATCGCTCTGGATATGGCTGAAATTGCCTCTTGCTGGCCGATTACCCGCCTATTTAAAGCAACTTCCATTGTCTCTAATTTTTTAGCTTCTTCTGTAATTAAACGCATGACCGGAATTCCTGTCCAGCGGGAAACAACCTGCGCCACATCTTCTTCTGTCACCTCTTCTTTCAAAAAATGGTGCTCTTTCTGTATTTTTATTAATTTTTGCTCTGTGGTTTTCTGCTCTTTTAATAATTCAGGAATTTTTCCATATTTTATTTCAGCCACTTTTTCCAAATCTGCATCTCTCTGGGCCACATCTATCTGGTGGGAAAGGCCGTCTAATTTTTGTTTTATTTCTTTTATTTTATTAATCAATTCTTTTTCTGCTGACCATTTTGCCCTTAGCCCCTTTGTTTTTTCTTTTAAATCAGCTATCTCTCTTGCTATCGCCTTTAATCTTCTTTCAGAACCTTTTTCTTTTTTCAAGGCCTGCTTTTCAATTTCAAGCTTGGTAAGCTCTTTGTTATATTTTTCAATTTCATGAGGCTCAGATTCAATTTCCAATCTTAAGGCCGAAGCCGCTTCATCCATTAAATCAACTGCCTTGTCAGGCAAAAATCTGTCAGAAATATAACGGTTGGACAAATCAACGGTTGCTTTAATTGCAGAATCTTTAATTTTTACCCCATGATGGACTTCGTATTTTTCTTTGATTCCTCTTAATATGGCTACAGCGTCGTCAGATGAGGGCTCTTGCACATAAATAGGCTGGAATCTTCTTTCAAAAGCAGGGTCTCTTTCAATATATTTTTGGTATTCTTTTAAAGTTGTAGCTCCGATAGCCCGTAATTCTCCTCGGGATAAAGCCGGCTTCAATAAATTTGAAGCGTCAATAGCTCCCTCCGCGGCTCCCGCTCCCACTAGAGTGTGAAGCTCGTCAATAAACAAAATATATTTTCCGCTGGCTCTGTTTAATTCTTTTAGCAGAGCTTTAATTCTTGTTTCAAATTCTCCCCTGTATTTGGTTCCTGCAATTATAGCTCCCAAATCTAAAGAAATTATTTCTTTATTTCTTAAAAATTCCGGCACGTCTCCTCTGGCAATTTTTCTGGCAAATCCTTCAACAATTGCGGTTTTTCCAACGCCCGCCTCGCCTATTAATACAGGATTATTTTTTGTCCTGCGCGAAATTATCTGCATTAACCTTCTTATTTCATTTTCTCTGCCTATAATCGGGTCGATTTTTCCAGCTGAAGCCAAAGATGTTAAATTTCTTGTGTACTTTTCAATAACCTGGTATTTTGATTCGGGTTCTGGGTCTGTAATTCTTTGACCTCCCCTTATTTGCGACAAAACTTTCAAAACCGACTCGTAGTCTAATTTTGAAGTTTTAAATTTTCCGTCCTCCTGCTCGCCAAAGAAAAATGAAATTTTTTCTAAAACTTCTTTTGCGTTTGACCTTACGTCTAAAAGCGCCAGAAATAAGTGTTCTACAGAAATAAACTCGTCTTGCATGTTCATTGCCTCCTGCCTGGCTCTGTCTAAGACTTTTGCCATGTCTTGCGTAAGGTAAAACTGACCAAATGCTGTTGGCGTTGAAATTACAGGAATTTTTATTATTTGCGCTTCAGCTTTTTTCTTTAAATTGTCGACATCAACTCCCAGTTTTTGTAAAATTGTTATAATAATACTGCCCTCTTGAGAAAGCAAAGAAAACAAAAGATGCAGGGCATCTATTTGCTGTTGTCCCTTTTCCTGAGCCAATTGCTGGGCCTGCATTATTGCGTCTTGCGCTTTGTTGGTAAAATTAGATCCGTTCATACTTTGATTTTAACTCAAAAGCAGCAAAAAATCAACATCCGCGGGCCTGATTGTATTAAAAAAGGCGAAGAATGTCCTCGCCCTGTTCCGCTTCCGCCAGCTGACAGATAGCGGACTATCTTTTGGAGTTGGCTATGCACATTTTTGTGTGCTGTTCTATGGCTTCTGCCATTCTTCTCAGGACCTTTGCCCATGCAATATTTCTAGCAACATCACGGACATTTTCCAATGACCCCAATATTCCAATAATTTCTGCAAACTTATCGGAATCTTGGCCAATTTTCAAAAAAATGTCCCCGCGTTTTTTGGCTTTTGCTATAGATGCTTCCAGATCTGCAGTCAGGCGGCACAAAATTGCTTTTTGGGCGGCTTGGTCTTTTCCAAACGTATCAAAAGAAATTCCGTTCTTTATCATAAATCCTATAAGAGATTTCAAAGAAATCCGTCTATGGCTTCTTCGCTTATATTTGCTTTCCTGAATGTGGCCATTGATTTCGCCGTTATCAAACAATTTTGCCACCTCGCGGGGTTTTAACCCGCAAATTTTTGAAACTTGTCCTGTAGTATAGGTTTTCATAAAACCCTCCAAAAAAAGTTTACTTTGAGTGTGCTGATATAATTATAACAAAAAAATATAAATAGTCAAGTATTAACCGCCTGGGTTAATCCCATTTTTTCAAAAATTCGTGCGCTTCCACAAATCCTTTCCCCTCGGTTGAAACAAATAAATCGTTCTTTTCGTGTATTGTTTTAACTCCTGATAATCTTTCTACGGCAACAGAATTGATATTACCCGAACCAATAGCAGCTATTACAACTTTTCCATCTCCGTTTTTCACAAGAACGTCAAAACCTCCTTTCTGAAAAGATCTTATAACGTGTTCAACCATCAAAATGTTCGCCTGCGGTTTCATAACAATAATCATCTTCCGTGCCTCCGTGTAAAAGTTGTGAAAGAACAGAAAAAAAGCTCCTTTTTGTAAAAGGGGCTCGTTTGAATTTTCTATTTTTATTTTCTTTAATTTAGAACGCTCAAACCAACCCCTTTTGCAAAGAAGCTGAAATAAAAAAAATAATTTTGGCTGGTTATTGTTTTCATGTATATTTTAATATTAGCAAAATAAAAAAATAAGTCAAATTTTATTTTCTTTCGGCTAAAATAGCTTCAATATTTTGCTCTTGGCCATCTCTTAAAATTTTCAAATTCACTTTGTCTCCAACATTGTATTTTGTGATTATCTGCGATAATAAATTATTTACAGTTATTTTTTCTCCATTCAATTCCAGTATTACATCATTTTCTTTTATGCCAGCTGCCTCGGCAGGAGAACTCTTAGTTACAGCAGATTCGCCATTGGCGCCTTTTAACACCAAAACTCCGTAATCAACAGGCAAATTATATTTCTGTTGAACCGTGCTGTCAACTGAGACATATCTGACTCCTAAAAATGGGTAAACTATTTTATTAGTTTTTTTAACCTGTTCAATGTCATTTTTTGCAGTGTTTATTGGTATTGCAAAACCAATGCTCTGGGCGTTTTCTGCCATGGCTGTGTTTATGCCAATAACTTCACCTTTTAAATTTAACAGAGGCCCGCCCGAGTTGCCGGAATTAATTGCCGCATCAGTTTGTATAATGCCCTGAAGCGTTTCTGAAAAACTGCCTCCTCTGTCGGATGCTGAAATTGTTCTTTGAAGCCCGGACACCACGCCCACCGAAACAGTGTTGGTAAATTCTCCCAAGGCGTTTCCAATAGCAATAGCTGTTTGGCCAATTTGAATTTGTGAAGAATCGCCAAGTTTTATAGGCTGAAAAGTTTCTTCTGATTCTATTTTTATTACAGCTAAATCCTGCGCTGGGTCTAATGCCAGCACTTTGGCGGAATATTTTTTGCCTTCATTTGTAAAAACAGTGTATTCAGCTGCGCTTTCTAAAACAACATGCTTATTGGTTAAAACCATGCCGTCAGCTGAAACTATAAAACCGGAGCCAGAGCCAACTTCCTGCAATTGAGTCCCTTTTTGCACATATTGGGGAATTAAAAATTCAAAACCAGGCCCCAAATCTCCAAAAGGATTCACATATTGCTGTTCATAAATGGGCAAATTTTTTGAAATTACAATACTCACCACAGAAGGAACAGCTGATTTTACGGCTGAAATTACTGCCTGCTCGTAAGAAATGGCTGACTCATAGAGATTTTGTGAAACAGTTCCGTTATTTTCAGGGGCATTTAACTGCATATACTGGACTAACTGCTGAACATGGGCTGGAAAATAATCTAAAAATGCTATCCATGAATAAAAAACTAAAATGCCTGCCAATAAAATCAAAATTATATACGGCATTACATTCGGCCAAACTACTTTTTTGCCCAAGGCTTTTAAAATTTTACTCTTGGCTTCTGAAATATCAAATTTTGGAAGCTCGTACATTGTCATAACAAAATTAATTTTACTTATTTTTTATATTTTTTTCTTCTTTGTAATGGTTAAACCTGTATTTGAATATATCAGATTTTACAGGCCCTAAAAAGATTAAGTGCAGTTCGCATAGCATATATTTTAAGCCTATTGTAATCCAGCCGTCTGTCCTAAATCTTCTGTCGGAAACAAAAATTTCTGTAGATTTTATAATTCCCAATTTAGCTCCAAACACTTTTTGCGCCCTCCTGGCTAAATAATGGTCTTCTGCCAGTTTTACATCTTCATCAAATCCTCCGATTTTTTCAAAAAGATCTTTCTTTATTAAAATGCCTGTGGCGGCGTGCGGTAAAGCGTTTTCCAACAAAATAATGGGCTGGTTGTAAAATATATTCATAAAAAAAGAGGATACTTTATTTTCAGGCAGAGGCACAAGGCAAAAACTGGCAAGTTCAAGGTCGCGTTTTTTAAACTCAGCTATAGCATCTTTAAAAAAACCATCCGGTAAAATAACGTCGGCATCCAAAAAAAGAAGCAAGTCTCCTTTAGCTTTTTTAGCTCCTTGGTTTCTGCCCTTAGACGGCAATCCTCCTGGCACAATTTTACAATTATATTTTTTAGCTATTTGCAAAGTTTTGTCTTTTGAACCGGCATCAGCTAAAATTATTTCATAATCCAAAAACTTCTGTTTTTTTACAGACTCTAAAAGCAACGGCAGATATTCTTCTTCATTTAAACACGGAATTATTATACTCAACATATTTTATTCTTTTGAAAGAAACCTTTCACAGGCATCTATTATCTTTTTTTTCATCGTGCCCTCAAAATCTTTTTTAGATCCCAATCGCGCTTTATTATGTTGAGAAAAGATACCTCTTGCTTTTTTAGTTAGTGTGTTCGGCAAATGTAAAAACTCTGTATCGCCCTGCAATGTTAGTCTTCCTCTTTTTACAAAAGATTCTACCAATGAAATTATATCTTTATCTCCATAATTTTCAACGACTGTGTCTAAAGCCCTATCAACATCTTCTAATTTTTGAGACCTTCTATATTCCTCTACTAAAACGCTCGACAAAAAATCTAAAATATCTGTTGTTTTTTTATCTTTCTCGCTTGTAATTTTTTCTTTGTTAAAAACAATATCTGGTAAATTCAAAACCGGCTTTTCCAATTTTCCGTCTTTATCTTCTTGAAAAATAATATCTGAAACTAATATTTCTCCAATGCCCCCATGTTCGTCATGTACTCCTCTTATATATTTTGATGCTTCAACTAAGGCCTGAAATCTGTCAGTTTCTTTTAATTTATCGGATTCAATCAAATCAGATCTATAAATATCTTGAAGAGCCAAACCCTGTTTATAAACTTCCGGCTTTTTTATTTCTATCCCATTTTCATGAGGACCATAATATTCTGAAAGGCCGAGCCTTTCAATGTTTTCTGCTACTTCTTCATTGCTTCCTCTATATCTTTTTGTGCCGGGAGCGAAAAACTTTTTAGCGGCAATTCTTGGATGTTTTCTCAATAATTTACCTGGCTCTTTTACCAAATGTTCATCATAGGTTCTGAGTATCGCATCCCCCGCTTTATCAACTTTTGAAATAATGCCCCTTCTATCCCAAACCATTCTGCCCTCTTGGTCAAAATTCATTTTCCCGCCGTAAACTCCAACAGTGCTTTCGTATTCTTCATTTGGTAATCTTGATTCATTCATCACGCCCTGGACTCTTTTACCCAATGACTCTCTAATAAGCCCGTCTTTATTTTCTGTTTGTTGCGGAATTTCTTCTTCGGGCTCTCTCGGACCCGTTTCTAGATTGAACATATTTTTCATTTTTTTTACTAATAATTAAAACAGGTTTCGGGCCTCGTTCCATATTTCGGGCTGGTTTTGCGTAGTTTTTAGCCAATACCACCATTCAACTCCCCAGAAATAGAATGTGTCCAAGCCTGTTTCTTTTGCATATTGTATATTTTTTTTGAATGATGTCAAGTCCATTGTTTTTTCCTGTTCTGACAAAGGAACATTATAGAATGGCTCTGATGTCCATGGCTCTGCCTGCAGTTCAATGCATATTACTTTTTTGCCAAATATATTTTTGATGAGCTGGGCTTTTCTCCAATAAGTTATGGGAGACAAAAATGAATCAAAATTAAATCCAAAATTATTAGTCACGTGCGCCCAGACCACCCTGTACATTGTAATGCCAACAACATCTGCTATATTAGCTGTTCTAAACCAGTTTGACTGCTCTCCTGAATCTGAAATAATAATCTGCCTTGAAGGGTCCAATGATTTTACCAAAGCCACTTCTTGTCTTAAAAAATCTTCGTTATCATAGTACCACTCGGGGCATTTTCCGAACTTAAAAAGCGGTTCGTTTTCCACCTGCCAGTATTCAATAGTGTCGCTGTCTTTGTACCTTAAAACAACTTCTTTTACATACTCAAGCACTTCCAATTTTTGCTGCTCTTCGGGCATTGAAGAAATCCAGCTTGGCATATGGCATTCAGGCCATCTGCCGCTTTTGAGTCCTAAAACAAAAATTATTTTTGCCCCATGGCTTTCTGCCTGGTCAATTTGCCAGTCTGTATTTTTAAAATAATAAACGTCTTTTTTTCCCTCCACCCAGTCCCATTGAGTGTGTATTTTTATATTTTTAACTCCCAAATCTTCAAGTATGGCCAAATAAGAGTTTCGCCAGTTCAGTTTTAAAGCTTCGGCCTGCATTTGAGAAAAATCAACGCCCCATGTTATGTTTTCAGCTTCTTTTGTTTTGCCCACAAAGAAAAAACAAAAAACAAAAACACCCGCCCCAAGGGCTATCACAGCAAGTATAATGAGTATTTTAAAAATTATATTCATTAAAATTCATAGAAAGAATTATTGGTTTCCAATAATTCTTTCTATATTGTATGTTCCCATTTTTTCTATTTCCATAAAGCCCTGCATTGCCATTTCAGCAAAATCTCCGCCGTTTAATAAATCAAAAAACCACTGGTCAGCATACTTTGGATTTTCCTGAGACATGGCAGCCCCAATATGCAAAAGCCATCTTTTATTGAAATCTTCTTGAGAGCCTATTGTGGGAGCTATTATAATGGGTACGCCCAGGCCCGCGTAAAAAGACAATTCAGAGGGCTTTGTCCACAAAACATCTGTTTCTCTTAGCATTTCATTGAATTTTTCAAAGTAATCATCTATTGTTCTCCCGCTCAAAACATGGAGCCAGCCGTCAAGCTTTAAATCTTTAACTTTTTCTATAAAATACTTTTTAAGTTCAGGCCTCACCCCCAAAGAAATAATAAATCTTATCTTTTGGTTTTTTATTTCTTTTTTCAGGCTGTTTACAGCTTTCATGCATATTTCTTTTTGAGCGCCGGCCCCTCCTATAGAAAACATTATTGTCAAAGGATGGTCTGATTTTTCAGGCAGCTGGCCCAAAGCTCCCTTTATCAAAGGGGCATAAATTTTTCTGTAGCGCTTATTCGGGTCAAGGTTTAAAAGCCGGTGCTTCAAATCATGTTTTAAAATCTCTTTATCCAACCCGCCAATGTTTTCTTTTGGCAAAGGATATCCTGTTAAAAATATATTCTCTGGCCTTACGTTATAAAGCTTGAGCCTGTCTCTTACCCAAGTGCATGGCGCAAAATATTTTATTTTGCTTTTTTTAGGCTCAATATCAGCCCATGTCCTGTTAATATCGGCGTCGCACACCACGCAATAAATTTCATTTGGATAATTCAATTTTTCAGCCATAAAAGCTGGGGTAAAAAAGGTTGTAATTATGGGCATAGGGTTTTTTTCCAGTCTTTTTATCAAGTCTCTGCCCCATCCTCCTCTTATAAAATAATGTATATTTTTTAAAGTAACATTGGGCCTTGATAAATCTCTTTTTGGGTAGTAGGTAAGAATTTTCTGGAATCTGTCTAAAAAATAAAAGAGCGAGTCTCCTAAAACAGGAACTCTTTTGAATCTTGAAATAAATTCATACAAATAGCGCGTTGACTGCCAAAAGCTTCTGTCTTTTTTAGGAATGCCCTCATAGCTGTTAGCATTGATAATTTTATTGGCAAAAGCAATATCTTCTAAAGGATATGCTGTTCTCTGGTGGCCATATCCCATGTCAACTGCAACCACCCACGCCCTTCGATTTTGCTCAGGGCCTTCGGCTCTTTGTTTAGGATTATTCTCCATATTTTCTAATTATATATCAAAATATAATTTATTAAAACCTTGAAAAAATTTTAAAATTATGCAATGATATTCTTGTGTTATTTTGTGAACACCAGCTAGAACCTTTACAAGGAGAAACCCCATGGGTATCACGTGGCCCGCAGGAAAAGCCAATCCGGAAGTTTTGATTATTGATTGTTTTGACCCGCGCTTCAAACTTGCTTTTAACTGGCTGCCCACAATGCTTGAGGCAGAAGAAAGCAAGGTCTTGAGAATAAGGGTTCCCGGAGGCCCGGCCCCCTTAGCCCATGAAGAAAAACCCAGAGACTTCACTGCCCGCAGAGATGAAATCATTCTTGCGCTAAGCCATTTTCCGTCTCTTCAAACAGTTGTAGCAGTCGGCCACGAAGACTGCGCGTGGTACGGAAAAAATCCTGACAAGCATACAGAAAAAGAAGACCTCCCCAAAATTGTCCAGACAATAAGGGAAATTTCAAGAGACAAGGAGATTCTGGTTTTTTACTTTCGCTTTAACAACCAAAATCGCACCGAAATAGCGCTAGAAAGAATAAAACAAGGCTGAAACAGCCGCTCGCCTGTCCCCATTAACCTTTCGGTTTGGGGACTTTTTTTATACAAATTTCTGGATATATTTTTTATTCAAAAATCTGGTTAAAAGCGCGATTATAAAATAAGAAACAACAAGCCAAATCCATGAAACGTTTTCAATAGTTTTATACATCCACGGCTTTGAAAACAAATCAACCACCCACATAAAATAACTCAGCAACGCAAAACAAACAACAGACAAAAGCCAGCCTAAAACATTTGAAAAAATTCCCATTAAGGATGTAAAAAATCCAAAAAACATTAAATACGGCACAACTGGAAGAATTAAAATGTTTGTTATTGGAGATGCCAAAGACACAGTTCCAAAATTAAAAATTATTACAGGAAAAGTAAAGAGCTGGGCTGAAAATGTAACAGAAAACAAACTAATCCAATTTTCATATTTTGGCTCTAATTCATTGCTAAAAACTTTTTTAAATAAAAACTTTAAGAATTTCCGCAAAATAGGCTCTAAATAAATTATTCCCAAAACAGCCAAAAAAGAAAGCTGGAAGCCAATATCATAAAATAAAAGCAGAGGATTTATCAAAAGCATAACAGCGCAAGCCGAAGCTATAACGCGGGAGCCCATGCTTTGCCGGCCAATCTTTTGGGCTAAAAGATAGAGCCCTCCCATAATTCCTGCCCTCACTCCGGAAGCCGGCAAGCCGGTTAAAATAATATAAAAACAAACAAAAATAATAGCAATATAAAACGCCTGTCCCCGCCTAAATCCCAAAACTATCAATAAATACATTATAATTGAGCTTAAAATGACAACATGGGTGCCGGAAACTGCTATAATATGCCTTAATCCTGTAATATTCAGTTTATCTTTCAAATCTTGGCTCATCGCTCCGTTATCGCCTAAAATTGTCCCCTCTAAAATAGAGCTTTGGGGCGGAGAAAAATTATTTCTTATGCTTTCTCTTAATTTTTGTTTTAAAAACAAAATCCCCGAGTAAATTACGAAGGACGGGCCTTCGTTTTTTTCTTTTTTTAATAATTCAACTTTTGGAAAATTCATCACAGAATAAATGCCGTCTTTCATCAAATAATTTTTATAATTAAAATCCTCGTATTCAGCCGGCGCTTGCAAGTTTCCTGTAATTTTTACCTTATCTAAATACTTATATTCAGGATATCTGCTTGTGGTCACCAAAACTATGCCCTCGGTAACGTTAGGGGTAACGTTACTTGTTACGTTACTAACCCTTACTTTTAATTTCTGAGAATTATTTCTGATATCTGGCTCTCTAAAAATTTTGCCGGTTAAAGTTATTTGTCCTTTATCATTAAATTTGCTTAATTTGTCATTGGCGATATTAAATTCAGAAATCTGCAAACGGACAGCTCCTAATAATAAAAAGAGAAAACAAAAACCGATTATTACCAAATAATCTTTTTTAAAAAATAAAGAGGCGATAATCACAGAAAATCCCAAAAACAAAAAACCCCACAAAAAAATCAGGGGAATTTTTACTATTGAACTTATGAATATTCCTATAATAAACGAAACACTGAGATAAAAAAGTATTTTAGAGCTCGTCATAATGATTTTTATATTTTATTTTAACAGATAATTTAAAACTGATAAAATACTTGACATATAGATTGTAAGGTGATATAATATCTTTATAAGCTAGTACCTTGAAATTATGGTTCAGAAACATGAGGCCAGCGTTTTGTCCCGCTAAAAACGAGGTAAACCGCTCGTCTCATGTGAGACAGACGTATATTCGGAATCGTAAGTCCGAACACAGGTCGCTCCGAGATAACTTCAAAGAGCCAACAGTGAAAGGGTATGATCATGAAATGGACAGAAATTCAAACCGGTAAGACACACAGTGCGTTCCAGCACTTCATGGTAGCACTCGGCGATCAAGCCGAGGTTGCCGTGGATCGCATCAACGCCGAACCCGTATTCGCGGAGCGCCTTGCGGCCTACGCGCAAAATGGAGGCATTGAAGCGACGGTCAGCCAGAAACGCGCCCGCGAAATCATGGGCAAGAACTTCTTCGGTATCGAGGAAGCCATCAAACACTTCGGCGTCAACCCGTCCCGCCGACAGTTCGCCGCTCTTTCGGAGATTCCGTTCTCCGAGGCAGTGCTCGAGCAGTCCAAAGACACGCACGTCCTCGTGGCTGTGTTCCCGCTCTCGATTCTCGAGATCCGGGGCAAGGACTCCAAGCCGTTTTACAAGCAGGACTGGTATGACAAAGAGTCCTTCGCTAAGGAGCACGGTGAAGTCACCTGGCAGTTGGTCCGCAAGACCCCGGTTGACAACTCGCTCTCCAAGGACTGGCCCGAACAGCAAGCACTCATCAGCAAGGACGACGAAGTGCCCACGGCTCAAGTGATGGTCTACACCATCATCGGCCATTTCCTGGCAACGTGCGAACGGCTGTTCGAAAAAGTCTACGTTCGTACATCGAGCGTTGACTCGGACGGCTACCACGTCTGCGTCGGTTACTTCGCCTCCGCTGGTCTCTTCGTCAGCTACCTCTGGGTTGGCCGCCGTGACGGCTACTTGGGCGTTTCGTCCGCCAGGAAGTTCAACTGAACCTTGAAGACTTGAGAACTTGACACTCTTGAGCCCTTGAGCCTTCCGCGATATTTTTTCGCTGGGGGCTCTTTTATTTTCCTCAATTTTCCTATAAAATATAACTGTCTGCTAATGCAGGTGCGGTTACGGCTTCGCCTCGCAGACGTCTCATCTTTGAGGCTTCACCAGAATATCGTTGTTCACGGATAACGGTAGCGTGTGAAAAAGATAGAGATAGAGCTTCTTGTTTATCCTTGGCGGAGATGGCAACAGAAATTGTCTGCTCCCAAATAAAATACAGGAAAGAGAGGATATAAACTCTTACGAGTAGTAAACCTCAATTTCCAGTGACTCAGATGAGGATAAGCAAATAACGTTAACTCGGACGGCAACCACGTCAACGTCGGTAACTTCGACTCCAATGGTCTCAACGTCAACAACAACTGGGATGACAACCGTAACGACAACTTGGGCGTTTCGTCCGCCAGGAACTTCTACCTCATCAACGAAAAAGCTCCCCTTTTTTGGAGAGCTTTTTTCTTAACGTTCTTTAGTTGATTTAATCCAACCGCCGAGCATTCTACCTACCTCATCAACGTCTTCTTGAAGTGATACATATTTTTTGTTATCAAGAGTCTTAACTTCCTTCATGAGCCGTATAAACACCCTCAAAAAATTCAACTTCAGACTTACCCTCTCTAAAATAGGTAATTTTTCACATTTAGGTAATTGGCTTGCTGACAAAATACCCTCTAAAACATCCAGCATCATATTTTCACAACGTTGCCAAAGCGTATAGCGATCTTGTCTGGATACAGTGTTGCGAAAACCATAAAACTTTTTATACAGCTCATAGGTTTTCTTGAAAATTGGTATATCAAATTCATCCATAAAAATGAAAATTTATAAAAATTGTTTCAATAAAATTATTTCTTCAGAGAATCTCTTTTCGGCTTGGGACAAATTCAAAAGCGATAAGCAGAATAAACAAGACGTGCAACAGTTTGAATGGAATCTTGAGAAAAACATATTTCAGCTTCACAGAGATTTAGAACAAAAGGTATATAAGCACGGTGCCTATGTTTCATTTTATATCCACGACCCGAAGCAGAGGCAGATTCACAAAGCTGTCGTCCGAGATCGCATATTACATCACGCTGTTTTTAACGTGCTTAATCCGATATTCGAGCCAACATTTATATCTAACTCATTTTCATGCCGTGTTTCTAAGGGCACGCATAAAGGAGTTGATATTTTGTATAAGAAATTAAGACAAGTTAGCCACAATGGATTTGAGCCTTGCTTTGCCCTTAAGTGCGATATTAAAAAATTCTTTGAAACAGTCGACCATTCAAAATTGTTAAGTATTATCCGTAAAAGAATAAAGGACAAAGATGCAATATGGCTGTTGGAAGAAATTATTGAGAGTTTTTCCTCTCGATACGCTACTATATTTAGACAAAAAGGTTTACCCATAGGTAATCTAACGTCTCAATTATTCGCCAATATATACCTAAACGAATTTGACCAGTTTGTTAAAAATGAGTTGAAAATAAAAAATTATATCCGTTACACCGATGATTTTATAATTGTGGCGAAAGATAGAGTAATTCTTGAAAACCTTATTGCTACAATCCGTAATTTTATTTCTGACGAACTTCACATTGAATTGCATCCTAAAAAAGTTTCTATCCGTAAATTTAATCAAGGCATAGATTTTCTTGGATACATAGTTTTACCGCATAATCGTCTTCTGCGGACAAAAACAAAACGACGTATTTTTAGAAAATTAATGAAAAGAGTCGACGAGTATAAAATGGGAGCAATAAGCAAACAAACGCTTGAGCAATCATTACAATCATATCTTGGTGTTCTCTCCCATGCAGACGCCCACAAGATTAGCAACGAATTAAAAAATCAATTTTGGTTTTGTTTAACGCAATAAAAATTATTTTTGCCACATCAACCCTACCTTACTTGGCAAAATTTAAAATATGGAGAAATTTGTTCAGCCACCTCTTTTAGCCATTGGTCTTTGTAGGGCTCTAATTTTTCAAATTCAGGGTCAATTGTTTTTTCCGGCCTGAAATTTTGCAGATAATATTTTACATTTTTTCCGCCTATCCATTTTGCAATTTCAACAAAATCCTCTTTTGAATGAACGCCAGGAACAACAGTTGTCCTAAATTCAAAATCTATTTTGCCTGTTTTTAAAAACTCAACGCTCTCTTCTATATTTTTTATATCTAAGGATTCTGCAAAAAGCCTTGGGTATTTTTGTTTTGTTGTTTTAATGTCCATTGCAACATAATCTAACAAATCTAAATTTACCAAATCTTTTAGCATTTTAAGATTAGATCCATTGGTGTCTAATTTTACTGCGAATCCGATAGTTGGCGGACCCAAATTTTTTATTTTTTTTATAAATTGCGGCAAGTCTTTGTTTATTGTGGGCTCTCCTCCGCAGATAACAACACCCTCCAGCAAACCTTGCCTTTCTCTTAAAAAATCAAAAAATTCTTTTTCAGAAATTCTTGGCTGTTTTGCAATTTCAACAGGCAAAACAAGCTCCTTTGAATAGCACCAAGGGCACCTGAAATTGCACCCTGCTAAAAAAACCGTGCAAGCCAATTTTCCCGGAAAATCAATTAAAGTTGTCTTTTGAAGCCCCGCTATAATCATGGTACTTTATTCTATCAAAAAACTCCTTTTTTAAAAAGGAGTTTTTTTGATATTTAGGCTGCAATTGCTTTTACTTCCTTGTCCGCCATAGCTTCAGCGCCGGCGGGAACTTTTTCTAAAACTCCGTTTACTTGTTCTGACGGCACAAATTCTTTTCTTTCTTTATACTCTTGCTGTTTTCCCTTATGCCACTGCTGTACAGGCCTTATGTAGCCTACCACCCTTGAATAAACCTCGCATGGCTGTTTCACGGTGCACTGGGGGCATTCAAAATGCTCTCCTGCCAAATATCCGTGCGTGGGGCAGATTGAAAAAGTTGGGGTCAAAGTAATGTACGGCAGGCTGTATTTTTCAAAAATTTTCTTTACCAGATTCTTTGCCATATTGGGGTCAGAAATTTTCTCGCCCAGAAACAAGTGTAAAACTGTTCCGCCTGTATATTTTATTTGCAAATCGTTTTGCAAATCAAGCGCCTGAAAAATGTCATCTGTAAATCCAACAGGCAGCTGGCTTGAATTTGTGTAATAAGGCACTTCAGAGGTTCCAGCTGTAATAATGTCTGGATATTTTTCTTTGTCTGTTTTGGCCTGCCGGTAGCTTGTGCCCTCCCCAGGAGTGGCTTCCAAGTTATATAAATTTCCGGTTTCTTCCTGAAACTTAATCATTTTTTCTCTCATAAAATCTAAAATTTCTATGGCAAACTTTCTGCCGGTCTCGGTTGTTATGTCTTCATTCAAAAAATTTAACAAAGCCTCGTTCATGCCCATAATTCCAATAGTTGAAAAATGGTTTCCAAAATATGAATTTCTTAATTTTTTGACATCCTGTAAATAATGCCTTGAATATGGATAAAGCCCCTTATCCATAAAGTCATCTAATGCTTTTCTTTTTATTTCCAAACTTTCTTTTGCTAAATTCATTAAATGCCCCAAGCGGGCAAAAAAGTCTGTTTTTGTTTTTGAATTAAATCCTATGCGAGGCAAGTCAATTGTTACAACTCCAATTGACCCTGTTTTAGGCGATGAGCCAAACAACCCTCCCCCTCTTTTGTACAATTCTTTATTTGATAATCTAAGGCGACAACACATTGAACGAACGTCTTCAGGGCTCATGTCTGAATGTATGAAATTTGAAAAATAATTTATTCCGTATTTTGCTGTTGCCTCCCACATTGCAGCTAAATTTGGATTATCCCAGTCAAAATCTTTGGTTATTGAAACTGTTGGAATAGGAAAAGTAAAGGGTCGGCCCGAAGCATCGCCCTCCATTAAACCCTCATAAAAAGCTTTAATAAACATATCTATTTCCGGCTGAAAATCTCCGTAAGTTTCATTTTGCGGCTCGCCTCCTATAATTACAGGCTGTTTTGCCAAGAAAGACGGGGGATTAATGTCTAATGAAACATTTAAAAACGGCGTTTGAAATCCAACGCGCGTTGGCACCATGCAGTTATATAAAAATTCCTGCATTGCCTGCTTTACTTGTTTATAATTTAAATTGTCGTACCTTATAAATGGAGCCAGCAAGGTATCAAAGTTTGAAACAGCATTGGCCCCTGCTGTTTCACCCTGCAAGGTAAACAAAACATTTACCAGCTGGCCCAAAGCCGTTCTAAAATGCTTTGGCGGCCTGCATTCAATTTTTCCTGAAACTCCTCCAAATCCCTTAACAAGAAAATCATACAAATCCCAGCCCGCGCAATTATGGACTAAAAGACCATTACATAAAAAAGTGCCGGACGATGTTGTTATGTCAAAAATTTCTTCATCAGCAATGGCAGTAAATTTATTATTCAAAACTTTGTTCCAGCCATATTCCTCCGCCATCCAATGTTTTGAGGTGGCAACTGCTTTTTTATACTTAAACGAAGGGAGGTCAACACCCTCTTTTTTAGAAAAAGAAATTCCATATATGGGATAATTCTGAACAATTGCTTTTCCTTTAAAAATATTTACCTTTCCGATGTCTTCGCTACTAATTCTGTCTCTTGCGATAATTCCAAAAAATTGAAGAAGAATTGATAATTGTTCTAATAATGTTCGCGAAGAAACCCTAATCAATACTTGCGCTAAAGAATCATCGTGTTTACTTTTATGCAAACGAACACTGCCATCTCCATCAATAATGCCAGCTATAATGCCTTTTATAAAATTAACATCATAAGTTAAAATATCTGGCGGCAGATTTTTATTTTTGCTTAAATCTTTTATCTGAAAAACTTTTTCAAAAATCATCTTCAATGTACTGCAATTAAAAGTAACTGCTTTACTGCTTTCTTTTTCGCTAACATATGACCTAACTCCGATAGAAGCGCCTATTCTCTGAATCTTTTTAATAATCTCCTCGTCGCTGTTGGTAATTTGCAATTTCCAGCTGTGATAATTTCCCTCTGCTATAAAAATGCCGACTAAATATCCGACATCCTCTGTTAATTCAAAATAATTATCTAAACTATTTGCTCCGTTAGAAACGCTTAAAGTCCCTTTGGCGCGCAAAGACCCCCCCCAGTTGTTAACAAAATCCTGCCAAGCAAATCCTTCAAGGAAAAATTCATTATGCCGTTTTGAAAGTAATTCTTCAGCCAAATAAATATACTTTTTAAAAAATAAGGTTTCATTTTTTAAAAGTTTTGGAATATGCGCAGAAAAAATTAAATCATCATTATTTTTAACATCCTTCGCATCGACTTCTTCCTGTTTGCCGTTCTTTTGTATTATAAAAGGGTGATTATCGGTAACAATAACGCTTCTTCCTTGTTCAGATTTTATAAACCTCATCTCTCTATTTTTTTTCTTTCTGATCAGCCGAGAAACTTTTACCCATCCGTTTTTGTCTAAAACATAGAGATTTCCAGGATATTTTGCGAAGACGTTATCTTTCTTATTAAACAATTTTTCTGAATCAATAATTTCTGCATAAAGGTCTTTAAAAGAAATTAGTTTGATGTTCTTATCTAATTTCACAACAACAACTTCTCGACCAAAAAAAGTATAAGGAGCCAGCAACTCTAAATTATGAATATGAAAATCTTCGTTGATTGCCGCATCTCTAATTTCTTTGGGATAAATTTTATTAATCCAATATTTTTTGGAAATATAAGAACCAACGTATTGGTTCAGGCCCTGCAAAGAAAATGTCATATTGGCATTTTCTTTTACCTGCCAGTCTATTTCTTTTAAATAGCTGTCTATTTTTTCTGAAGACTCGTCAACCGCTTTTGCGGCCTCCCTAATGCTTCTTCTTTGGTCTCTGTATAAAATGTAAGCTTTAGCTGTATCTACAAAATCTTCTAAAATTAAAGTTTCTTCAACAATATCTTGTATTTGTTCTATTGTTGGAATTTCGCCCGCTTTAAACCTGTGGTTTAAAAGTTGCACAGCTCTGTCTGCAACTTTTTGCGATTCTTTGCCGTCTCCCTGGTTTGCGGCAACAATTGCTTTGTGAACAGCTATTGCAATTTTTTCTTGGTTAAAATCAACAACCCGTCCGTCTCTTTTCTGGACTTTTTTAATGCGGTTTTCTATTTTTGTTGTTTCTTCTTGCATGTTTAAATAATTTAGAGACAAAAAAAGGGCTTGTGCCTTAATAAAACTTTTCGGCTCATCGCATTACTACATTTTATCTCTTTAAAAAAGCGTGTCAAATGCTTCAAAGGGTCCATTTCTGTGGAAAACTTATTCTATCAACCCACTTTTACTGATTTATAATAAAAAAATGCCTTCAATCAGGTATTTTTTCATTACCTGCCTACCGGCAGGCAGGTTTGTTAAAAATTTGTGGCAATAACTGAAATTTTTATTTCGCCTTTCCTTAAATTATTGTCTTTTACGGCCCCGAATATTATCTGCGCATTAGGGTCAACATTTTCTGTTATAACTTTAGCTGATTCTGAAATTTCATTCAAAGTTATATCGTTTCCTGAAACTGAAAACAAAATACTTTTTGCTCCTTTTATTGAAAAATCCAGCAATGGAGAATTAATGGCTTTTTCTGCCGCCTCAACAGCGCGATTTTCACCTGCAGCTCTGCCGACTCCAAAAAGCGCTCTCCCTGAATTTTTTAAAATTGAAACTATTGAGGCAAAATCAATGTTTATAATGCCTGGCGCCAGAATTAAGTCTGTTATGCCGCCCACTGCCTGATGTAAAATTTCGTCGCACAAAAGAAAAGCGTTTGATACTGTTGTTTTTTCGTCAATTACTTTTAAAAGCTTATCGTTAGATATAACCAAAATAGAATCAACTTTATTTTTTAAATTATCAAAAGCTGACTCGGCTATTTTTTTTCTCTGCTCGCCTTCAAAAGAAAAAGGCATTGTTGTAACCCCCACTGTTAGACACCCCATACTCTTTGAAATTTCAGCTATTACAGGAGAAGCCCCAGAACCTGTTCCGCCTCCCAGCCCGCAGGTAACAAAAACCATGTCTGCCCCCTTAATCTGTTCTGCTATCTCGTTTTTGCTTTCTTCTGCCGCCTGCCGCCCCAAATTTACATCCATGCCGGTTCCCAATCCTTGAGTTATGTTTTTGCCTATTAAAATTTTCTTTTCGCATTTACAAAAATGCAAAGACTGCGCATCGGTGTTAACAGCAATGAGTTCAGCTCCTTTGCCATCGAATCTTGCCATACGTGAAATAGTATTTGAACCAGAGCCCCCTGCTCCGATTACTTTAATTTGCGGGTTCATAGGTTTTTGGCTTTTTGGCTAGGGGAGAAGGGCCTTTAACATTTTTCTGATTTTTTTAAGCAAATTCCCCAGTAAACCCAGTATACCTTCTTTATCTGACCCGTCAATATCTTCTAAACCGCCTAAAACTAAACCCGCAACTGTGGCAAGTGAAGGATCGTCTTCAATGCCCACAATTCCTTTTGGAGTTCCTATTTCGCAAGAAAGCTTTAAAGTTTGCTTCGCAAGCTCTCTTATTTTTGGGAGCTTTGCTCCTCCGCCGGTCAAAACAATTCCGCCGGGAAGCTGCTCTTGTTTATTTATTTTTTTTAATTCTTTTTGAACCAAGTCTAAAATTTCTGAAACTCTGGGCTCTATAATATCCACTATGTTTTTCTTTGTAAAAGAAAGCGAAGATGATTTTTCAAAAATTTCTATTTTCTTGACTCCGTGCTCTTTTTTTACTTTTTCTCTTGAAACCATTATGCATGTGCCGTGCTGTTTTTTTATGGATTCTGCCATTGCCACATCTGTTTTTAACCCAATTGCAATGTCATTAGTTATATTGCCGGACCCTATCGGTATTACAGCTAAATGTATTAAATCTCCTTCTTCAAAAACTGCCATGCTTGTGGCGCTGGCTCCAATATCAATTAAAACAACCCCCAATTCTTTTTGCTGGGGGGTTAATACGGAATTGGCTGCTGCCAGCGGAGAAGGAACAATATCGTCTATTTGAATCTTTGAATTTAAAACAGACTGGGTAAGCTTTAAAAAATCTGGAGAAAAAACGCAAAGCAAAAGCACTTTTGCCTCCAGTCTTATGCCAGTTAAATCAACTGGCTGTTTTATGCCTCTTTGGTCGTCAATAATAAATTCTTTGGGCACAACGTCTAAAATTTCGTCGTTGCGTGGCATATTAATTGCTCTTGTGGCCTGTAAAACCCTGTCCACATCTTCTTTTGAAATTCTTTGGTCTGCCCTTGAAACTGAAATAATGCCGTCTGAGGGCATTACATAAAGCCGGCTTCCGCCGACATTCACAAAAACAGAATTTATTTTTCTGCCGCAGTCTTTTTCAATGCCAGAAATTATCATCTGCACATTTTTTGAAACCTCCTCTGCATTTATCACGGCCCCCTTTCTTAATCCAAAAGAAGGAATTTCAGCAAACGATAAAACCTCCCAATCTTTTTTGGTTCTTTGGACAACCAAAGCTTTTATACTGCTTGTGCCTATGTCTAAACCTGTAATAATATTACCCTTCATCAAAAATTTTTAATTTTAAATTTCAAATTTTAAATGAATGCTTAAATTTTTAAATGTTTAAAACATTTTGGCATTTGAATTTGATTTAAAATTTAAAATTTGTTATTTAAAATTCCATCCAAATAAAAACTTTCTTTCTCTTCCATTATTTCTGCCTGCTTCTGCGATTTCTCGTGCTTATATCCGCACAAATGCAGAATCCCATGCACAAAAACTTTCATAAGTTCTTTTTCAAAATCAGTTCTATATTTTTTGGCATTTTTTTTTACAACTTCAGGGCAAATCAAAATTTCTCCCAAAAAATTTTTTTCGCTTAATTTAAAAGATAGAACATCCGTGGGGTTATTCTTTTTACGGAATTTATTATTCAGCTTTTTTATCTCTTCTTTTGAAACAAAGGCAAGAGAAACAGTTTTTGTTCCTCTATTTTCGCCTTTTAGCGCTTTTTTTGCAAGCCCTGTGAATAACTCCTTATCTAAACGAAAATTAGTAAGATTGTTTATTTCAATCATTTTTTCATTTTACACCATTTTCACCCAAAAACAAAAAATCCGAAAGAGAGCTTTTACCTAAACGCCCCAGACATTGTCTGGGGCGTTCGTTTCAGCTCTATTTTACTATACTTTAGTGTAAAAAACCGACTGCCCGGTCTTTCCCACCTGCTTTATTTTGTTTTCAGCTTCAAGCTCGTCTAAATACCTTATAACTGTATTTTTGCTGATATTCAGCGCTTTGACAACTTCTTTATGGCTAATTTTTTCCTTGTCCTTAAAAAGCTCCATAATTTTTTCTTTTGCATGCTCTTTCTTATCCTGCATTTTTTTATTGTACTCCTCTAAACCTCCTCCCAAATCAGCTGTTTCTTTTACCTCTTTCTCTAAAGCCGAAATCTCCTTTTCATTCTCCTTATTTCTTTTTTGCAAATACCAAATCCATATCCCCATCACAACAATAATTAAAACTAAAATAACATAATAAACCATAAAAATTTATCATTTAATCTTCGGGAGCTAAACGATTTTTTATTTTTTTGACACATATTCAATAATTTTATCCCAATCCAAATTATCTTTTATGTAAAACAAATCAACAACGTCTTTAGTCATTTCGTTTATCTTTTCTATGTATAATTTTTTAAATGTTTCGTCTCTCTTCTTTGCTTCTTTGTCGAGTGGCTGAATCAATTTTTTGTATAGCTCATCATCGCCAGATACTAATTCCCAAAATGCCTGCCCGCATATTTTATAATAACTAAGACCCGTATCTTTATTCACTTTATGAGGAACATTATCTTTACCATAAATACAACCATTTACTGCAATTAAATTTTTTTTACCGGATTCAGATTTTATTATGCTTTTTGCCATTTTAAAATTTCTTCGCATAATATTAACCTGGTCACTATTGCCCCAATTCGGCCCCGATTTAATTCCGACAATATAAGTTTTTCCATCTCTTTCAAAAATTAAATCGACACTACGATATTTACCTTGTTGAGCCTTATTCCCATTGAATACTTGGTGACAAACGTGTATCACTAAATTTTCCATCAAATCTCCAAAAATAGTTTCTTCTTGCGATGATAAGAATGCATCAAGAAGCCCTTTTGCTAAATCGCCGGCGGTTTCAATATTTTTTGCCTTAAAAAGATAGGGATTTTTTCTTTTTGATATATTAGCTAATTTCGCAAATTCCAGTCGTTCTAGCCTAATTTTATAAAATGGCTGAATAACGTCAGATGCTATAAATGCATTTAATTTATCGTAATTTAATTTTTTCATATTGTTTTATTCATTTCTTGATTGACATTTTTGACTGCCAGATTGTAATAATCCTCTTTTAACTCTATACCAATTGAATTGCGATCAAGGGATATAGCCACTATAGATGTTGTGCCAGAACCGAGAAATGGATCTAATACAACGTCACCTTCTTTGGTAAAAAGTTTTATGAACCATGACGGTAATTCTTTTGGAAATACAGCACTATGTTGCTTATTTGATGTTTCGGTTGCCATTGCTAAAACATTCGTCGGGTAAGCCATTTCCCTACCAAGCCATTTTGATACATTTTTACCAAACCCACTGCCTACCCTTGAATTATCTCTTTTCATATCTGTATCGCTTAAATTTTTCAAACGAGTTTTTGCCCAATCGCCCATTGGCACCATAACTGCTTCTTGATACATATTAAACTGCTTTTGTTTGTTAAACTGCAATAAACGTTCCCAAGAATCACGAAAACGATTTGGCCATTTGCCTGGAAAACAATTTTTTTTATGCCAAATAAATTCTTCTGTCCAAAGCCACCCTTGTTCTCTCATACTTTTTATTAAATCAATCACATAAGTATGTCTTTCCCCATCCATAGTTTTTTCTTTTATGTTCAAAATGAATGTTCCAGTTGGTTTAAGCACTTTAAACAGTTCGTTGGTAATCGGTAAAAACCACTCCGCATATTTGTCCGGATGAATACCACCATAAGTATCTTTTCTTTGATCAGCGTACGGAGGAGAAGTAACTATCAAATCAACACTATTTTCTTCCATTTTTTTAAGTACATCAAAACAATCGCCGAGTATAATATCAGATTTTATTTTATTTTTTTGACTAAAAAGATTAATCTTTTCTATTGTTTGAACTATCATACTTTATGTTATTCTACCCCTTATCTATTTTTTTCTCAATATATATATGGAGCTAAACGCCCCAGACGCTGTCTGGGGCGTTCGTCTAAAACAAAACTGCCCATTAAGGGCAGTTTTTCAAAAACTATTTTTAACGTCCGCATGGATCCGTAGTGTCATCAAGCTGGGCTTGGCACCATTCTTGGTTTGTCTCGTTTTCTCCGTAAAGGCCCATGTCAAGCAGGTCAATGGTTCCATCGTTGTTTACATCAGCATATATATTGTAGCCTTCATCTCCACAGCTTTTATTGTAACCTGGCGCCAGTTTTTCATATAGATAGAAACAGGGGGTTTCTAAAATTGATACATACTCAACAACAGGTTCCTCAATAATCACTTCTTGGACTTGTCCTGGGCTTCCTGCAACGTTGACTGGTTCGCAAGAGCTTTGGGTTTCTGCAAGCCTTGCTTGGCACCATTCTTGGTTTGTCTCGTTTTCTCCGTAAAGGCCCATGTCAAGCAGGTTAATTGTTCCATCTTTGTTTATGTCAGCTGCAGGGTCATACTCTTCGTCTCCACAGCTTCTGCCGTAGCCGAGTGATATTTTTTCATACAGGTAAAAGCAGTCTGTTGCTAAGATTGATTCGGGCTCAGAAACAATCTGCGCTTCTTGGACCATTCCTGCTTCTCCTGCGCTAAAAGAAACGTCCGCGCTGTCAGAGTTTGAACCAGAAAGCTGGGCCTGAAGGATTTTCATCTGCTCTACAATCTGGTTAATCTGCTCTTGAATCTGCAAAAGCAATGTTTGCATATCTGCGGTTTGAGCCGATACTGATGGCCCAAAGCATAAAATTGCTGTTGCTAAAACGACCGCTGCTATATAATATTTTATTTTCATATTTTTTTGCCAGAAAAAAGTTTTAATTGGGCAATTATGCCAAACTAAAAAGATTAATCAGGCTACTATGTTATTTTATTACTATTTTATTACTATTTTGAAGTATGTTAGATACTACTCCTAATCAATCTATATGTCAAGTATTTGCACGAGACGGCCACATAGGTAACACTTTTAATGTTTTCTCGGTAAATTGTATTGGTGTGGAATATCCGAG
>MHPK01000001.1 GCA_001822075.1 Candidatus Staskawiczbacteria bacterium RIFOXYB1_FULL_38_37 | reverse complement strand
CCCCGCCGCCTGTTCTGTTAGGAGCAGAAGCCAGCAAAAAAGTTTTCTTTTCCTTTTAGAAGAAAAAATTAGTCGCGCGCAAATCAAAAAATGTAAAGAAAATTTTTTTGCTGGCTGGCGAGCGTTAGCGAGCGGCGGCGGGGCGAATCAGCCGTTTCGTTCAAAAAAGGTTCGCGCAAAGTGTATAATATCACCGCCAATTTAGACACGACGAGTTTTAGTTGCCCGTCCCGCCAGCTGGCGGGACGGGCAACTAAAACTCAAAGTCCTGATTTTCTTGGAAAAAAGTTCGGATTTTGACTAAAACACACCGCCTCCAAACTTTTCTATACCAATGAAATCAATACTATAACTGATATTATTTTCAATGGCGATTTGAATAAAATCTCATAATCATTATATGATTCCACCTAAAGATTCAGTAATTATCAATGTTTGTATTATACCTTCTCAAGATGTAGGAAATAAATGTGTTGAGTTAAGTCAACCATTAAAATCAGATAGCACGATGTTTGTGCTTGATGGCAAAAGTAAGTTCGCTCATATGACCGTATTTATGGCGAGGTTTGCCAATAGTGAGGTGGGCAATTTGTTAAGTGCCACAGAAAAAACCCTGAAAGGAGCTAATAGTTTTCTTTGTGAGCATACTGGTTATTTTATGACTGCTGGAAGATATCTTGAGGTATCATATCGCAAATCAAAAGAGTTTATGGTTTTGCACGAACTTCTTATTAACAGTCTCAAGGATTACAGAATAAATCCCAATAATCCTTTTGAAGAAGGCTATTTCACCCCATATACAGAAGGACAGCAACAAAATGCCAAAGAAACAGGATATGATTTAGCTCATAATTTGTATCGTCCTCATATCACATTAACCAGATACAAAGAAAGCGAAGTGCCAAAAACCTTTCCTGCATTTGCTCCTGTTGAGTTATCATTTCAATTAAGTAAAGTTTGTATGTATAAAGCTGACGACAATGGGGCAGTGTATGAAAAACTGGGAGAATTTACCATAGGATAATACTACCTTGTTTTGATTTTTAATCATTCCGAATGGAGCTGAAGAAAAATTCGCTCTGATTGGGCGAAGAATTGAGCGAAGAGAAAAAATCGAGGATTGGCTCTTCAGATTGATGATTACTGCTGTGCTTCTATTATGGATTATCGGCAGTATCATCTTGCTCTCGTAGCAAGAATAAACTTCTTGCAAAAAAACAACAGACCCCAGTCGCCCTTTGGACTTCTGGGGCTTTTTTATTTCAAAAACAATAGTGAAATGCGGGGTAGAGTAAAATTTGCGGCTAATTGATTTTTGCGGTTTCAAGTGATAAACTTGGTATAAAGGAGTAAGTAGCGGTCGTCTGAAAGTAGGTTCTAACATCGTCCACTATTCTCCGCATTTATAATTTTAAAATATTAAAAAATATGGATGTTAAAAAAGTTATAGTTTCAGGGCTTTTGGCAGGATTGGTGATTTTTATTGCCTCAATGCTGGCAAGCAAGATATTCGGGGTAATTTTTCCATGGCTTGATGCAGAATACCAAAATGAAAGCATTTTCAGGCCGTGGACCGACCCCTTGATGCTTTTGTATTTTGCATATCCTTTTTTGCTGGGCATAATTTTGGCCTGGTTTTGGCAGAAAACAAAAAGCATTTTTGGTGAAAATATAAAAGGCGGAGTAAATTTCGGCGTTGTTTATTGGGCAATTACTTCAATACCGGGAATGTTTATAACTTACAGCAGTTTTCAGGTTTCATTGCTTATGATAATTAGCTGGTCTGTGGCGGGATTAATTGGAGCTGTTTTAGCTGGTATAGTTTTTGTGAAATTAGATTCACCCATGTTAACCAATAAAATATGACAACAGATAAAAAATTTGCTTGCGCAATAAACTGCATGGACGGCAGGGTTCAAGACGCTGTAAAAAATTATATGAAAGAAAATTACGGGGTTGATTATGTTGATATGATAACAGAGCCGGGCCCTAATAAAATTTTGTGCGAGTGCAAAGATTGCGATAAGAACGTAATTGAAGATATAAAAAAACGTGTTGATATTTCTGTAAACCACCACGGCTCAAAAATTATTGCAATCGTGGGACATTTCGGTTGCGCAGGAAATCCTGCAGAAAAACAAGAACAGATTGAGCAGTTAAAAAATTGTAAAAAAAAGGTGGAAGATTTTGGATTTCCAGCAGAAGTTATTTTGCTATGGGTAGACGGAGATTGGAAGACGGTAGAGCGAGTATAGCTTGTAGTTTGAGTTATCCACACCCTGTTTTATTTGACAGATATTATTGATATAATGAAAAAAAGGAATTAAATAATTTTTAAATTTTATGAATTTTAAAAACTCAAAAGGTTTTACGTTAATTGAGCTATTGACTGTTATTGTTATAATAGGTGTTTTAGCTACAATTGCCACGGTATTTGTCATTGCGCAAAACCAGAAAGCAAGAGATTCAAGAAGAGTAGCAGATTTGGCGCAAGTTCAAAAAGCCCTGGAGCTTTATTATGCCCAATACGGGTGTTATCCCGCGTCAACTGATGGTGTTAGTCAGGGCGTTGCAAGCACACTTCCTAATAATCCATGCGGAACGCCAGCAATACTTGGTGGTGCCGATTGTTCAAAAGCAAACACTTGGTGGAATGCATCCTTACAGGTGCTCGTTGACGCAAAATTTTTGGGTAGTTTACCCCATGACCCTATTAATAGTGGCAATAGCGGCGCCTGCGGCTGGTGTGGTATTCTTTGTTATGCCTATGATAATTTTTCTACTGATGACCTTAAGACGTGCGGTGATAAACCAGTTAGTAGCTATCAATATGCACTCATGTTTTCAACAGAAAAATCAACGCCTTCTTTACCGATATGGGAGTATAGTAATGGCATAGGAACATTTGAATATTGTTATGTGGGAAAAGAGACAAATTAATAAAGAGTAATAAGTAAAAATTAAAACAGCCCCGCCTTGGCGGGGCTGTTTTTAACGGCTCATCAGGTTGTTGAGCCGTTGGAAGTAAAAAATTATCCTTCGCGGGCTATGGCTATGCCCCAGATGTTTTTAATTCCTGCGTTTTTTAAAACTTTGGCGCATTCTTCCATTGTGGAGCCGGTTGTGTAAACATCGTCAACCAAAAACACTTTTTTCCCTGGAAGCGGTGGGGTGTCCGACACCCCACCGCTCTTTTTATTTGTTGAGAAGGCGTTGAGAATATTTTTTTCTCTTTCTTGTTTTGACAGTTCCATTTGGGGCTTTGTGTATTTTGTTTTTATCAAAAAATTTGAAATTACAGGAATTTTTAAAACTTTTGATAATTCTTTTGCCAGCTCTTCAGATTGGTTATAGCCTCTTGCCCTTAATTTCTTTTTGTCTAAAGGCACGGGAATTAAAACCGAGTTTTCCCAAATTTCATCTGTATTTTTTCCTGAAATTAAAAAATGTTCAATTAAAATACTTGCCAATGTTCCAGCTAAATCTTTTAAATATGGCTGGTACTTGAATTGTCCTATCAGTTTTTTTGTAAGCAGTTTGTCTTTGTATGGCAGGGCAAAATAAAGGCCTGAAAGAGTTTTATCTCTGCACCTTTGGCACCTGCCTGCCCGCCCTTCTATGGTTGAAATCCGCAAAGCATTTTTTTCGCACAGGCAATAATCAAATTCTGAAATATCCAAAATTGCCCTGCAGTCCTGGCACAGATAACAGCCTTCTTTTTGGCACCCTAAACAGAATTTCGGAAAAAACAAGTCCAGCAAAAACTCCTTTAATGTTTCAAATTTCATGTTTTAAGTTTTATGCACTTATTCACAGGTGATATTGTATTTATTTTAGTTTATAATTAAATAAGGCAAAAAACAAAGTCCGGTATTTTTTTGTATGAATTTTAATTTAGAAAAACTTAATATTTTTGCAAACCCTTTAAAAATGTTTTTTCCCAAAAAAATGGTTGGCATTGATATTGGCACCTCGTCAATCAAGGTTGCTGAAGTTTCTATTTGGGGGCAGGGAAAAACTTTGGAAAACTACGGCCAGATAAAATCTTCATCGCTTTATAAAGAGCCATTCAGGTCAGTTGAAAGAGGAAGCTATCTTTTGTCCAATTATTTTGTTTCAAGGGCAGTCAAGGCAATTTTAAACGAGGCAAAAATCAGCACTAAAGCTGTTATATTTTCAATTCCCGATTTTTCCACTTTTTGCGTGTCTTTTGAGCTTCCTCCCATGTCTGAAAAAGAAATAAAAGAAGCTGTATATTTTACAGCCCCGCAATATATTCCACTGCCTATCACAGAAACCACGTTAGACTGGAAAATAGTGGAGGGCGCTTCTGGCGACAAAGAGTCTAAACTAAAAGTATTTTTAGTGGCCATACCAAACCAGATTATCCAAGATTACCAGAAAGTTGCTAAAATGGCAGGCCTTGAACTGTATGCGGTTGAGGCAGAAGCTTTTTCAATAGCCAGAGCTTTGGCAGGAGAAAGCAAAAAGTGCATATGCTTAATAGACATTGGCGTGCAAAGCACGACCATCAACATAGTTGACAAAGGAAATTTAAAAAAGAGCTATAGTTTTAATTTTGCCGGCGGACAGTTAACGCATGCTGTGTCTTCGGCTTTGGGACTGGGGCGCGAGGAGGCTGAAAAAATAAAAAATGAACAAGGGCTAACTCCTGCAAAAGATAAAATTTCAGAAACTTTATATCTTTTAATAGACCCTCTTTTGATAGAAGTAAAAGACATTTTATACGATTTTTATGCAAAAAACGGCAAAGAGGCGGATGAAATTTATTTAACAGGCGGAACTTCCGCTTTGCCCGGGCTTCAGGAATATTTTAAAGAAGTTCTTAAAAAGAACGTGGAAATTCCAAATTGTTTTTCAGAATTTTTGTATCCGCCGATTATCGGCGGTACTCTTGAAAAAATGGCTCCGGCTTTCTCGGCCGCAGTGGGAGCTGCGCTCGGAGGTTTGGAAACACAAAATTAACAACATAAAAAACAATGGATTTTAGCGCAATTTTTCAACTAAGAACAAAGAAATACTGGTGGATGGATGTTATATTTTATTTGGCGATATCTTTTTTGATGGCTACTGTTTTCTGCTACGTAATTTTTATTATCAAAAACGACACCCAGAGGAGCCAGCTTGAAAAAATAGAATCTGAAATTAAAGCCATTGCGACAACCCAGCAAAAACTTGAAGAGAACCAGGTTGTTTTATATCAGGCAAAAATAGAAGATTTTGCGACATTGCTTAAAAATCATGAATTTGCCTCGCATGCTTTTATTTTTATGGAAGATCACACTCTTACGAATGTTTGGTTTATGCGAATCAGCATAGATAGGATGAACGCCCAAATACAGGTCTCGGGCGAGACAGACAATATGGAAACGCTTTCGCGCCAGATAGCTATTTTTGAGAAAAATGAATATGTAAAGAGCATAGATTTGCTTAGCTCCAGCTCGTCGGAATCTGGAATGGTTAATTTTAATTTGAGCTTGGCTTTGGAGCCGAAAATATTCAGCTATTCTCCAAATTTAGAAGATTTAGGAATCTTGCCTGTTTTTTCAGAACAATAGCTAAAAAATTAAAAATATTTTTAATATTACATAAATGCAAATTGACCGACCAATTACAATAGCTGTTTGCCTGTTTATTGTTTTGCTTTTAATATTTTTTTTGGTGGTTCCCCAGTATAACGTCTTTAAGGATTTGCGCGTGGAATTAGGCAAAAAAAAGGCGGAATACAATGCAGAATATGAATATTTTTCAGAAATAGCAAAAAATTACAGCCAGATACAGGCTCTAGAGCAAGATATTGAAAAAATTGATGACGCCTTGCCTATCGGCTATAATTTTGGAAATTTGATTTATTATTTTCAAAACCAGGCGCTGGCTGACGGCATGATAATTAAAAGCATGTTTTTGTCAAAATCATCTTCCGCCGGCGCTAAAAAAACCAATTACTCTTATGAATCAGAGTCCGGAGAATCTAAAATGCCCCAGATGAATGAAATAGGATTTTCCTTGAATATGACCGGCAGTTATTCGTCGCTGGAAAATTTTATTGTTTCTTTGGAAAAATCAGCGCGCTTGTTTGAAGTTAAAAACATTTCTTTTGGCGCCTCGGCGGCTTCGCAAGGAGCAGAGCAGTCTCAACAGTTTCAGATGCAGGAAATATATAATTTTAACTTAGAGGTTCTAACCCATTCATATTAACGAAAATCCGAAGCACGAAATCCGAAATACGAAACAAATTCAAATGTCAGAAATTCAAAATTCAAAACAATATGATTTAGAAGAAAGAACATTTCAATTCGCGAAGAAATGCAGGGATTTTATTAAAAAATTGCCGAAAAATGTAGCTAATTTCGAAGATGAAAAACAACTGGCAAGATCGTCCGGATCAGTGGGAGCAAATTATATTGAAGCCAACGAGTCATTGAGCAAAAAAGATTTTATTATGAGAACAAAGATTTCCAGAAAAGAAGCAAAAGAAAGCCGCTTGTGGCTGAAATTATGCGACACGAATAACAATAATGATTTAGAAAAGGAACGAGAAGATTTAACAAAAGAATCAACAGAACTAATGAACATTTTTGGAGCAATAATTAGAAAGTCAGAAAAATAAATGTCTTTAAAATTTATAAATTAGAATTTATAAAATTATTTCGGATTTCGATATTCGAATTTCGAATTTCTTTTTACGAAGTAAAAAGCTATGGCAGTAGTATTTATATCGCCGAAAAAAAGACAAAGAATGTTTTTTGCGGGGATTACAGCAACATTCCTGGTGATTTTAGCTTTTATTTCTTTTCTTGTTTTTATGGCTCAGCCAAGCCCAGTGTCCCCGGAATTTGTTTTCAACAAGCCAAAGTTCAACATTAATTTTAATATTTTTGATTCAGAAGAATTTAAAGGACTTTTGCCTTTTAACGAGATGCAGAGGCAGTTTGTTTATACGGCCGAAAACGAATCCGGCAATCTTGAAGAGGGCGTTATTTCCGCTGTTTCTGCGCAGGAAGCAAAAAAAGTTTTGGAGGCAATGGGTTTTGAAATTAAAACTATAGAAGAAGCCGAGGCGGGGAGGGAAAATCCGTTCACGCCATACTATGAGGTATCTGCATCCAATTTTCAGTCTTTTGAACCAGAAGACGAAGATTTTTTATTAGACTATTAATGTTAAAAGATAATAAAAAGCAATGAAATTATTGCAAGAGCTATATGCAAATGGGATACTTTCTGACCAAACCAAAAAACAGCTGGAAGATGAAATAGAAAAAACAGGAAAACCCGAAGAAGAGATAATTTTGGCAAAAAGAATTGTGCCAGAAAACGCTTTGTTTGAGCTGAAAAGCAAGGTTTTTAGAGTGCCCCTAAAAAAAATAAAAGCAGAAAGCATTCCAGCAGAAGTTTTAGAGTTGATACCAGCAGAAGCGGTTATTAATTACAAAATGGCGGCTGTTTCAAAAAACGAAAAGTTTGTTGAAATAGGCATGGTTTATCCCGAAAACATAATAGCCCAGAATGCCCTAAGATTTTTGGCAGGCCAGGAGAAATTTGATTACAGGGTCTGCCTTATAACCATAACTGATTTGCAGAACATTTTGAAACAGCAGAAAAACATAAGCGCTGAAACAAAAAAAGCGTTAGAAAAGCTGAATGAAGAAAGGGGCGGAGCGCTGACTGTGGAAGAAAAAAAGCCCGCTCTGCAGGCTCAAGCAGAAGAGGCTCCTATTATTAAAATGGTTTTTGTGATATTAAGCCATGCTATTGAAGCAAAGGCCTCTGATATCCACATAGAGCCAGGCAGAGAAAAGCTCACTGTAAGGTTTAGAATGAATGGAATTTTGCACCCAAGCCTTTTTTTGCCCATAAGAGTTCACCCCTCTATTGTTGCCAGAGTTAAAATTTTATCTTCTTTAAAAATAGACGAAAACAGGGTTCCGCAAGACGGAAGGTTTTCAGCTAAAATAGGAAGCACTGATATTGACTTTAGAGTGTCAACATTTCCAACTCTTTTTGGCGAAAAAGTTGAATTAAGGGTTTTAGACCCATCTACAGGGTTAAGGTCGTTTAAAGAGCTTGGGCTGGGAGGAAGAGATTTTGAGATTGTAAATTCAGCTGTAAAAAAACCATACGGATTGGTTTTATTTACAGGTCCAACAGGCTCTGGAAAGACAACAAGCCAATATGCCATACTACGTACATTGAATAAGGATTCAGTAAACATTATTACCCTTGAGGACCCTATAGAATATTCAATAGAAGGCGTAAACCAGTCCCAGATAAAGCCTGAAATCGGGTATACTTTTGCTAACGGGCTTCGCCAAATTCTGAGGCAGGACCCGAATGTTATTATGATAGGAGAAATCCGAGACGAAGAAACTGCCGACCTTGTTGTGAACGCGGCGCTTACAGGGCACGTGGTATTGTCTACTTTGCACACAAATTCTTCTGTGGGAGTGGTGCCAAGATTAACAGATATGGGAGTAAGGCAGTTTCTTATTCCTTCAGCTTTAAGGCTGGTTATTTCACAGAGGCTTATCAGGATTTTGTGCAAGAAATGCAAAGTTAAAAAAAGGCCTATAGGCGAAGCTCATGCTTATTTGTCAAAAAAGATAAAAGGCCTCCCTGCTTTTGTAAAGCAAAATTTAAAACTGCCGGATACGCTTTTTGTTTATGAAGCTAAAGGGTGCGAGAAATGCAATTTCACAGGGTTTGCGGGCAGAGTCGGGCTTTACGAGGTTTTGCCGATTACAACAGAAATATCGCGATTGATATTAAAAGGAACTTCGGAAAACGAACTTTTCCAAACAGCCCAGAAGCAGGGAATGCTTTCAATGGAGCAAAATGGCATATTAAAAATTTTAGACGGCGAAACAAGCGTTGAAGAAATAATAAGGGTAATGGGCGAAAAAGAATAAACTTAACGAAGTAAAAAGCTATGGATTATTTATCTTATTTTAAAAAATTATTGGACATAACAGTTAAAGAGGAAGCGTCTGATTTGGATATTTCAGTAAATTATGCTCCGCATATACGTATTACAGGCCAGCTGGTGCCTTTGGGCCACGAGAAAGAAGTTACAGAAAAAGATTCCGAAGGAATGGCCTTTGCCATAATGTCAGAAAACCAGAAAAAGAAATTTTTAGAAGAAAGAGAAATTGATTTTTCTTATAATTTTGAAGACAGAGGAAGGTTCAGGGTGAATGCTTTTTTTCAAAGGGGAACGGTCAGCCTTGCTTTGCGTTTTATACCTTCAAAAATAAGAACCATTGAAGAGCTGAACCTCCCGCCGGTTTTGCACGACTTTACTTCCAGGCCGCAGGGTCTTCTTTTAGTGACAGGCGCATCCAGCCAGGGAAAGTCTACCACTTTGGCCGCTATACTTGATGAAATCAACCATACAAGGCCGGTTCATATAATAACCATTGAGGACCCCATTGAATACACATATCCTGTTGACAGGGCTGTTGTTGACCAGCGAGAAGTTTCGTTGGACACATTAAGTTTTGCATCAGCATTAAGAGCCACTTTCAGGCAGAACCCAGATGTTATTATGGTGGGAGAGATGAGAGATTTAGAAACAATTTCAACCGCGATAACAGCAGCTGAAACAGGCCATTTGGTTTTTGCCACATTACACACAAATTCTTCAGCCCAGACAATTCACAGGGCAGTTGATGTTTTTCCGGCAGAACAGCAAAACCAGATAAGATTCCAGCTGGCTTCATCCCTTTTGGGAATAATTTCCCAAAGGCTGGTGCCAAGGATAAAAGGCGGATTTATTCCTGTTTGCGAGGTTATGCTTTGTAATAATGCTATTTCCACCTTAATAAGGGAAAACAAAACCCATGAAATTCCAGCTGTGATAGAAACTTCTGCCAAAGACGGCATGATTTCTTTTTCAAGGGCATTGGTTGATTTGGTGAGAAAAAAAGAAATATCTTTAAAAAACGCCATAGATTATGCGACAGACCCGTCAGAGGTCAAAAATCTATTGCGCTAATGCGAATCGTTTATCATGAAATATATTTATCAAGCGAGGTCAAAAGAAGGAAAAGTTGAAACAGGAACTGTGGATGCTTCTTCCAAAGAAGCGGCGGCTCTTATTTTGCAAAAATATGATATTTTCGTAACTTCATTAAAAAAAGATTCTTCGTCGATTTTTGCCAATAAAAATATAAAATTTTTTGAAAGAATCACAAAAAAAGAGTTGGCGATTTTTTCAAGGCAGTTAGCTCTAATGATGGGCTCGCGCGTGCCTGTAACCCAAAGCTTGAAAAGCTTGTCAGCCCAGGCCAAAAAAGAGATTTTTAGAGAAAAGATTTTAAAAATTTCACAGCTGGTGGAGGAAGGAAATTCTTTGTCGGACGCTTTTTCAAAATTTCCCGATATTTTCAGCGATTTTTATATCAGCTTGATAAAAACAGGCGAGGCTTCGGGAAAAATTTCCGAATCCCTTTATTATCTTTCAGACCACTTAGAAAGGGAAGATGACATAACCTCGCAGATAAAGGGGGCAATGATTTATCCAGCTTTCGTGATTGTTGTGCTGATAGCTGTGGTTTTAATGGTAATGTTTTTTGTAATGCCAAGGCTCATCGGGCTTTTAAAAGAAACAACCAATGAGCCGCCGTTTTTTACCACGTTGATGATAGGTTTTTATACTTTTTTGAGCAACTACGGCTGGATTATAGCGCTTGGATTTTTAGCATTAATTGTATTTATAATTTATTATTTTACGACCAAAGAAGGCAAAAAAAGGCTAGACAGGATTTCTTTAAGAATTCCTTTTATATCTGATTTTTTTAAAAAAATATATCTTGTGAATTTTTCTGAAAACCTTTCAACATTAATAGGCGCCGGGCTTTCTATAAACAATGCCTTAAAAATTGTAAAAAATACAGTGGGCAGTTTTGTTTATAAAGATATAATTTCGGACATAGAAGAAAGGGTTTCTGAAGGCGAAAGAATAAGCTCTGTTTTGGTAAGGTACCCCAAATATGTGCCTCCGTTTGTGGTGCAAATGATTCAGGTGGGAGAGGACACGGGAAGCTTAGACAAAAATTTAATGGAAGTTGTTAACTTTTACCAAAAAGAAATAAACAGGTCTATCGCCACTTTTACAGCAATGTTAGAGCCGATTTTAATAATATTTCTGGGCGGGGTAGTCGCAATTTTAGCTATTTCTGTTTTAGAGCCGCTATATGGCACATTAGGTAGCATATAGGCGAGCCACAGTGAACTTATCCACATATAAGCTATTGCTTGCGCTCATCGCAAAAATTATAATTAAAATAACATAGGATATGCAGAAAAGTTATGGGTTTACGTTGGCCGAAATGGTTGTGGTGGTGGCTCTCATAGTTATCTTGTCAACCACAATTTTATTTACCACATTATATTTTGTAAACAGAAGCAAAGATTCAAACATTCAGGGTAATTTGTCTATTTTAATACCAGCTGGCGAAGTTTACTACGACGGCCCGGGAGAAAAAAGCTATTATGGTTTTTGCGGATCTTCTGTGGTTTTAAATTCTTTTGAGCAAATGCCTCTTCCCTCTTCATATACTCCCTACTGCAAAGTCAGTGATTCTTATGACAAATGGGTTGCCTGTGTAAAGTTATTTACGCCAAAGAATCCGGAAAAAGCATTTTGCGTTGATAGTAGGGGAGTTAAAGAAGAAATAGATATAGCAGATTGTCCCGAGGATTCAGAGACAGATATGCCGAATTTTGAATGTCCGCCTATAGATTAGTTATCCACTACTTGATATTTCAAAAATGTATTAAAATAAGTAATAGCATACTTTTAAAGGTCGATTTATTCCCTGCATAATTTGCAGGGCAAAACCTAAAAAATATAAAAAACATAAAATATAATTAAAATCAAGAAAAAAATGAACAAATCAAAAGGTTTTACGATTATTGAGTTGATAGTGGTTATCGCAATTATCGCCGTATTGGCCACTATCGTATTAGTTAACGTCACCCAATATATAAACCGGGGTAAGGACGCCGCCATTAAGGGCAATTTAAGCAGTTTGCTTATAAATTCAGCAGTATATGTTGATGAAAATGCTACATATGCAGGTTTTGGGGCAGATACTAGCATGGGCTGCGCAGGTCCTGTCTCTGGTGCTATAACAGATGCGGATTCAACACTAATTTGTACTTTAACAGCTAATGAGGACGTAGATACCTGGGCTGCTTGCGCCCAATTAGTTGCAGATTCTGGTGATTATTTCTGTGTAGACGCCTCTGGTAAAAAAATACAAGTAACTGGCACTTGTGCGGCTTTGGATGCTTGTCCCTAAATTAACTATTTTGAGAAAGATTCTCGTGTAATTTAAAAAGCTCCGATTTCGGGGCTTTTTAAATGTAGGAAAAAATGGTAAGATTATTTAATGATTTTAGAATTTTTAGCTTATATTTTTATTTTTGTTTTTGGGCGGTGCGCGGGCGGGCAGACAACTCCTCACCAACTCGAAGTTTCAGCTAAAAACAGATAGACGTCCGACGTCTATCTAACTGTTAAGGTGCCGGGTATCTGCAAAACTTCAAACAGGTGAGTAAACGCGATAGCAGGTATGGATTAAGCAGGGTTTTTGTGCTATAATTAAGTATATACATGGAAAAAACAATTCAAAACAAGCTTAAAAAATATATGAAAAAGAGAAGGTATTTGATTTGGTATGCAAAAGAGCCTGAGAATCTTCCGGTTGAGGCAATAGTTGAACACACCTTAAATTATGGGAATTGGGACGATTTTAACCAGCTTATTAAAATTGTAGGCATTAAAAAGATAGCAGAGATTTTTAGGAGGCAAACCAGCGGCCCAAGAACGAACTATGATAAAAAGGCGCGAAATTATTTTTCTTTATATTTTAATAAATATGCCAAGTAAGTTGCATAAGGAAATTTTAACTAAAGAACAGAAAGAACTTTTGCCGTTGATAAAATTATTTAAAAAAGATTTTGGCTTGGTGGGGGGGACAGCCATTGCCTTGCATATCGGCCACAGGGAATCCATAGATTTTGACTTATTTTCATTATCAGAATTTGAAAATCATAAAATCAGGGCAAAAATAATAAGAGGAAAAAGAATTCCCAGAGTTTTAAGAGACGAAACAGGACAGTACACCATGGATATAGGTCCAGTGAAATTGACTTTTTTTCACTATCCTTTTGAAATAAAATTTAATATGAATTTTGAGAATATAATAGCAATGCCAGACCTTTTGACTCTTGCCGCAATGAAAGCATATGCTTTAGGGCGCAGGCCAAAATGGAAAGATTATGTTGATTTGTATTTTATAATGGACAAGAAGCATAAGCTGGCAGAAATTATTAAAAAAGCCAAGAATATATTTGGCAATGAATTTAATGAACGGATGTTTAGAAATCAACTTGCGTATTTTGGAGACATGGATTACCGCGAAGAAATTATTTGGAAACCGGGCTTTGAAACCAGCGATGAAATGATAAAATTAAAACTTATAGAGTTTAGTCTGTCTTAACAAAACAGGCTGTAAAAGGCTCTGTTTTTTGTTTAGAAAAAATGATTCACCCTGTTAAATAAGCATTGGCTTAATCTATTTAATTGTTTTATAATAATTAAATAGATTATTTAACCGGGTAAGATTATTTAATGATTTTAGGGTTTTTAGCTTATATTTTTATTTTTGGTTTGGGGCTGTGTATTGGCAGTTTTTTGAACTGCGTTATTTATAGACTGCCCGACGAAAGTCCCGCTAATGCGGGACATTCTGACGGGCCCGTCAAAATGCGCGAAGCGCTTTTGTCGGGGAGGCAAAGTTTAATAAAGAAACTGCGTGGCAGAAGCTTTTGCCCTAATTGCAAGCATACTTTAAGCTGGACTGATTTGGTTCCGGTTTTTAGCTTTATGTTTTTTAAAGCAAAATGCAGATATTGCAGAAAAAAAATATCATGGCAGTATCCTGCAGTTGAATTAGCAACGGGTGCGATATTTTTGTTAATTTTAAATTTTAAATTTCAAATTTTAAATGAAATCCAAATTTTAAATTTCATAAATTTGGCCTTTTGGTTTTATGTTGCCAGCTCTTTAATTATAATTTTTGTGTATGATTTAAAGCATTATATTATTCCCGACAAAGTTTTGTTCCCTGCAATAGGTATAACAGCAGTTTATCGCATTTTTGAATTTGGAATTTTGGATTTTGAAAATTTAAATTTGTTTCGGATTTCGGATTTCGGATTTCGGATTTTTGGCGGTTATTTGCTCGCCGCCATCATTGCTTCGGGTTTTTTCTTGGTAATTTTTCTTATTTCCAAGGGACGCTGGATGGGGTTTGGCGATGTAAAGCTGGCTGTTTTAATGGGTTTATTGCTTGGAGTTAACAATGTTTTGGCCGCTCTGTTTTTAGCATTCTTTTTTGGCGCTATAATAAGCATAATACTGATTGTCTTGCGTGAAAAAAAATTAAAAAGCGAAATACCTTTCGGCCCATTTTTAATCATAGGCACATTTATGGCAATGTTTTGGGGCCAGCAGATAATAAGCTGGTATTTTAATATGTTTATTTGATTTATGTTTCAAATTTCAATCCGTCAGCTGCCAGATGAGTTTCAAGAAAAAGGCTCAACTTTAACTGAAATTGCAGTTGCCATTGTTATTATTGTTTTTTTCTCAATGGTTTTAATAGCAGACTTTCCGGGGATTATAAGGCAGTTTGCTGTTTCAAGGTCTGCATATAAATTATCGCAGGATATAAGAAGAACCGAGGATTTGGGCTTGTCTGGCATTCAAATTGAAAGCCAGGAGACTCCGCCACCTGGAGGATATGGGCTTTATATCAACACTGAGGGCGGTGGAGACAAACAGTATATAATATATGCTGATAACTGCTCTGGGCCCCCTAACTTTGAATATGATAGCGATGGTTGCGATTCTATTATTGAAACAATTAAAATGTTTGAAGAAAAAGGCGGAGTTTATATTAAGGATATAAAAAATGAAGTTGAGTTGAGTTTTAGTTCTGTGAGTATTAATTTTACTCCGCCAAACCCAAAAGTAACTATAACAGCAGCTGGCGGTGAAATAAATAGCATTAATATTGTTATTGGCTCAACCTTTGATAATAACTTAGAAAAAATAATTTCAGTTAATTCTTCTGGGCTGATAGAGGTAAAATAATTTTTATGAGAAAAGGATTCACAATTGTAGAAGTTGCCATATCTATTTTTATTATACTTATTGCTGTTATAGGCGTTTACAGCGCTTTTGCTGTTGTGGTTATTCTGGCATCTGATAATTCTAATAAGTTTATGGCCTCGTACCTTGCCCAAGAAGGCATAGAGATAGTTAGAAACATAAGAGACAGCAACTGGGTGTTAGGGCAAGAAGAGTGGAATGCTGGCTTTGTGGATCGTGATCAAGGAATTGAAGTCGATTATCTTACAAGGTCTGGAAATGAAATTCAACCATGGATAGGAGACGGAAATTATTTAAATATAGATGTTAGAGGGTTTTACAGTTATGACACAGGTCCTGAATCAAAATTTAAAAGAAAAATTACAATTAAGCATATGTCACAGGAGTCCGGGGGCGCCATGCTTGTTTCTGTAGAAGTTACTTGGCAAAAAAATGCAACCATATTAAGCCATCAAGAGCCTGCGGGCGCTTGCGGAGAATTAAATTGCGTTAAAATGGAAGAATATATGTATGACTGGTACTAATAATATAAATAATAAAGGATTTAGCATGATAGAAATAATTGTTGCTTTGGCTGTGTTTTTTCTTATTGTGGGAACAGCCGTGGGGCTTTTTGTTTCTATAGTGGCTGTGCAGAGAAGAATTTTGTCAGAACAGCAGCTTATCAGCCAATCAAGCTATGCTATAGAATATATGTCTAAAGCTTTAAGAATGGCAACAAAAGACGAAGAAGGCGAGTGCGTAATAAATCCAGAAGGGCCAGAAGTATTTGATGACATTAATGGTGTTTATGTGCTTACAAGATATGAGAATGACCCGGGTATTTATACGGGAATAAGATTTTTAAACGCCTCAAATGTTAATGGCGACGGCGACCCAATATGCCAGGAATTTTTGTTTGATGGCAACCCGACAGACGGATATATTTTAAAAGAAATAAAAAGTACAGGTAGTTTTGCAGACATTAATATTGACCATGCAGTTGCGCTTACTTCAGAAAAGATAAAAATAACTAACCCGAGATTTAAAATAAACGCCAGCAATGATTCGGTTTTTGTTTTTGGAACCAACGGCACAGACCCTGGCCATCAGCCAAGAGTAACAATTTTAATGACATTTAAGGCGCTTGGAGGCTCAGAGCAAATGGAAAGAAAGGTCCAGACAACTGTTTCTGCCAGAAATTTAAATATTGAGTAATATGAATTACCAAAAAGGAGTATCATTGATTATCACCTTTTTTATAGCAACAATAATTTTGTTTGTGGTTTTGTCTATAAGCACTTTTTTGTACACTGAAATTAAAGTTTTGAGAAATATAGGGAATTCTTTGGCAGCTTACTACACAGCTGAAAGCGGAATAGAAAAAGTGCTTTATTACGACAGACAGCAAATTCCAGATGGAGCTGCAAGAGGCATATGCAATATTTGCAGCATTGAAGACTGTGATCCCGATGAGGGAGAGGGATCAGATTGTAATTTTCAAAGCTGTACAGACTGCCAAATTAAATTTGAAAGCCTAACTGCAAACGGCGGCTCTTATAACGTGGATGTTTCAGTTAACCAGCAGTGCAGACGTTCTACAGGAGTTTTAATCTCCAAGGGCTTTTATGAAGATGCCTCAAGGGCAATAAGGCTTGATGCTGGCGTGAAAGTAATTGGTTCGCCCCCTGTTATAACAGGAGAAACCTGTGAATATACTGCTCCTGGAGCAGACGGCTTTGCAGTAGAAGCTGCTGTCAATGATCCTGATGGCGATCCATCAGATTTGACGGTCGTAGCTGCTATATATGGTGAGGGATCTGAAAATTATAATCAATGCGATGATCCATATAAATCTCCGCAATCACCAGGATTTATATGCACGTATAGAGAAATATCAATGGTGGATAATGACGGAGACGGAATTTTTGGAAGCAATAAATGGAATTTTAATATACCCGCTATAGAATATACAGTGACCGTTATGGCCACTGATGACCCTGGCAATTGTGTGGAGGTGCCAGCTTGCACACTTATTTTCTAAATTATGGAAAAGAACGAAGCAAAAAAAAGAATACAGAAATTACGAGAGGTTATAAATCGCCACCGCTATCTTTATCATGTAGAAGACAGGCAGGAGATTTCAGACCATGCCTTAGACTCTTTGAAAAAAGAGCTTTTTGATATGGAACAGCAGTTTCCAGATTTAATAACTTCAGATTCGCCTACTCAAAGAGTGGCAGGAAAACCCTTAAAAGAATTTAAAAAAGTGAAGCATTCTGAAAGAATGCTATCTTTTAATGACGCTTTTTCAAAACAAGACATGCAAGACTGGCTTGAAAGAATTTCAAAACTTCTTACTGAAAAAGAAAAACAGGAATTAGATTTTTATTGCGAATTAAAAATAGACGGCCTGGCAATAGAACTTATTTATGAAAACGGATTTTTAAAAACAGGCTCCACCCGCGGCGACGGAACAATAGGAGAAGACATTACCCAAAATTTAAAAACAGTTGAAGCAATTCCGTTAGTGGTGGGGTGTCCGACACCCCACCATGCCGGTGGGGTGTCCGACACCCCACCGACTTTGGTTGTTCGGGGCGAGGTTTTTATTACAAAAAAAGAGTTTAAAAGAATAAACAAGCTTCAAAAAGAAAAAGGCCTGCCAGCTTACGCAAACCCAAGAAATATAGCAGCCGGCTCTGTAAGGCAGTTAGACCCAAAAATTACAGCTTCAAGAAAACTGGACTCTTTTGCTTATGAATTGATTTCTAATTTAGGGCAAAAAACCCATGAAGAAAAGCACAAAATTTTAAAAGATTTTGGTTTTAAAACGAATAAACACAACAAATACTGCAAGTCTTTAGAAGAAGTTGTAAAATTTCGCGAGCATTGGATAAAGCAAAGAGAAAAACTTGATTACGAGATAGACGGAATTGTGGTTGTTGCAAACAATAATAGAACATTTGAAAAATTAGGGGTTGTAGGCAAAGCTCCAAGGGCAGCTATTGCCTTTAAGTTTCCGCAAGCTGAAGCTGTAACAAAAGTTTTAGACATTAAAGTGCAGGTTGGCAGAACAGGGGCCATAACTCCAGTGGCTGTTTTAAAGCCCGCGCAGGTTACAGGAATCACAATAACAAGAGCCACTCTGCACAATGAAGACGAAATAAAAAGATTAGGGGTAAAAATTGGAGACACGATTGTTGTGGGCCGCGCGGGAGATGTAATTCCAAATATAATAAAAGTTTTGCCAGAATTAAGAGAGGGTAATGAAAAAAGTTTTAAAATGCCAGAAAAATGCCCGGCTTGCAACACAAAGCTGATTAAATTAGAAGGAGAAGCATTGTTGAAATGCCCGAATCCAAAATGTTTTGCAAGGCAAAGAAGAAATTTTTATCATTTTGTTTCAAGGCCTGCTTTTGATATAGATGGTTTGGGCCCTAAAATTATAAACAAACTTTTAGACGAGGGCTTGGTTCAAGACCCTTCAGATTTGTTTGAATTAAAAGAGGGCGACATAGTTCCATTGGAACGATTTGCCGAAAAGTCAGCTGAAAATTTGGTAAATTCAATACAAAGCAAAAAAGAAATAAGCCTTGCAAGATTTATTTATGCTTTGGGCATTAGAAATGTGGGGCAAGAAACAGCAATTGAGCTGGCAAAGCGCTTTGGGTCGGTTAAACAAATTAAAGAGGCAAAACTTGAAGAAATAGATTCTATTTTAGATATTGGCCCTGTTGTTGCAAAGTCCATTTATGAATGGTTTTCTGACAAAGATAATTTAAAATTTTTGGAAAAACTCCAAAAATTTGTGAAAATACAAAATACAAATTATAAATCACAAAACTTAAAATTAGCCGGGCAAACATTTGTACTTACGGGGTCTTTAAAATCTATGACACGCGACCAGGCAAAAGAAAAAATAAGAGAGCTGGGCGGAGATATTGCAGGTTCCGTTTCGTCAAAAACAGATTTTGTGGTGGCAGGCTCTGAACCGGGAAGCAAAGCTGAAAAAGCAAAAAAATTGGGAGTAAAAATAATAAGCGAAAAAGAATTTTTAAATTTGATTAAATAAATTTCATTAAATAAAGCGAATTTTTATTAAAAACAATACAATAACCGCAGTACCACCGACCAGTCGGTGGTACTAAAAAATTTATGCCAGTATTTCATTTAAACGAGATGCCGAAAAATAAAAGGATTCAAATGATTGGCGAATTTTATGATACAATCGCCTATTTAAAAGACAGAAATGAAGTTCGTTTCTTTTTCAAAAGTTTATTGTCCGCAGACGAGATAGCAACTTTAATGAGAAGAATTGAAATAGCAGTACTATTGTCCGCGAAATTTACTTATGACGAGATAGCTGTTTTAATGGGCGTAGGAAAGTCCAAAATTACAAATGTGCAGAAGAATTTATTGCAAGATGACAGCGGATATAAGATAATTATAAAAAGATTAATTGAAGACCGCAAAAAAAGATTAAAAAAGATTAAAAAAGATAATATTAGAAGCATTTCTCCACTTGAGGCAGTAAAAAGAAAATATCCTGGATACTTTCTGCTTGAAAATTTATTGGATGTTGCATTAGAAAAACTGGAAACTAATGAGAAAGAATTGGAAAAAGAAGCTTTGTTGTTTACACCCTCGGCTTGTCTTAATCGAAAAAAATAAATAAAATTTTAAAATGTAGTACCACGGACCAGTCCGTGGTACTAAGCGATGATAACATTATGTCAGAAATAAGATACGAACAATCAGAACAAGAAAAATTCGAAAAATTAATTGAAATCAATCATGAAACTTTTATGCGCGGTGAGCCGATAGAAGCGATGGATTTTACTTTAATTCATGGTTTAAGGCCGGAAAAAGATAGGGAAAAAGTAGGACAATCTTCTAAGGAAAGAAACGATGGAGTTATTCATAAATCTCATCGTTCTGATAGAGTTTCTTTGGGTAAGGGAAATTTAACATAAAATGTCGCCTCATTAAAAGAATTTGGCGGAGAAAATAATATTATTTACATAATCGATAAGTCAATAGAACGTTCTAAAACATTTAGACCAAATTCAAAACACCCAAACAATGCAGAGTTTTTAATAAAAGGGGTCGGACCAGACGCAATTAGGGGAATTATCGTTCACGATAAAGATATTGAAAAGGTAAAAGAAAAATTAAAAGAAATAATACAATTATTAACAGAAAAAAGTTGTGTTGAGGAGGACGCCAATGAAAATATAGAGAGAAGGATTAATTCTCTCAGGTTTTTACCAATAATATCATTTGAAGAACAGATAGAAAAAGAAAGAGAGAGTTCCAAAAATTATTAATAGTTAAAATACGTATTTGAATACGTATTTCAAAAATGAGCGGGATTTTTTTAAGCCATATTAAAAAGTTAGACTGGGGCATTATAGTTTCTTCTGTTCTGCTTTCATGCTTCGGGTTAGCTGGCATTTTCAGCGCAGCTGTTGCCAAAAATGATTTTTTAAATCTGGAAAAGCAGATTGTTTTTTTTGCAGTTGGATTTTTGCTTATGATAATTTTGAGTTTTTTTGATTACAGGATATTGAGGAACAATTCTTATTTGATTTTAATTTTATATGCTATATGCCTTTTTATGCTCTTGGGCCTCCAGTTTTTTGCGCCTGTAATAAGAGGCACGCGCGGATGGTATAAAATCGGGCTTTTGAGTTTGGACCCCATTGAGCCTGCAAAAGTTGTTTTGATTATCCTTCTGGCAAAATATTTTTCAATGAGGCATGTTGAAATGTATAAGTTCAGGCACATTATTTTTTCTGGGCTGTATGTTTTTTTGCCGGCATTTTTGGTTTTTATAAAGCCGGATTTGGGCGGAACAATGATTTTAGTTTTAATATGGCTTGGGATACTTTTTGTTTCTGGCATTAAAATTAACCATTTTTTAATTTTATTGCTGTGCTTTATTTTAGCGGGCTTTCTTTCATGGAATTTTTTATTGCAAGATTACCAAAGAGACAGGGTGCTCTCTTTTATTTTTCCGCAAGACCCCCTGGGGGGATCTTGGAGCCAGGAACAGGCTGAAATAGCCATTGGGTCTGGCAGAATTTTGGGCGAAGGGCTTGCAAAAGGCTCGCAAGTCCAATATGGATTTTTGCCAGAGCCCCACACAGATTTTATTTTTTCTGCAATAGCTGAAGAATGGGGCATGGCAGGGGTTTTGGCGCTTTTTGTAATATATGGGTTTTTGGTTTGGAGAGCGCTGAAGATAGCCATTGATTCTCGGTATAATTTTCCGCGGCTTTTTGCCTCGGGAATTGCCATTATTTTAATAGCCCAATTTTTTATAAACATAGGAATGAACATTTCTATGCTGCCTGTGGTTGGAATTTATCTTCCTTTAATAAGTTATGGCGGTTCTGGTCTTATATTCACTTTTGTAGGTTTAGGTATTTTGCAAAGTATAAAAATCAGAAAATAGGTTTTACTTGGCATCAGAGCACTCGCTAAACGAGTGCTCGGCCGAGCACAGACGTGAAAGCGTCTGTGCTCTGGTATTGCAATCTATAAGAGTGAGAAGATAGGGTGTTTTTCCAGAAGGGGTTTGCATCAATTTGACCGCTTTTTTTGTAAATGTTAAAATTAAGTAAATTATTCAATATAATAAATTTTTTAAAAAATATGTCAGAAATACCTCGTCAAACACAAGACAACAAAATAGAAAACCCGCTTGAAAGCAAAGAGGTAATTGCGGGTGTAAATATTCCTGAAGCAGAGCCGCAAACGTCGGAGATAACCCCGCCCCTAAAAGAGCCCGCTCCTTTTCCTGTTAAAAATTTTGAAGCGGAAAAAAGTCCGGAAGACGACAAAAGTTTAGCTGAAGCAAAAGAAACGCTTAAAAAAATTTGGATTCCAGAAGATATAAAAGAAAGAAAAGATTTGTTGGAAGAAAACAAACCCGCGCCGGCCCCCGAACGTAAATTAAAAATAGAAGAAAATGTTGGAAGGAGAAAATCAGAAGAAGAATTGGATGAGAATAAAAGAATGCAAGAGGAATGGCAAAAAGAAAAAGATATTAAAGAAAAACAAAAGCGGGGAGAAACTCTTTCTACCAGCGATTTTGCTTTTATAAAAGGAATAGAAAATCGCAGAGATATTGCAAGGAAAGAAATTAAGCAAAAGGATGAAGTTGATTTAGAAAAACCCGGGATAAAAGAGTTGGAGTCAATGCAGATTGATACAGAAAATGTAGAAAGAATTGCGCCGGAAATTTCGGCTGAAACTGAAGAAATAAAAAAAGGCGTTGAAACTAAAGATGAGCGCGCATCAGAAGAAAAAGCAAAAAGCGCCGAAGAAATGCGCCAAAAGCAGATTGAATATGCAAAAACAGAACTAAAAGCTCAATTTGAAGTTATAAATGAAGCAAGAGAAAAAAGAGACAGGGCAAGAGAGCATTCTTTTTTGAAAGAAGCCGAAGGGTCGTTTGAAGTTGCCGAGGGCAGAGCATTGATGGAAGAAGCATCCACAAGAGCAAAACAAGAAGCAAAAAAAGAGAACCTTGTGGTAATATCTCGCGCTGAATATGAAAAAAGAAATGTAGGTAAACTAGAAATGCAGGCAGAACAAACAGAGAGGTTAAATATTTTAAATAGCCGATGGGAGCATCTTTCAGAGAAAGAGCGGGCCCAATATACAGACCAAAATGATTTTAATAAAAAAGCAGTAGAGGCAATAGAGGCAAAAATAAAAGAATTAGGTGAAAATGGAATTTCTCTGTCTCATAGCGCTGTTTATGCAATGATGGAAAAAGGTATTATGCCAGAAAATATTCAGATTCTTAAGGGTTGGAGAAAGTTTTGGAACGGTGGTGAAATAGCTTTATCGCAAAAATCTTTTTTCCCTGGTAAAAAATCTGAAAAGTCTGAAGTTAAATATGTTTCTAAAGATGCTTTTGTTAAAGCGGCAGAAGAATTGCAAAAAGAGTTTTTAGCCCCCATCAAAAAAAGAGCGGAAGCGACGATGCAAAAAATTGTTGAAAACGGCCAGCGGATGTGGCGTGAAAAAAAATATAAATTTGCAAGAGAAATAATTGGAGAAACAGTTGAAAAATATAAAAAAGAAGAACAGGGAGAGATTCGGTCAGAACAGAAAGAACAACAAAATATGAATAAAGAAGCGATGGCAGAAAGGGAGCCAGAACCTGAAATCACTGGGGATGCAAAAAAAGACACAAGAACAGTCTGGCAATATTTGCGCGAGCACGGTCAAAAAGTAAGCCTAAGGGGCGTTAAACAAGTATATGAAGATTCCCTGAGAGAATATGAAAAACACGGGTTTGTTGGACTTGCTTTAGAAATTGCGGCTTCGTTGCAGGAAGGAAAGGCTTTAAAAGCAAAAAAATCTTCTTCAAGAGCAAAATCTCGAGGAAAATAAAATAAATTTAGCTAAAAAAAATAAAAAAAGAGGGGTGCAGTCAGCTTTGCCGACCACACCCTTTTGCTTTTGCCCCAATTTTGTCTCCGATTATTGCTTTTGAGGAATTGGAGCAGGTTTTTCTGCTGTTAGAAAAGGCTTAAATCTGTCCTTCTCTACCACCAGAACCTTTTTTACTGCCAATGGCTCGTCAAATTCAGAGAAGTAGAACTCCCCCGTGCTGTCTTTGACGACGACCAGCGTCTTCCCACTGGTGGTTTTTTCCTCCCATATTACTTGGTAAAAATCTTTTTCCACCACAGCATTGGGAGCAGGAGCGGGGCAAGACGATTTGACCGTCATAATCCCCAATACTACGGCGCCTGCAATAAGAATTAGCGCGCCGGCTCCTGGAATGGTTTTGCGCCCTCCCTTGGTGGTAGCGGCCAGAAGGGTTAGCGCTAAAGCCATCAGAATCATCATCACGGCCGTGAACAATCCAACGATTTCCATTTTTCTACCCTTTCTAATAGGTGATTTTTGATTGTAGTCCCATACCACAATCAATATTTTATTTTATCATATTATTCTATACCTGTCAAGACCAACAAGAATCCCTCTCCCATCCAAAGCGAGGTTCTCTAAAATAAGATTTTTAATGGCAGAAAATTTTTAGGACTATTTTTTGTTTTCGCCAGAATCTTGTTTTTTGATCAGGTCTCTTATTTCAGCTGCCCTTTCAAAATCCAGATTTTTTGCGGCTATTTTCATTTCTTTTTCTAAAAGTTTTTTGTCATTTACCTGCCAAAATTCTAAATCAACGTCCTCTTTTTTTGAAAATCCCCAGTCCCTTATGTCTTTTATAATGGCTGTGGGGTTTATTTTATGTTTTTTATTATAAGCTTCTTGAATTTTTCTTCTTCTGTTTATTTCTTTTATGGCCGCCATCATAGATTGGGTTTTTTTGTCTGCATATAAAATTATTCTGCCATTAGGGTGGCGGGCTGCCCTGCCCATAGTTTGTATTAAAGTAGTTTTATTTCTTAAAAAACCTTCTTTGTCTGCATCTAAAATTGCAACAAGCGAAACTTCTGGCAAATCAATGCCTTCTCTTAAAAGGTTAATTCCAACCAAAACATCATACTTTCCCTCGCGCAAATTTTTTAAAATTTCAGGCCTTTCCATTGTTTTTACTTCAGAATGAAGGTATTGAGTTTTGATTCCGTGTTCTATCAAATAATCTGAAATTTCTTCAGCCAGCCTTTTTGTTATAGTCACCACCAAAACCCTTTGTCCTTTGGCGGTTTCTTTTTTAATTTCTTGCATTAAATCTTTAATCTGGTTCTCTGTTTTTTTAATTTCAATTTTGGGCTCTAAAAGCCCTGTAGGCCTTATTAACTGTTCTATAATATTATTTTTTGATTTATCTTTTTCAAAATCAGCTGGAGTGGCTGAAACATAAATTGTTTGTTTCTGCCTTTTTTCAAATTCCTGAAATTTCAAAGGCCTGTTGTCTACTGCCGAAGGAAGCCTAAATCCAAAATCAATTAAAGTTTCTTTTCTTATTCTGTCTTGCACTGCCATCGCTCTTATTTGGGGAATTGAAATATGCGATTCATCAATAAACATTAAAAAACCCTCAGGATTAAAATAATTAAAATAATCAACCAAAGAAAACGGCGCTTGCCCGGGTTTTCTAAATTCCATATGGCTTGAATAGTTTTCAATCCCGTGGCACCAGCCAGTTTCTTTTAACATTTCTAAATCATAATTTGTTCTCTGACCTATTCTCTCTGCTTCCAGTAATTTTTTTTGTTTTTTAAATTGTTTTTTTCTTTCTTCCAGTTCTAATTTTATATTCCCAATTGCAATTTCCAGTTTATCCTGCGGAGTCACCCAAAAATGCGCGGGAAAAATTTTTGTTTTCGGTCCCAAAGATTTATATTTTTGCGCTAAACCCGGCTTTGCTTCAGAAATTTTTTCAATTTTATCTCCTAAAAATTCTATTCTTAATATCTTTTCTCCCGTGACAATATAAATTTCAATAATTTCTCCTCTGACGCGAAAACAGCCCGGCTTAAAATCAATATCGTTTCTTTGGTATTGCAAGTTTGCCAAAAGAGATAGAAAATTTTTTCTTTTAATGCCTTGTTTTAACTTAATTTCCAAAGAAATATTTTCATAGTTTTGAGGAGAGCCAATGTTATAAATACATGAGACAGAAGCCACTACAATAACGTCTTTTCTTAAAGTTACATCTTGCACAGCCGAATGCCTTAATCTGTCTATTTCTTCATTTATTTTAGCGTCCTTTTCTATATAAGTGTCAGAGCGCGGTATGTAGGCCTCGGGTTGATAGTAATCATAGTAAGACACAAAATAGTGCACTGCATTGTTTGGGAAGAATTCTTTGAATTCCTGGTACAATTGGGCTGCCAAAGTTTTATTGGGAGAAATAATTAAAGTGGGTTTTTGAATTTTTTGAATGACATTTGCCAAGGTAAAAGTTTTTCCGCTCCCTGTAACGCCCAAAAGCACCTGGTCTTTAACACCTTTCTTTAAATTTTCAGACAGCTGTTTTATGGCCTCTGGCTGGTCGCCTGTAGGACGAAATTTTGATTTTAACTCAAATTTCATTATAATAATCTAATGATATCATTTTTAGAAGGTAAAGTTATATTAAAAAAAGATAAGTTTGTTATTATAGAAGTGGCCGGAATTGGCTACAAAGTTTTTTTATCCCGCCAAACCTTATTAAAATTACCCGCCTCCGCCGAGGCTTCGGCGGGCAAGCCCCAAATTGCTCCTGTAAAATTCTTTATATACCATGATATAAGAGAAGACAAGTCAGACCTGTACGGGTTTTTAACTTATGAGGAGCTGGAATTTTTTGAGATATTAAATGATATAAGGGGCATAGGGCCAAAAGCCGCTTTAGAAATTTCCGTTGTCGGACCTTTGGAAAAAATAAAAGACAAAATTTTGAAACAAGACGAAAATGTTTTTGCGGGCATTCCCGGCATTGGATCTAAAAGAGCAATGACAATAATTTTAGAGCTTACAGGAAAAATAAAACAACTAGGGCAAAAATCATCGTCGGCGGACGAGGCGGAAAATGCATTAGTCCAGCTTGGATTTTCAAAACAGCAGGCAAAAGAAGCTTTAAGCCACATTGCTTCTAATATTAAAAATACAGAGGAACGTATAAAACTTGCGTTAAAAAATCTGGGGAAATAAAAATTATTTAAAGCTATTGACAAGGGCATATCGTATATGATATATAATAATAAAGAATACAAAGTAAAATTTTATAGAAATTCAAAAAATAATGGAAGCCTCATTGAAAAATATATCGATAATTTAAATATTAAAGAAAGAACAAAGGTTTATAAATACATTGAAGTTTTAAGAACAAACAGAGGTGTTTTAGATGAACCATATTCAAGACACATAAAAGATAAAATTAGAGAATTAAGAATTGTTTTTTCAAGCAAAAGATATAGAATATTTTATTTCACTTTTATAAATAAAAATATAGTTTTACTCCATGCATTTTTAAAGAAAACACAAAAAACTCCCGTGAAAGAAATAAAAATTGCTGAAGAAAATTATATTGATGTTATAAATAATCCAAAATTATATGAATAAAAAAACACAAAAAATAAAAAAAGCAACTGATTTTCAAGAAATACTAAAAAAGGAATTGAGAAATCCTGAATTCAAAAAATATTATGACGAGTATGGCAGGCAACTTGAAATTGCTTATCAGATTTTGAAATTGAGAAAAAAGAAAAAATTATCGCAAGCGCAATTGGCTAAAAAAATTGGAACTAAACAAAGTAATATTGCCAGGATAGAGTCTGGCCAGCAAAATTTTTCAATAGATACTTTAGAAAAAATTGCCGAAGCATTGAATTGCCAGCTGGAAGTTAATTTTTGTTAATAATCACAAAGACCAGAATAGCGCATAAAACTTGCTTTAAAAAATCTAGGCAGATAAATTATGTTTAATCCAGAAGATTTATCAGATAAAGAACTGCAAGAAAAAACAGGGGCGGTTAAGGAACGAGAGGATTTTGAAAAAGTTCAAGGTTTTGTTAAATATGCAAATAAAGTTTTTGATAAAAAATATGGACTTTCGGTTCAGTCAGATGAATTGCCGAGGGTAGTAAAGGGTTCTGGGTTAGACCCTACTTTTGGAGAAAAGAACGAGAATCTTCTAGGTGAAGAAGTAGACGTTATTAAAATTAAAGACGTCAATCAAATAGCAGAAGGTTCGACTCTTGGAGAAGAAATGAGCCATTTTTATCGTTCTCATTTTAGGTCTGATCATTCAGAAAGAAACACAGATGAATTTTTTGGGTGGCTAGGCCGCCGTTTATTATTTGAAGCAACTCAAAAAGAAGACGGCACTTCTATTTTTTTTCCAAAGGGAGAGCCTAAAATTGATCGATCTGTAAAAAGCCAAGTTATTGAAAGGACAAAAACAACAAAAAAAGAAATAAGGAAAATTACAGATAAATTTACAGAGGGCGAATTAGGCATTCAAGAAGTTAGTGAAAAAAGAAGGCCACTGGTAAAAGCCAGAGAACGCGATACACACCATTTTAGGGGCTACGAATATGCCTCGAAAGTTGATTTGGACAGAATAAGCGATTGGCAAAAATTATATTCTATGCCAGATAAAGAAGTGCGAAAAAGATTTTTTACCGATAAGCCCGATTATTCTGGCCTAGAATCAGTTTCTAAAACTGATAATACATTAAATGCAGGTGAGAGCGAGGAAAGAAAAACTGAAGAAATAGCAGGCTTAAAATTTGAATTAGAGCAAACATATGAAACAGGAAAGGTGTGGAATGTATTAAGCAGATATTATTATGAATGGGGTAAGTCTATTGATTTAAATGATTTAAAAAACATAAAAAAATATCAGGAATGGAGTAAGCCGGTGAATCATTTTTTGAGAGGAAAAGAACTGCCGGAAAGGGCGACAGAGGAAGACAGGGCAAATATTGGCTCAATTATAGAAACCTTGGATAAAACCATGGCGAATTGTCCCAAAACACCGGTTGAGTTTACTGCCTACAGGGCAATTTCCGGAAATATGCCTATTGAGGAAGCCCGGGCGTTAATTGGTAAAAATATTTCGCTAGATAAAGGATACATGAGCACTTCCACAAGTAGGAACTTGGTTATAAATGATTTTCTTCAGAGAAGCGAAAATCAAATTTTATATGAAATAACTGTTCCGAGAGGAGAAAGAGGAGTTTGGATACCTTCAATCATAAACTTTAAAGAGGCAGCGTCTAGGGAGAGTGAATTTTTGCTTCCGAGGAACAGCCGATTTTTTGCAACCGACGTTGAAGAGCAGTGGTTTATTAATAGAAGAAGCAGAAATGCCGAAGATGTGCACAATTATAGTGAAGAGAGGCAAAGCCCGCCCCAGTTTAAGGAAAAAAGACTCGTTATAAAACTAAGGCTTGAAAATGAAAATGTTGAAGATAAACCTTTTGATAGGGAGCAAGAAAAAAACGAACAGCAGAAAGAACCCAAAAAAAGCTGGCTATCCCGCCTTTTCGGTAGATAAAATTTTTTAAAAAATAAAATCAGGTTAATGAGTGTTAACTTGAAATAAAATGAACAGCCTAATAAAAAAAGATTTTTATACCATAACCGAGTTGGCAAAATTGTTGGGAATTAGCAGGGTGTCTGTTTTTAAGCGCGTAAGGCAAGGTTCCATTAAAGGCCAAAAAATGGGGTATAATTTTATTATTTTCAAAAAAGATATAAACTTAAAAAAGCTGTCATCAATAATAAAACATTAAAATCAAATATTAATTGTTTTGTTAGGTTAATGAGTGTTAACCTGATAAGTGTTGCTACTTACACGCGTGAGTAGGCGTGTGAGTAGGAGTGTAAGTAGGGAAAAAATATGAGAAAATTAAAAGAAAAAAATATAAGAAAACTTACAAAAATGGGGTCTGGGTTTAGCATGGGTTTAACCTTGCCTATTGAGATTATACAGAAGCTGGGGTGGAAGGAGCATCAAAAAGTTGTGGTAAAACTGCGCGGAAAAGAGATTATTATAAAAGACTGGCAAAAATAATTTGACATACGAGTTTACCAAGAGTAATATTAAATAATCATGGATTGCCGAATTTCTAAAAACATAATTATTATAAGCATTATTAACCCGGTTAAATAATTTTGTTTCACAAAATTAAAATCTAAAGATTTTATTTAATCGGGTAAACCTCTCTTAGAGAAGGCGCGTTTTAAAAATTACAAAATTGAAAAATTAAAAATTAGTCAAAGCGCCTCTTCTCGAAAAGAGGTTTTTGTTTGTTCTTTCACAACCTTAACGGATTGAAGGGAGTTTACCATGTCTGCGGTTCAAACTGAGAGCCAGAGAAAAGTTGTTTTGAGCGCCTTAAATAAAGACCCTAAACGTTTTTTGTCTCGAGGCCCCTATTTTATCCAAATTACAGATAACGAGACCTGTAAAGTTGCAAAAAACAATGTAAAAGGCGGAATTATTGTTTGGGTAAAAGAGAAAACATACACTTTTAAGTGGGATAGAGATGCGAAAAAATGGGTTTAGCCAAACCCCTGCCGGCCAAAGGTCGGCTTTTTTTTGCACAGATTTTATGGTAGATTAGATTAATGAATTTTAAGGAGAATATAAAGAGGTTTATACCGAAATTTGCGCTGAATATCTATCATTATAAGCTGGCTTTGCTGGGCGCTTTTTTGTTTGGGTTTCCCGTCAAAAATAAAAGCATAAAAATAATCGGCATTACAGGAACCAGCGGAAAATCAACAACAGTTGATTTTATAACCAGAATTTTAGAAGAGACAGGAAACAAAGTTGCCTCAATTTCTTCAATAAGATTTAAGGTTGGAGAAAAAGAATGGGAAAATAAATACAAAATGACAATGCCAGGCCGTTTTGTTATACAAAAATTTTTAAGGCAGGCAGTAAATGAAAAATGCCAGTTTGCGATTTTAGAAATCACTTCAGAAGGTATAAGGCAATTTCGCCATAAGTTTATAAATTTTGACACGGCTGTTTTTACAAACTTGTCAAAAGAGCACATTGAGTCGCACGGTAGTTTTGAAAATTACAGAAATGAAAAAATAAAATTATTTAAAACAGCAAAAAATATACATATAATTAACGCAGACGATGCAAATGCAAAATACTTTTTAGACATTCCCGCAAAAAATAAAATTGCATTTAGCATCAAAGACGTAAAAAATATTCAAACAACGGACGATGGAATTTTATTCCAAATTCAAAATACTGACTTCAGTATTCCATTATTGGGGAAATTTAATATTTATAATGCGTTAGCTGCAATTTCTGCAGCCAAAGCATACGGCATTAGTTTAGAAACCTGCGCTAATGCTTTAGCTAAAGTAAAAGCAATGCCTGGCAGAATGGAAGTTGTTTCTGAAAATCCAAAAGTAATTGTTGATTATGCCCATACTCCAGACCAGCTTGAATTTGTTTATAAAAGTTTGCAAGATAAGCCCTTAATTTGCGTGCTTGGCTCTTGCGGAGGCGGGAGAGATAAATGGAAAAGGCCGGTGTTGGGCAAAATAGCAAAAAATTATTGTAAAGAAATAATAGTTACGAATGAAGACCCCTATGATGAAGACCCAATAAAAATAATTGAGGATGTGGCCAAAGGCGCTGATGGAAGAGCTCAAAAAATATTAGACAGGAGGGAAGCGATTAAAACAGCTTTAAAATTGGCAACGCCATATGATACAGTTGTAATCACTGGAAAAGGGTCTGAACCATGGATGTGCATAGCTGATGGGAAAAAAATCCCCTGGGACGACCGTAAAATCGCCAGAGAAGCGTTGTAAAATTAAAAAAGTCGTGCTATACTTAAAAATCATAGAAATGTGATTTTTTTATTGATATGAACAAAAAAATGCCAAAATCAACCAGAAAATTTATACGCACAGAAAAAGCCCGCATAAGGCGGCAGTTTTTGGATTCAAAAAAGCAAAAAGAAATGATTGGCCAGCTATACGATAAAATTTTAAATAACAAACATTTAAAATTGAAAATTTAAAATTGAAAATTATGCGAATACAAGATATTTACAATTTAATGATAAAAATGGGCACGGAAGCTGATTTCAGGGGCGCAGACGGAGTGCGAAAATTTTTAGATAGGAAAAAAGATAAATTTGAAAAGCTTTCAGAAATAGAAAAAGAAGACTTTGATAAAGATGCTTTAGAAAATCCGTATTTGGATTCAGGAGTTTATAATATTTCAGACGATAAAGATATTAAAAAAGTTTTGGTTGGCATTGACATAGGCCCCGAAGAAATTTTAATGGCAAAGCAATTAGGAGATATTGATTTGGTAATTGCCCATCATCCTGTGGGCAAGGGTTTGGCGCAATTGGCTGATGTTATGGATTTGCAGTGCGATGTTTTAGCTTATTACGGAGTGCCAATCAACATTTCAGAGGGATTGATGAGAGAAAGAATTTCAGAAGTTGCTCGAGGGGTAAACAGTTCAAACCACAACAGAACAGTTGACGCCGCCAGATTAATGAAAGTTAACTTAATGAACTCGCACACTCCCTGCGACAATTTAGCTGCTAAATTTTTAAAAGATTTAATTGAAGGCAAAGAAGTTGAAAGAGTTTCTGACTTAATAAGCATATTAAAAGAAATTCCAGAATATAAAGAGGCAATGAAAATCGGAGTCGGCCCTAAAATTTTTGTGGGCTCTGCTGACAACCGCTGTGGTAAAATATCAATGGCTGAAATTACAGGAGGAACTGAAGGATCGCCAAAGCTTTATGAAAAAATGGCGCAGGCAGGCATCGGAACAGTAGTTGGCATGCACATTTCAGAAGAGCATAAAAAAGAGGCAGAGGCCTCGCACATAAATATTGTAATTGCAGGCCACATTTCGTCTGATTCTTTGGGCGTAAATTTATTGATGGACGAACTTGAAAAGGCAACCTGCCTGCCGGCAGGCAGGGGAATTGAAATTGTAACGTGCTCTGGATTTACAAGAGTTTCAAGAATAAATAAATAATAACCCGCGCTTTTTAAAAGCTGAGACACTTTTGAGAATAAGCTGTGGAAAAGAGGTGCTGTATGTGTGGATTAAAGATGCGGGGCTTGACACGGACGGCCTATTATTTAAAATGCAATTATGAGGAGGTGAGAGATTTATTCTCAAGGACAGAATAGTTTTTAGCGAAACAAGCGCCAAGTATATACCTAAATTCATTGTCCGAGTTTGGGCCCGGGAAATATGCAGACGTCGTTGAAAATTATGCTCCTCCTCACTAAAAACGGCTCCGCTAATGCGGGGCTGTTTTTAGTGTTGATATAGGCTCGCATTTTTGATAAAATCAATAAACAAAGGTCGTATTAAAAGTTTTAAATTTATGGCAAAAAATAAAGAGGAAGGGGAATTAATAGGTAAAATCACCCATTATTTTTCTAATATAGGGGTGGCAGTTATTGATTTATTATCTGGCTTAAAAGAGAAAGATACCATACGTATAGCTGGGGGCGAGGATACAGATTTTACCCAAACAATTGATTCCATGCAGATTGAGCACGAAAAGATAAAGTCAGCTAAGAAGGGAGATTCTATTGGGATAAAAGTTAAGGAAAAGGTGAGGGAGGGATATAAGGTTTATAAAGTTTAAAATTTTAATCTTGATATTCAAAAATCAATTTGCTGTTTTTGATTATGGAAAATTTGCAAGAAGAAATAGAAAATAAAATTATTGACCATATAACAGAGGAAGCTGGAGACAGGCTGGTTGTTTTTAAGCCGCAAAATAATTCGGAAGGGACAGATTTAGTGGTGGCTAAAAAAGGATTGTATGAATCAGGCGAAAAAAAAGGAAAGAAAAAAAGCATAATAGCAAAAATCCAAATTTTTGGCAGTTTTTCAAAACAGCAGGCAAAAGAGGTTTTTATTTCAGTAAACGGACAGATAAAACAGAGCGAAAACAGCATTTTTAAAAAAGATATTGATACATCAAAATTTGGCTCTAAAAAAGATATTTATTTAATTTTTGTTTTTTTTGATGTTGTAAAACAAGATATAGAAGATTTTTTGTGCTTTATGACTTTGGATAATTTTATGAAAATAGCTGATAAAAGCGGAAATAAAGATATTTTAAAGTTTGAATCATTTTTAAAACCAGAAAAAAAAGACAAATATTCTAAATTTTTAATTAATAAAAAAGCTTTATCGCGAGACTTATTTAATATAATCTCTAAGAGATGAAATTTGTAGCGGATTTTCACATACACTCAAAATATTCTAGAGCCACTTCGCCCTTAATGAATGTAGACAGCTTAGATAATTGGGCAAGAATAAAAGGAATTAAAATTATAGGCACAGGAGACTTCACTCACCCTGCCTGGTTAAAAGAATTGAAAGAAAAGTTGAGCCCCGCTGAGCGAGGCCTTTTTAAGCTTAAAGAAACAGATTCTCCCGTGCGTTTTATTTTAACTTCAGAGATAAGCTGCATATACAGCAAGCTGGGCAAAGTTAGAAAAATCCATATTATTGTTTTTGCCCCTTCATTTGAAGCTGTAGAAAAAATAAATGCCCAATTAGAAAAAATTGGAAACTTGAGAGCCGACGGCAGGCCGATTTTAGGGCTGGATGCAAAAGAGCTGGCAAAAATTGTTTTGTCATCTGACCAAAATTGCATGGTTGTGCCAGCCCACATCTGGACGCCTTGGTTTTCTGTGTTTGGCTCAAAATCAGGATTTGATTCTTTGGAAGAATGTTTTGAAGATTATACAAAATATATTTATGCGGTAGAAACAGGCTTAAGTTCAGATCCCGCAATGAATTGGAGATTGTCTCAATTAGACAAAATCACATTAATTTCAAATTCAGACAGCCACTCAGCTCCAAAAATCGGCAGGGAGGCAAATGTTTTTAATGCAGATATAAGCTACAAAGCAATTTTTGATGCCTTAAAATCAAAAGACCCAAAAAAGTTTTTATACACAATAGAATTTTTTCCAGAAGAGGGCAAATATCATTATGACGGCCATAGGTTGTGCAATTTGAGCCTGTCGCCAGAAGAGTCAAAAAAATACAATAATATTTGCCCCAGATGCCAAAAGCCCCTTGTTATTGGAGTGCTAAACAGGGTTGAAGAGTTAGCTGACAGGTCAAAAGGTTTTGTGCCCGAAAACGCAATTCCATTTAAAAGCCTGATACCCTTGCAGGAAGTAATTGCAGATTCTATAAAAAAATCGGTTGTCTCAAAAGAGGTGGCAGAATTGTATAACGGCCTAATTAAAAATTTGGGTTCTGAATTTGATATATTGCTTGAAAAAAACCGGCAGGACATACAAAAAAACAGCCTGCCTGAAATTGCAGAAGGCGTTTTGCGGGTAAGGGAAGGCAGGGTGAACATAGAGCCAGGATATGATGGAGTTTACGGAAAAATTAAAATTTTTCCTGAAAATGACGGTTTGGTTAAAAACATTAAAAAATCTTTCAGCCAAAAAACATTATTTTAGGGCGGGGTTGACATTTTGAAAATAGAGAATAAAATTACATAAGTACTATTTAGAAAGATTAAAATATGGACGGAAAAACTTTCTACATAACAAAGGCCAAATTGGATGAGCTAAAAAAAGAATATGAAGAGCTGATTGATTTTGAAAGGCAAAGAATAGCGAGCGAAGAGGCGCCCAAGATTTTTGAGTCCGAAGACATAAATCCTGAGTTTATAAGCTTTCGGGAAGATATAGGTTTTTTAAGAGCCAGAATTGACGAATTAAAAAACATTTTAGAGCATTATCAGCTAATAAAACCGCCCTCTTCTTCGGAGCAGAAAACAATTGGAATTGGGGCTAATGTAAAAATAGAGGCAAACGGTAAAAAGGAAGAATTTCAAATAGTGGGAACTCTTGAAGCAAATCCAGAATTGGGAAAAATAAGCAATGAATCTCCGGTTGGCAAAGCGCTTTTAGGGCACAAGGCAGGAGATGAAATAGTAATTAATTCTCCCCAAAAGATTTCTTATAAGATAAAAAACGTTAGATACGAATAAGCCGATAATTTTTAAAAGCCCTTAATGGGCTTTTTTATGCCAGCACTATTTAACAAAATAATTAAAATTTTAATAGCCAGCGACTTTTTTTTAAATCTGGGATGGGGGCTTTTGTCTCCAATTTTTGCCATATTCATTTTAGAAAGCATTACAGCGGGCAATTCGGCAAAAGCCGTGGAAGTGGCAGGGTTTTCAGCATTATTTTATTGGATAACAAAATCTATTTTTGAAATACCTATCGGCTGGTATTTGGATAAAAAATATGGCGAAAAAGACGATTTTTGGTTTATGGTTATAGGCACGTTTATTACAGCCTTGGTTCCTGTGGGATATATTTTTTCTTCAGTTCCGTGGCATATATATTTTTTTCAAGTCATCCATGCTGCGGGAATGGCAATGGCTTTGCCTTCGTGGCTGGCTATTTTTACCCGCCACATAGACAAAGGCAAAGAGGCTTTTGAGTGGAGCATAGAAGCAACATCTATTGGAGCCGGGGCCGGAATAGCGGGAGGGATAGGCGGATTAATAGCTGCCTCATTCGGCTTTAAAGCAGTTTTTGTTTTTGCAGCCCTATTAAACGTTTTGTCTGCAATTTTGCTTATATTTATTAAAGATTCAATTTATCCAAAAACCAAAGAAGGCGGCGCTATGCACATAGAAAAACCTGTTGTGGGTCCATAATCATATTATTTTATGAGGAATCAGGAGATAGCTAAAATTTTTAATGATATGGCAAGATTTCTTAGAATGGAAAGAGTGGCCTTTAAGCCTTATGCGTATGAAAGAGCTGCCATGTCTTTAGAGTCGCTTTCAGAGTATGTGGGAGATATTTACAAAAAAGGCGGAGTAAAAGCTTTAATGGAGATACCTGGCGTAGGCAAGGCGATTGCGGACCATATAGAAGAATATTTAAAAACAGGGAGAATAAAACATTATGAGGCGCAGAAAAAGAAATTGCCTATTGATTTAGATGGCTTAGTAAGAGTTGAGGGCATGGGAGCCAGAAAGGCTAAAGTTCTTTATCAAAAATTAGGAGTTAAAAATTTAAAAGATTTAGAAAAAGCAGCCAAAGCCCATAAAATAGCTCCGCTTTTCGGGTTTGGCGAAAAAACAGAAAAGAATATTTTACAGGGTTTGGAGTTTTTGAAAAGGGACAAGGGAAGGTTTCTATTGGGAAAGATTTTGCCGGCGGCAAGAAATGTTGTTGAAAAATTAAAAAACTTAAAAGAAGTTGAAAAAATCAGTTTGGCGGGCTCTGTGAGAAGAAGAAAAGAAACAATTGGCGACGTTGATATTTTGGCCGTTTCAGAAAATCCAAAAAAAGTTATGGATTTTTTTGTTAAATTAGACGGAGTTGAAAAAGTTTGGGCAAAAGGACCGACAAAATCATCTGTAAGAATAAAAGAGGGGTTTGATATTGATATAAGAATTGTGCCTCAAAAAAGCTATGGGTCAGCTTTACAATATTTTACAGGAAACAAAGACCACAATGTGGCAACAAGACGTATTGCTATTAATAAGGGGTTGAAGCTTTCAGAGTACGGGGTATTCAGGGACAAAAAACAAATTGCAGGAAAAACAGAAGAAGATGTCTATAAGGCTATTGGCTTGCCATATATTGAGCCGGAATTAAGAGAAAATGAAGGAGAAATTGAAGCAGCTTTAAAAGGAGAATTGCCAAAAATTATTGAATTAAAAGATATTAAGGGAGATTTGCACTGTCATTCAGATTGGGACGGCGGAGAAAATTCAATTGAGCAAATGGCAAAATCAGCCATAGATGCAGGCTATGAATATATCGGTATTTCAGACCATACAAAATTTTTACGCATTGAACATGGATTAAATGAAAAACAATTATTAGACCAACATAAAGAAATAGAAAAATTAAATTCAAAATTCCAAATTCAAAATTCCAAATTCAGAATACTGCACGGCTGCGAGGCAAATATAATGAACGACGGAAACGTTGATATTAAAGACGATGTTTTGGAGAAATTAGATTATGTGATTGCCGGCGCGCATTCAAGTTTAAAAATGCCAAAGCAGGAAATGACTCAAAGGCTGATAAAAGCAATGAGAAATCCTAATATAGATATTATTTCTCATCCGACAGGCAGGCTCATTGGAAAAAGAGACGAGTATCAATTAGATTTTGATAAGATTTTAGAAGTCGCAAAAGAAACTGGGACTATTTTAGAAATTAATTCCTCTCCCGACAGATTGGATTTGCGCGATTTATATATAAGGCGCGCTAAAAATCAAGGAATAAAAATGATAATAAATACTGACTCGCACCAGAAAGAACAATTAAATTTAATGGAATACGGGGTTTCAATGGCGCGCCGCGGATGGGCAGAAAAATCAGATATTATAAACACCCTGCCAGTTGAAGAATTATTAAAATATTTTAAATAGTTGACAGCTGTTGTGTTTTTTTACGGGGGGGGTATTATTAAGTAATAATCAGTTAAAATTTTTAATTTCCAATTTTTAATTTTTAAATAATTTTTAATTATTTAATTTTTAATAGTCGGTTAATAATTTAATATGAAAATTAAGTCTCTCCTAATTACAGCCGTTTTAGCAACAGTGATTTTGTGTTCTGCTGGCTCTGTTAAGGCCGTAGATAATTCAACGTTAATTACCCAGCTTCAAGCGCAAATTACCCAGCTTATTGCGCAGTTAAATGCGCTCAAATCGCAACAAGACACAACTCAAACATGGTGCCACACTTTTAATAAAAATTTAAAAATTGACGACTTTGGACAGGACGTTAATCAACTTGTATATGTTTTGAAGTTAGAGAGCCTCTTTTCGTCAACTTTTATCGACGGTGATTCTTTCGATGAAATGGTTGCTTCCGCAGTTGTTGAATTTCAGGAGAAATATGCCTCGGAAATTTTAGCTCCCTACGGCTTAACCCATGGCACAGGCTATGTTGGCAAAAGCACCAGGGCAAAATTAAACCAACTTTACGGCTGCTCAACTCAGCAAGTGACGTCTTCAGTTTGTGGGATAAAAGAATATAAAATGGCTTTTGTATTAGTTGAAAATTCAGGCAATATAGCTACAAATGAAGATGTAAGCAAAATAAATGTTTTAAAACAAGAGGCATCAGAAACGTTCAGTTGGGCTACAAAAGGATTGGCGTCTTTGGATGTATCTTACCCCGTCAAAGTTATAAAAATGAATAATGACTCATCAGTAGAAAATATAGTAAAAGAATTCTATAAACAAAATTCTGACGATTTTCATTTTTTAACTATATTTAATACTTATGATGATGCCGGCACTCAATATCATATTCTAGTAAAAAATGATGTAAGTGGTATAGGACTTAGTATTTTCGATAATACAAATTATTATGGAAGCGGAGGAAACTTGCTTGGGGTTAATTGGCTAAAAAATATAGATAATTATTATAACGTTGAATACCAAGATCTTGCGGTGAACGCCATACTGCACGAAACTTCTCACCAATGGGGTGCTTACGTAAAATTTGTTGACGATGATGGTCAAAAAAGTGGTGCTTTAAGAAATCCATACAATATGGCTCACTGGGATAAAAAACTTGAAACTGGTTATGATTTATTAAATGGATTTTCTTGGACAGATAATGGAGACGGCACTTTTACTGCAAAAACAATTACAGATTATAAACATGGGTATTCTAATCTAGATTTATATTTAATGGGCCTAATCTCTAAAGATGAAGTTGGCCCGATTAAATTGATTGTTTCTGATTATGACACAAAGTACATACAGTCTGGGACAACAATATCGGGAAATTTAAAGAATATCTCTATACAGCAAATTATTGATGCAGAAGGAGAAGTAAAGTGTGATTCGCAAGCTAATCAGCCATCAATTACTGTAACCTCGCCCAATGGCGGAGAAACATGGAAACAAGGTGAAACTCATAAGATAACGTGGACTGGATTGAATTTTCCTTCTAATGGTACGATAACTATGCAATTAAATGGCACAACCGTTGCGCACAACTATTATATTTTTAGCGAAATTGATAACACGGGTAGCGTAAGTTGGACAATTTCTAATACTATTGAACCCGATACTTACAAATTAAGAGTTTTTTGTGGAGAAAAAGGTACTGAACGCTATTGTAGTCCCGATGGAACGCTAACCTCTAATCCTTCTTCACAGGATTTTAGTGATAACTATTTTACCATTAGCTCAGGTTCAAATAACAGCGGGAGTTGTTTCTTATTGCTTGGCAGAATAGGCGATAGCTGGCAAAAGAAGTGCGGAGACACGGCTTACGATCCTGTAGCTGATTTAAACAAAGACAAAACAGTTGACCTGCTTGATAACGGCTTTTATGGAGAAAATAAAACAAATGAGACCTGGTGCAAAGAAAAGCTGAATGACACCACAAACCCCTGCATTTCCACCCAGCCGTCGATTACTGTGACTTCTCCCAACGGCGGGGAAACATATAAATTGGGGGGCAGTATTACCGTTAATTGGAAAACGGCCAATGTGTCGTCATCTGAAAAATTTAACTTGATTAGATTAAGAGCATATCCAAATGGACAGGAATATAATTTAGTTGAAGGTGTTTTGAATGACGGGCAAGAAGTTATAACAATACCGTCTTCTGTGCCAGAGGGAGCATATACATTAGAGATTAAAAGTTACATAGGAGATGTTCTTTTATTTGACGCCAGCGATTCGTATTTCAAAATTGTTTCAACAACGACACCATTTAGTGTTGATATAAAAGCAAATGGGTCAAGCTCGCCAGAAAGTATTTTGTATAAATCACAGTTTACTGTTTCTTGGACTTCAACCGGCGCAGATAATTGCGCAGCTTATGGACATTATGTTCCTTTGGTTGATGGCAGCGGTTATTGGACTGATTTACACAACTTGCCGGCTTCGGGAAGTAGAGTTTTAATAGCCGATCATAAAAATTATGGTTATACGAGTCCATTACAAATAGGCATACAATGTTTTAACAACGCGCAGAACACATCAGTAAGTCAAATAGTTTGGGTTCCGGTTACAAACACCCAGCCCTCAATTACTGTGACCTCACCCAACGGCGGAGAAACATGGAATATCGGCGAAACGCATAATATCACGTGGACAACTTCCAATTTTGGGAGCATGGGTGTTTCTATAAATTTACTTAATCCGGGCGCAACAGGGGCTGCATATCTCAAAAATATCGCGCTAAATATACCAAACAGTGGCAGTTATCAATGGACAATTCCTTCTGATATTTCTGGAGGGACCTATAACTTGATGTTAGTTTCTTATGGGGGAACAGCGGCGCAGGATTACAGCGACAACTATTTTACCATCACAAGTTCAGTTTTAACGAACTATTGTTTTCAGCTGTATGAAAAAATAACAGCAAGCTATGGAAAAAAATGCGGTGACTCAGCATACGATGCGTCAGCCGACATAGATAAAGATAAGAACGTTGGCTTCTTGGATTTAGGTTTATACTCGGATAACAAAACAAACGAGAACTGGTGCAAAGAAAAACTAAACGTCACAACAAGCCCGTGCGCTGCCAGTGCTACAACTTCCGCAACAAACTATTGTAATCAGTTGTATACTAAAATACAAAATAGCTACAAAACAAAATGCGGATTGACTTTGTATAATCCGGCAGCAGATGTAGACAAGGACGGCGAAATCGGGCTTGGCGATTTATCTTTTTATGCGGCAAACCAGACAAATGAAACATGGTGCCAGCAAAAACTAAGCGAGACAACGAGTCCATGTATAACCAGCTATAATACAAATGATAATTCATTGGCCTCCATTTCTGATGCGCTCGCAAAGATATTTGAGCAAATAAAAGCAATGTTAAATAACAGATAAAACTTGTCTATTTAAAATAAAATCCCGCCTCCTATGCGGGATTTTATTTTAAAAAACTGGTATAATGATTTAATTAATTTCATTTAATGCCACGAGAAAAATCAGCAGGAGCTATAATTTTTAGAATAGAAGATAATAAAAAATATTATCTTCTATTGCATTACCCTGGAATAAACAAAAAGGGCGGGCATTGGGAGTTTGCTAAAGGCCACATAGAAGAAGGCGAAGATTATGAAAAGACTGTTAAAAGAGAAGTTGCTGAAGAAACCGGTTTAGAAGATATAAAGATAATTCCTGGGTTTAAAGAACATATTAAATATTTTTTTAGAGAAACAAGGCAAAAGCAAAAAAATCCGGCATGGATTTTTAAACTGGTTACTTTTTTTATTGCAGAAACAAAAACAAAAGAAATTAAGCTTTCAGCTGAGCACGATGGCTTTGTATGGCTTGAGTATCCGGATGCCCTTAAAAAAATAACATATAAAAACTCAAAAATTTTATTTAAAAAAGCGCACGAATTTATTGAAAAAATCAGAAATTAAAAAATCCCCCCGCCTTTGGCGGGGGGATTTTTTGTTATTATTTAACTTTTAGTTTTTTCTAATATTTTTACAAAAATTTCAGGGTACTCTTTTGCTAATTCAGATAATACCTTTCTGTCCAGTTCTATTTTTTTAGTTTTTAATCCGTGTATTAGCTGGCTGTATGTAACTCCATTTTGGCGGGCGAGCGCGTTTATCTGCAAATTCCACAAATTTCTAAAATTTCTTTTTTTTGCTTTTCTGTCTCTGTATGCATAAGTCCATGCGTGCCTTAATGCTTCTTTTGCCAGTTTGAATTTTGATTTTCTGCCGTATTTAAAACCCTTGGCATGTTTCATTAAATGCTTTCTGTGCTTTCTCGCTTGTACGGCTCTTTTTACTCTGCTCATACTGAAATGTATTTTCTTAATCTTTTTGCTTCGCCTTTTGAAAGCAAAATCCATTTGCGACCTTTTCTTTTTCTTTCTCCGCTTTTTTTTGACCTATAGTGGTTTTGCCCGGACAATCTTCTTAAAATTTTTCCGTTTTTGGTTATTTTAAAACGTTTGATTATAGCTTTTTTGGTTTTTGCTGACATAGTTTATTGTTTTGATACTATCATTGTGAACCCTCTTGGCTCTCTTTTTAAATCGCGTTCAGTTTTGATAGGCATTAAGCTGTTAATATTTTCTGCAAATTTATATACTTTTTCTTTGGCAAAATTTCCCATGGCTTTTTCTCTTCCTCTTAGCACTAAAGATATTTTTACTTTATCTCCGCTTTTCAAAAATTTTTCTGCCTGCTTGGCGCGCACTTCCATGTCGTGAGGTGAAATATTAAAAGTTAATCTTATTTCTTTTAACTCTCCGCCTTTTGGCTTTGCCATTTTTTTTTCTTTTTTCTGCAGAGCATAAAGGTATTTTCCGTAGTTTGCAATTTTGCAGATGGGGGGCTCAACTTTTTCTGTAACCTGTATTAAATCTAAGCCTTTTGATTTTGCTAAATCAATTGCCTCAAATATATTTATTATCCCAAGCTGTTTGCCGGTTTCGTCAATTACCCTTACCTCTTTTGCCCTTATAAAATTGTTGATTAAAACTTTATTCAATGAATTTATTAAATTTTATTTGTGGAGATGGAGGAGGTGAATCCTCGTCTAGAAAGTTTTTTAAAATAATTCTACAAGTTTAGTCAGTTTTGATGTTCGAGCATTAAATAGAAAACTAACAAAATTTTTAATGCCTTATCCTCGTAAATCTCGGAAATTCCCCGAGGAATAAAATTTCCTATCCTAATAATATAACACCTTCATTCATTTATTAGGAGTCAATGGTGAAGATGCCGCATTAAGCGAAAGCTAACGCAGGTTGCTTATTAAATAAATTAGCAATTATGTTTTTCCTTGAAAGATTAAAGAGCCCCAAGGAAGCTCAACTTGCCTTATTTTAAAGAACAATCCATCGAAACAATCATCCCCGTGAACTTAACTCTCTGTTTATCTCGCGTTCAACGTCGCGTTTCTTTATTTTCTCTTTTTTATCGTATTTTTTTTTGCCCTTAGCTAACCCGAATTCAAGTTTTATTCTACCATTCTTCTCATAAATTTTCAAGGGGATGAGCGAAAAACCCTTTACTTTTGTCTTCCCGACTAAATAATTTATCTCTTTTTTGTTTAAAAGAAGCTTTCTCTGCCTTTCGTCATTATAGTCAGACCCGACGTTATTTGGCTGGTATGGAGGCACTTTTACTCCCACCAAAAACGGCTCTTGGCTTTTTAATATAATATAAGAACTGGCTAAATTGATATGCCCAGTTTTTATTGATTTTACTTCCTGGCCGAACAAAACCAGCCCTGCTTCAAAATTTTCAAGGATATTATAATCAAATAAGGCCTTTTTGTTTTCTGAATAAATCTTCATGCCTTTTATTATACTATCATATTAACATACAATTTGAATACTTGACAAGGTGCCTTAAATATGATATGATAAGGATATAGGTGAACATTGAAAATTAGAGCTTCAAATACAAGAAAGGAGGTATATTTTGAAGCTCGAACAAGCGTTTTGCGTAAGGAATGTACGGTTCTGTTTTTCTTGAACCGGACCAAAAAGGTCCAAAAGACAAGGAGAGTTGAGATGAAGGGTATGATTTCGGCAATTTGTGTTGTTTTGTGCGTTGTTGGCTCGGCCTTCGGCGCAGGAGGACCCATCAGCGAGGACAGAGGGAACCAATTAAGTGGCTATTTCTCGCTGAGTACGGGTATGCCCCAGTGGAATTCTTACTCTTACGAAGCTGATGGCAGTGTGCGGGGGTCTTTCAACATTTTGCTGGACCCTGCGCTGTATAGCTTCGAATCGGCTAGTTGGAGCTTTTATACCAACTGGTATGACACGAGTTACTGGACCGCGAGATGCTATGTGCGAGGCTTGCGGGAAGTTTCGGAGGATTGTCCACAAAGCCAGAATTGGCACCAGTCGGTTTCTGAAGATGGGCTGGATATCAATGCCGGCCTGAACTTCAATTGTTATGAGTATCCGAATTACGGCGGCGGGTTGGGTGTTGCATCTGGGCCATCCAGTTCAGACGATGCCAAAACACAGACTATGTCTGTGGATGGTTATTTTAACATCAACCCTAGCGACTTATTTGGCTCGGACCTCATGTACATGGAAGGCACGGAGGACCACTGGGTGTACCCGGACGGTTACGAAAATCCGCCAGTCATCACTTCGACCCCGACTTGGACGGCCCAATACACCATGTATGGCCGTTTCATCGCGCCGACGATTGAGGAGGCGCGAGCGATGGGCGCGGAATACGCCGAGCCCGTGCCTGAGCCGTCAACCTTCGTGTTGATGGCAATCGGTCTTTTGACCAGTTTGGCGGCTTACCTCCGCCGCAAATAGACATCTAAGCTTTCAAGCTTGGTTCGTCAGGGGCGTTCCGACTTTTTGTCGCGAACGCCCATTTTTTTATTTTACTTCCAATTTTTTAATATATAAAAAGTAAAATAACCCCTCACTAATTTTACTAATTAACTCTATATTACAACATAGACAGCCGTAGGCGCTTCGCCTTTTGAAATCGGATGTCTACGAACTCGGCTGAAATTGGTGATGGGGTTTTTCTCAACTTGAATATAAAAGTTAAAGTGCTATAATAAATGAATCATAAAATGAATAAACAAATTTTAAATCCTAAACGGGCGCAGGAAATCCAGGATGAAATTTATTATAATATGCCTTCTGAAAAGAAGATAAGACTTGCTAGTCAATTTTTTATGCTGGGCCAAAAATTAAGATGTTCAAAAACGATAAATGACGCCAGAAGAGTTATTAAAAAGAATAAGTGAAATTTTAAGCGACCTTAAAATTCCTTATGCAGTAACTGGCGGGTTTGCTGTATCAGTTTGGGGGAAGCCCAGATATACAGCTGATATTGATATAATTGTTGAATTGTTTGAAAAAAACATAAAGCCCTTGGCAAAAAAATTACTTGAAATAGACAAAAATGTTTATGCAGACGAAGATATGATTAGGAGCGCGCTGACTCACCGTAGCGAATTTAATTTTATCCACCCCGACACAGGACTCAAAGTTGATTTTTTTGTGATGGCTGTGAATGCGTATAATAAATTAAAGATAAAAAGAGCCATACTTCTTGATATCTATGGGGCAAAAGCCTATTTTGTTTCTCCAGAAGACTTAATACTGGGAAAACTTATGTGGTCAAAAGAAAGCGGCTCGTGGAAGCAAAAAGAAGACATAAAAACCGTTTTAAGAAATCCAAAAATAAAATTAGATTTTGAATATATAAAAAAATGGGCAGAAAAGCAGGGGACTTTTAAAGTTTTAAACGAATTATTAAAGTCTTAAATTATTAACATCTTACATTTTTAAAAGCTTTTAAAAATGTAAGACCAAAAATTATGAAAACACAAAAAGGTATTTCAACTATAGCAGGCATTACAATTTTTATTGTTGTGGCGGCTTTTGCCTTTGGAGGAGTGTTTGCTTATGAATATTATTTAAAATCCCAAATCCCAAACCCCAATGACCAACAAAACCCCAATGACCAAAACCAAACTGCCTGCACAACAGATGCAAAAATTTGTCCCGATGGATCTAGTGTTGGCCGTTCAGGCCCCAACTGCGAATTTACCGCTTGCCCGATTGTAAACCAAACCGCCGAATGGAAAACATTTACGAGCGACAAATATAGTTTTGAGATAAAATTTCCAATAAACGAAATGCTTTCTCAAGACGATATTTCTATGCAGGAGCGCGATTTTTATAAAGATTCATCATATAAAGAAATTTTTGTTGCTATGCTAAAGTATGGGTGCGATTTATATGTATACCCGAACATTGATGATAATTTTTTATCTATAATAAAAGATACTAAAACATATCAACTTTCGATTTTAGAACATGATGGAAAAAAATATTATATTGGTTATCGGGCGGCGTCTTCTGCTGTACGTGTAAGTGATTGTATATCAGCTTATAATCAAATTCTTCCTACTTTTAAATTTACTAACTAATTATTTAAATGGCGAAAGATAAAAATAACGGGAAAAATAAAAACGGAAAGGAAAAAAATGGGAAAGAGGTGAAAAAAGATTCGCTTTTGAGCTCGTGGACCAAAAGATGGATAAAAGCCATTTTAATGTTTTTGGCGGCAATAATTATTGTTTTATCTTTTCCTGTTTTTGACAAAGCAGGATATGCCGGAAAAATTTTTGTAAATGTTTCTCTGTTTTCAATAGGAAAGTCATTTTATGTAATACCTTTGCTTTTATTTGTTGCAGGATTGATATTTTTAAGGTCAAGAAAAAAAGGAAAAAATCTTGCAATGCTTTTGGCTATTGTTGTTTCTATCATTGGAATTTCGGGAATTTTAGCCGCAAAAAATTTAACAGTTGAATCGGGCGGATGGGCAGGATATTTGTTGGCAAAATTGTTCGTCGGCTTTTTTGGCATTTTGGTTGCCAACATTATATTCGGGGCAATTTTGTTGATTGGCCTGTTTATATTTTTGCAGTTTATATGGCAAGAAATTCCAAGAGAAAAAAAAGAAGAAGAGAGCAAGCCTTCGTTTGTGCTTAACAGGCCTGAAAATGAAAATGTAAAAATAAAAGGAGTTGTTGAAGAAAAAAAAGAAAAACCTGCGCCGGCTACAAACAGAATATCTTTGTTTAAGAGGGGAGGCATGGATGACCAGCCCGAAAGAAAAGAACTTAAAAAATCTGACTCGGGCAACTCAAAAGAACTTTATACTTTACCTCCATTGGATTTATTGCAAAAAAATGAATCAGCTCCAACTTCCGGCAACATAAAAGAAAATTCAATGATAATAAAAAGCACGTTGGATAATTTTGGCATTCCGGTTGAAATGGCAGAAGTAAATGTGGGGCCCACTGTAACCCAATATGCTTTCAAACCCGCTGAAGGAGTAAAACTTTCAAAAATTACAACTTTATCAAATAATTTAGCTTTGGCCTTGGCCGCTCACCCCATAAGAATTGAGGCTCCCATTCCAGGAAAGTCTCTCGTGGGCATTGAGGTGCCGAATAAAGTAAGGTCAACAGTCACTTTAAGAAATTTGCTTTCTCATCCGAATTGGCAAAATTCAACAAGCCCCTTGCTTGTAGCTTTAGGACGCAATGTTTCTGGCGCTCCGGTTTACGCAGATATAACAGAGGGGCCGCACATTTTAGTGGCGGGAGCCACAGGAACCGGTAAAACCATATTTTTAAATACTTTAATAATGAGCTTGCTTTACAAATGCACGCCCGACCGTTTAAGAATGATTATGGTTGACCCAAAAAGAGTTGAATTCCAGAATTATAATGATATTCCGCATCTTTTGTGCCCTGTAATTTATGACGCCACAAAAACAATAAATGCTTTGCAATGGTTAACGCACGAAATGGAAAGAAGATTCGAAGTTTTTTCTGAAGTGCCTGCCAGAAATTTAGCCGCATACAACCAAAATAAATCTGTGGTTGCCTCCGGGCTCCAGCTTCCGTATATTGTTTTTGTGGTTGATGAGTTAGCTGACTTAATGGCGGCAAAAGGCAGAGAAATAGAAGCTGGAGTTGTAAGATTGGCTCAAATGGCAAGAGCTACCGGAATTCACCTTGTGCTGGCAACGCAGAGGCCGTCTGTAGAAGTTATTACGGGCTTGATTAAAGCTAATGTGCCCACAAGAATTACCTTTCAGGTTTCCTCTCAAGTTGATTCAAGAACAGTTATAGATACTGCTGGAGCTGAAAAATTATTGGGAGCAGGAGATATGTTATTTTCGTCGGCAAAGTCAGCTAAAATAAGCAGAATTCAAGGGCCTTATATTTCAGAAAAAGAAGTCAAAAAAGTAACTGACTTTATAATAGAACAGGATAAAAATGTCCAAGAGCCGCAATCAGTTTTAGTGCAAAACTTAAAAAATGCGTTAGAACAGCACGACGCAAAAGAAAGCAATGGCGGTGGCGGAGAATTTTTTGGCGACGAAGACCCATTGTTTAACGATGTTAAAAAAATAGTTTTAGAAACGCAAAAAGCTTCGGCGTCATTTTTGCAAAGACGTTTAAGAATTGGCTATTCAAGGGCGGCAAGATTAATTGATATGTTAGAAGAAAAAGGAATTGTTGGCCCGGCAGACGGAGCAAAGCCCAGAGAAGTTTTTGCTGACTCTACTGACCGGGGAGACGCAACTAAAGCGCATTTAATCCCCGGCGGAGGGTTAGATGAATCAGAAGAACCATCTGACGACGGTGGCTGGCAAAAAGTTTAAATAAATTAATTTAAAAATTATGGCTAAAGATAAAAAAGATAAATTAGAAATAAAAAAGGAAAATAAGGCGATACAGAATGCAGTTGATGAAATTAAAGAAAGGTTTGGCGAGGGAGCAATTATGACAATGCGCGAAATACACGCAGTTAATGTTGACGTAGTCCCCACAGGTTCAATTGCAATGGATATGGCTTTGGGAGTTGGCGGAATGCCAAGGGGCAGAATAATAGAAATATATGGAACCGAGTCGTCTGGTAAAACAACTTTGTCTTTGCACATTATAGCTGAGGCGCAAAAAAAAGGAGGCACATGCGCATTTATTGACGCAGAGCATGCAATGGACCCCGATTATGCAAAAAGAATTGGCGTTGATGTTGACAACCTGCTTATTTCACAGCCGGATTCAGGAGAGCAGGCCTTGCAAATTGTTGAGACGCTTGTAAAGAGCGGAAATATAGATGTTATAGTGGTTGATTCTGTGGCGGCTTTAACTCCGCAACGGGAAATTGAGGGAGAAATTGGCGACCAGCATATGGGGCTTCAGGCAAGATTAATGTCGCAGGCGTGCAGAAAACTTTCAGGAATTATGGCAAAATCAAATACAATGGTTATATTTTTAAACCAGACCAGAATGAAAATAGGAATGGTTTTTGGAAATCCGGAAACAACGCCGGGAGGTTTAGCTTTAAAATTTTACGCTTCTGTAAGAATTAATTTAACAAGAACCGCGCAAATAAAGTCGGGTGATGAAATTATCGGCAACAGGGTAAAAGTAAAAGTTGTAAAAAACAAAGTAGCCGCTCCATTTAGAACAGCTGAATTTGATATTTATTATAACGAGGGAATTTCAAAGTCGGGAGATGCTTTAAGGGCGGGTTTAACCACAGGATTAATAAAACAATCAGGGAGCTTTTTTACATTTGAGGGTGAAAAAATCGGGCAGGGCACAGAAGCCGCAAAAGCATATTTAAAAGAGCATAAAGAAGCAATGGAAAAAATAAAAAAATTATCTTTTGAACAAGCCTAACGAAATTTTTAATTTTTAAATTATTAAATTTTCTAAAGATATGGGAGAAATACCAAGAGAACCGGAAGAGGAATCCGGCAATATAGAAAATGAAAAAAGCACAGATGACCAAATTGCAGAAATAGAAACCGTTATATCGAGTTTAAGAAAATCTAAACCTGAAGGTTGGATAGAAAAGATGTTGGAATTAATGAATCAGTCACAAGAGTTAAGAAAGAAGAAATTAGAAGAAATAAAAATTCAAAGGGAAGAATTGGCTCCAAAATTAGAGCAGGCGCATAAGGAAACAGAAACTGCAAGAAAAAAGTTTGAACAGGGAACAAAAGAAGAATTAAGACGATGGGGAATAAAATAATTTTTCAAACAAAAAACCGTCCCGACTTCAGTCGCGGACGGTTTTTTGTTACTAAATTATTTTGGAGTATACGGCATTAAGCCCATTTGGCGGGCTCTTTTTATTGCTGTGGCAATCTTTTTTTGATGATGAGAACAAAGATTTGTTTTTTTTCTTGGTTTTATTTTATAAAAACCAGACACATAGCGCGAAAGCATCTCTGTGTTTTTAAAATCTATGTCTTCAATATTTTTTTGGCAAAAATAACACATAACTTTTACTTCGTAAAAGAAATTCGAAATTCGAATTTCGAAATTCGAAACGTTTTGAATTTATTTCGGATTTCGGATTTCGCGCTTCGGATTTCGTTAAAATGGTATATCGCGAACGTCGATTTCATCTGCGGCGTCTCCCTCAAAAGGAGTTTCTTTGGGACTATTTGATGTCAGCTCTGCTTGTGGCAGAGGATAATTTTCTTCTATAACAGGTATCTCGTCTCCGCCAGCTGTCGGATTGTTTGGCTGTTCCGGCTCGGGGCGGGAAAATGATTTTCCATAATTTGATGTTCTCGATGCATTCGGTGAACCCGCTCCCTTGGGGCCCAATTGCATGCTTTCTGCTATTATTTCTGTCCTGTATTGTTTGATTCCCTGTGAATTTACCCAATTTCTTGTTTTTATCCTTCCTTCAATTAAAACCAGAGAACCCTTATTTAAATATCTTGAGCTTATGTCAGCCAATTTTCCAAAACAGACAATATTATGAAATTCAACTTCCTGTTTTTTTTCTCCGGCGCCGGAAGTATAAAATCTGTTTGTGGCCAGTCCGAAGCTGGTTACTTGCTGGCCGGAAGGCAACGACCTTACTTCCGGGTCGCGGGTTACATTTCCTAAGACAAAAGATTTGTTTAAATTCATGGAACATCGTCGAATTACGAATTTCTTACGAATTTACGAATTCGTATATTCGTATTGATTCGTTATTCGTTGATGGCTAATTACTCGCCGAGTATTTCGTTTAATTTTTGCTCTATATCTTTTAGCTCTATTTTTTCTTTTTCAATAGAAGTTTTATGGGTGTCCGATTCTTGAAGTTCTTTGCGCTCTATCGCATCTTCTTTTTTTAGGATGGGCGATACGGGCTGTTTTGCCCTTCTTTCTTTACGTATTTTTAAAGGTTTTTTTATTGCAATAATGTGCCGGACGATTTTTTCATTTTTATTTATTTTTTCTTTTATTTCTTCTATTATTTCAGATTCTGCATGAAACTCCAAAGATATCATAAACCCTGAAGCATGAGATTTTATGGGATATGACAGGGTTTTTGCAACAGGCTGGCTGTGGCCTAAAACAACAGCCCCTTTATTTTGGATAAAGGATTCAATTTCTTTTGCCAATGTGTTTGCCTCTTCGCTTGTGATTTCGGGCGAGATTATATATGTTAATTCGTATGCTTTCATAAATATTTATTATGTGATTACTATATCAGATTGCGCTTGAAAATTCAAGAGGCAGAGAATATAATAGTAATATATGGAAATCAATAAAAGCATATTCAAATCTTACGACATAAGGGGCATTTATCCTAAAGAATTAAATGAAGAGGCGGCTTTTAATATAGGCAAGTCTTTTGTTGAGTCGTGTAGCGCCAAAAAAGTGGCTGTGGGTCAAGATGCAAGAGTTTCTTCGCCCGTTATTTTCAAGGCGTTGACGTCTGGCATTCAAGCCGGCGGAGCCGAAGTTTATGACATAGGCCAAGTACCCACAGAATGCCTTTATTTTGCAGTCGGCACGTATGATTTTGATGCAGGAATTATGATAACAGCCAGCCATAATCCGAAAGAATACAATGGCTTTAAGATAGTAAAAAAAGAAGGCAGCAATATCAAGATTGTGGGCGGCAAAGAGCTGATACCCTACATTGAAGAAGGCGGCAGCAAAAAAGATATTGAGCCAGAAATCGAAAAGAAAGATATGTGGCATGATTATTTAAATCATATTTTGTCTTTTGTTGATTTAAGCGAGATTATGCCGATGAAAGTTGTTATAGACGGTTCAAACGGGGTTGCGGGAAACGCGGTTTTGAAAATAAAAGATAAATTGCCAGTTGAAATAATAGACTTGAATTTTAAACCAGACGGTAATTTTCCAAACCATGCGCCCAATCCTCTTTTAGATGGTTCGGCTGACCAGATAAGCCAAAAAATAAAAGAGGAAAAAGCTGACCTTGGATTTATTTTTGACGGCGATGGAGACAGGGTCTATTTGATAACAGAAAAGGGAGAGTTTGTTAAAGCCGATATTACTTTGACGCTTCTGGCAAAATATTTTTTACAAAAAAATCCGGGAGCCGGAATTGCTTTTCATGTAACTTGTTCAAAGTCAGTCTCGGAGTTTGTTAAAAAGTGGGGAGGAGAGCCCATTAGAACAAAAGTCGGATTTATTAACATTCAGCAAGGATTGATGGATAATAACGGGGTAATGGGCGGAGAATTATCAGGCCATTATTGTTTTAAAGATAATTTTTATTCAGATTCAGGCATGATTGCTCTTTTGACATTGTTGCAGATAATTTCAAAAGATGGAAGAAAAGTTTCAGAAATAATGAAAGAATTGTCTATTTATGCAAAAGGTCCAGAAATCAATTTTGAAGTTGAGGATAAAGACGCAGTTATGAAAAAAATCAAAGAAAAATATTCAGATGGAAAGCAAGATTTTTTAGATGGAATAACCGTAGAATATGATGATTGGTGGTTTAATGCGCGGCCGTCAAACACAGAGCCGCTATTGCGCCTGACCGTTGAAGCTGACACAGAAGAATTAAGAGCTCAAAAACAAAAAGAACTTTCAGATTTTATTGAAAAGCAATAAAAATTATAATTCAAAAACAACCCCGCCTTGGCGGGGCTGTTTTTGTTTAGTTTTTAATAAAGCTATGGATAAAAAATTTGTGTTTGTCTTTATAAAAGATATAATTAAGTAATATTTATGAAACTAAAAAGTTTTTTATTAAATAAAAAATCATCTATTGTTTGGATTTTTTTTGGTTTGGTTGTTGTTGCAGGAATAGCTGGCATAACAAAAATTAAAGCAGCAGGCACTGTTTATATGGACCAGGCATGGCTTGATGCTAACGGCCCGGCCCCATACATACTTTCCCAATCTGACACTACTTATATTCTGCAAACAAATATTGTTTCTGAAGGCACTGCTTTTATAGTTGACGGCAAGAATGTTACTTTAGACATTAATAATTATGAAATAAAATTTGGGGCAATTCAGGGATATTCAGATATTCCCAATGGCAATTTTGAGCAGGGAAGCGGCAGTACAATTCCATACTGGAATTTAAGCGGAGCTCCGTCTGCAAGAATAGTTTCCACATCAGAAATGCCCATGAAAGACAGCCAGACCTTAAAATTGAATAACCCCACAGCTACAGAGGAAATAATTTCTGATTGGGCGGTGCTTCCTGCCAATAGAACATATTTTGCATCAGCTCAAATAAAAAGCTGTTACGGATGCAAGCATTATATAAAAGTGGAAAATGAAGCTGGAACTATTGTGGCAAGCATGGATACAATCAATGTGGCCATTGGAGGGACAGTAGGGGTTAAATTTAAGCCTGTTGCCCAGGGAAAATATCGATTGCGCATTATGTTTGAAAACCCGTCTGGCACGAATTCTTCGTACATTGATGACGCATTTATCCGCCCTGCTTATGACGCAGGAATTGTTATGGCTGGATATTTTGATTCTCTTCGCACGCCAGATTTGGTTGGCATTACTCCGCCCCACCCTCTTTCCCAAAGTGCAAATTTTGTTGTAAAAAATGGCACCATTACAGAAGGGGTCAACGGAACCAGATTTAAGGCAATGTATAAATTTGGAGCTGTAGGCGCAGCTGAGATGGCTAATGTAAGGTCATTTGTTTCAGGAATAAGCTCCTCAAATTTTATTTCAACAACAGCTAACAATAATCTTCATGATAATGTTTTTACCAACCAAGCTCCAGATGTTATAGATCGTATGGATTTGTTTACATTTCCGGTCGTGCCCGGCTCTAACAGCACTGTTGCTAATAATATTTTTGAAGGAGGTCAGGGCGGAATAAGCGCTTCAGATTCCAGCAATATAACAATTACCAGCAATACAATAAAAATCAGAGCTTCGGTCACCAATCATTACGGTGTAATAATGTATAATTCAAACAATATCACAGTGCAGAATAACCGTTTTGAGCCTTATGCCGGCCCTGGCGTTGCCCTCAGTACCAAAACCACAAATTGTAATGTTTCAAATAACACATTTGTTTTAAAAGCTATGCCGTGCGACACAGAATTTCCCACCGGTCTCACAACGCCAGCAATCCGCGTTACCGATTATAATACTACTGTTGCAGCCAATATGACCCAGAACAACGTTATCCATAATAACACTGTAACTGGAACAGTAAGTATGTTTTCTCAATACCCGCTTTGTAAACCTGTTTTAGTGGGTTTTCATTTGAGCACAGGCGGGCAAAATGAATATTATGAAAATTCTGTAAATCTAAGCACAACAGACGCGAGCGCGCGCGCGATTGGAATTTATGCTGCAGCTCCGCAAACAGGGCTATTTCGCAATAATTTTTTTGAAAGCAACAATATGGGTGCATGGATAACCAACCCTTATGGTATCGGAAATAATGGGCAATATATTTCCAACACTTTTTCCAAGGGCGCAAATCCATTGGAATATCATACTTTTTATATGGGGTATTGTTGCGGGTTTCCAGCAGACAATCATGTTTTTACAGATAATCAGTTTACAAATGGAGCAAGCATGGATGATATTTATCTTTTTAGCAATCAAAGCGATCATTATAGCTATACTGTGAAATGGTATTTAAATGTTAATGTGGTTAATCAAAATAATAATCCAATAACAGGGGCTTTGGTTTCTGCTGATGCAACCGGTGGAGGAGCTGAACATGTTGAAGCTCTAACAGATTCCTCGGGCAAAGTAAAATTAGAATTAACTCAATTTTACAGAGAAGGATACAGCTTAAGAATTAATCCTGTTTCTAATTACACATACTTCGCACCGCACACTATAACTATAAGCAAATTAGGTTATGATACGCATTCTGAAACGGTGTCTTTAAGTCAATCAAAACAAATTACAGCCACCCTATCTAGCGGAGGAGCAGAGCTACCTACTTGCAGCTCCTTTGCTTATTCTGACTGGTCAGCCTGCCAATCAAACAACACCCAGACAAGAACAATTACCTCATCATCTCCCGCAGGCTGTGCAGGAGGAAGCCCCGCGCTTTCTCAGTCATGCATTTTCGCGCCCCTCTCCACGCCTTACGATGTCTGCGCATCTATTTATTACTCTGACTGGTCGGAATGCCAGCAAGACAAAACCCAGAAAAGGGTGATTACTTTATCTTTTCCTGCTGGTTGTAAAGCAGACTCGCCCGTGCTTTCTCAATCTTGCGTATACACCAATAACATAAACGTTGATGCCTGTACTTCTTTTATTTATTCTGACTGGTCAGAATGCCAGCCAAACAACACTCAGACAAGAGTAGTCACCAGTTCTTTACCTGTTGGCTGTAATGGAGGAAGCCCTGTAACTTCTCAATCTTGCGCATACGCGCCTCCTGTTGCAGAAACAAATGAATCAGCTGAAACGTCTAACCAAACTGCCAGTAATCAAGCATCCGAGGAACCTTTATATTTAGAACTAAACGGCAGTTTATACTACGGCAAAATAACTCCGGAGGTTGAAACTCTTCAAAAAATGCTGTCAAATGACGAAACAATATTTCCCGAGAAAAAGGTTTCAGGTATTTTTGGCAAAATAACAGAAGCTGCCGTGCAGAGATTCCAATGCAGATATCTTACCTTGTGTTCTGGTTCGTATAACACCAATGGTTATGGAACCGTGGGCCCGAGAACAGTTGCAAAACTAAACGAAATTTATGGTTCGCCTGAATTAGCGCCTGTTCAAACACAAACCCAAGAACAAACCCAGCAAGCTGGCCAAATGACCCAAGAAGAAAGACAAAACCTTATTAATCAATTAAAAGCTCAGATAGAGGCTCTTTTGCAGCAAGTTCTCCAGCTTTTGCAAGAACAGCTGGCTAATCAGATGGGGACGCAATAACAAGCAAATTTTATGACGTCAGGCCCATTTTTTCTTTTACTTCCTGCATTGTTGTTTTTGCAATAACTTCGGCCCTTGATTTTCCTTTGTTCAAAATTTCCTGCACATAAACTTCTCTTGTAAGAAGCTCTTTTTGTTTTCTGCGGAACGGTTCTAAATAATTAATTAAAACTTTTGCCAGAGATTTTTTAAAGTCGCCGTATCCTTTGCCCTTAAATTCTTTTTCAATTTCCTGGATTGTCCTGCCGTCTAGCAAACTGTAAATTGTCAAAAGGTTTGAAATGCCGGGTTTTTTTGTAACATTATAAATAACTCCTTTTCCAGAATCGGTTGTAGCTGACATTATTTTCTTTTCTATTTCTTCTTCTGTGTCAAAAAGCGAGATATAGCTTTTTGATTCGTCTGTTTTTGACATTTTCTTTTTAGGGTTTTGCAAGCTCATTATTTTAGCTCCCGCCTTTGGCAAAATTGCTTCCGGTTCGGGAAAAGTTTGTCCGAATTTCTGGTTAAATTTTCTGGCAATTGTTCTGGTCAGCTCAACATGCTGTTCTTGGTCTTTACCTACAGGAACCGCCTGTGTTTTGTAAAGCATTATATCAGCTGCCATTAACACAGGATAATTAAATAATCCGGCATTTATATAATCTTTGTGCTGTTTTGATTTTTCTTTAAATTGGGTCATTCTTGAAAGTTCGCCCATTGGAGTAATTGCTCCTAAAAGCCAAGCCAGTTCCACATGTTCTCTCACATCTGACTGGACAAAAATTATTGATTTGTCGGGGTTGACTCCGGCGGCCAAATAAATTGAAGCTGCCTCCAAAATATTTTTTTTCATTTCTTTGGGGTCGTAAGGAGTTGTGACCGCATGCATATCAACTATGCAAAAAACGCATTCGTTTTTTTCCTGCAGTTCAATCCATTGTTTTACGGCTCCCAAATAATTTCCTATATGAATGTTGCCTGTTGGCCTTATTCCAGAAAATATTCTCATGATATTTTACATTTTTAATTATTTAATTCTACCACCATTGCAGGGAAGGGGAAAGACTTGACAATATTATATAATGGGTGTATTATTAATATAGTACCTTAACCCCTTGCTAACCTTAGAGTTGGCACGCTTAAACGGTGCGTTAACCGTGAAAGGTGTTGTATGCGATTGAATGAGTTGAAATTGTTGAAAAGGGGCATCGTGGTTGAAGAAAATGTCATGACTGCCACAATCGTTTTCTTTTGCCTCGCAGGTAACTATACTTGGCGTGGTTTGAGTCAGATGATCCCTCGTAATCGTAATGCCCGTGTAGTCGGAGTTGGAAAAATACACTTCGATTTGGGCAGTCCTTGTGCCGTTGAACTCTGCGGATTTTATGACTTAGACGAAATGGAAGTCCGTGGAAATTGGCAAGACGAGGATTTGTTTGGTTCGCACAAGATGCACGACGGTTGGTTTGAACACGTCAAGGTCGCGATAGTGCACGATAAAGGCTGATGGCGCAACAGAAGTAAAGCACCCTTTTTTCGTTTAAGCTCACGCCTACATGGGTGAGTGTAAAGATGGGGAAGCATCTGCTCTGCGCCTACCAAAAAGCCGATTGAGAAATCTCTCACGAGAAATCTCAGCCGGCTTCTTTTTTACAAATTAAATAGAAGCAAGCGGAGTCCCGGACTCCGCAGTTGACCGTGGTTGGCCACTTTTTATGATTTTTTGCTATAATAGAAATATGCCACAAAGAAAAGAACAATTCACCAACGACGAAATTTATCATATTATTATACGCGGATTAGATGACAGTTTAATTTTTAAAGATATAAACGATTATTATCGTGGCATTTTTTCTATCTACGAGTTCAATAATGCCAAGCACATAGAAATTAGAAAAAGAAGGGAGGAAAGGAAGCGTGAAAAAACCAGCGGAGTCCCGGACTCCGTGGTTGATAAAAGGGAAAAACTAGTGGATATATTGGCATTTTGTTTTATGCCAAATCACATTCATTTATTGTTAAAGCAGGTAAAAAATGGCGGAATAGTTAAGTTTATGAATAAATCGGGTTCGGGTTATGCTGGATATTTTAACAGAAAATATAAACGCAAAGGTTATGTTTTTCAAAATAGATTCCGTTCTGTTCCTATCGGAGACGATAATCAATTAAGAACAATTTTTAATTATATCCATGTAAATCCTATATCTTTAATTGAACCAGGATGGAAAGAAAATGGAATTGATAATTTAGATAAGGCGGTAAGTTTTTTAGAAGATTATAAATGGTCGAGTTATAGCGATTATATTGGTGAAAATAATTTTCCATCGGTTACAGAAAGGAAATTTTTATCAGAAACATTGAATGGAGTAGTTGGATGTAAGGAGGCAATTGAGAATTGGATTGAATATAAAAGAAAGTTAAGTCAGCATCAGGCAATTTTATTAGAGTAATTAAAAAACGGTAAAAAACGGAGTCCGGGACTCCGCTTTTCTTTAATTTAGACTTCGATGACGACGGGGAGAATCATGGGGCGGCGGCTGGTTTTTGTGTGAAGGAAATCGCCGACTTTGTTGCGGATTTCGTCTTTTACGTAAGTCCAGTTTACAGCTCCGTTGTGGCCCGCTGATTTATCAACAATTTCAATTACTTTTTTTCGAGTTTGCGACAATAAATCTTTTGATTCTCTCAGATAAACAAATCCGCGCGAAATTATGTCGGGAGAACCCATTACTCTGCCGGTTTTTCTGTCTATCACGGCTACTATAACAAACATTCCGTCTTCAGATAGCATTTGGCGGTCTCTTAAAACAATTTCACCCACATCGCCAACTCCAAGTCCGTCGACAAAAATATAATTAGAAGGAACTTTTTCTTTTAATATTTCAGCCGACTGGTTGGTGAATCTTATTATAGAGCCGTTGTCTGGCACAAAAATTCTATCTTTTCTAAAATTAATTTCTCTGGCAATTTTAGCTGCTTCTTTAAGCATATAGTGGTTGCCATAAACCGGAGTGAAATAATCAGGACTGATTTCTCTAAGCATTTGTTTTATGCCTTCAATGTTTCCGTGTCCTGACATATGCACATCAATAATATCTGAATGGTAAACATAATCAGATTGGCGGTAAAGATTGTCTTTTAATCTTTGGACAGTTCGTTCGTTTCCGGGAATTACAGAAGAAGAGAAAATTACTGTATCTTCTTTTTTAATTTTTATGTGTTTGTGATTCCCAGCAACAATTCTTGGCAATGCAGCCATTTCTTCTCCTTGCGCTCCAGTGCAGACAATTATCATTTTATTGTCAGGATAATTGTGGGCCTTGTCTGTTGTGATTATCACTCCTTTAGGAATTTTTATATAACCTAATTTTGTTGCAAGCTCAATATTTAATTTCATTGAAAAACCGTCTAAGGCAACTTTTCTGTTTGTTCTTGTGGCAAATTCCATTATTTGTTTTATTCTTTCAATCTGCGAGGAAAATGTGGCAATAATTGTCCGGCCCGGAGCTTTTTCCATAAGCGAATAAAGATTTTTTAACATTTCTTCTTCTGTAACGGGTTCTTTTGAGTTTGTCGATCCAAGAGCTTCAAGCATTAAAATTGTTGGTCTTGGCAGTCTAGATAAATGTGTATAATCTATGGTTTTTCTTCCAATTGGATTTTTTTCTATTGTCCAGTCGCCAGGATGTATTACTGTTGCTACAGGAGTTTCTAAAATTATGCCGACAGCGTCCATAATTGTGTGGTCAATTCGGAAAAATTTTAAAGTAAAAGCGCCAAGCTGAATTTTTTGCTGGATATCTTTTATATAAATTGTTTTTAATTTTTTTGCAGATCCCCTGTAAGTGTCTTCTACGCGGTGTTTTACCATTTCCAAAGTAAGGGGCCTGCCGATTATTTGGGGGTTGCCTAATTTTTGTAAAAGTATTGGAGCTGCTCCAATGTGGTCTAAGTGCCCGTGGGAAAATATAACTCCGCGGATATTTTTTTCTTTTCCTTTTAAATAAGCGATGTTTGGAATTACATAATCAATTCCGGGCATATCTTCTTCCGGAAATTGCAGGCCCATATCCAAAATTACAATATCGTTTCCATATTCAAAAACAGTCATATTTCTTCCAACTTCTTCGCACCCTCCGAGAGGGATTATCCGTAAATTATTTTTTGGATTATCTTTTTGATAACCGCTGTTTGTTTTTATCATAATTATATTAGAATTTTTAGTTGTGCGGGTAGGAGGATTTGCACCTCCACAGGATTACTCCCACTAGCTCCTGAAGCTAGCGCGTCTGCTGTTCCGCCATACCCGCTTTATTTTATTGCCTTAAAAAATCTAAATTTTGAGGTATAGATTTTAAAGGTTTTTCTTCCCGCAGAGGAGGGATATCTTTGTAATTTTCATTTTTTATCCACTTTGCCTCGCCGACTTGTCCCGCCGAAGATTCATCGGAGGCGGAAGCCTTAGCGGAGGCGGGGCCCTTTTTAGCATAGTAATAGCATGCTCCCTGAAGTCTTTCAAAATCAGAATAGTCGCTTTCGCAATCTTCTGAAATCCAGTTGCCTATTTTTAATTCTTGGGTTTCTGACGGGTTTATTGTGACATGCCCGTAGCCCGAAGGAATTATTATTGATTCTCCTTTTTTGGCTTTTACAAAATAAACGTCTTTGATTTTTTCTTTATTGTTTTTCTTTTGCATTAAATATATGGCTTGGCCTTTTATAACCGTATAAATTTCCTGCCAATCGCCTATATGATAGTGGCCCTTTGTTTTAACAAATTCTGAGCCAAGCATTTTTGCCGGAATTAATGTAACATCATATCTTAATCCGTCCATTTCTTCCAATCCCCGGTACATATAATATAATTCAACATTATCGGCTGTCTTAAGCCATTTTTTGTCATAAATAACATTTTTCATGTCGCTTAATTTGCGAACATCAGGAGTTAATTTTGTTAAATCAAATTCCATTATTTTAATACTCTTTTAGTATTTATATACCAATTCTCTATATTTACAAAACGTTTTGCAGGGTCAACTATTTTTATTGTATCAATTCCCTTTACTTTTTTGGAGGCCCAATAAATGTAGCCTGGGTTGTATAAAAATACTGCAGGAGCATCTTTTATAATTATATTTTGCAGCTGTTCATATTTTAGAGCTTTTTCTGACATATCCAAAGTTTCTCTGGCTGTTTTTAAAAGCTGGTCGGCATCTTTATTTTTGTATCCTGCAAGATTAAGCCCCGGGTCAATTGTTTGCGATGAATGCCAAAAAGGATAAAGGTCGGGTTTTAATCCCAAGGCCTGTCCGTAGAGCAGGGCGTCGTAATCCCTGTTTTTTATTATTGATTTTAATTCTGAAAGGTCTGCAGTTTTAATTTCTATTTCAGCCCCTATTTTTTGCCAGTAATCTTTTAAGAGTTCAGCCACTTTTGCCGTTTGAGGCTGGTTTATGGTGGTAATAGTAAATTTTAAGAGCTGCAAATTTTCTTGCGGAATAGGGCAGAGTTCGTTAAGTTTTTTGCGGGTTGCGGGGCCTGTTTCTCCGGTTGGTTTTTCGTCTGGAAGATATTTTTTTTGAAACTCTGTTACAGCTTCTTCTGTGCCTTTTCCATAAGTTCCGCTGGTTTCTCCTTTCAAAATATTTTCAAAGGAACTGTCTAATCTTGACAGGCACCCCTGGAGCTCTGTGACTTCGTTTCCTTTTGAGCCGATTTTCAGGTAGCTTTTGTATTTAAAAGCAGGCTCTTTATTGTTTTCTTTTGCCCTTAGACTTCCGTTCTGTTCTTTAAATCCGGCTTTGTCTAAAAGTTCTTTTGCTAAATCTAAATTGTATTCATAAACTTTTTCTGGCTCTGAATATCCAAAGTATTGCGGTAAAATGGGGGAATTTACAAGAAAAACATTGTTTTTTGAAGAAGATTTTATGTTATTTATAATTTCAGCTTTGTTCACAGAATAATTCAGGGCTATTGTCAGATTCGGGTCTTCAAAAGATTTGAATTTTTGGGGATTGAAAAATACGGCGAAATACCTTGGCAGCAAAAATGAATAAAAATTAAATTTTTCTGAATCAGACCAACCCTGATGAATTTCTTTTTCGGCCAATGTTTGGTCATTGTCAAAAGCCGCAAGGGAAAATCCGTCTATGGTTTTTTGGTTAGCCGCCTTCGCCAATTCTTCCTTTGTGTTAAAAAATTGGAAAGACAGCTCAGAAATATAAGGGAGTTTGCTGTAATATCTGCGGTTGGCTTTTAACAGTATGCTTTTTACAGAGCCGTTTTTTGCCTGTTTGACATCTGAAATCATATAAGGGCCAGAGCCTATTGGCTGTAAATTATATGAAGAAAGAGTAAAGTTCTCTGGCACTATGTTTTCCCAAATATGCTTTGGAATTATTTTTAAAGCGCAATTTTCCAAAAAAGAATTATACGGGCTTTGCAAAAATATCACAAAAGTCTTGTCTGACACTTTTTCTATGCCCACATCAAGCCAGTTAGCCCTTAAAGGACTTTTGTAATCTGAGTTCTGGATTGTTTTTATTGTAAAAATTATGTCATCAATGGCGAGGGGAACCCCGTCCTGCCAAAAAAGATTGTCTTTTAGTTGAAAAGTATATGTCCTTCCATCTTCTGAAATATGATAATCTTCTACAAGGTCTGGCGCGATATTTCCATCTTTGTCATAAGTCATTATGCCAGAGTAAATAAGGCCGATAAGAGTTCGGTCTACATCATTTGTCTCTCCGTAAATTGGATTTATAAATCTTGGCTGGCCCACAATTCCTTCTGTGTAAGTTCCGCCGTAAGTTGGAACAGATTTTGTTGCGTTAATATAAAAACTAACAGCAAGCCATGCAAAAGAGGCAATGGCCAAAATTATAAAGGCAATTAAAACCCTTTTTTCAGTTTTTTTCAGTATTTTAAAAATTTGTTTCCATTGCGAGAAACTCGGTAACTTTTTAGACATCATTGTTTAGGGAATTAATATATTCAATATGCCCAAAGCCAAAAAAAGAGTCACAGCAACTATGGTGGCATAATGGATTTTCTTTTCAAAACCCCTTTTGCTGGAATAATATTCTCCGCCTCCTCCAAAAGCAGAACCCAAAGCAGCTCCCTTTTGCTGTATTGCAATAAGCGCTATTAAGGCTACAGAAATTATTATTTGAGAATAAAATAAAATTTGGTTCATAATATTAATCTTTATTTGACCCAACTAATATCTTTGAAATTACAAGGTTTAAAGCCCAGACAATTAAGGTTGTGTATAAAAGAGGCAGAAACCACGGCGCATAAAGCTCTTGGAAAATAATGTCTAAAAACCATATCATTGCCATGTTTATTACTATGCTGAAAAGCCCTAAAGTTAAAATTTCAAGAGGAAGGGCCAAGGCTTTAAGCACAGGCCTTACAAAATAATTTAAAAGCCCTAAAATTATGCCTAAAACCAGAAACATCTGCCACTGTTCTGTTAATGAAAATCCAAAAAAGCTTGAATCTGGATTGATGTTTACAGCAACATTAGGCACAAACATAACAGCTAGCCACAATCCAGCTACGCCAGCAATAATTTGCGAGAGAAGTTTCTTAACCATTAATATTATAATAGCATATTTTACAGAAAATACCAGCATTAAGGCATTAAGTTCTTTTTTCTTAAATTTTTATGATAACTTATTGCAAACCGATGAGCTTCGCTGTCTAACTGCAAAATCAGATTATAAATTTCCTGCGGTAAACTTTTAAGCGGAATGGGTTTATTTTTGCCTTCAATAAACAGCTCCTGCCCGCCTTTTGCAATGGATACGACTTTTATGTTTTGAATTTCGAATTTTGAATTCCCGCCTGCAACGCCTTCGGCGCAGCCGATGCGGGCAGGTGTTTCGGATTTCGGATTTAGGATTTCGGATTTTGCCGCGATAGCGGCATTTAATTGGCCTTTTCCGCCATCAATAAGCATTATTTCAGGATACGGCCATTCTGAATGTTGCAAGCGCCTGCTGATTGTTTCTTTTAACATTGCAATGTCATTTGGCTCATTTTCCATTTTAATTCTGAATTTTCTGTACTGATTTTTGTCCGGTTTGCCGTTTATAAAAACAATCATAGAGCCCGTGGCTTGTTTTCCTTGTATATTTGAAACATCATAACATTCTATTCTGTTAATATCATTTTTTATTCCTACAATTTTTTGCAGGGTTTTAAAACCGGGTGAATACGAGTTTTTGCCGTACGGCAAAAACTCGTCATATTCGTTTCCGCTGATTTCGTTTCCGCTGATTACATGAGTATGTTGCATAACTTGCTGCAAAGCATAAATTTCGTCCCTGATTTTTCCGGCTTTTTCAAATTCTCTATTTTTTGCCAGCTGTTTCATTTCTTTTCTAAGAGAATTTAAAACAGTTTTTCTTTTCCCTTTTAATATCAAAATTAATTTTTTGATATTTTTTTTGTATTCGCCAAACGCATTTGGCGCGCCGAGCCCGCCAAGGCGAGGCGCAAACAATTGTTCGTAAGGACCAGGACATAAATCTAAATGGCAGTATGCGCATTTTAATTTTGAATGTTTTTTTATCGAATAATAGGGGAATGCTCGCCTTAAAAATCGTAAAGTTTTTTTAAGAGCCGTGCCTTCTGTGAAGGGACCCACGTATTCAGTCTTTTTTTGATTTTTCTGGTGGGTGATAAACACATAGGGAATTTCATTTTCATTTTTTGCGATGGCAACATAAAAATAATTTTTATCGTCCCGCCACATTACATTATATTTGGGCTGGTATTTTTTGATTAAATTAGCTTCCAAAATTAATGCTTCAATTTCAGAATTTGTTTCAAAATAGCCAACTTGCCCGCCGAAGCCCTGCCTTGCCGGCAGGCAGGCTTGGCGAAGGAGGGTTTTCTCCCACCAATTTTTTCCCTGAAAATGGTTTTTTACTCTATTTTTAATGCTTATTGCTTTGCCAATATAAATAGGCGTTTTATTGTTTTTGGCGTAAAACAAATATACTCCGCTGGTTTTCGGGAGGTTGTCTAACTTATTTTTTGCTAAAAAATTGAACTTATCCATACTTGTAATTTAGCACAAAACATATGTTTTACAACGCGTTCTGATTGATTTATAATAAAATTAGGGCGAAAATAATGTAAGTAGACGTGTAAGTAAAAGATTGGAATAAATAAAAATTGATAAAAATAAAAGAATATAATATAATAAAAATAATTAAATAAAAATAATATGAATTTAAAGAAAGAAGTTTCAACGTCAACAGGTTTGATTATTATTGTTGTTTCAGCTATTGTGCTTTTTGGAATACCTTTGACGTTTGAATATCTCATGAATGTTTGACAAAATTTAATAAAGCAGTAACCTAAAATATAATGATTGTCTGCCTCAATTGAAGTTGCAGCAGGCATAAGCTGTTCTTTTTTTATAAGAAGGGAGCGAGAAATGCGCGATGAGCCAATTCAGGAACGCGTTATTGCTAAAATTTGCGAGTATTTTGGCAAAGAAAGAGAAGAGGTTACCCCTGAAACCAGATTTAGTGAAGATGTTTTAGCTGATTCCCTTGATACTGTGGAAATAATAATGGAACTTGAAGAAGAGTTTGGAATTAACCTTTCCGATGATGTTGTAGAAAAAATCCGCACAGTTGGCCAGGCGGCTGAGCAGGTTGCCATCGCTGTTGCCGCCGCTTCTAAAAAAACCGAATAGAACTGGTTAAAAATCAGTTTTCTATAAACCCCGAGATTATATCAACGGGCTTTTTGTTTTATTTCCAATAGCCTAAAGTTATCCACAGGCGATTGTGTATTTTTTTTGTTTATAATTTGGTAAAATGAACCAATATAAATAAAGGATTTTTGTGGCAAAAAAAGTTTTTAAAAAGAATAAAAAAGCAAGATTTTTTTTGATTAGCAGGGAATTTTTGGCGCCTCAAAAAAAGATTTTCAAATATTGCCTAAGATACTGGAAAAGAAGAATAAAAAGAAAAATTAAGTTGATTAAATTGCGCTTTTCAAAGCGCTCAACTGCTCTCTTGGCTGTTCTAAAAGATAAAATCAAAAAACAGGCCTATATTCTGCGGGGCAAAAATTTTTATATGTCTTTCAGGCCGTTTTGTGTTGCGCAGGGAATAGCTGTTTTTGTGTTAACTCTTTGTATTTTATTCACCGCAGCCTGGTTTGTTTCGCCAAAACCCCGGATAAGCCAAAGCCAGATTATTAAAACAGCTTTAACAAAGCAAACCTCGCCAGCTGTTGTGGGGCAAACAGTAAAATGGTCAGCTGTGATTAAAAAATCAGATATTACAGCCGGCGCAAACTTAGTCCAGCTTCCGAAAAACGCCCAGAATATCAAGGTAAAATCAATTACAAAGCAGGAAGCTTTGGCAATAGCAAACTATTCGGCTGAAACCTCCCAGTTCCAGTTTGCCGCAGAAGAGCGCAAACAGCTTACAAAAACAGAGCCAAAGAATTTTTTGTCTAAAGTGTACAGATTTTTTCTCGCTGATGTCCATGGAGCCGCAGAAAACGCAGTTGCCCAGATTACAGAAAGTATAGCAGAATCCCAGCCTGAAATTATAGAAACAAATGAAGCTGTGTTTGTTGATGTTTCAGAAGCGCTTCCAGCAGAAGAGCCTGAACCAGAAGTTCAACAACCCGCCGAAAGCCCTGCGGACAATCAGGCGGGCGAGGAACCTGAGCAACCCCAAGAACAAATTGCAGAAGAAGAACCTGCCCAAAGTTCTGAACCTGCCCGCAATGATGCAGCAGCTTCAGGCGGGGATATTGAGTTAGGCGAGCCCGCCGAAAGTCCTGCGGACAATCAGGCGGGCGAGGAGCCAATTGAAGAGGAGTTTGTAGAATCAGAATCCGAACGGCAAGAAGAAATTGATGAGTCAGAACAAGAAGCCATTTCAGAGCTTCCAGAAATACCAGTCATAGAACCTGTGTCTCTTTCTAACCAGGAAATAATCCAGCTTCCAGGAGAATTACTAACTGAAACAACGACTCCAACAGACCAGGAAGTTGTAGAAATAGAGCAATCAGAAGAAACCGAAGAATATGTTGAAGTAGATTACGAGACCCCAGCGCCAGAAATCACAGAACAAGAAACAGACAAAGGAAAGCTGGTTACAATTTCAGCAGAAGAACAGCCAGACCAGCCACCAATCACAAATGTATTAGCCTACACAACAATTCCAGAAATTTACAAAGTAGGACAGGAAAGCAAAATCAAAATTAAGTGGCAAAATCCCGACTGCGAAGCAGTCGAGGATCCACGACAGGCAGAAGCCTGTCGGGATAATGGCTATGCTGAAATGGAATTCCACGCATTTGACCTCAATAACAACGGAAAGTTAGATTATGTGGAGTGGACAGTGCCTCACTTATCAGAACAGATATTTGAAATCATATTTATTTCCAAAGCATTTGAAATGGATGAAAACCAGCAAATAGTAGCTGACATTTATGACCTTACAGTGGCGCAAGACAATCAATGGGCAACAGTTCCAAATGGACACTATGTTAGAGCTACTTTTGAGCAAATATTAGACAATACAAAAGACAATACAATTTATGCTAAACCAACAAATCCAGGCCAGCCAGCAACAATAGAAGTGTATCCTATTTATGAAGACCAAGATGGCAACCAGACGCAAGGCGGGCTTGTTGCAACTTTTGAAAGCATAGATCACGAGGGAATGTATGGAATTTTGCTTACTAATCTCGGAACACCCACAGACATTTTTGACTTAAAGATTATAAGCGGTGACATTGATATTGATTGGATAGTTGACCCAAGCAATATAGCTTACGGCGCTGAGAATGCATTCGCATCAGCTTCCACCACCTATGTTTCTACTGCCATGCTTACTTCCACAAGTTTTGTGATAGCATACAGGGATTCAACCGGATATGGCACAGCTGTAGTTGGCTCTATATCTGGAACAACAATAAGTTACGGCACCCCGGTTGCGTTTAACTCAGCTGCTACTACTTATATTTCTGTCGCGGCTCTTGACTCCACCCATTTTGTGGCTGCTTATTCAGATGTAGGCAACTCTGATGTAGGCACAGCTATAGTTGGAGAAGTATCTGGAACAACAATATCTTCTTATGGCGCAGAGAGTGTATTCAACACCGTAACTAATGCTAATTCTATTTCTATTTCTGTCGCGGCCCTTGACTCAACACATTTTGTGGTTTTGTGCAAAAGTAATGTTCCTCCAGCAACTAATAGGGGATATGCTATAGTTGGAGTTGTATCTGGAACAACAATAACTGGTTATGGCACTCAGTCCACATTTAGTACAGGAGTAGTTACCTATGTTTCTGTCGCGGCTCTTAGCTCTACCAGTTTTGTGTTTGGGTTTTTTGCCACCTATGGCAGAAGTAGAATCGGCACAGTAGATGGAACAACAATAAGCTATGGCACAGAGAAAGATATGATTGCGTTAGATGTTCAGGCCTATATTTCTTTTACCAAGCTCAGCGCCACCAGCTTTGTGGTAGGATATACAGATTCAAACACATATGGCACAGCTGCAATCGGCTCTGTATCTGGAACCACAATAACCTATGGCGCTGCCTATCCGTTTAATTCAGCTGCTACCGCCTATGTTTCTGTTTCAGCTCTTGACTCCACCCATTTTATAGCTGGTTATCAAGACACAGGCAACTCTTCTTATGGCACAGCTTTAGCTGGCACAATATCTGGAACAGACATTACTTATGAAGATGAGGCTGCGTTTAATTCAGCTTCTACTGCCTATGTTTCTGTTGCGGCCCTTGACACCACGAATTTTGTGGCTGGCTATCAGGACACAGGCAATTCTTCTTACGGCACAGGTATAATTGGAGTTTACAGCGGGGGAGCTCCCGCAAACACCGCTCCCAATGCGCCGACATTAGTTTCTCCAGCCAACGGCTCATACACCACAGATACAACCCCGACTTTATCTGCCAATTATTCAGACCCCGACGTAGGCGATGTTGGCACAACCAACTACCGCATATCTTCTTCTTCTCTTGCCGACTGCGTCAGCAACACAAACATTGTTGCTTCTGGAACTTCTTCTGAAACAGCAGACGAAAATGAAGACACAACATGGACAAACGGCTCATCCATTGGCAACGACGCAACCTACTACTGGTGCGCGCAAAACAATGACGGCGTAGATACTTCTTCCTGGACCCAAATGGGAAACTTTATCTTAGACACCGCTGTTGCTGTCCCCACAGTAACCAGTGTTGGCGGAGACACCTCTGCCCCTTACTCCATCTCTGACACTTCACCTGAAATACTGATTACATTAGACGAAGCAGGCGATTGTTATGCGTCAGAAACAGACGAGGCATACGACGATATGTCAGGCGATACTAATTGTACTGGAGACACTACAACCTCTATTACCTGCCAAATGGGAACACTGGCTGAATCAGCAAGTAAAACCATATATGTGGCTTGCCAAGACACAGCAGGCAACAAAGACACAATCGCCACCAATGAAGAAATCACAATGGAAATTGACGCAACTCCCCCTGTTCCTTCCAACTTCAGCCCAGCCTCTGCATCCACCATCACAGACGCAACCCCAACCATTACATTTGATACCGATGAAACAGCTGATTGTTTTGCTTCAACAGATGGAGACGAGACATACGACCAGATGTCAGACGACACTGACTGCACAGTGGGAACATCAACCTCTCATTCCTGCGCGTTAGGAGATTTAGGAGCAGACGGAGCTAAAACAGTGTATGTCGCCTGCCAAGACGACACCAGTGTTTCTCCGAACAAAGACACAGCAGATACTAACGAAACGTTAACTTACACATTAGATACAACAGTTCCCATCCTCACAGTAACCAGTGTTGGCGGAGACACCTCTGCCCCTTACTCCATCTCTGACACTTCACCTGAAATACTGATTACATTAGACGAAGCAGGCGATTGTTATGCGTCAGAAACAGACGAGGCATACGACGATATGTCAGGCGATACTAATTGTACTGGAGACACTACAACCTCTATTACCTGCCAAATGGGAACACTGGCTGAATCAGCAAGTAAAACCATATATGTGGCTTGCCAAGACACAGCAGGCAACAAAGACACAATCGCCACCAATGAAGAAATCACAATGGAAATTGACGCAACTCCGCCGACTATCTCTGGTTTTAACCCGGCCGCAGGAGGTGTGTCCTCGCTTCCTTCTTCTGTTTCTTTTACCCTTAATGAAGCTGGCTATTGCAGAAGTTCGGCCTCTGATTTGTCATACAGCGCCATGGCCAGCGCTGACGATTGTTCAGGAGGAGGAACAACTTCTATCACATGCAGTATTTCTGGCAGCAGCGCCCTGTCTCTTTCAGTCAATATATCTTGCCAGGACATACTTGAAAACGAAAACACAGCAGATAATAATACAAATCTTTCTTATACTCTATCCAGCGGCGGAGGCGGAGGGGGAACATTTAGCTGGAACCCGTTTGCAGGACAAGAACAAGGCTCCGAAGCTGAAAACATTTTAGATAATTTAGATGAAGCTGTAGACCAAATTGCGCAGCAAATTACAAATCAAATTAACAATGCAACAGAGCAGATAAGCAACTTAGCTGAAAAGGCAGCTGATTTCTACAAAAATACGATTATCAATAATTTTCAAGAGCCAGAACAAGTATCCTTTCCGCCGATAGAAGAAACAGTAACTCCAGAAACTCCTGCAGCTTTACAGAATCAGTGGAATTTAATCCAGCAAAAAAGATTCAACGAGATTTCAATACTTCCTCTGCCAGACGAGATAAAGCAATTAGCCCTTGATTTTCCGAGCTTCCAAGAAACCCTGGAAAAAGTAGGATTCACAAAGCCAGAAGATGTAGAAAAGATAAGAGTGGCAAAGCTAAGCTTCCCTGGACTGGCAGAAACCTTGGGCCGCGTTTCAGCTGGCATTAACCCTTCAAACTTCAGCATAAAAGATAAGATTAAAATGCCGACCAATTTTATCTTTGCCAGAGTTACAGAAGATAAGATTGACTTTAAAACAAAAGTTTCTTTAGCCTCAGACAACGACGTCACAAAGAGCATAACAACCCTGCAAAACAAGCCATTATACCTTATTGTAAAACCAGACAAACCAGCTAAAAAAGTAACAGGATACATTGTGTTTAAATCTGTAAGTTCAGAATCTGCCTTAAAAGAGTTTGCCGCAGGACTTTCTCCTGCTTTGTCTGCTTCTTTAATAGATGCTTTTACTTTGCCGCAACAACCAGGTCAGGAAATTAAAGCCACCAAAGAACTGGTGTTAAACAAATTTGAATACCAAGACTCAGATAAAGATGGCATTTACACAGCCACAATTACCTCGCCCGCAGTGGCTGGCAAGTATGAAATTAAAACAATTATTGATTACATCAGCCAAGACTATTCTTCAGCAGAACTGAATATGATTATGGTAGTTGACCCTGAAGGATATGTTTACAGAAAAATTTCAGACAACGATGAAGCCCGAATTAAAGGAGCCGAAGTCACAATTTACTGGCTAAACCCTGAAACAAAACAATTTGAAATATGGCCTGCAAAAGATTTCCAGCAGGAAAACCCGCAGACAACAGACAACACTGGCAAATACTCATTCTTGGTGCCCGAAGGTTTTTATTATATAGAGGTCAAAGCAGAAGGTTATATCCCATACAAAGGAGATATTTTTGAAGTGCAGGAAGGGTCGGGCGTGCACACAAATATTGAGCTCAAAATCGCAAATTGGTGGCAGAGGACGTTTACTATAGAAAGAGTGTTGTTGGGGCTGATAACCATTCTTTTACTGGCCTTGCTTATAGTTTTGTCTGTCATTATTTTAAAAAGAAAGACCCAGATAATTTGATATAATTTTAATTTTATTTTAAAATGTATTTAATTGCTAAACTTATGAATACAAAAAGATTGATTTTATTAATTGTTATATCGCTTTTAACAGCAGGGAATATTTATCTTGGCGCCCAGCTTTTTATTTGCAAAATGGAGTTAAGCCGCGCCAACCAATCTTTGTATATCAAGCAAATAAATGAAAAAACATTGGTTTTTGCAAAGCTTTTTGTTGAAAAGGTATTGGCGGGAGAGAGCGAAGTTGATTTTGAAGACCGGCTCCAGTTAGAAAACTCAATTAGAGAAATAAACGACCCAAAAATTTTTGACCAGTGGCAGAAATTTATAAAAAGCGAAAACGACCAGCAAGCCCAACAGGAAGTAAGGGCGCTTTTTACAATGTTGTTAAATAAAATTCAGCAGTAGATAAAGTTCCTTATCTTTATCAAAAGCGCATGGGTAAAACCCCGTGGCTTTTTTATTTGCCATGGCCTCCATCGCGAGTGTGTTTCTTGAAATCTAAAGAATAAGGGTGTATAATTAACCACCCCATTAAATAGTATTTTGCTTTGGCAAAATAATTTAACGGGGTAAACTTAACTTTTGTATGTCCCGATAAATTTAAAGAATTAAATTTATCGAGGATCCACGACTATGTCGGGACAAGATGATTTCATAAAAATTCGCGGGGCAAGAGTGCACAATTTAAAGAATATTGATTTAGATATTCCTAAAAATAAGCTGGTTGTGATTACCGGTCTTTCCGGCTCTGGCAAATCATCTTTAGCTTTTGACACTCTTTATGCTGAAGGACAGAGAAGATATGTTGAAAGCTTGTCAGCTTATGCCCGCCAGTTTTTAGGGGTGATGGACAAGCCTGATGTTGACAGCATTGAAGGCATTTCTCCTGCAATTTCTATTGACCAGAGAAAGGCAATGCATAACCCGCGCTCTACAGTGGGAACAATTACAGAGATTTATGATTATCTCCGGCTTTTGTATGCAAGAATAGGAAAACCGCACTGCCCAAATTGCGGAAAATTAATTTCACGTCAGACAATCGACCAAATCGTAGAACAGGTTTTTCCCGCCGCAGCGGGATCCCGCCAAAGGCGGGAAAAATCCTTTTTAGGATCAGAAATTATTATTTTGGGTCCCGTTGTAAAGAGCAAAAAAGGCGAACACAGAGGAGTTTTAGAAGAAATTCAAAGAGGGGGATTTGTGAGGGTAAGGATAGACGGAATTATTTATTTGCTTGAAGAGTCTTTAGAAAAACAATTAGACAAACAAAAAAAACACGACATTGAAGTTGTTGTTGACCGGTTGATATTGAATAAAGATTTAGACAGGTCAAGATTAGTTGATTCTTTGGAAACCGCATTAAAACTGGGCAAAGGAATAGTAATTGTAAGCACGAAATCCGAAGATTTTGTTTTTTCCGAGCATTTTGCCTGTGAAGATTGCGCCCGCCTGTCGGACGGGCAGGGCATTTCTATGCCGGAGTTAGAGCCAAGAATTTTTTCTTTTAATAATCCTTACGGCGCCTGTCCGGAATGCACAGGCCTTGGCGAAAAATTGGAAGTTGACCCGGAATTGGTTATTCCAAATAAAAATTTAACTATTTCAGAAGGGGCTATTTGGCCGTGGAGCAGGGCTTCTCATAAAGTAGGCAGGCAAGGATACTATTATTCAAAACTTTTGGAACTTGCCCAAAAATATAATTTTTCTTTAGACGAGGAAGTAAAAGACCTGCCCAAAAAAATTATTGATATTATTCTGTACGGAGATAAAGAAAACGAGGGCGTGGTGCAAAATTTGGAAAGAAGATACCATGAAACCGATTCTGACTGGACACGGCAGGAAATTGAGCAGTATATGGTAATTAAGATTTGCCCTAAGTGCCATGGAAAAAGATTAAAGCCGGAAATTTTGGCGGTTACAATAGCCGACGTTTCAATTGATAAAATTTCTGAAATGTCTGTTGATAAGACAAAAGATTTTTTTGAAAAATTATCTGCAAAATTAAGCGCAAACGATTTTAAAATCAGCCAGCTGATTATAAAAGAAATTCTTGATCGTTTGCAATTTTTAAATGATGTAGGGCTTTCTTATTTAACTCTTTCCAGAAAAGCCGGAACATTGGCCGGCGGAGAAGAGCAAAGAATACGGCTGGCAACACAAATTGGTTCAAAATTATCCGGCGTTTTGTATATTTTAGACGAGCCGTCTGTTGGTTTGCACGCCAGAGACCAGCACAGATTAATTGACACTTTAAAAAAATTAAAAGAGCTTGGAAATACAGTTGTTGTTGTAGAGCACGACCCCCAAACAATGCAGGCTTCTGACTGGATTGTAGACATTGGCCCGGGGGCTGGAAAGCACGGAGGAAAAATTGTATTTGAGGGAACATATCGTCAATTATTAAAATCGCATACGCTTACTGGAGATTATTTGGCGGGAAGAAAAAAAGTGGAAGCCTCGTCCGAAGGGCGGGCGAGCCTCGCCCCAAAGGGGCGGGAAGAAGAAAATAAGCAAAAATACCTGACAATAAAAGGGGCTAAAGAGCATAATTTAAAAGATATTGATGTAAAAATTCCTTTGGGAAAGTTTGTTTGTGTTACCGGAGTTTCGGGCTCGGGAAAATCTTCTTTGGTAAATGATATTTTAGCCAGAGCTTTGCTCCGCAAATTTTACAGGGCAAAAGAAGAGCCGGGCCAGCACAAAGAAATTCAGGGAGCTGAAAATTTAAATAAAATTGTTTTGGTTGACCAGTCGCCAATAGGCAGAACTCCAAGGTCAAATCCGGCAACTTATACAGGAGCTTTTTCATATATAAGGGACATTTTTACCAAAACAAAAGAAGCAAGGGTGCGCGGATATTCAGCCGGCAGATTTAGTTTTAATGTAAAAGGCGGGAGGTGCGAAGCGTGCGAAGGCCAGGGCCAGAAAAAAGTTGAAATGTATTTTTTGCCCGACATTTATGTTGAGTGCGAAGAGTGCCGCGGCAAAAGATATAACAAAGAAGTTTTAGAAATTGCTTACAAAGACAAAAACATTGCAGATGTTTTAAATATGAATGTTGAAGAGGCAATGGAATTTTTTAAAAATATTCCAGGGCTTTATGAAAAATTAAAAACTTTAAAAGAAGTGGGCCTTTCATATATTGAGCTCGGTCAGCCTGCCACTTCTTTATCAGGAGGCGAAGCCCAAAGAGTAAAACTGGCAACAGAATTATCTCGCAAAGGAACAGGCAGAACTTTATATATTTTAGACGAGCCTACAACCGGCCTGCATTTTGATGACATCAAAAAATTAATTTCAGTTTTAAGAGGACTGGTTGAAAAAGGAAATACAGCGCTCGTTATAGAACATAATTTAGATCTTGTTAAAAATTCTGATTGGATAATTGATTTGGGACCCGAAGGCGGAGATGCAGGCGGAGAAATCGTGGCCGAAGGAACTCCTGCAGAAATAGCAAAAAACAAAAAGTCATACACAGGAAAATATCTGAAGATTGGTAATTTAGGGCGGGGCCATTGACTTTTTGAAAGAAATCCTTTAAATTATAGTATTAGAAAATCACATAATATATAGCATAGAACATATAACAAATTCGTCTTTCGTTTTGTTTCATGTTCTATGTTTCATGTTCCATGACTATCAAACCATTAGCAGATCATATTTTGATAGAGCCAATAAAAGAAGAGGAAAAAACTAAAGCCGGCATTTTTTTGCCGGATACAGCTTCAAAAGAAAAATCAGAAGAAGGCAAAGTAATTGCTGTGGGCCCTGGCAAAAAAACAGACGAGGGAAAAATAATTCCCGTATCAGTAAAGCCCGGAGACAAAGTTTTGTTTTCAAAATACGGGCCTTCGGAAATAAAAGTTGATGACAAAGAATATCTTATTGCCCGCGAAGACGATATACTGGCGATTATAGAATAATCACGAAATTTTAAATAACAAATTTTAAATTTTAATTGAAAAACCTAATTTTAAATTTTAAAATTTAATCATTAAAAATTCATTTAAAATTTAGAATTTAAAATTAAAAATTATGGCAAAACAAATTAAGTACAGCGAGGATGCTCGCAAAATTTTAAAAAGCGGTTTAGACAAAGTAGCCAACGCAGTAAAAGTAACATTGGGTCCTAAAGGCAGGAATGTTGTTTTGGGTTCGGGCTACGGAAGCCCCACAATTACAAACGACGGAGTTTCAATTGCAAAAGAAATTGAGTTAGAAGACACAATTGAAAACATAGGAGCTGAAATTATAAAAGAAGTTGCCACAAAAACAAATGATATAGCCGGCGACGGCACAACTTCAGCTGTTCTTTTATGTCAGGCAATTGCCACAGAGGGTTTAAAAAATGTTGCTGCCGGAGCTAATCCTTTAGCTTTAAGAAAAGGAATTATAAAAGCAAAAGACGCGGTTTTGCAGGCATTAAAAGAAATGTCAAAGTCAATTTCCACAAAAGAAGAAACTTCGCAGGTTGCCACAATTTCAGCCCAAGATAAAGAAGTGGGAGACTTGATAGCAGAAATTATGGAAGAAGTGGGAAAAGACGGCGTAATCACGGTTGAAGAATCAAAAACATTCGGGCTTTCAAAAGAAATTGTAAAGGGCTTGCAGTTTGACCGGGGATATATTTCAGGATATATGGTTTCAAATACAGAAAAAATGGAAGCTGTTTTAGAAGAGCCCTATATTTTAATTACAGATAAAAAAATATCTTCTTTGCAGGAAATTCTGCCTATTTTAGAAAAAATAGTGAAAACCGGAAAAAAAGAAATGGTAATTATTGCAGATGACGTTGAGGGAGATGCTTTGGCAACCTTGATTGTAAACAAAATCCGCGGGATATTTACAGCCTTGGCTGTTAAAGCTCCGGGTTTTGGCGACAGAAAAAAAGAGATGTTAGAAGACATTGCCATAGTTACGGGAGGTCAGGTTATTACAGAAGAAAAAGGAATGAAATTAGAAAACGTTGAATTGGAAATGCTGGGCCAGGCAAGAAGAGTTATTTCAACAAAAGAAAACACAACTATTGTGGAGGGCAAACCTGCCCGCAATGTTGCGCATAGCGCTGCAGGCGGGGGAGAAAAAAATGCCGTTGAAGAGAGAATCAGCTATATAAAAAAACAAATTAAAGATGCCACTTCTGATTTTGACAAAGAAAAATTGCAGGAAAGGCTGGCAAAATTGTCAGGAGGAGTGGGAGTTATAAAAGTGGGAGCCGCCACAGAAGTTGAACAAAAAGCCAAACAGCATAAATTAGAGGACGCTTTACATGCCACAAGGGCTGCGGTTGAAGAGGGAATAGTTCCCGGCGGAGGAGTGGCTTTGTTAAGAACTTTGCCAGCTTTGGAAAATGTCGCAGCTGAGGGGGATGAAAAAACCGGAGTTAACATTTTAAAAAGAGCCATTGAAGAGCCAATCCGCCAGATTGCGGAGAACGCGGGCGTTGATGGGGCAGTTGTTGCTCAAAAAGTAAAAGAAACAAACGGAAATTTCGGGTTTAACGCGCAAACAATGGATTACGAAGATTTAATACAAGCTGGAGTTGTTGACCCTACAAAAGTTGTAAGAACTGCTTTGGAAAATGCGGTTTCAGCCGCCTCAATGCTTTTGACAACAGAAGCTTTAGTTGCAGATTTACCAAAAAAGGAAGACGATCATAACCACCAGCCTATGGGCAACCCCATGATGGGAGGGGGATATTAAACGAGTAATGAGTAAACGTCCCCCGATAAGCGGGGGCGTTTTGTTTAACGGCTCATCCTTAAACAGGTTGAGCCGTTAGAAATTATTGACTAAACACAAAATAAGGTGTATTCTTTATTATTGCAGTACTTTCTGCAAACCAGTCCTTTAACATAAAGGGGGTGGCGATGAAGACGATAGCCTTGATTGTGTTAGTTATTTTTTTGATTGATCTTCTTTTTGGGAAAGTTCCTTGGAGCAGTGACGATGATGATGCTAAATATCAAACTTACAGACGTTAAACCATTGTCGTTCTTTGTTTTGATATAGGTTCGAAATGATCAATTGGCAAAAAGGAGAAAAGCTATGAATGATGATTTCAGTGATTATCTTGATAAGCAATCGTCAAGAAACCAGAGAAGATTAAATAAGGAGATTGACGCCATGCTTGCAAATGATTCAAGATGGCAAGCTCCGGATTGGCGGGCAAAACATCGCAGACAATATTTATCAGGATTTCTCGCCGGCGTGATAATAGCCATTATTGTCGCGCTGTTGGTCCATTTTGTATTTTAGTCCTTGCGGATTTTCTAAAGCTCCACAGTCCTGTCTGTGTGAGCTTTTTTCTTGTGTTTTGTTTTCTTTTTAGTTATACTAAAGATAGATTTCATAGAATTTGGACTTGAAATTTTTAAATATGTTTCAGGCTTCATGTTTTATGTTTTATGTTCCATGAACTGTCCAAATGATAATGAAAAATTAGAAAAGATTTTATTTCATGATGTTGAGGCTGATTTTTGCCACAAATGTTTGGGCATTTGGTTTGATAAAGATGAATTGCGCCTGGCAAAAGATGATAAAGATAAAAATTTAAATTGGCAAGATGTTGATTTGTGGCGGGATAAAAAAAGGTTTAAAATTACAAATAGCAAAAGGTTTTGCCCTGTTTGCCGGGTTTCTTTGTGCGAGGTTGGATACGACAGTTCAAAAGTAAAAGTTGATTTTTGCAAAATGTGCGAGGGCGTTTGGTTAAACAGGGGAGAGTTCAAGCAAATAATAAATTATTTAAAAAACAAGTCAGACTACGAAATTTTGCATCATTATACAAAAAATTTCGTATCAGAATTATGGGAAGTGTTTTCTGGCCCTGAAAAATTTAGGTCAGAGCTTGAAGACTTCCTTACGTTATTAAAATTATTAAATTATAAGTTTATCGCCAGGCATCCTTATATAAGCATGCTGATTGACGATATGCCAAAATAAGCTAATTTTAAATAACAAATTTTAAATTTTAATTCAAATCTAAATGACAAAATGTTTTAAACATTTAAAAATTAGGTTTTTCATTTAAAATTAAAAATTTAGAACTTAAAATTAGAAGATTATGTCAATAATTTTATGGATAATCATAGGCGTTATAGCTGTTATTGTCGTCTGGATAATAATTGCCTTTAACAGCTTAGTTGTATTAAAAAACAGGGCAAAAGAGGCCTGGTCCGACATTGATGTTCAGTTAAAAAGAAGGTATGATTTAATTCCTAATTTAGTTGAGACAGTAAAGGGATATGCAACGCATGAAAGAGAATTATTTGAAAAGGTCACAAAAGCAAGAGCCAGCGCAATGTCGGCTCAGGGAGCAAAGGAAAAGGCAGGAGCTGAAAATATGCTTTCAGACACCTTGAAAAGCTTATTTGCTGTTTCTGAAAATTATCCGGATTTAAAAGCTTCAACAAACTTTTTAGAGCTTCAAAGGGAACTTTCTGATACAGAAGATAAAATTCAGGCAGCGCGCAGGTTTTATAATACAAATGTAAGGGACCTCAGTATAAAAATAGAAACTTTCCCGACAAATATTATTGCCAGCTCATTTGGATTTAAACAAATGGAATTATTTGAAGCAGCGGGAGCAGAAAAAGAAGCAGTCAAAGTGAAATTTTAATGGCATCAATTTATACACAAGCAGATTCTAACACCCGTAAAACCTGGTTTTTATTAACTGGGTTTTTGGTCTTTATCATAGCTATAGGCTGGCTTTTCAGTTATTTAATGGACAGCAGCGCTGTTTTGTATATTTCAATATTTTTGAGCGTGTTTTCATCTTTTGGAAGTTATTGGTGGTCAGATAAAATTGTTTTATCAATGTATAAGGCCCAGCCCATTGAAAAAAAAGATAACCCAGAACTTTACAGAGTTGTTGAAAATCTTTGCATTACAGCCGGCTTGCCTTTGCCAAAAATTTATATATTACCCGAATTACAGCTAAATGCTTTTGCTACCGGGCGTGATGCAAAGCACGCTGTTGTTGCTGTAACTCAGGGCCTTTTACAAAGATTAGACAAAACAGAATTAGAAGGAGTAATTGCCCACGAGCTGTCTCATATTGGAAATAAAGATATGCTTTTATCTACAATTGTGGCTGTCTTAGCAGGAGTTATTGCAACTTTGGCTAATCTTTTTATGAGAGTAAGTTTTTGGGGCGGAGGCAGAAAAAGCAATGATAATAAGGGAAACGCAGGCCTTATTCTAATGGTGCTAGGCATTGCAGCTGCAATTTTAGCTCCAATTGCTGCCAGTTTGGTTCAGCTTGCAATTTCAAGAAAAAGGGAATTTTTAGCCGATGCCGACGGGTCTTTGTTAACAAGGTATCCTGAAGGGTTGGCTAAAGCTTTAGAAAAAATTTCTTCAGACCCAACTCCTATGCGCGTTACAAACGATGCAACCTCGTCGCTTTTTATTGACTCGCCATATAAAGGAAAACAAAAAACTCAATGGTTTGCAAAATTATTTATGACCCACCCGCCTATTGAAGAGCGGATACGCGCATTACGCGGTATAAAGATATAATTTTATGAAAACAATATTATTTTTGGTAATTATTATACTGATAATCATAGCATTTATATATGGATTTTCGTACATATATTTTGGCGGATTTTTAATCGGTTACCAAAACAATCATTTAATAATGTATAAATACACTTGTGCTGATATATGCCCACAATATGGATCTTGGAGTAAAAAATTTGTCGGGAAAATTAGCGAAGCAGAATGTTTAAAGATAGGGGGCAGCCCGGAATACATTACCTACGCTGGTGTTGTAGACCATGGCTATAACGGATGTTCGCCTAAATAAAAATTTGGAGGAGTCGCATAGTGGTCCCGCCAAAGGCGGGAAAAGCCGTTAAATTATGTATACCGTTTATATAATCCAAAGTAAAAAGAATAAACATTATTACATAGGTGCAACTGGAGATTTAGCTAAAAGGATATTTTATCACAATAATAATAAAAATAGGTCTACTAAAAAGAAAGGTCCATGGGAATTAGTTTATTCAGAAATTTTTGATGATAAAAAATCTGCGTGGTTGAGAGAAAGACAAATAAAAAATTATAAAGGAGGAGAAGCTTTTCGTCGACTTTTGAAAAAATAATCAAACAATTTCTTGGCGGAGGAGTCGCATAGTGGCCATTGCAACGGCTTGGAAAGCCGTGACCCGAAAGGGTCTCGTGGGTTCGAGTCCCACCTCCTCCGCCAAGAAATTGTTTTGGGCTTGGCCACCGCCACAGCGGGGTCCCGCCAAAGGCGGGAAAAGCCGTGACCCGAAAGGGTCTCGTGGGTTCGAATCCCACCCCTTCCGCCAATTTTCAGAATTCGGATTTTGGGCGATTGTTGCCTCGCCCCGCCAGAGGCGGGGCTCGGCATCTGCCAAAATTTTAAAAAATCCAATTTTTGTTTATTCGCATAAAGAAGTATAATGTAGTAATATAAACTCTTTTTAAAAAAATAATATGGCCCTAAAAATTTTTAATCCAAAAATATTGATAATTGCGATAGTGGTCGCTATATTTATAGCGTTCTTTTTTTCATGGAATCAGTTTTCTGTGTTTGAAAAAATGAAAACTTATAAGCCCGGTGTTCCAGAATATGCCGAATTATCCAGCCAATATTCTGGATCTGAAACCATTGTAAATTTTATGGCTTGGGTGGGTGCAATATTGTTAGCCATGCTTTTATATAAATTCGGCTCGCCAGTTTTTGTATTGATCGCTGGGCTTTTATTACTGATTTTAAGTGGTCTTTATCCATCAACGCTGGGCCATATTTTGTATAAATCTGAACAATTAAAGGCCATGTGGCTGTTTAATTTTTTGTTATTAAAGCTTGCCAGTCCCATTGGGCTTGTTTTGATATTTACCGCAATTATTAAATTTATAAAAAAATTGAGAAAAGCAGAAAGTCCAGAGAATATTTCAGCTGTTGATAGTGTAGACGGGAATATACCGCATGACCAAAATCGCGAAGGTTTAGTGTCTAGAATAGAAGATTATGCATGTTTCAATTCTGCAGTTTTCAATATAACTTTTACCATTTTCTCAATAAGCTCTTTTATACTATTTTTATTTGGAACGGGGGGCTGGATAGGTATGATAGAATTCGCATTATTTGTTTTAGCGTCTGTGATATTAGTGATTTTAGGAATTATTAGATTATTTGTAAATCTATTTAGAAAGAAAAAGAATGTTATTGCAAAAAGAAAAACAGTTGTAATATTTATTATCATTATTGCCGTAATACTATCTTATATAACAATTTTTAATATGGGTGATTGTGGCGACGCAGACGGATATTATAACATACTAAAAAAAATTGTTATGGGAAATAATGCCTGTCAAGAATCTTCTTTAGACATAACTAAAATAGGTTCAATTTTGTTGCCCTTGGCAATTCCTGCTTACTTAATTATTCTTCTTATTTTTTCGTGGTTTATAAACAGTAGGCCAAAAGCAACCGAAGAAAATTTAAGTTTTCTGTCATCAAGGGTAACAAATATATTCTCTGCTGTTGTAGTTATTTTTTCGTTCGTAATAATTTCATTATTTTATTTTACGAATGAACAAAGTATGGCCCCTAGGAAGTTTTCGCAGTCAGCAAGCAAAGATAATGATATAACAATATGCGATAAAATTAATCCATCCGGAGATTGGGAAAAAATAGAAAAGGGCACCTGTTATATGCTTGTTATAAGTAAAATTTACAGGGATGGCGGAGGAGAAAATTATTTACCATCTAATTGCAATAAAGTAACGGATTCTGATTATAAAGCTGACTGTATAACTTTTGCAAGCGGTCTTTTGCTAAATAATATTTCGTTGTGTGATTCGCTAAAGCACGTCGAGATTATAGAAAGGTGCAAAATATCAATTGCTCGTTTTCCAGACCTTCCATTTGAGAGATAAAGTTAAGTTTTTAAAAACAAAAGTCTTAAAATTAGATTATTTTTAAAAGATATGAATGATAAATTTATTTTGATGCTCGCAGTTATTTTGATTATTCTTGCCGGTGGATTATTTTATTTTTTGTATAGGCGACAATCTCCACAGGTGAATATACAAAACAATATAACTGATTCTAAAATAGAAAGTCAGAATGAGATTTCGTTAGAACTCAAAAAATTAAATATCACAGCTATAGAAAAAACCAAAGAAATGGAATACAATATTCCTGAAAATTTGTCTGACGTCGGCTGGTATTTAAAAAAAATTATTTGCGAAGAAGGGGGGTATGATTTGTCTCCATATGCCGGTAAAACCGTTTTGCTTACAAGATATTCAACCAATGAAGTATATGACAATACAGAGCCTTTGGATGTGTGGGCTGTCAGTAGCAAAGGAAAAGTTGTTTGCGTTTATAAAACAGTTACAGAAAACAGCACCATGGCGCCCGGAGTTTTTTCTGTAAAAGAAAACCCCTTGATTAAGAAAAAATAAAAAACTTATACAGCTAACTCTAATATATCAACGAGATCGTTGAAAATTTTGCGCGGAGAGTACAATTCTTTTATTTTGTCTCTTACCGTCTTTTCAATGTTTTTACCAATTACACTTTCTATTTTGGCATAAACTTTTTCTATTGAGTCAAAGTTTGTCACAAAATTGTTTAATCCAAGTTTTTTAAATGTTTCGCCAACTCCCATGGCAGTGTTAACCAAAGCAGGAGTTCCTGAAGCCACAGCTTCTTTGGCAACGTTTCCGTAAGTTTCAAAATGGGAGGGGCTGATTATAACATCCATTTTATTATAAAAGTCAGCCAGCTTTTTATTGTTTCTTGGTTTATGGAGCTTCACCTTTTTGGAAAGTTTTTTCATGTGTCTAGTATTAAAAGGAACGTCAGTAATTAGGTTAATGTTAAATTTTTTTCCGTTTTTTTTGTTATATTCGGCAAACTCGCCTATAAATTTAACGTTTTTGATGCGAGTCCATCTGCTTACTATGCCAATATTTTTATTGCCTCCGCCAGCTGGCGGATTTGCTTTTTTATTAAAAAAATGAAGCGGCACAGGATTTGGCAGCACTGCATATTTTCTAATTTTATGGCCGAAAACTTCTTCTTCAACCACCTTTTTCGTAATTTTTGAAGGGAATATATAGAACACTCCTTTTTTGTCAAAAGATTGTTCCATTTTTTTAAACATCTTTTTTTGTTTCTTTTTCCATCCTTCGGTTTCTTTTGCCAAAACTCCGTGATAGTGCAGAACCACAGGAGCTTTTTCAAGCCTGGCCGCCAAAAATAAACACCATGGCATATAATAGGTGCCGTTTACTAAAACAACATCAGGATTTTCTTCTTTTATTGCCTTTCTGTAAGCTGATATAACTTTGCAATACCTATTTGCAACTTCATCTAATGTTTTTACCCTTTTGACAACTTTAGCTATATTGGGAATTCTTTTGAATCCGGCGGATATTATTTTTACATTGCCCTTTTTTGCCCTTCTGTAGCTCTCGTTTTTTCTCTTGCCGATTATGTTAACGCCCACAATGCTAAGATTGTTTTTCTTGCTTTTTTCAATGAATTTTATAAATGAAATAAGCACCTGGCTTATGCCGGCTGTTTGAGCAAATCTTATGTTAGTTAGAATTTTCATAGTTAATCGCTTGTTTAATATAAAAACTCAAACAAAGCTGAAAGAGGCTGTTTGAGTTAAATTCAGGCTTTTTGAGCCTATACTTAATTATATCACTTCGTAATTTTTTGTCAATAGCATTAGCTCTAAATTTGTCAAGCTTGGCGTTTTTAGCCCCTTTGCCCTATACAGCTAAAGTTAATAATGCTAAAATAACCTTAAAGAAATTTAACTCAGGGTTGTGGCCTGTAAAACATGATTTTTTCATTTTTTGCATTCTGCGTCCTGATAAAAAAACTATGGATGAAAATTTTAAGCAATTTGACCTGTCAAACAGGTTTTTTATGGTAATAGCTGTTTTGGTTTTAGCCGTTTTAGTTTATTTTGCAGGACAGCTCTTTTATCAGCAAAAGATGCTGGACCAGCAGAATAATTATCAGATAACAGTGAGCGGGGAAGGCAAAGTTTATGCAAAACCCGACATAGCTTTGGTAAATCTTGGAGTAACAACACAGGGTTCTACAACCGAAGAAGTAATTTCAAAAAATACTGAAAAAATGAATGCTGTTATAAAAGCTGTAAAAGATATGGGTGTTGAAGATAAAGATATTCAGACAACAACTTATAGCTTGAGCCCGCTTTATAATTACACAGAGGCCGCAGGCAGGATTTTTCAGGGATATACTTTAGACCAAAATATCCAGGTTAAAATAAGGGATTTTGAAAAAGTTGGCGAAATTTTGCAAAAAGCAACAGAGGCCGGCTCCAACCTTACAGGCAACTTGCAGTTTACAATAGACGACCCGGAGCAGTTTAAGCAGGAAGCAAGAGCAAAAGCAATAGAGAAGGCAAAAGCAAACGCGCAGAATTTAGCAGAAACTTCTGGCATAAAACTGGGAAAGCTTATCAATGTCTATGAAAACTATAATTATCCTGTTGCATATGACAGTTTTGCAAAATTAGGAATGGGGGGCGGAATATCAGAAACATCTGCTCCTGCTCCTGTAATACAGCCCGGCCAGCAGGAAATACAGATAACAATAAACTTAACCTATCAGGTAAAATAAATGGAAGATTGTATTTTTTGTAAAATCGCAAAAGGAGAAATTCCTTCTGCTAAAGTTTTTGAAAATGACAAGCTGGTTGCTTTTAATGATATTAATCCAAAAGCTAAAACCCACATTTTAATTGTCCCTAAAAAACATATTGAATCTGTAAAACACTTGGAAGAGGCTGATAAAGAGCTGATTGGAGAATTGTTTTTGGTTGCGAAGAAAATAGCAGAAGAAAAAAATTTACAGGGCTGCAAATTAGTTATAAATGTCGGCAGAGAGGGCGGGCAAATTATAGACCATCTGCATTTGCACTTGTTGAGCAGCGATGCAACGGGGGTTTGATTTTTAATTATTTAGTGATAAGATTAAGGACGAATATAACTTTTTTTCCGTGGATTCTCAAATTGAAGAGATAAAAAATAGGCTAAATATTGTTGATATCGTAGGCAGCTATGTAAAGCTTACAAAAACAGGCGCTAATTACAGAGGCGCCTGCCCTTTTCATTCAGAAAAAAAGCCTTCTTTTTTTGTAAGCCCCAGCCGCCAGATGTGGAAGTGTTTTGGGTGCGGGGCCGGGAGTTCTATTTTTGATTTCGTAATGAAAATTGAAGGGGTTGAGTTTGGCGACGCCTTAAAAATTTTAGCATCAAAAGCCGGGGTTGAATTAAAAAAAGAAAATCCTAAATTAAAAACAGAAAGGCAAAGGCTGTATGAAATTTGCGAGCTGGCATGCTCTTTTTTTGAAAAACAATTGCAAAGCAGTTCTTGGGGCGCAAAAGCAAAAGATTATTTGTTAAAAAGAGGTATAAAAGAGGATAGTTTTAAAAAATGGCGACTGGGCTATTCGCCAGACACATGGCAGGGTTTATCTGATTTCCTTGTTGGCCGAGGATATAGAAGAGACGAGATTGTAAAAGCAGGGCTGGCAGTAGTCCCGATTGCAGTGCAATCGAGGATCCACGATGGCGAAGCCATCGGGAAAAAAGGCAAAAATCCTTACGACAGGTTCAGGGGCAGAATTATTTTTCCCATTTTTGACTTAAACTCCCAGGTAATTGGGTTTGGCGGAAGGGTTTTTAAAGAGCAAAATCAAAAAGAAATTGCAAAATATATAAATACGCCCCAGACCCTGCTTTATGACAAAAGCAGCACCCTTTATGGAATGAATTATGCCAAAATGCCTGTTAGAAAAAGCAATCAGTGCGTTTTAACAGAGGGCTACACAGATGTAATAATGTGCCACCAGGCAGGATTTGAAAACACTGTGGCCTCATCCGGCACAGCTTTGACTCCAAGGCATTTAAATATTCTAAAAAGATACTCTGATAACTTGCTTTTGGCGTTTGATATGGATGTGGCAGGAGATTCTGCAACTAAAAGAGGAATTAATTTGGCAGAATCTCAAGGATTTAACATAAAAATAATAAATTCTTATTCAAAAGGAGAAGACCCGGCTGAAATAGTTTTTAAAAACCCTCAAGGCTGGGAAAAATCTTTAAAAGAAGCAAGGTCAATAATGGATTATTATTTTGATTTTGCTATTTCCTCTTTTGACAAAAAAAGCCCTGAAGGCAAAAAAGAAATTTCAAAAATAATTTTAACTGCCATAAGCCGGCTGCCAAATAAAATTGAGCAGTCCCACTGGGCGCAAAAATTGTCTTTTGAAATCAACATAAGGGAAGAGGCCATATTAGCTGAATTAAAAAAAATAAAGCCGGCTGGCCAATATCAGCCAGAGCCCCTGGTTGAAAAAAAACCTACAGCTTATTTGAAAGATTTCACAGTAGAGGGCAGGGTAAAACTCTTGGAAGAAAAAATTATCTTATTAGCTTTAAAAGACCCTTCAAACCTTAATTCAATTGAAAACGTCCATTACCCTCTATTTTGCGAGAAGACAAGAAATCTTTTGCAAGACATTAAAAAAGCAGATTTTGCAGATATTTCACAAAAGCAAGACTATAAAGAGTTTTTTGACGCATTATCTTTGAAAGCCGAGGTGGAATACGAAGAAGACCTGCCTGCCGGCAGGCAGGCGGATGTGCAAGAAATCCAGCTTTGCTTAGCCCAGCTAAAAGATATAAAATTAAGAAACGAGCTAAGCCAGATAGAAAATGCGATAAAAACAGAAAATGATGAACAAAAAAGAGAAGAGCTAATGAAAGAATTTGATAAAAAAGCAAAATTATTGCATTTAAAATCGTAAAAATTGATTTTTAATGCAATTATTGTTAACATAAAATCGTATTAAAAATATAAAAACATGAAAAAAATTATTTCCATCCCAAAAGAGTTATCTAAAAAGGGGGAACTTGTTGTAATTCCTAAGAGCGATTACGAGGAATTATTAAGGAGCCAGAAAGTAACAAGCGATGATGTTTTGCGCTGGACTCGCCATGCAAGATTTTTGCTTAAAAAGAAAAAGCTCCCCGAGTTAAAATTTTAATTTTTATAAAATGAGAATCTCCCATATCTATTACCACCCTCAATTCAGAAGGTCGTTTTTAAATTTGCCAGACGATATTCAAAAGGCCGCTGAAATTAAAACAGTTTTATTTAAAAGCAATCCGTTTAATTCTGCCCTAAAAACGCATAAACTTCACGGAAAACTAAAGAACCACTGGAGTTTTTCAGTCAAGGGTCAGTACAGGGTTGTTTTTATTTTTGAAAAAACAGATGTAATTTTATTAGACATCGGTTCTCACGACATTTATAAATAATGGAAAGCCAAACTAAACAATGCCAAAATTGCAAAAAGGACTTTGTTATCGAGCCTGATGATTTTGCATTCTACGAAAAGATAAGGGTGCCACCTCCAACCTTTTGCCCCGAGTGCAGGTTGCAAAGAAGATTATCGTTTAGAAATGAACGTATTTTATACAAACGAGCTTGCGATTTATGCGGAAAAGAGGTTATAAGCATTTACCATTCTGAAGGCAAAAATGTAATGTATTGCCAACATTGCTGGTGGTCAGACAAATGGGATCCATTAGCCTACGGCCAAGGGTATGATTTTCAAAAACCGTTTTTTGAGCAATATCAAAAACTTTCCAAAAGAGTCCCAAGAGTAAGCCTGATTAATGCCAATTCTGTAAACTCTGAATACACTCATCTTGCAGCTGATAACAAAGATTGCTATATGCTTTTTGAAAGTTCAAACAATGAACGCTGTAATCATTCTTACTGGATGCAAATTAGCAAAGATTGTTTAGATTGCGCTTTCGTTAATAATAGCGAGTTGTGCTACGAGCTTTTTGTGGCCTATAATTGCTATAAGTTATTTTTTTCCAAAGAGTGCCGCGATTGTACCGACAGCTTTTTTTTACAGGATTGCGTTGGGTGTTCTAACTGTTATGGATGTGTAGGTTTGCGCCAAAAACAATATCACATATTTAATAAACCGTACTCCAAAGAAGATTATTTTAAAATTTTAGAAGAAAAGAAAAAGCAGATAAAAGAGGGTGATGTTGAAAATTTTAAAAAGGAATTTAAAGATTTTGCATTAAAACAAATCAATAAGTATGCCTATATCCAAAAATCAGCACGAAGCACTGGCAACTATCTTTTAAATACCAAAAATTGTAATAATTGTTTTCATGGAGATGATGCGGAAAATTGTAAGTATGGTTATCATGTCTGGCGGAACTCAAAAGATAATATGGACGTATCCACAGCCGGAAGAGACGCTGAATTAGTATACGAAACAATCAACACGGGAATAAGCGCCTACAACATTAAGTTTGGAATTCAAAACTGGAATGGCAATAGCGACCTAACATATTGCGAGGCGTGTTCAGGCTCTTCAAATCTTTTTGGTTGTATTTCGCTACATGGAAAATCCTACTGTATTTTAAATAAACAATGCACAAAAGAGGAATACCAAAAGTTATTGCCCCAAATTATTGAGCATATGAAAAAAACAGGGGAGTATGGAGAATTTTTCTCAAGCAAACTATCGTTATTTGCCTATAATGAAACCGTAGCAAATGACCATTTTCCACTTTCAAAAGAAGAGGCTTTAAAGCAAGGTTACTTATGGAAAAACCAGGAAGAAAAAAATGTGAACATTGGTGGAGATATTATGGCTTGTGCACATGAAGGAAAGTGCCAATATCACTGTACTGTTGGTTTTAAAATTATTCAGGCAGAGCGAGATTTTTATGATAAGATGGGATTACCCATTCCAACACTCTGCCCCAACTGCAGGCACTATGAACGTTTAACACAGAGAAATCCGTTAAAACTCTGGCACAGAAAGTGTATGAAGCCAGGTTGCAATAATGAATTTGAAACGTCGTACGCGCCGGACAGGCCCGAGATTGTTTACTGCGAGAGCTGTTATGCCCGCGAAGTTGCATAACTTCGCCTAGCGTAGCGATATAATAAAGAAGTAGCTTAAAGGAAAAATCTTAAACAAAAATTAAATCCCGATTAGGTAAGTTTTTTGGCTCGAGACAAAAAAATTACCATCTAATTAAGAATGTTGCATAAATAAAATCAGCTGGAGTCCCGCCGAAGCTCCGCAGAGCAGAGGCGGACGAACAATATTACAACAAGGAAGTGGCACAGGTTATGCAACTAGTAACGTTACCCCTCGCATGAAGCCAAAAAGATAAAGACGACGGGTTTTTGCCGTTCGGCAAAAACCCGTCGTAAGGTCAAGCCAATACAAATTAGCTTGCAAGTGGAAGTTATGCTGTTCCAAGAAATTTGGAATAGCAAAATTAGCAGCATGCGTGGATGGGCGATAATTGATTTTTGTGGGAAATTTTGGTAAAGTTAAAACGTAATAATTATATGACTAAAACATTGTTGGCAAAAATCAAAAATAAGAAATTTCCTATAATCGTTGAAAAAGACGAGGGCGGTTTTTATATTGTTGAATGCCCGGTTTTTAGAGGCTGTTATACCCAAGGAAAGACAATAGACGAAGCATTAAGAAATATAAGAGAGGTTATTGCATTATGCTTAGAAGAAAAGGAAAACCGAGAAATTCTTGAATCTTATAATCCTAAAGAAGTCGGGCTTCATAATATAACTTTTTAATTCGTGGCTAAGCTACCTATAATTTCAGGCAAGACAGCCATTAAAACGTTTTTAAAAATTGGCTACCAAATTGTGAGGCAGAGAGGTAGCCATATTAGGTTGCGCCATAAAAGCAGAAGGCCATTGACTATTCCAAGTCATAAAATTCTAGGCAAAGGTTTGATGAGCAAATTATTAAGGGATTCTGAGTTATCGTTAGAAGAATTTTTAAAATTATTATGAAAAAAAAGAAAAAAATTTTCAAAAATAAAAAAACGAAGAAAACGCAAAGGCCGGTAAAAAAGAAAGCCAAGAGGCAGAGAGGGCCGATTTTTGACCAGCAACAGATGCAAGCGCTTTTGAAAAAAGGGGAAGAAAGAGGCTTTGTCACAACCTCTGAAATTTTGCATGCTTTTCCGAATGTGGAAAGAAATGTGGAGGGTTTGGAAAGCATTTACGACGATTTTAACAGAAGGGGGGTGCAGATAAAAGAAGCTCAGGAATTTTTAGAGACAGGCGGCAAAAAAGGCAAAAAAGGCAAAAAAGCACTGATTGGCAAAATAGACCCGATACAAATGTATTTAAAAGAAATAGGAAAGTCCAGTTTTTTATCGGCGAAAGAAGAAAAAGAGCTTGCAAAAAGAATAGAAGCCGGAGACGAAGAGGCAAAAAATAGGCTGGCTTTGGCAAATTTAAGGCTGGTTGTTTCTATCGCTAAAAAATATGTGGGCCGCTCTCCGAATTTAACTATGTTAGATTTAATACAAGAAGGAAATTTGGGGCTTTTTAAGGCAGTTAAAAAATTTGATTGGCGCAAAGGATATAAATTTTCAACTTATGCCACCTGGTGGATACGTCAATCAATAACCAGAGCGTTAGCTGACCAGGCAAGGACAATCAGAATTCCAGTCCACATGATAGAAACTATTTCAAAATATACTAAAATCAGAAAAAATCTTTTACAGGAGCTTGGGAGAGAACCGTTAGCAGAAGAGATTGCGGCAGAAATGGGACTGGAAGTTGATAAAGTGCATCATATAAGAAAAATCGCGCAAAAGGCAGTTTCTTTGGAAACTCCTGTTGGCGAAGACAAAGACAAGCAAGACAGCGTTTTGGCAGAATTTATAAAAGACGACAAAACAATAGCTCCGAACACAGGGGCTGCCCGCAACCTTTTAAAAGACAGGCTAAAAGAACTTTCAGGAGAATTAACCCCAAGAGAATTGAAAATCTTGGGAATGCGCTTTGGCTTAGAGGACGGAGTAATGCACACGTTAGAGGAAACAGGAGAGGAATTCGGCGTGACCCGTGAAAGAATCCGCCAAATTCAGGCAAAAGCGTTAGAAAGGCTGAGAAAACATAAAGACCTTAAAAAAGTAGAGGACTACTACTAAATAGTAAAAAGTAACCGGCTAAAAAATCCTAAAAACCCGAATAACTCACCGACGTCAGTCGGTGAGTTATTTATTTTCCGCAGGGCAAGCAGTTGAATTTTATCTTCAAAAAGAGTTATACACAGTTAGATATTTGACACCCGACCTTTTAGTCAGTTATAATAACACAATGGAAAAAATTACAAAAAGACAAAAACAATTATTAGAGATTATTTATAATTATATTAAAGATACCGGCTATCCTCCAACTTTTGAAGAGATGAGGGAAAGTTTAGATGTAGTTTCAAATCAATCTATTATTGACCTTTTAACAAAATTAGAAAATCAAAAACTTTTAAAAAGAAATGAGGCGTCTGCGAGAAGCTTAACTATTTTACCTTTAGGTAACAAAATTTTAGAAAGACCGCCATTGATTCCATTTTTAGGTTCTACGACGGCAGGTTCGCCCATGGAAACAATGGAAATAGCCGGCGAGTGGAAGCAAATTTCCCCAGAAATAAAAGAATTAAAAAATAATGTTTTTATTCTAAAAGTTTTTGGCGACTCAATGATAAACGCCGGCATAGAAAACGAGGATATCGTTTTAGTAAAAGAGCAAAAAGAATTTATTTCTGGCGATATAGTATTGGCTCAAACAGAGGACGGTTCAACAATAAAAAGATTTATTTCAGATGACAAGCCGCCGTATGTTTACTTGAAACCGGAAAATCAAAAATATAAAAACATTGTGTTTACAGACGGCATGGAATTAAAAGGCAAGGTAATATCAATTTTAAAAAACGGCTATTGGGAGCCAGTGAAATAATTGATATAATTAGTAAAAAATGAATAAAATAAATAAAAATGTATGGAAAAAATAATAGAAAGAGGCAAATTAAGCAAAACAGAGATTAAAAGGCAATATGATTTAATATCGGAGTATCACAAAAAATATCTCAAAAAATTAGGAGTTAAAATGCCGAAACTTCGCAACGGAAACGGAAAATTTACAATGAATGCATTAGTCCTTGTTTATTTATCGCTTGGCTATCCGAAAACAAGGGTTGTGTCAAAAACTGAATTAACGACCTTTATAAGAAATTTTTACCCCAAAGTAAACGATGTCCAGCAAGCAAGGCATTTGGGAGCTCAGGACGGCTGGTGGATTGTTGCGGGTGGAAGAGATAATATAGTATTAAAAGTAGATAGGGGCTCTTATCAGCTTTTTACTTTAGAACAACCATACCCAGATTTTAAGAAAGGACACAGAGTTGCAGATACGGGAGATTGGGAAAAACTAAAAGAGCAATACGGGTTTAGATGTGCAACTTGCGGGTCTCGTGATGGAGAGCCACATTTTAATTGGTCTGGGACAAAAACAAAGCTTGAAAGAGCACATAAAGACCCAAACAAACCATTGGTAGCGGGTAATATAATTCCACAATGCACGAAATGCAATAAAGCTGATAGGGATAGATGGGTATATGACGAAAAAGGACGGGTTATAAAATTAGCAGATGCTTCTTTTGTAAGAAATTTTGATAAAGAAGTGAGAGAAAAAATATACAGGATACTTTATGCAGAATTTAAAGGAGTAAATCCTAATAAGTTAAAAAATGAAAAATAAAGAGTTTATAAACAAAATAATCACTGGAGAATCATTAGAGGTTTTATCAAAAATTGAGGACAACTCAATAGATTTAATTTTAACTGACCCTCCATATTTTTTGGACAAACTTGATAATAACTGGACGCACAAAAAGGTTTCTGATAAACGTAATAGACAGGTTATAAAATCTTTGCCTGCTGGCATGAAGTTTGACAGGCAACAAGGTGTAAAATTTTACGAATGGTATTCAAAAATATCTAAGGAAGCTTTTAGAGTATTAAAGGCTGGCGGATTTTTCTTTTCTTTTTCAAGCCCGAGATTATATCACAGAATGGCATCAGCAATGGACGATACTGGATTTGAAATAAGAGATTGTTTTTTGTGGGTTTATACACAAAATCAAATGAAAGCAATGAGTTTAAACCATTTTATTGATAAAATGGATATTTCAAAAGAAAAAAAGGAAATTCTTAAAAATAGACTTTCGGGTTGGAAAACACCTCAAATTAAGTCTAATTTTGAACCCATTGCTATGGCTCAAAAACCCACCGATGGAACTTTTTTAAATAATTTTATTAAAAATGAGGTTGGCTTATTAAACACAAACATCAGAGTTGGCGATAATATGTATCCCTCAAACATTTTATCGGTTGAAGGAGTGAATGAAATAATGGACAAACATTTTTTAATATCAAAACCAAATAATGAAAAAGGAAATTTTAATATACATATGACAGTTAAACCTTTAGAATTATGCAAATACCTTATCAGTCTTTCTGTTTACTCTAAAGACGCTGTTGTACTAGACCCGTTTGTAGGGAGTGGAACAGTTGCATTAGCTAGTAAAGAACTTGGTAAAAATTACATCGGCATAGATATTAATCCTGAATATGTAAAAATCGCAGAAAAAAGATTAAATACATCACAATATTCCGCTGACGAAGAAATAGATGGCTTATACATAACCACAAGAAAAAAGTTGAGTAGCCTGCAAGCCAAGCTAATATAAATTTAATAATGATATGAAAAATATAATGAATAACATTAAATTTTTTAAATTTTATGAATGAGGCAGTTTATATTTTAATTATTATAATTCTGGGTGGAATGGTTTTGTGGATGTGGTTTAGGAAAAGGAGTCC